>NZ_JBITJA010000003.1:0-607632 GCF_044459545.1 Micromonospora sp. NPDC050276 | reverse complement strand
AGCCGGCTCTTCGGAGAAGTCACTTCCCGGACCCGCCGAGACCCAGGATAGAACTCTCCTCCCAGCGGTGTCTTGACACAGAGGGGAGCCAGATGAGGGCGCGCTGTCTCGGCGACGCGAGAGGGCCTGCGGCTTTCAGAGGGCGGCGATTGATCGGGCGTCCCGCACTGCCCAATACTGACCGCTGGCATCGGGCACGCTACGGGCACGGTCATCTGACGTCGAGGAGGGTCGTCATGGCGTTGGTCAAGAAGGGCTCTCGGCTCATAACGGTTGACGGGGTCACCTACAGATGGCGAGTGCGCGGCAAACCAACCTATGTCCAAGGGCTGTGTGAGCGACCGCTCGCTGTCGCTGTAGAACAGGTCGATTGCAAGGGCAGGGTGTGCTGGCCGGCATGCCTCAGGACCATCCAAGTAACTGGATTGGCGGGTCGGCCGTGCCCGTTCTCCCGTCGGCGGTCGCTGCGATTGCTCGCAAGGCATTGGCCGAGGGATGGCAAGCTACCCCGTCAGGCACGGCCTTCCTTATGACTGCGCCCGTGGGCTGATGACACGACGCTTCGGTGACCGGGCCACGTTCGCGGTGGAGATCGGCGAGGTCGAGCCGCACCAACTCCGCGTCGTCCGGGTGGGCGGCTGGCACGAGGCTGACCATCGAGGACAACTACGCCTTCCTCCCGTTCTTCATCCGCCCGTTCTTCATCCGCGTTATGCGGTCGAGCGCGGCGCAGGTGCGCCGACGCGACGTCAAGCCCTGTCCCTTCCCGGGCGGCCTCAGCAGCGGCCCTGGACTCGATCGCCCTTCAGCTCGGGCACGTACTTGTAGGTCGTGCTCATGCTGACACCAGGAGCGTGGGACGAGTAGCGTTCGGCGATCACGACCTGAGTGCGGCGAAGAGGTCCGGGATCAGCGCAGCGTTGGGGTGGCTCAGAGGCACGGTCAACACGGGCTTCTCGACGCCTGCCTGATGGATCCAGATCATGCCGTTGCGCAGGGATGCCGGGCTGATCGATGCCCAGGGCAAAGAGAAGCGTGGCTTCGCACACGCGATGCCGTCCCGGCTCACCTTCACGCTACCGCCGACCGTGACGGTCTCACCACGGCGAACCTGGCTGACCAGCCCGTTGAGCAACCGGGGCTCCAGGTACTGCCTGGCCAGGTTTACCAGGAACGTCCACTCCTGCGGCTGTTCGGCTCGGCGGCCTCCTTTCGAGAGGCTCACGACGACCTTCGGCCCGCCGTAATACGGGTAACGCCCCACCTGGAAGTCCCACCTGTTGTCGTAGAAGGTGGGGAACATGAAGCGCCTTTCGGCGACCTGGATCGACGAATAGCTGACCCACTCCACCTGGTCGAGTGCGATCGTTTTCCTGCCGTAGGTGATCACCTGCGGGTCGGCGTGAAGACGTGTCCAGCCGAGGGTGGTGTCGAGGACCGGAACCCCGCCGGGCTGCGGCGGCCCCGCGGACGGCATCGGGTCTTGTGGGGGTGCTGATGTGGAGGACGCGTTCCGGGGGCTGGGGGCTACCACGTCGGGTCGTGGAGCCGGCGCTTGTCGCGTCGGTGGCGGCTGGGGCTGGTCCTGCCGGACGTCGGGCCTTCGCGTCGTCGCACCAGTCTCTCGCGGTGCCGTGCGGGGTGCAGGACCGAACTCAGCGGCACTGGCCGTGTGTTCGAAGAGCCACGCCGGCGTGTGGGCGCGTGGGTAGGCGGCCAGGTCCTCCCGGTAGTGCTCGGGGGCCAGCAGATGGTCGTCCGGGAAGGGCCGATCGCCGTAGTCGTAGTCCGTGGTCATCTGGGCGCCTGTTCCAGCGCTGACGCTGACGGTGAGCAGCAGGCGCCACCACGGCCCGGCCGGCATCCGTGCGGCTAGATGCCGCTGCCGGCGGACCAGCACGGCTATCTGCTCGGGTACCCGAGCCTCGGTGCTCCGACTCTCGGACCAGAACCGCAGCTGGGCGACCTCGCCGGACACCGTGAAGGAGAAGACCGCCGTGAAGCGGTCCCACCCCGGCGGACCGAGCAGGGCCAACTGCTGTGCGATCGGGCCGAGCAGCGCAGACGCCCTGGCCGCGATCACCTCGGTGGGGGTGTCGATGGTGAACGAGGCGATGCCTGCGGAGCCTTCCGATGCGGAGTCAAGCCGAATGACCTCGTCCCTGAGGTCGGCCATGAATCCTTCCCTGGCCGGCCGGCGGCGCACGTACGCCTCCTCGGCGGTGAACATCTCCTCCGCCTGCCGCGTAGGGATCGAACTCGACATCTCCTTCACTCGTCCCGCATCACTCACCAGGAAAACCGACCTGCCCACCGGCATGTCCAGAAAGGCCATCGGATCGCTTTCGTCGACGTCCACCGGCGCGTACACGCTCCAGCCCGCTTCGAAGCGATCCACGACAAGCCCCTGCGTGGGGTAGTCGAGGCGGCGTGCCCGGATCCGCTCCCCGACAAGCGAGACGGCCCGTGCCGCGGCCATCCGCTCGCTTTCCGTCGTCGAGGCGTGGTCGAGAGGGTGGTCGGCCCGGCCACCGGTGCTGGCCGACGAAGGGCCGCGGTAATGCTGTGTGAGGTCGAACCAGAGGCGCACCTCCTCGGCGGTCTCGATGTCGACACCGGCCGCGATCACCGACCAGGAGCCGCTGACGTCCCGCCCGTAGAGGGTGATGTGGGCGCTGTCATCGCAGACCGACACGTAGTTTGTCCGATAGCTGTCGCCGAATTCGGCGGCTTCTCCGAGGGTGGGCGCTGTGGAGGCGACACGTTCGCCGAGCCGTTCCCCACCAGCGTCGGAGGCAGCCATCATGTAGCGGGTCATCGATCCTGCTCCTGTCGCGACTAGCGGGTGGGGGCGGGATCACCTGCCGCACCAGTAGCTGACGATGTCGCCTTGCCGGTGGGGAGCGCCCCAGTACCAGTGCAGACCTTGCCACAGTGACGAGTTGGCTGAAATGGGCGAGGCGACGGGGCCGGCACCCTCAGAGGACGGTTCGGGAGTTAGGTCCTTTTCGGGGCGAGAGCGAATATTCCGGGCTCGCCCTCGGTCGGGATCTTGCGGCTGACCAGGCGTCTCAGCTTTCCGCAGGTCCCTTCCGCATGTTTCGATAGAGGCTCTATGCGCTGCTTTGGTTGCCGTTCAAGCAGTTTCGACGATCCGGTTCTCCCAGGCCCATACGGCGATCTCGGTGCGGTTGCGGAGGCCGAGCTTTGTCTGGATGGTCGAGACGAAGGCCGAGTACGAGGCTGCCCTCCCCGCCCTGTCGATCTACCTCAGCGGCTTGATGTACGAAGCGATGCGCGACCTCTTTCAGCTGAACCCGCATGACGGGCCAAGCCCGCGCGACATGTTCGAGCGCCTCGTCGCCTGGGGACCGTTCCGAAGATCAATCCTCGAGGACCGGTGACCATGCTTTGTCGCTACTGGACGCGGGTGAGGGGACCTCCGCACGACCCGCCGCGTCCACAGCGAATCATGATCGTTCCACGACAGCGAATAGACCGACGCAATTCAGCTCCGAAGGTGACGCGATGGCACCTTTCGCTGATCCGCGCAGGATGAAGGAGGGGTTTTGAGTATCACCGCGGACAGGCCGGCCACGATCGCCGCAGATCCCTGCACTCTCGTCTCGGCCGAGGTCTTCGACAAAATCACCCGTTACTTCGCCGCCAGACAGGAGGTAAGCCAGGCCTACCCCGAGCGCGCGGTCGGGCTTTCCTCGTCTTTCTGAAAGCGTATGCCGATCGCATGGGCAGGAGCGACTTCGGGATGCTCCTGCCGACCGGCGAGTCCTACCGGGTCGTCCCGACCCGGCCGGTCGACGCTGTCTGGCACGCCGCCCTGCAGATCAGCGAGCCCTACACCGCCGCCTGCAAGGAGATCGCGGGCCACTCTACGTGCACCATCGGCCGATCCTGACCGAGGCCATGCAGGACGGCACCGCCATCACCTACACACTCGCGGCGCTGCACCAGACCGGCTACCGGGTCGACATGGAATTCTGGGGTGGCGAGGCCGAGTCCTGCTGTCCGCCGAATCCGCCTCAGCCCGGCAAGTAGCAGAGAAGAGAACCGATGCGCAGCGACTGGACGGCTCTGCCGGAGACCGTCACGGCAGGGATCGCCGAACGGGTCGGCGGAACCTTCGACGTCACCCCGGTTTCCAATGGCAACCACGCCGAGATCGCCTCGACCGTCACCGGGCCCGCCGGACAGGTCTTCGTCAAGGCGGCCTCCGGCGAGTTGAGCGTTCGGTCGCTGCGCTACGAACTGGCGACAACCCGGGCCATCGACCGGTACCCGCCCGCAGTCCTGTGGCAGTTCGAATCCGATGGCTGGCTGGTGGCGGGGACCGAGCATCTTGCCGGTCCTCACCCCGACCTGTCTCCCGGCAGCACGGATCTCAATTTGCTCCGAGCCGCACTGAACGCACTTCAGGAGACGCCGGCGCCCGACGAGACGTGGTTCACTCCGGCAACCCGGCTCGGATTCGCGCACCCGGCGATGGACGGCGGGACACTCATCCATTCGGACCTCAACCCGGCGAACCTGATCGTGACGCCAGTCGGCCTACGCATCGTGGACTGGGCGTGGGCAACCAAGGCCGCCGCATGGGTCGAACTCGCGTTGCTCGTCCAGTGGCTGATCGGCAGCGGACACAGCGCCGAACAGGCGGAAGAGTGGTTAGCGCAGCTTCCCGCATGGACTGCGACTGACCGTCAGGTCCTGGACCACTTCGCGTCGCGGAACGCAACGAAGTGGGCCGCCAGGTCCCGGCAGAGCACCGAGCGCTGGGTACGCGACCTCGCAATGTGGACCGGCGAATGGGCGGACCATCGGGCCCACGGCCGCCAGTCAACCCATGAACCATAACCGTCAGCACCCTCTCGCCACGCGGCACCGGCAGCGGTCGCCCCAACTCCTCAACTAGCCAGCAGGCCCGCTCGGGACCGCAAATCAGGTCACACAGCCGGGCGGCCCATGGCGGTCCGAACCCAGAACCAGCCGCGCTGCTCCCAATCTGCTCCCAATGTAAGCGGCACATACGGCAAAGCCCGTTACCGATGACTCCGGTAACGGGCTTCTGACCTGCAAAAACTGAGAGTGGGCGATGCTGGTATCGAACCAGCGACCTCTTCGGTGTGAACGAAGCGCTCTCCCACTGAGCTAATCGCCCTCAGCGCCGCTGACTCTACCCGATCGTGGAACCGGACCGGAAATCCGGGGTCAGTGCGTCGCGAGGTACTGCATCGCCTTGGCCACCACGTCGATGCCGAGGCTGTACTTGAGGGATAGCCAGACGACGGTGGCCACGAAGACCAGGCCGACCGAGCCGAGCACGATTCGCACTGCCAGCGACTGCTTCGTCACCCACTGCGTCCAGCCGTGGACGTGCCGGCGGGTGAAGCCGAGCAGTCGGCGGGCCCAGTGGTATTCGACGGCCCAGATGCCCAGCCCGGCGATCACCAGCAGCCAGCCCGGCCCGGGGAGCGGGATGAGGGCGATGCCGATGGTCACCACCAGCGCCCCGGCGATCGCGATGAAGATCTTGAGGGCGATCCGGC
Source organism: Micromonospora sp. NPDC050276 (assembly GCF_044459545.1). Taxonomy (NCBI): domain Bacteria; kingdom Bacillati; phylum Actinomycetota; class Actinomycetes; order Micromonosporales; family Micromonosporaceae; genus Micromonospora; species Micromonospora sp. NPDC050276. The sequence goes on along the minus strand of NZ_JBITJA010000003.1, from coordinate 602,071 downwards.
CGGTGGGGTTGGCGCGGATGAGGTCGAGGGTCATCGAGATCCGCTCGCGCCAGCGGGGGCGGCGCGGCGGGTCCTGCACGGCGATTCCGCCGCCACCACGAGCGCCGGCGTCGCTGCCGCGACCAACACCGGTGCCGCCACCACGACCAACGGCGGCGCCGCCACCATCGCCACCGGAACGACCGGCGTCGGACGCCGGCCGACCGGCCCGTTTGGGCTGCTCCATCGGCACTCCGTACCCCCGCTTTTCGGCTGCTCGGACCGCGACGTTCGGCGGGCCGGGCGGCGCCGCCGGATCCACTGAGGATTGCTTCGTCACCATTTCACCCCCCAGTGTCGCTCGGGCCCGTCACTGCAACGGCCGACTGGACGTTACCGGAGTAAGTCGACGACTGAGCCACCCGATACCGGGCGGGATCACGCACTGGGCAGAACCGGAAATCCTACATGAATCCTCACATTCACGCGGCCTTTCCGTCCCCCTTCCCACCACTGGGTGAAGTCAGCGTATGGCGGAGCGTAGCCAGGAGTAGCACCTGAGTATGGGAAAAGCGGGACACGCGCGTTCCGCAGCGGTGCCGGGGGGAGAACGTCCATGAGTGTCATCCGACCGACGACCGTAGAGGTCGAGACGTCGCTAAGGCTCGTCGCACCTGACGCCACCGCCTTGCCGGTGCGTGCCAGTCTGCGTTACGACCCTGCTGACCCGTATGCGGTCCATGTCCTGTTCCATGCCGAATCGGCCGGGGGCGAGGCGGTGAGTTGGTCGTTCGCTCGCGAACTTCTGGTCACCGGCCTGGACGAACCGGCCGGCATCGGGGATGTGCGGGTCTGGCCCTGGGCCACACCGCGCGGCGACTTCGTCGCGCTGGCCCTCTCGTCACCGGACGGCAACGCCCTCTTCGAGGTGCCGCGCAGCGTCCTGGTGCGTTTCCTTCGACGGACCTACGTCGTCGTCCCGCGCGGCCGTGAGGCCGAGCACCTGGACGTCGACACGGCGGTGAACCGGCTGCTGGCCGGTCGCTGACCGCCCGAACGGGCAACACCGGCCACACCGGGGCCGCGCGGATCTGCCGAGTCCGCGCGGCCCCGGCACACCTAGGGGTACGCGGACAGTCCGCCCCGGGTCGGCCGGTGCTCACCCGTGCGTGGTGATGCCGCCGTCGACGGGGATGACCGCGCCGGTGAGGTACGCGCCGGCCCGCGACGAGAGGTAGATGGCCGTGCCCGCCATGTCCTCGGGGCGGCCGATACGGCCCAGCGGCACCTGCTGCTCGATGGCGGCCCGGCTCTCGGGGTCGTCGAGTGCGAACGCCATCATCTTGCTCTCGAACGGGCCGGGCGCGATCGCGTTGACGGTGATCTGCTCGCCGGCCAATTGGTGGGCGAGGCTGCGGGTGAGCATGTGCACGGCCGCCTTGGTGGCCGAGTAGGCGTACACCTCCATGAACGGCACCCGGATGCCGTCGATCGACCCGATGTTGATCACGCGGGCCGGGTCGTCGGCGCTGGCGGCGGCGCGCAGCGCCGGCAGCAGCGCGGTGGTGAGCCGGAAGACGGCCTTGACGTTGACCGCCCAGAGCTTGTCGAACGCGGCTTCGGGGTAGTCCTCCAGCGGTGCGCCCCAGGTCGCGCCGGCGTTGTTGACCAGTACGTCGAGACGGCCGAAGCGCTCGCGCACGGCGGCGGCCAGGGTCTCGGCCCCGGCGTCGTCGCTGACGTCGGCGGGGATGGCCTCGCAGCGGCCCTCGGCGGAGAGGGTCGTGGCGACCGCCGTGCAGACGTCCGCCTTGCGGGACGAGATGATCACGTGTGCGCCGGCCCGGACGAAGCCCTGGGCGATCATCAGCCCGATCCCCCGCGAGCCGCCGGTGACCAGGACCGTCTTACCTTCGACCGAGAACAGCTGCGTCATGCTCATCCCATCGCGAGTCGGCGGGGGCCACCGGCCGGGCGGGTGGCCGGCGGATGCCGGGCGGACCGCGGACCGACGGCGCTACCGCCGGGTAACGTAGCCCGGCCGCCGGGATCGCGACAAGCCCGTGGCGCATCGCGGATTCCGCTACGAACGTCGATCGGGATGCGGTGACCTGCGGTTCGGGCTACCGTCGCAGGCGATGGTCTCCACCGATCCCTCCCCCGCGCCATCGATCGGAACGGCGTCTGGCGTAACCGACGAGATAGCCACGTTCGCGTTGGCCGACCTTGCCGGCGACCCGGGCTGGCGTCGGCCGGTGATCGTCGAGCGGGAGCTGCTGATTCTCACCACCCGTGGGCACGGCGACGCGGAGCTCGACTTTCATCTGCTGCCGTGCCGGCCCGGCACACTGCTGCGGGTCCGCCCCGGCCAGGTGCTGCGCTGCGTCGGCCCCCAGTTCGACGCCACCGTGGTCGCCTGGGACCCCGACGCGCTGCGCGACCTCGACCTCGACCTGACCACGACCGTGACCTGGCGGCAGTTGGCCGGGGAGGACGAGGACGCGGTGATCAGTGAGGTGAGCCAGTTGGCGGTGGACTGTCGGCGGCACCCCGACGGTCCCGCCGCCCGCGCGCTGCTCCGGCACCAACTGGCCGTGCTGCTGCTGCGGCTCGCCCTGGCCCACGCCGACCGGGCGCCGGCCCGACCCGAGGACGAGACGTTCCTCAGGTTCCGCCGGGAGGTGGAGCATGGCTACCCGCACACCCGTCGGGTGGAGGATTATGCGGCCGGGCTCGGCTGCTCGGTGCGGACGCTGACCCGGGCCTGCCTGGCCATCACCGGTCGCAGCGCCAAACAGGTCATCGACGAGCGGGTCGCGTTGCAGGCCGGGCGGTTACTCGCCGCGACGGATCAGCCGATCGCCCAGATCGGCCGGCGGCTCGGCTTCTCCGAACCCACGAACTTCGGCCGCTTCTTCACCCGCGAGGTCGGGGTCAGCCCCGGCGCGTTCCGGGCCGCCCGGGACCAGCCGGCGGCCGGCCGGGTGGTCCGACCCCGACCGCCGGCCGAGTCGACGGGCGCCAACGGCGGCAGATTCCACGCCGGCACCCCGGGCGAATCGACCAACGGCGGGCACGCCACGAGACCCGGGCCGCCCGCCGGGCCGCCGGGCGGCACCGGCCGGGCATGATGGCAGGGTGCAGATCTCCGCGCGCGGCGACTACGCGGTACGGGCGGCGTTGAGCCTCGCCACCGCGTACCCCTCGCTGCTGTCCACCCAGGCCATCGCCGCGGAGCAGGACATGCCCCGCAAGTTCCTGGAGGCGGTCCTGGCGGATCTGCGGCGGGCCGGCATCGTCCGCGCCCAACGCGGCGCCGAGGGTGGCTACACCCTCGCGCGCCCGCCGCGCGAGGTGACGGTCGGCGCGGTGCTGCGGGCCGTCGAGGGCCCACTGGCCGGGGTACGCGGGCTGCGTCCCGAGGAGACCCGGTACGAGGGCTCGGCGGAGAACCTGCCCGGCCTGTGGGTGGCGGTCCGCGCCGCCGTGCGGCGGGTCGTCGACGAGGTGAGCCTCGCCGAGATCGTCAGCGGTCGACTGCCCGCGCACGTCCGCAAGCTCACCGCGCTGCCCGACGCGTGGGAGCCCCGCTGAGCCGGTGCCGGCTCACACCGTCCACACCACCTCCTCGGTGCTGAGCCGGGGCAGCCGCTCCGACCAGGCGGCCGCGCCGGGGCGGCCCACGTTGAGCAGCAGCAGCGCCTGGTGCCTGCCGTCGGGAAAGAGCTCGGCGGTCACCCCGGCGGCGTCGAACCCGGCCATCGGGCCGGCGGCCAGCCCGGCTCATCCCGCTGCGACATGACCCCATGCTGCCGGGGAGGGGAACGAGCGGTCAACGGTCTTCCAGAAGATGAGACTTCTATCGTTGACGATGTTACGAAGCGCTCCGAGCAGCACTTACCGTGCCGCAACACCTATCTGTTGAGTAGAGGTTTCGGCACGCGATGAGCACCGTCCAGGGCGGACAGCGAGACGGTTTCAAAAGTTGCCGGTTCGGGAATGTTCGATCTCGACACGGCAGGGAACGGTGACGAGGGGAGTCCTCCGATGGGCCTCATGTTTCGCAAGCGCAAGAAGTACGGTCCGATCATCCTGAACTTCACCGAGAACGGCTTCTCCTCGTGGAGCATCAAGATCGGGCGCTGGTCCTGGAACTCCAGGGCCCGCGCGCACCGGGTCGACCTGCCAGGTCCGCTGTCCTGGAAGCAGGACAAGTCCCGGTCGTAAGCATCCCGGGAGTCGAGCGGGGTGCCGGTGATTCACCGGCACCCCGCTCGGCGTCCACACCCCACCCCAGCCCCGACCCCGCCCCAGCCCCAGCCCCGCCCCAGCCCCGCCCCGCCCCAGCTCGTCGATCTTGCACTTTCGGTCGTCGTTTTGCGCGAAATACCCCTTACGCCGCCGCAGAAAGTGCAAGATCGCGGCGGGGTCAGGCGGGGGGCGGGGTGGGGTGGGGCGGGGTGGGGTGGGGCGGGGCGGGGTGGGGTGGGGTGGGGTGGGGTGGGGTGGGGTGGGGGTCAGCGGGTTGGGGTGATGATCTCGTCGCCGGCGAGTCGGCCGGACTCGCGGTCGCGTCGCAGGTCACCGGCGTCGAGCAGGTCGGTGAGCGCGCGGTTGGCGTCGGCGGCCCGGTAGACGGTCGCGGTCAGGGTGTGTCGGCGCAGCTCGGTGACGGGCCGTGGCCCGCTCGCGCGCAACTCGGCCAGCAGCTCGTGGGCCAGCGGTTCGAGGTCGGGATCGTCGACCACGTCGACGGTCGTGCCGGTCGGGTCGAGCGGGTCGCGGTAGCGCAGGTCGAGATCCGCGCCGACGGCCCAGAGCGCGTCGCGGACCGCCTCCAGACTCCGGTCGGAGCGGCTGCCGAACGCGATCACACCGGCCGCCTCGCCGTCCGGCAGCACCGGTGTCACCTCGGCGACCAGCGGAAAGCCGGCGGTGACGAGCGCGTCTCGGGCGCTGTCGCCGGTGCGCAGCAGCAGCTCCCCGGTCCGGCCGTTGGTCGCGGCGGTGAGCAGCTTCGGCGTCACCGCGCCGGGCAGGTCCACGAAGGAGAACAGCGGCGCGCCGGCCGCCCCGGCGGCCTTCACCGCGACCGGTAGCCGGTACGGATCGCCGGGCAGCAGGTGCACGGTGACCTCGGCGGGTAACTCCGCCTCGATGGGGCCGAGTCGGGCCGGCAGGTCGGCGGCGGCGTCGGCCAGCACCAGCACCGTCACCTGCCGGCCGCGCACCTGGTCGCCGTGCGCAGCGACCAGGCGCAGAGCGGCCTCCGCGGTGCCGGCGTCGACGCCCGCGAGGGCGATGGTGGCTCGCCGGGAGCGGTGCAGGGCCGCGGGCAGCCAGGTCGTCAACTGGCGGACCAGCAGCTCGCGGAGGAAATCAGTGGTCCGGTCGGTCGGCATCGGTCCGTTCTACCGTACGGACGGTCAGGCCGGGACGGAGATCCCCACCCCGCCCCGGGTCTGCCCGCCGTAACGCCGCCGCTCGGCGTCCAGGTCGAGCCGACCGATCTGCTTGCGGGCGGCCAGCGCGGCGTCGTCGAGCAGGTCGGCCGGGATCAGCCAGACCACCTCGAACTCCAGACCGTCCGGGTCCTTGCCGTAGAGGCTCTTGGTGGTGCCGTGGTCGGAGGTGCCGACCAGTGCGTTGGCGGCGACCAGGCGCTCGGCGGTGGCGGCCAGCTCGTCGAGAGTGTCCACCTCCCAGGCGAGGTGGTAGAGGCCGACGGTGGACCGACCGGCGGTCGACCGCCCGGCGCCCGCGCCGATCTCGAACAGGCCGAGGTCGTGGTCGTTGGTGGAGTCGGGGGCTTGGAGGAAGGCGGCGCCCCGGAAACCGTCCGGGGTCATCGCCACCGGGCGGAAGCCCAGCACGTCGCGGTAGAACGCGACACTGCGGGCGAGGTCACTGACGTAGAGGACCGCGTGGTTGAGCCGGTGGATACCCATGACCAGAGCGTAGCGCGTTTTGGTTGAGCGTTCAACTACCTGCGGTATGATGGCAGTCATGACCCGCTGGCTGAACCCCGACGAACAACGCACGTGGCGGGCGTACCTCACCGCCTCCCGGGTGCTGATGAACACGCTCGACCGCGAGCTGCAACGCGACGCCGGCATGCCGCACGCGTACTACGAGATCCTGGTCCAACTCTCCGAGGCCCCCGGTCGCCAACTGCGCATGAGCCAACTGGCCCAGGCCTCGGGGTCGTCGCGCAGCCGGCTCTCGCACGCCGTGGCCCGACTGGAGGCCGCCGGCTGGGTGCGCCGCGAGGACTGCCCCACCGACCGACGCGGGCAGATCGCACTGCTCACCGACGAGGGTTTCGCCACCCTCGCGGCCGCCGCACCCGGCCACGTCGAGGGGGTACGCCGACACCTGTTCGACGCGTTGAGCCCGGCGCAGGTCGACCAGCTGCGCCGGATCAGCGAGACATTGGCCGAGCACCTGACCGGATCCTGACCAATCGACACCGGCGCGGGTCTTGTACTTACCGTCGCCGGATGAGCACGATGGGGCGTGTCTTCCGGCTTCGGTGAACTGACTGATCAGGCGCACCACCTCGTGTCCTCCGGCGATCTGGCCGGTGCTCAGCAGCTGCTGTCCGACGCGCTCACCGACGCCGACCCCCGCCCGGCCAACGCCACCCCCGAGCTGGCCGAGGCGGCCAGCCTCCAGGCGCGGGTGCTGATCGCCCTCGGTGAGCCACACTCGGCCCGGGGCTGGGCCGCCTTCGCGTACGCGGCCACCACCCGCCTGCACGGCCGGGCCGACCCGCGTACGGTGGCCGCCGCGGCAACCCTGGCCGCGGTGCTGCACCGGGTCGGCAGCCACTCCCGCTCCGCGCGGCTCTACCAGGAAGTCATCATCGAGCTGACCGCGCAGGACGGTCCGGAGTCACTGCGGGTGCTCGCCGCGCACGCCGACCTGGCCACCGTCGAGTACGCACGCGGCCAGTGCACGGTCGCCCGCGACCGCCTCCAGGACGCCTGGGAGCTGCACCGCGAGGTGTACGGCGACGGGCACCCCAGCGGCATCAAGATGGTGGCGCGGCTCGGGGCGATGCAGCGCGACTGCGGGCAGTTCGCCGAGGCACACGACAATCTGGCGCTCGCCCGTGAGCTGTGCCGGCAGCACCTGCCCGCCGACGACCCGCTGGCCGCGCAGGTGGCGTCCCTGGCCCGGGCGGCGGCCAACCCCGACCACGCCTGCGCCGACAACCCGCCCACGGCCCGGGACACCCCGGTTGTGCCGGCCGCCCGCATCCCACCGCACGGCGATGGGCCGGTCGAGTCCGGCTACCACCCGCCGACACCCCCGCCCCAGCACGCCGGGGCGGTCCCGAATCCCCGGATGCCCTCCGACGAACCGGTCGGATCGGCCGGCGGCAGATGGCCCGGCGATTCGTCGGACGAACCCCCGCCCCACCCCGCCGACACTCCGGTACCGCCGTCGGTGGTCGGGCTGGCCGGTGGCAACCAGGAGCAGCCCGGCGTGTACCGGCTGCACCGCCCCGGCGCACCCTCGGACCCGTACCCGCCGTCCGAGTCGTACGCACCGTCCGAGTCGTACGCGCGGCCCGACCCGTACGCGCCGGTCGAGCCGTACACGCCGTCGCGGCTGCTGCCGGTGCCGGTGCACCGGGCGCCGCCGGCGCAGCGCAACCGGCTGGTACCGGTGGTGGTGGCCGGCGTGGTCGTGGTGCTGCTCGGCGCGGCGGCGGTGATCGCCGGGGTGGCCCGCGTCGACGGCGACGACGAGCCGACCACGCCGCCGGCCAGCGCCTCCCCCACCGCCGGCGCGCCGACCAGCACCGCGCCCGCCCCGAACGGTGCGGCACCCCCACCGGCTGGCTCGGCGGCACCGCCCGGCACCCCACCCAGTGCGGTGACTCTGCGCGACAACCGGGACAGCATCGCGCTGAACTGGACCTACCCGGCCGGCAGCGAGGGTCCCGTGGTCATCGCGGGCGGCCGCACCGGCCAGGCCCACAACATCTTCGCGACCCTTCCCGCCGGCACCACCAGCTACGTCATCTACGCGCTCAACCGCACCAACGACTTCTGCTTCACCGTCGCCGTCGCCTGGTCCACCGACACCGTGGCCCAGTCCAAGCAGGTCTGCACCCGCCGCCGCTGATCCGCCGGCCGCACCCGGCGAGCCACACCCCACCGGCACCGCCGCGCCCGGCGGGTGGCGAAGCGCGCCCGCCAGCCTCACTCACCGTGGCTTAGCCGTTGAGGAACCCGCCGTGGCACCCCGTCACGCCCGACGCCGAGCCCCAATGCCCCCCACCCGCCCTTTGCTCTGCTGCCCTCGATGCACCACTGCCGGTGATCAGCTGAAACATCGCGACAGCCACTTTGACCGGTGCTGGGCGGGCATCACATCACGTAGCTGTCGCACCCGCGGGTGCAGAGCAAAGGGGGACTGTGGGGTTGGTTGGGGCACGTCGCCGTCAATGACCGTCAGCTGCTGACGCATTGCCTGCCGAGGCCGGCAACGCCGGCAGCAGCAGGCACACCCGCAGCCCTCGCCGCTGCGGCGCGTCGGTCAGGGTGATGCTGCCGCCCGCACGTCGGACCAACTCCCGAACGATGGCCAGCCCCAGGCCGGCGCCACCGTGGTCGCGGGCCCGCCCGTCATCCAGCCGGGTGAACCGGTCGAAGACCCGCTCCCGGTCCGCCACCGGGATCCCCGGGCCGTCGTCGGTCACCGTCACCAGGTGGTACGCCCCGAGCGCCGGCCCCGCCGTCGACGTCGCCTCGGCCGCGAGCACGACGCTGCCGTCCGCGTGCCGTACCGCGTTGTCGACCAGGTTGGCGAGCACGCGACGCAGCTCCTCGACACTGCCGATCGTCCAGAGCGGGCCCGCCGGCAACGCCACCCGCACCGGCGGTGCCGGATAGCGGGCGGCGACCTCGGTCAGCAACGCGCCCAGCTCCACCGGGCCGGTCCCCCGGGCCGGTGGCGCCTCGTCCAGCCGGGCCAGCAGCAGGAGATCGTCGACCAGGCGGCTCAGCCGGTCGGTGTCGGCGAGCAGGTTCGCGGTCACCGCCGTCCAGTCCGTCTGGTCGGCGAGGCGCTCGGCCACCTCCAGCTCCGTTCGGATGTTGGTCAACGGGCTGCGCAGCTCGTGCGCGGCGTCGGAGACGAACGCCCGCTGCCGGACCCGGGCGGACTCCAGCCGGTCCAACATGCCGTTGAGCGTGACCGCCAGGCGGTGGATCTCGTCAGCCGACGCCGGCACCGGCAGTCGGCCGGTGCCGGCCCTACCGGTGATCTCCTCGGCGCCTCGACGCAACGCCTCGACCGGCCGCAGCGTCGCGCCCACCACCCGCCACGCCACCGCGGCCAGCACGGCCACCAGCAGCGGAAACGCCACCAGCAGGATGGTCCGAACCACGTGGGTGCTGTGCCGCACGTCGGCCATCGAACGGGCGACCAGCACGGTGAGCGGGTCGGCCGCGGTGCCAGCGGGTACCGCTACCACCCGGACCGGTCCGGCGAGCCCGACCCGCTCGGCCGGCACCTCCAGCCGCTGCCGGCCAGTGCGATCCAGCCGCTCCGGTCGGACCATCGGCACCAGACGATCGGCGTCGATCGAGGCGGCCCTGATCCGCCCCTGCCCGTCGACGACCTGCACACGGACCTGTCCGCCGGCCACCGGCAGCGGATCGGGCAGCGCATCCTCGGCGGCGAGCAGCGCGACCGCGTCGGCGGTGCGGAACGCCTCGGTGTCGACCGTGCGCTGAAGCACGAAGCCGAGCGCGCCGAGCAGCACCACCCCGCCCAGGGCCAGCCCGACGGTGAGGCCGACCACACCGATCGCCAGAAGCCGCCCGCGCAGCCCGAGGACCGGCAGGCCGGGCCAGGCCCGACTGGCGGGCGCCGGGCCGCCGGTGCTCACGTGGCCAGCCGGTAGCCGGCACCCCGGACCGTCTCCAGCCGGTCCCGGCCGAGCTTGCGGCGCAGGTAGCCGACGTACACCTCGACGACGTTCGGCGCGGTGTCCAGGCTGGCGTCCCAGACATGGTCCAACAACTCGATCTTGGAGATCACCTGGCCCGGCCGGCGCATCAGGTAGTCCAGCAGCGCGAACTCCCGGGTGGTCAGCGCCACCTCGGCGTCCGCCCGGGTCACCCGTCGGCGGGCCGGATCCAGCCGCAGGTCACCGACCGCCAGCACGGTGGGGCGCTCCGGCGCGCCGCGACGTAGCAGCGCCCGCAGTCGGGCCAGCAACACCACGTACGAGAAGGGTTTGGTCAGGTAGTCGTCGGCCCCGCAATCGAGGCCGTCGGCCTGGTCGTACTCGCCGTCCTTGGCGGACAGCATCAGCACCGGCAACCAGTGCTGCTCCGCGCGCAGCCGCCGGACCAACTCGTAGCCGGAGAGGCCGGGCAGCATCACGTCGAGGATCATGGCGTCGTACCCGCCGTGCCGGGCCGCGTCCAGGCCGGCCGGGCCGGTTCCCGCCACGTCCACCGCGAACCCCTCGGCCTGCAGGCCGCGTTGCAGGGCGGCCGCCAACCGGGCCTCGTCCTCCACCACCAGCACTCGCACAGCTCAAGGGTGCCACCCGGGTCAATCGGCGCGGTTTGGTGTCCTCAGCGCGTTCACAGCACCGAAGGGGCAGGATGGCCGCAGGAGGTGCCACCATGTCCGTCCTGAGAAGCCGTCCCGTCCTGCGGTGGCTGGTCCCGGCCACTGCGGCCGTCGCCGTCATCGGCGGTGGCGCGGCGATCGGCACGTTCGCCGCCGAGGCCGAGCCGAGCCTGCCGCCCCGTACCGCCGCTCAACTCCTCGTCGACCTGCAGACCTCCCGGCTGGAGGGGTTGTCCGGGACCGTCGTGCAACGCGCCGATCTCGGCCTGCCACCACTTGTCGGACTGCTCCCCGGCAACGAGCTGACCACCATGCTGACCGGCACACACACCCTGCGGGTCTGGTACTCCGGGCCGGACCGGCAGCGGGCCGCGCTGCTGGACACCCTCGGCGAGCAGGACGTGATCCGCAACGGCCAGGACCTGTGGACCTGGCAGAGCCGCACCAACACCGCCACCCACCGCAGGCTGGGCGGCGACGCCGGGGCCTGGAAGCCCGCTCCGGAAGCGGCGGCGAGCCTGCCGGCCACCCCGCAGCAGGCCGCCGACCTGGCGTTGGGCGCCATCGACCCGAGCACCGAGGTCAGTGTCGGCCGCTCGGCCACGGTCGCCGGCCAGGACGCGTACGAGCTGGTGCTCCAGCCACGCGACCAGGGCTCCCTGGTGCACCAGCTGCGGATCGCCATCGACGCCAAGCAGCACGTGCCGCTGCGCTTCGAGGTGCTCGCGAAGGGCAGCGACCAGCCGGCGTTCGAGGTGGCCTTCACCGAGGTCGACTACCGTCGCCCCGACCCCGACCAGTTCACGTTCAACCCGCCGCCCGGCGTGACGGTCACCGAGGAGAAGTCCGAACGACCGGCGGGCAAGCCCGGTCACGACGTCGGCCCGGAGGCTGACCCGCAGGTCCGCGCGGTGGGCGAGGGCTGGACCACCGTGCTGGTCGCCCGCCTGGACGGGGCGGTCGGCGGCAAGCCCGCCACCCCGAAGCCGGCCGCTCCCCCGGCCGGTGCCGCACCGGAGATGGACCTGTCGAAGCTGCTCGGCGGCCTGCCCGCGGTCAGTGGCGACTGGGGCAGCGGTCGGCTGCTCACCGCCAAGCTGTTCAGTGTGCTGCTCACCGATGACGGTCGGGTGCTCGCCGGAGCGGTGACACCGGAGCGGCTCTACCAGGCCGCGCGCGGCTGATCTCCACGATGTTGGCGCCGGGTCGACCTGTGCTGGTCGGCCCGGCGCTTCGCGGTGCGCGAGGCTCGGGTCAGCGGGCGCCGAGGGCGCTCAGGTACGCCTCGGCGAGGACCGCGTGGCCGGGCAGGTGCGGGTGGACACGGTCGTCGGCCCAGCGCTTCGCCGGGCTCACCGCCAGCACCCGGTCGAACGCGGCCTGGTTGGGCACGTGCACCGCGTCGAACTCGGCGGCCAGTCCCGCCACGACCGCGGCGTACCGGTCGGTGTCGGCGCGTTGCGGGTCGCCACGGTCCGCCTCGATGAAGAACGGGTCACCGAGGATCAGTCGGCAGCCGGTGGCGGCAACCGCCCGACGCAGCAGGTCGCGCAGGGTGCGCTCGTACTCGTCGATGCCGACCGCCTCATCCGGCCGGTCGCTGTAGCGCCGCCAGATGTCGTTGATCCCGATCAGCACCGCGAGCCAGTCGGGGCGCTCGGCGATGGCGTCGTCGTCCCAACGCACGGCCAGGTCGCGCACGGTGTCGCCGCTCACACCCCGGTTGATCCACTCCAGCTCCAGCTCCGGGTGCCGCGCGCCAACCAGGGCGCGCACGAGGTTGACGTACCCGTTGCCGTAGGGCGCGGCGACGTCGCGTCGACCACAATCGGTGATGCTGTCGCCGATGAAGACCACCCGTTGGCCGGTCCGCAGGATCATCCGCCGTCACCTCGCGATCACCGGCGCGCCGACCCGGCCGGCTTGGTGAGAACCGGCGGAAGGCGCTATCTTCAACAGTTCGAAGGGCACAAAAAAGAACGGCTAAAAGCCGTTCCTGCAAAGGATTCTAATCTTTAGGGAGACGGCTTGTCAAGGCACTCCGGCGGTTCCGGCGAATTGCCGCTCGACGACGAGATCGGTCGCGAGCAGGAGTACGTCTCGATGCTCTACAACCGGCTGGACGGGCTGCGTGAGCAGGCTGCCGATCGGCTCGCCGCCGAACTGCGCAACACCGGCGGCACCCTCCAAGATCGCTCGCAGCGGGACAGCTCGGTAGCGATGTACGCCGATCAGGTCGAACAGTTCTCCGCCGTGGAGAACGGGCTCTGCTTCGGCCGCCTCGACGGCGATGACGACTCCCGCCGCTACATCGGCCGGATCGGCATCTTCGACACCAGTGGTGACTACGACCCGTTGCTGATGGACTGGCGGGCCCCCGCCGCCCGCCCGTTCTACCTCGCCACCGCCGCGAACCCGCAGGGCGTCCGCCGCCGCCGGCACCTGCGCACCCGACAGCGCAAGGTGACCGGGCTCAACGACGAGGTGCTCGACATCGACACCGCCTCCCCCGGCGGCCACGAGGAGCTGACCGGTGAGGCGTCGCTGCTCGCCGCTCTCAACGCGGGTCGTACCGGCCGGATGCGGGACATCGTCGAGACCATCCAGGCCGAGCAGGACGAGATCATCCGCGCGGAACTCCCGGGCGTCATGGTGGTCCAGGGCGGCCCCGGCACCGGCAAGACCGCGGTCGCGCTGCACCGGGCGGCGTACCTGCTCTACACACACCGCCGGGAGCTCTCCAGCCGGGGTGTGCTGCTGGTGGGCCCGAACGCGACGTTCCTGCGCTACATCTCCCAGGTGCTGCCGACGCTGGCCGAGACCGGCGTGCTGCTGCGTACCCAGGGTGATCTCTTCCCCGGAGTGAGCGCCCAGCGGACCGAGCCTGCCGAGACGGCGGCGCTCAAGGGGCGGGCGGTGCTGGCCGAGGTGTTGGCGCTGGCCGTACGGGACCGGCAGTGGGTGCCGGACGAGCAGCTGGAGATCGAGGTCGAACGGGAGACGCTGACCCTCGATCCGGAGATCGTGCGCGCCGCCCGGGATCGGGTCCGCCGCACCGAGCGGCCACACAACCTGGCCCGTGCGCTGTTCGACGTGGAGATCGTGCACGCGCTCGCCGAGCAGGTGGCCGAACGGATCGGCGCCGACCCGCTGGGCGGGGACAACCTCCTCGATGAGGCGGACCGGGCCGAGATCCGGCGGGAGCTGCGCGAGGAACCGGAGATCCGGGCCGCCCTCGACCGGTTGTGGCCGGTACTCACCCCGCAGCGGCTGCTCGCCGACCTGTACGCCGACCCGGACCGGATCGCCGCCGCCGCGCCGATGCTCACCGACGACGAGCGGGCGCTGCTGCGACGCGAGCGGGGCGGTTGGACGCCGGCCGACGTGCCGCTGCTGGACGAGGCCGCCGAACTGCTCGGCGAGGACGAACGGGCCGCCGCCGCCCGGCGGGACCGCATTCGCATGATGGAACGGGAGTATGCCGAGGGCGTGCTCGAAATCGCCCGGGGCTCGCGCTCGATCGACGTCGAGGACGAGGCCGAAGGCGGCGAGATCCTCGGCGTCACCGACCTGATCGACGCGGACCGGCTGCTGGAACGGCAGGAGGAGGCCGACCGGCTGACCACCGCGCAGCGGGCCGCCGCCGACCGCACCTGGGCGTTCGGCCACGTCATCGTGGACGAGGCGCAGGAGCTCTCGCCGATGGCCTGGCGCCTGCTGATGCGCCGCTGCCCGAGCCGGTCGATGACGATCGTCGGGGATGTCGCGCAGACCGGCGCGCTCAGCGGCACGCCCTCCTGGGCGGACGCCCTCGCTCCGTACGTGGCGCAGCGGTGGCGACTCACCGAGCTGACGGTCAGCTACCGCACCCCCGCCGAGATCATGGCGGTCGCCGCCGACGTGCTGGCCGAGATCGACCCGGCGTTGCGGCCGCCGCGCTCGGTGCGGGAGAGCGGCGTACCCCCGTGGGACCGGACGGTGCCCGACGGGCAGTTGGCGGCGGAGTTGGTGGCCGAGGCCACCCGGGAGGCGGCCGGGCTGACCGAGGGCCGGCTCGGGGTGCTCGTGCCCGCCGGCCGGGTGGGTGAGTTGGGCGCGGCGGTGACCGCGGCCCTGCCGGAGGCCGCCGTCGGCGAGCACCCGGAGCTGGAGAGCCGGGTGGTGGTGCTGACCGTCGCGCAGGCCAAGGGGTTGGAGTTCGACGCGGTGCTGGTGGTCGACCCGGACCGGATGGTGGCCGAGTCGCCGCGCGGCCGCAGCGACCTCTACGTCGCCCTCACCCGCGCCACCCAACGCCTGGGCGTGCTGCGTCCCGCGAGCTGACCACGAGTCTCGCCGCCCCCACCGAGTTGTCGCTCGGCGGGGGCGGCGGGTGGGTCAGTCGTTGGACCTGTCCCGGATGGACTTCGCCGGGCCGGTCGCGGAGGTGGACTGGTCGCTGGTGCCACCACCCATCGGGGTGCTCAGGCCGCCGGTGGTGGCGTCACCGGTCGTGGTCGGGGCGACCTTGCCCGGATGCCGCTCCGGTTGCCGGGCCACCCGGCGTACGCTCGCCGGCCCGGCGGTGCCACCGGTCGTGGTCACCGCGCCCTGCCCGCCGACGGGGCCACCGTCGCGCAGGACCTGTGGATCGATCCGTTCGTTCGCCGGATCGAGCGGGTCATCGCGCTGGATCTGGCTCTCCACATCGGTGCGGGGCACCGTCACCTCGTCGAGGGCGCCCTTGCCGTACACGCCGCCGGCGATCCGATCCTCGGCCTCGCGGGCGGCGTTCTGCCGCATGTCGTCCTCACGCACGTCCATCACCTCGCAGAAGCTGTGGAACCGACTGCGTGCCCGGCCACCGGCCGACCAAACCCGGTGTGACCGGGAGGTCGTCCCCGGCGGTTCACCGGCGTGCCGCCCGCTGGCCGCCTGCCCGCCGCCCGGGATGTCCATGCTGTCCGGCGACCGGTGGGAGATGCCCGCCGGCAGGAGGGGATGACAGCGTGCGCACAGTACGCCGTACCGCCGTCGCGGCCCTGGTGGCCGCGACGGTGACGACCGGGCTCGCGGTGCCCGCGCAGGCGAAGCCGCGACCGGACCGGACATTCGACGTGCAGGCCCACCGGGGCGGCCTCGGGCTGCGGGTGGAGAACACCCTCGCCTCCTTCGGCAACGCCCTCCAGCTCGGGGTGACCACCCTCGAACTGGACGTGCAGATCACCGAGGACGGCCAGGCCGTCGTCACCCACGACCGGAAGGTCACCGGCACCAAGTGCCTCGACACCACCCCGGTGACGCCCGGCGACCCGGAGTTCCCGTACGTCGGGAAGTACATCAACACGCTCACCCTGGCCCAGGTACGCACGCTGGACTGCGGCTCGAAGACGCTGGCGGACAAGCCCGGCCAGGTCGCCGTCCCGGGTGCCCGGATGCCGCTGCTGCGTGAGGTCTTCGCACTGGTCAACCGGTACCGGGCGAAGGACGTGAAGCTCAACGTCGAGACCAAGGTCGAGGCGGGCGCGCCGACCGAGACGGCTCCCCGCGAGCAGTTCGTCCGGGTCACCGCGGCCGAGATCCGCGCCGCCGGGCTGCTCAAGCAGGTCACCATCCAGAGCTTCGACTGGGGCGCGCTGATGCGCATGCGTCAGGTCGAGCCGAAGCTGCCGCTGGTCGCCCTGACCAACTACGACTTCCTGCAGACCGGCCAGCCGGGTGCCTCGCCGTGGCTGGGCGGGCTGGACATCGACGACTTCGGCGGCGACCCGATCAAGGCGATCCGCAGCTTCGGCGCCAGCGCCTTCTCGCCGGTGCACGGCATGCCGCAGAACGGCACGGTCACCGACCCGGGCTACAAGCCGTACGTCACCAAGGAGATGGTCGCCCAGGCGCACCGGTACGGGATCAAGGTGATCCCGTGGACGGTCGACGACGTGCCGACCATGGCCAAGCTGATCGACGACGGCGTGGACGGCATGATCACCGACTACCCGGACCGGCTGCGCGGCCTGCTGGCGCAGCGCGGCTACCGGCTGCCGAAGGCGTACACCGCGCCGTTCGACATCCAGGCGCACCGGGGTGGTCGGGCCACCCGGCCGGAGAACACCCTGCCGGCGTTCGCCAACGCGCTGTCCAACCGGGCCGTCTCCACCCTGGAGCTGGACACGGGCGTCACCGCCGACGGCAAGCTGGTGGTGCTGCACGACCGCACCGTGAACGGGTCGCACTGCGTCGACACCGCCCCGGTACGCCCCGGTGACCGGAAGTTCCCGTACGTGGGCAAGCCGGTGCACGAGCTGACCCTGGCGCAGCTCAAGACCGTCGACTGCGGCACGAAGACGCTGCCCGAGCTGCCCGCTCAGGTGCCCGCGCCCGGTGCCCGGATCCCGACCCTGGACGAGGTCTTCGCCCTGGTGAAGGCGAGCGGCCGCACCGACATCGGGATGAACATCGAGACGAAGATCAGCCCGGTGGTGAACGACACTGAGCCGTACCGCAGCTTCACCCGCAAGCTCGTCGACGCGATCCAGCGGGCCGGCTTCACCAGCCGGGCCACCATCCAGTCGTTCGACTGGCGCACCATCACGTACGCCCGCCAGCTCGACCGGCGGATCGGCACGGTCGGCCTGGTCTGGCAGTACGGTCCGGCCGAGTGCGCGACCCTCGCCGACGAGTGCTCGCTGCAGGCGGTGTACGGCAACCCGGCGGTGAAGAGCCCGTGGACCGGTGGGCTGGACTGGTGGAAGTACCAGGACCTGGGCAAGCTGACCCGGGCGGCGGGCGCTGGCACGGTGTCGGCCAACTGGCAGGTGCACGACCCGAAGCAGGGCACGGTCGCCTCGACCGACTGGTACCTGCGGGAGAACCCGGCATACTTCCACGGACCGGACGTTCGGACTCTGCAAACGCGGTACGACCTGAAGGTGATCCCGTACACCGTCGATGACGCGACGGTCATGCAGCGAGTCATCGACCTCGGCGTCG
Source organism: Micromonospora sp. NPDC050276 (assembly GCF_044459545.1). Classification (NCBI taxonomy): domain Bacteria; kingdom Bacillati; phylum Actinomycetota; class Actinomycetes; order Micromonosporales; family Micromonosporaceae; genus Micromonospora; species Micromonospora sp. NPDC050276. Next base: position 584,524 of record NZ_JBITJA010000003.1, on the reverse strand, counting down.
ACGGCATCATCACCGACGACCCGGACCTGCTGGTGCGGGTGGCGATCCGCAACGGCCTGCGCTGACCCACCGTCCACCCGATCGCCGGCCGGCTTTTCCGGCCGGCGATCGGTGTTACCTGCTCCGTGGCTTCGGGTAGTCGGGGGTTGTCCCCGCCACGAAAGCGAACCGTGCCGTGGCCGACACGCGGTAGCGGGGCGAGGGAATGCAGGTACGACTCATCGCATCCTGAGGAGGACCAGATGAGCACGCAGGCTGCTTCCACCCGGCCGATGAACCGGCCCATGAACGACCCGCAGAATCCCGCCCAGATGCGGGACATGCAGACCCAGCAGATGCCGGTCATGCACGACGGGCGTCGGAACGACATGCAGGCACCCGGTACGGAGACCAAGCAGGCGTTCAAGACCACCGAGTTCTGGATCTACCTGATCGCGGTGGCCGCCGTACTGGGCGCGTCGCAGGTCGTCGGGCAGAACTCGGCCGGAGTGGACATCTTCCGGGCCGACAACGCCTGGTTCCTGATCACCCTGCTGACGCTGGGCTACCTCGGTAGCCGCGGTCTGGCCAAGGCCGGAAGTAACTGGCGCAGCGGCGAGGAGCGCAAGGCCCGGCACTGACCGGTTCACAGTGCACGGTGGCCTCCGGGAGAATCTCCCGGAGGCCACCGTCGTCGTTTGTGGACCGGTTACTCGTCGCCGCCGAAGTCGCCGAAGTCACCCTCGAAGGCGTCCTCGACCATCTCGCCGGCGACCATGCCGCCGGCGACACCGAGCGCCGCCCCGGCCACCATGCCGCCCATGCCGTGCCCACGACTGTGCCCGTGGCTCGCGCCGTACTGGGAACGCAGGCTGCCGTAGCGGGACGTGGTCTCCCGCAGCCAGCCGTCGACGACCTGCGCCCAGTCGACCCGGTCGGCGTCGGTGTGCGCCACCTGGTAGCGACCGAACGCGTCGTGCCCGGCGCTGAGGAACCCGCCGCGCTTGTCGCACTCCAGGATGACCTCCACACCGCGCTGGCTGGTCACGAAGGTCAGCTCGACCTCCCGGATGGTGCTCGCGTACTGCGGGGAGGCGAAGAACTCGATCTCCTGGTAGAACGGCAGCGTCTGCTGCACACCCCGGATGTGACCACGCTCCAGGTCGGCGTGCTTGAACCGGAAGCCGAGCCGCTGGAACGCCTCCAGGATCCGCTCGTGCACCGGCAGCGGGTGTACCGCCACCTGGTCCAGGTCGCTCTTGTCGACCGCGCGGGCGATCGCCAGCTCGGTGCGCAGGCCCATCGTCATGCCGTGCAGGCGCTGGCCGTACACGTCGGTGATCGGGGTCTCCCACGGCACCGGCAACTGGAACGGGATCGACAGCTGCTGCTTCGGGGCGAGGACGAGCGACCCGCTGACCGCCATGCGGTGGAACTCCATCGTGCCCGCGTACTCGGTGTCGTGTCCTTCGACCTCGACCCGGGTGACCAGGCCGATCACCACCTGCTCGATGGCTGCCTCAGCGTCGCCACCGACGAGGTTGACCTGCCCGTCGAGGGTCAGGCCGGGCCGGGTGTTGGGGTTGGTCAGCACGGTGTCCACACTGGGACCGCCCACACCGAACGCGCTCAACATCTTCTTGAAGACCATCGGAACTCCTGTGCGACGCCGACCGCTCCAGGCTGGAGTCGGACGTTGACTCGAACGGCACCCTATCCAGCACCCCTGTGAGGTGGCTGTGAAGCGCCGCGCGACTCGCGCGTCTCGCCGGCTGCGCTTGATCGACTCGGTTTCCTGAAAATCGGGGCATCGCCCAAGGAGACCAGGACACCCCGACTTCCGTGAACCCGAGTCGATCACGCAGCAGGGCGCGACATCGCCGTCCTTCGTGCCGGACAAAGTCCGCAGGACGTCCCCTTCCGGCCACCAAAACTCCATGATCGACGCAACGCACAGCGGACGGCCTCAGTCAGGCTCGACGATGATCAACTCGCCGACCTGCTCGCCGATCGTCGTGCGGGCCTCCGTCGGCAGCCCACGGTCGGTGATCAGCACGTCGGCGGCCTCCAGCGGGGCGATGGTGGCGATGCCGATCGTCTCCCACTTGGTGTGGTCGGCGAGCACCACCAGTCGGCGGGCCGCGCCGATGAGGCACCGGTTGACCCCGGCCTCCAGCAGGTTCGGCGTGGTGAACCCGGTGCGCGGGCTGAGCCCGTGCACGCCGAGGAACAGCAGGTCGACGTTGAGCGCGCTGATCGCCGCCTCGGCCACCGGCCCGGTCAACGCGTCCGACGGGGTACGGATGCCGCCGGTCAACACGACGGTCTGGTCGGCGCGCGGATTCTGGTAGAGCGCGTCGGCCACCGGGATCGAGTTGGTCACCACGGTCAGCCCGCGTACGTCGGAGAGCAGCGTGGCCAGCGCGGCGGTGGTCGTACCGGCGGACAGCGCGATGGCCATCCCCGGCTCCACCATCCGCGCGGCGCGCTCGGCGATGGCTCGCTTCTCCGCCTGCTGGCGGATCGACTTCGCCGCGAAGCCGGGCTCCTCGGCCGAGCCCGGCCCGGCGAGCGTCGCGCCGCCGTGCACCTTGTCCACCAGGCCGCGTTCGGCCAACACCTCCAGGTCGCGCCGGATCGTCATGTCGGACACGCCGAACCGACTGACCAGGTGACTCACCCGTACCCCGCCACGTTGGCGGATCAGATCGAGGATGGCGGTCTGCCGCTGCTGGGCGAGCATCTGGGGAACCTCCTTCGCGCCGTGCCTGTCGTGCGGATCAGGCCCAATCCTCACGGATGACAGCCACCTCACCGGCGGGCACCGTCAGCTCACCGGCACACGGCGCGCCAGTCAACAGCTCGACGCCGCGCGCCGGGAGGCGTACCTCGGTCTCGGTGTGGTTGATCGCGAACAGCCAGGTCCGCTCGCCGTCGCGGCGTCGTACCACCTCCACCCCGGTCGGCGCCTCCGCCGCCGGACGGACGCCGGCCTCCGCGAGCAGCCGGGCGACCAGCCGATCGGTGCCCGGCTCGTCCAGCCGGGTGCCGACGTACCAGGCGGCGCCGTCGCCCACCCGGTGCCGGGTCAGCGCTGGCACGCCCGGCAGGGGCCCATCGGTGTACGACGCCAGCACCTCGGCGCCGTCGGCGTGCACCCACTCGGTCCACACGTCGGCGGTGCTGCCGTCGTCGAGTCGGACCTGCTCGCCCTCGCGCAGCGGGAAGAACTCCTCGGTCCGGACGCCGAGCAGCTCCCGGAACGCGCCCGGGTAGCCGCCCAGCCGGATGTGGTCGTTGGCGTCCACGATGCCGCTGAAGTAGGTGACCGCCGCCGTGCCGCCGGCCTCGACGTAGGAGTGCAACGCCTCGACGTCGGCGTCCCGGACCAGGTAGAGGGTCGGTACCAGGACCAGCCGGTAGCCGCTGAGATCGGCCGACGGGTGGACGATGTCGGCGGTGACGCCGGCCCGCCACAGCGCGCCGTAGAGGGCGTTCAGCCGATCGGCGTAGGTGACGTCGACACTGGGGTGCGAATCCAACTCGACGCCCCACCACGCCTCCCAGTCGAACAGGATCGCCACGTCGGCGTCGACTCGACTGCCGCGTACCTCCGCGAGGGCCTTGAGGTCCGCGCCGAGCTGGCAGACCTCGCGGAAGACCTTGGTGTCCGGCCCGGCGTGCGGCACCAGCGCGGAGTGGAACTTCTCCGCGCCGGCCCGGGAGGCACGCCACTGGAAGAAGAGCACCCCGTCGGCGCCGCGGGCGACGTGCGCGAGGCTGTTGCGGCGCAGCTGCCCGGGCAGCTTGGCCACGTTGCGCGGCTGCCAGTTGACCGCGCTGGTGGAGTGCTCCATCAGCAACCACGGGTCGCCGCCGGCGACGCCCCGGGTGTGATCGGCGGCGAGCGCCAGCCCGAGGTGCGCCTGCGGGTCGGCGGCGGTGAGGTAGTGGTCGTTGGAGACCAGGTCCACATCGGTTGCCCAGGAGTGGTAGTCCATGTGCTTGACGCCCAAGCCAATCATGAAGTTGGTGGTGACCGGCTGCCGGACCACCGTGCGCAGCACCTCGCGCTCGGCGCGCAGTTGGGCGCGCTGCTCGTCGGAGGAGAACCGCAGGAAGTCCAGCTGCTGCGTGGGGTTGGCGAAGGTCGGCGCGCTGCGCGGCGGGTTGATCTCGGCCCAGTCGCCGTAGCGCTGGCTCCAGAACGCGGTGCCCCAGGCGTCGTTGAGCCGGTCCAGGTCGCCGTAGCGCTCGCGCAGCCAACCGCGGAACGCCTCGGCGCTGACATCGCAGTAGCAGTGCACGTTGTGGCAGCCCAGCTCGTTGGAGACGTGCCACATGACCACGGCGGGATGCTCGGCGTACCGGCCGGCCACCGCGCGTACCAGCTCCAGTGACCGTTCCCGGAACACTGGGGAGCTGGGGCAGTACGCCTGCCGTCCCCCGGGCCAGAGGATCGCACCGTCGGCCCGGCGGGGCAGCGTCTCGGGGTGCGCGCGGGCCAGCCACGGTGGTGGGCTGGCCGTCGCGGTGGCCAGGTCGACCTGGATGCCACCGTCGTGCAGCAGGTCCAGCACCCGGTCCAGCCAGCCGAACTCGAACCGCCCCGGGGTGGGCTCCAGCAGTGCCCAGGAGAAGATGCCGACGGAGACCAGGTTGACGCCGGCGCGGCGCATCAGGTCGATGTCCTCCGACCAGGTCTCCTCGGGCCACTGCTCGGGGTTGTAGTCGCCGCCGAAATAGATGCTGTCACCCTGCCATCGCCGCATGACAGCTGAGGGTGCACCCGCTAGTCGACGGAAGTCAACAGGTTCCAACATCGAGCTTCTTTCCAACGTCTACTAGGTAACGACCGTGTCACGACTGGGTTATCGGAGGCGAACAGCCCTCTTGACAGGGCTCGACTGAGGGGTAGCTTGAGGCCCCAATGGCCGTTCGTGTTCGCCAATGTGGATTCTCGGTGGATCTCAATGTGTGATCACGACGCCGGACCTGCCTTCACCACCCTTGATGGCCCTTGGGCGTAGCACCTCTTCATCCGCAGGAGGCACAGATGTCCCGTCCCCAATCCCAAGCCGAGTACCTGGCTCGGCTCGTACCGCCCTCAGTCGCCGGCATCAACCGACGATCGCTGCTGGCCGGCGCGGCCGGCACGGGCGCGCTGCTCGGCACCGGCCTGCTCGCCGGCTGCGGCGACGACTCCGGCTCCGGCGGGTCCAGCAAGGAGGTGTCGCTCGGCTCGAACCAGTCGGACCCGAAGCCGAAGGACGTCCTCGTCAAGGTCACCGACGGATTCAAGACCTCGTCCGGGGTGCAGGTCGCGGTGAACACGGTCGACCACAACACGTTCCAGGAGAACATCAACAATTACCTGCAGGGCAAGCCGGACGACGTGTTCACCTGGTTCGCCGGCTACCGGATGCGCTTCTTCGCCCAGAAGGGCCTGGCCAGCGACATCAGCGACGTGTGGAGCAAGCTCTCCGGCTATTCCGACGCCTTCAAGAAGGCATCCACCGGCGACGACGGCAAGCAGTACTTCGTCCCGGCGACGTATTACCCGTGGGCGGTCTTCTACCGCAAGTCGGTCTGGCAGCAGTACGGCTACCAGGTGCCCACCACCCTGGACCAGTTCACCGCGCTCGGCGCGCAGATGAAGAAGGACGGCCTGATCCCGATCGCCTTCGCCGACAAGGACGGGTGGCCGGCGATGGGCACCTTCGACATCCTCAACCTGCGCATCAACGGCTACCAGTTCCACGTCGACCTGATGGCCGGCAAGGAGGCCTGGACCTCCGACAAGGTCAAGAAGGTCTTCGACACCTGGGCCGGCCTGCTCCCCCTGCACCAGCCGGACAGCCTCGGCCGCACCTGGCAGGAGGCCGCGCAGTCGTTGCAGCAGAAGAAGAGCGGCATGTACCTGCTCGGCCTCTTCGTCGGTCAGCAGTTCAGCAACGACGAGCAGGACGACCTCGACTTCTTCACCTTCCCCGAGATCGACCCGGCCATCGGCGCCAAGGCGCTGGACGCCCCGATCGACGGCTACATGATGGCCCGCAAGCCCAAGAACGAGGACAACGCGCGCAAGCTGCTGGAGTACTTCGGCGGCAAGGCCGCCGCGGACATCAACCTCAAGAACGACCCGGCCGTCCTGGTCGCCAACAGTGGCGCGGACGTCGGCGGCTACACCGCCCTGCAGAAGAAGGCCGCCGAACTGGTCGGGTCGGCCACCGAGATCGCCCAGTTCCTCGACCGCGACACCCGGCCGGACTTCGCCTCCACCGTGATGATCCCGGCGATCCAGCAGTTCATCAAGAACCCCAAGGACATCGACGGGCTCACCTCGTCCATCGAGAACCAGAAAAAGTCGATCTTCACTGACTGACGGCGGAAGGGGGAGGACATCGTGTCCGACCTGCCCCTGATCCAAGCGGATCGCGCCGTGCCGCCGCCGGCCGCGACCACCTCAACGGGTGGTCGTCGTCGGCGGCTACGGCTCCTGTCCCGCACCGACCGCGTGGTCATCACGCTGATGGTGCTCGTCCCGCTGCTGCTCGTCACCGGGTTCGTCTGGTTGCCGGCGGCGGCCACCGTGCTGCTCTCCGGCACCAACTGGGACGGCATCGGCCCACTCAACGAGATCGAGTTCGTCGGCGCGCGCAACTACAGCGACGTGGTGAACATCTACCCGCCGTTCGTGCCGGCGATCCAGCACAACCTGCTGTGGTTGGCCTCGCTCTTCGTGATCGCCACGCCGTTCGGCATGTTCCTGGCCGTGCTGTTGGACAAGGAGCTGCGCGGCAGCCGCTTCTACCAGACCGCGCTCTACCTGCCGGTGGTGCTCTCGCTGGCGCTCATCGGTTTCGTCTGGCAGCTGCTCTACTCCCGGGACCAGGGCCTGATCAACGCCGTCTTCGCCAGCAACATCGACTGGTACGGCGACTCGAACGTCAACATCTGGGCGGTCATGATCGCCTCGGGGTGGCGGCACGTCGGGTACATCATGCTGCTCTACCTGGCCGGCCTGAAGGGCGTCGATCCGTCGCTGCGCGAGGCCGCCGCGGTCGACGGCGCCTCGGAGGGCCGGACGTTCTTCCGGGTGGTGTTCCCGGTGCTGCGGCCGATCAACATCATCGTGCTGGTGGTGACCGTGATCGAGTCGCTGCGCGCGTTCGACCTGGTCTGGGTGGTCAACAAGGGCCGCAACGGGTTGGAGCTGATCTCCGCGCTGGTCACCCAGAACGTGGTGGGTGAGGCGAGCCGGATCGGCTTCGGCTCGGCACTGGCGACGATCATGTTGGTCGTCTCGCTGGTCTTCATCACCATCTACCTGGCGACCGTGATGAGGGAGAACCGGCAATGAGCGTCGAGACCCCGGTCCGCCGCCGCAGGCTGACCCCGCCGCGGATGCTGCTGCACGGCTTCCTCATCGTCGTCTCGCTGGCCTGGCTCTTCCCGATCGCCTGGGCGGTGCTCAGCTCGCTGCGCTCGTACGACTACACCGCCCGCAACGGCTACGTCTCGTTCGGCGGCTGGACCTTCGACAACTACGTCACCGCCTGGCGGACCGCGGAGTTCGGGCAGCACTTCCTCAACTCGGTGTACATCACCGTGCCGGCGGTGCTGCTGACGCTCTTCCTCGCCTCCTGCGTGGCATTCGTCATCGCCCGGTTCAGTTGGAAGCTCAACCTCGTCCTGCTCGGGATCTTCACCGCGGCCAACCTGCTGCCCCAGCAGGCGCTGCTCATCCCGCTGTTCCGGCTGTTCACCGAGGTGCCGCTGCCAGAGTTCATGAGCGACTCGGAGCTGCTCTACGACAGCTACTGGGGCCTGATCCTGATCAACGTGGCCTTCCAGTGCGGGTTCTGCGTCTTCGTGCTCAGCAACTACATGAAGGCGCTGCCCCGCGACCTGTACGAGGCGGCGATGGTCGACGGGGCGAGCATCTGGCGGCAGTACTGGCAGGTCACCATGCCGCTGTGCCGGCCGGCGCTGGCCGCGCTGGCGACGCTGGAGGTGACCTGGATCTACAACGAATTCTTCTGGGCCACCGTCCTGATGCGGACCGGCGACAAGTTCCCGGTGACCAGCTCACTCAACAACCTGCGCGGTGAGTTCTTCACCGACAACAACCTGGTCTCGGCGGGCAGCGTGCTCGTCGCGATCCCCACCCTGGTGATCTTCTTTATGCTCCAGCGGCACTTCGTTCGGGGCCTGACCTTGGGAGCCTCCAAAGGATGACGATCCTGCACCTGCGCCGCGCGCGGACCAGCCTGGTGCTCGACGCGCGCGGCCCGGGGCTGCCCCGAGTCGTGCACTGGGGCGGCGACGTCGGCGATCTCGACGACAACGGCCTGCGCCAGCTCACCGACGCGACCGTACCGCCCGTGGTGCCGAGCAGCTTCGACGAACCGACCGTCCTGTCCCTGCTGCCGGAGGCGAGCGCCGGCTGGAGCGGACGGCCCGGCCTGGCCGGGCACCGCGACGGGGCCGACTGGTCCACCGCGTTCCGGCTGGACGGTCTCGACGTGGACCAACCCGGTGACGGCTCGGACCGGGTCACCGTGCGGGCGGCTGACCCGGCCGCCGGGCTGACCCTGACCATCGAGGTCACGCTCGACCCGTATGGCCTGCTGACCGTTCGGCACCGGCTGCGCAACGACGGTGACAGCGCGTACGAGCTGCGGGAGCTGACGCCGGTGCTGCCGGTGCCGGCGGTCGCCACCGAGCTGCTCGACCTGACCGGCCGATGGTGTCGGGAGCGGTCCCCGCAGCGGCACCCGTGGCAGCACGGCGCCTGGGTCCGCGAGGGCCGGCACGGGCGTACCGGGCATGACGCCACGCTGCTGCTGGTGGCCGGCACCGCCGGGTTCGGCTTCGGCCACGGCGAGGTCTGGGCGGTGCACACCGCGTGGAGCGGCGACCACGTCACCTTCGCCGAGCGGCGGCCCACCGGCGAGTCGACCCTCGGCGGCGGCGAGCTGCTGGCCCCCGGGGAGGTCCGGCTCGGCCCCGGCGAGTCGTACGAGACTCCGCTGCTCTACGCGGTCTGGTCCGACGCCGGGCTGGACGGGCTCAGCGACGTGCTGCACCCGCATTTACGGGCCCGACCCGGGCACCCGCGCTCCCCCCGCCCGGTGACCCTCAACGTCTGGGAGGCGGTCTACTTCGACCACGACCTGGACCGACTGCGGGCGCTCGCCGACCGGGCCGCGCAGATCGGCGTGGAGCGGTTCGTGCTCGACGACGGCTGGTTCCGCGGCCGCCGCGACGACACCGCCGGGCTCGGCGACTGGTACGTCGACGAGGACGTCTGGCCCGACGGCCTGCAACCGCTGATCGACCACGTGACCAGCCAGGGACTTCAGTTCGGGCTCTGGGTCGAGCCGGAGATGGTCAACCCCGACTCGGACCTGTTCCGCGCGCACCCCGACTGGCTGCTCGCCGTGCCCGGGCGGCTGCCGCCGTCGTGGCGCAACCAGCAGGTGCTCGATCTGGGCCGCCCCGAGGCGTACGACCACGTGTTGGAACGGCTCGACACGCTGCTCACCGACCACCCCGGGATCCGGTACCTCAAGTGGGACCAGAACCGGGACCTCACCGAGGCCGGGCAGCACGGCCGCCCCGGGGTGCACCGGCAGACCCTGGCGGTCTACCGCCTGCTCGACGAGTTGCGCGGTCGCCACCCGGGCGTGGAGATCGAGAGCTGCTCATCCGGCGGTGCCCGGGTGGACCTGGCCATCCTGGCCCGCACCGACCGGGTCTGGGCCAGCGACTGCAACGACGCCCTGGAACGGCTCAGCATCCAGCGCTGGACCGGGCTGCTGCTGCCACCGGAGCTGATCGGCACGCACATCGGCCCGGAACGCTCGCACACCACCCACCGCGTCCACGACCTGGGTTTCCGGGCGGCGACCGCGCTCTTCGGCCACCACGGCATCGAGTGGGACATCGCGTCGATCAGCGCCGCCGAACAGACCGAGTTGACCGCCTGGGTGGCACTGCACAAGCGGCTGCGCCCGCTGCTGCACGCCGGGCGGGTGGTCCGGGTCGATCACCCGGACCCGGCCGTCTGGGCGCACGGCGTGGTCGCGGGCGACAACACCCGAGGGGTGTACGCGGTGGCACGGCTGACCACCTCCGTGGCGCAGGTGCCCGGCGCGGTGCGGCTGCCCGGTCTCGACACGGGCCGGCGGTACCGGGTGCGACCGGTGTCGGGCGTACCGGCCCCGGCCACCATCGACCGGTCCGCGCCCATCTGGCTGGCGGACGGTGTCACCCTCAGCGGGGCGGCCCTGGCCCGGGTGGGCGTGCAACTGCCCGCCCTGCATCCGGAGCAGAGTCTGGTGTTGGAGGTCGACGCCGTCGACTGACAAAATTTCTGGGAAATCTCTGGCCCGGGTGTCGAGAACGGCGGCACCTGCTTCTACCTCAGGGTGAGAGCACCGACGAGGTGCGCAGGTGTGAGGAGCCAACCATGAAGTACATGCTGCTGATGCAGTTCAGCGCCGCCGGGACCGACTTCCCGAGCATCGACACCTGGACGCAGGACGAGGTCCGGGCGCACATCGCCTTCATGGGCGAGGTCAACGAGAAGCTGGTGGCCGCCGGTGAGTGGGTCGACGGGCAGGGCCTCGGTGGCCCGCAGCAGGCCCGGATCGTCCGTGCCGGTGAGGGCGGGGCGCCGGTGGTCACCGAGGGGCCGTTCGCCGAGACGAAGGAGTTCCTCGCCGGCTTCTGGGTTGTCGACTGCGACAGCCCCGAGCGGGCCGTGGAGTTGGCCGCGCACATCTCCACCGCACCCGGCCCCGGCGGCCGGCCGCTGAACATGCCGATCGAGGTGCACCCGGTGATGTCCGCTCCAGCGCAGGAGTTGTGAGGGCTGAAGACCGATCCCCGCGTCGAGGACCTGCTGCGCGAGTTGGCGCCGCAGGTCCTCGGCGTGCTCACCCGCCGTTTCGGTGACTTCGCCACCGCCGAGGACGCGGTGCAGGAGGCGCTGCTGGCCGCCGCCACCCAGTGGCCGGTCGAGGGGTTGCCGGCCAACCCGCGTGGCTGGCTGATCCAGGTGGGCTACCGCCGGATGATCGAGCAGGTCCGCGGTGAGCAGGCTCGACGTCGCCGGGAGGACCTGGTCGCCCGCCAGGACCCCGACGACCGGCAGTACGCGCCGGCTGCCGACGAGGAGTTGACCGCCGAGCGGGACGACACGCTGGTCCTGCTCTTCCTCTGCTGCCACCCGGCGCTCGCCCCGACGTCCGCGGTGGCGTTGACCCTGCGCGCCGTGGGTGGATTGAGCACCGCCGAGATCGCCCGGGCGTTCCTGGTTCCCGAGGCGACGATGGCACAGCGGATCAGCCGAGCCAAGCAGCGCATCCGGGCATCCGGGTTGCCGTTCCGGATGCCCGAGCCGGCCGAGCGGGCCGACCGGTTGACCGCCGTCCGGCAGGTGCTCTACCTGGTCTTCACCGAGGGGCACACCAGCACGGCGGGCCCGGACCTGCGCCGGGTCGACCTCGCGGCGGAGGCGATCCGGCTGGCCCGCGCGCTGCACACGCTGCTGCCCGACGACAGCGAGTCGACCGGGCTGCTGGCGTTGATGCTGCTCACCGAGGCACGCGGCCCGGCACGAACCGGGCCGTCCGGCGAGCTGATCTCACTGGCCGATCAGGACCGCAGCCGCTGGGACGCCGACGCGATCGCCGAGGGCGTCGCACTGGTCACCCGAGCCCTGCCCCGTGGGCCGGTCGGCCCGTACCAGGTGCAGGCCGCCATCGCCGCCCTGCACGACGAGGCGCCGAGCACGCAGCAGACCGACTGGCCGCAGATCCTGGCGCTCTACGAGGTACTGGAACGCATGGTCGCCAGCCCGGTGGTGGCGCTCAACCGGGCCGTCGCGACGGCCATGGTGCACGGACCGGCCGCTGGCCTGGCCGCGCTGGACGCGCTGACCCACGACCCGCAGTTGGCCGGACACCACCGGCTGGCCGCCGCCCGCGCCCACCTGCACGAGATGGCCGGTGACCAGGCCCGGGCGATCGTCGAGTACCGGGCCGCCGCCGCCCGCACGAGCAGCCGCCCCGAACAGCTCTACCTGACCATGCGGGCAGCCCGACTGGCCGCCGAGCCCGGGGACGGCCCGCCTACCGTGGTCGAGCCCTAGATCACCTGCCACGGCTCGCTGGCTGGGACGTGACAGGGAAGGCGGCTGCGGCCCGGCAGCAGCGCCCAGCTCCCGGCGCACGCATCAGCGTAGGACGATGGAATGGTCCTCGCAACCGGTTCAGTTGCCTGGCCTGGGGGGCCGGACAGCCGCAACGGCCCACGCGGACGCGGGCCGTCACGGGGCGGTCATCCCCACCACAGGATGTGCGCCACATCCGGCTCTTAACCGGTTAAGAGAGACGGTAGGCAGGTGGCCGGCGATCCGTCAAGCATCACCGACGCCGAACCGGACGGGAGGGTTGACCGCCGTCCACCGGGGTATCCCGGGAACGATCCGTCGGTGAGAGGGGATACCAGGATGGTCAACGTCGGCTACACCCTGATGAGCGAGCAGGCCGGACCCAAGCAACTGGTGGACCACGCGGTCCGGGCCGAGGCCGCTGGTTTCGACCAACTGGTGATGTCCGATCACTACTACCCCTGGCTGGACTCCCAGGGCCACTCCCCGTACGCCTGGTCGGTGCTCGGCGCGGTCGCTCACGCCACCTCCCGCGCGCAGCTGATGTCCTTCGTGACCTGCCCGATCCGCCGCTACCACCCGGCCGTGGTCGCGCAGAAGGCCAGCACGATCGGAGCGCTCTCGGACGGTCGGTTCACCCTGGGTCTGGGTGCCGGGGAGAACCTGAACGAGCACGTGGTCGGCGGCTGGCCGCACGTCCAGCAACGGCACGAGATGTTCGAGGAGGCGTTGCAGATCATCCGCCCGTTGCTCAACGGCGAGACGCTGACCTTCTCCGGCAACCACTTCGACGTGCCCGACGCCTACATCTGGGACCGCCCCGAGCGGCCGGTGCCGATGGCCATCGCCGCGTCCGGTCGACAGTCCGCGACGCTGGCCGCCGAGTACGGCAACGGCCTCATCTCCACCGAGCCGGACCGGCACATCATCGAGATGTACGACGACGCGGGAGGCGCTGGTCAGCCCCGCTACGGCCAGGTGGCCATCTGCTACGGCCCCGACGAGGCCGAGTGCCGCAAGATCGTGCACGACCAGTTCCGCTGGTTCGGGATGGGTTGGAAGGTCAACGCCGACCTGCCCGGCCCGGAGTCCTTCGCCGCCGCCACCCAGTTCGTCCGCGAGGAGGACGTCGCGGAGGGCATCTCCTGCGGCCCGGATGTGGACGCGCACGTCGAGGCGTTCCGCAAGTTCGTCGACGCCGGCTTCACCCACGTGGCGATCGTTCAGGTCGGTGGGGACACCCAGCCGATGTTCCTGGACTGGGCGCAGGAGCAACTGCTGCCCCGACTGCGCCAGCTGTGAACCGAACGGCGACCCGACCGGCCGGACCCGCTCGCACCGGCCGGTTCGGGCTGGCCGACCTGCGGCACGCTATGGCCGCGCCCTGGCCGGCCGCCGGGCTGACCAGTGAGTGGCGACTCGTCGACGGGCTGCGCACCCACACCCGACACGCCGCGGGCCCGACAAGCGACGCACCGCCGGTGGTGCTGGTGCACGGCCTGGCGGTCTCGCACCGGTATCTCACCCCGCTGGCCGTCGCGCTCTCCACCACCCATCCGGTGTACGTGCCGGACCTGCCCGGCTTTGGACTGACCGAACGCCCGCAACGCGCGTACGACGTGCGCCGGCACGCCGAACACCTGGCCGCCTGGCTGGCCGCGTACCGGTTGCCGCCGGTCTGCCTGCTCGGGCACTCGTTCGGCGCCGAGGTGGCCGCCGCGCTCGCCGCGACCCAGCCGAGCGCGGTACGCGCGCTGGTGCTGGCCGGGCCGACCAGCGATCCGGCCGCCCGGTCCCGTCGGGCCCAACTCGGCCGGTGGCTCATGGACAGTGCCCACGAGGCACCGCTCCAGGCACCGGTCCTGATCCGGGACGTGTGGAACGCCCGACCCTGGCGGGTCCTCGCGACGCTGTCGCACTCGGTGCACAACGCTATCGAGGCGGACCTGGTGCGGATCACCGCGCCGACCCTGGTCCTCACCGGCGAGCGGGACCCGATCGCGCCGCCACGGTGGCGGGACCAGGTGACCCGGCTGGTGCCGGACGCCAACCTCGTGCTCGTTCCCGGCGCCGCGCACAACGCGGCGACGACCAACCCGCTGGCGGTGGCGGACGCGATCCGGCACCTGCTCGCCCCTCATCCCGCACTCACGGACAGGTGACGACCATGCGCTTCGGCAACACGGAGATCCGCCCACTCGGCGGTGGCCTCGGCTGCCTCCTGATGATCCTCTTCTCGATCGTGGCCTCGGTCGTGCTGACCGTCCTGCTCAACCTGGTGCTCTGAGGCGCAGCCGCGCAGCGCTCCGAGGCACAGCCGCTGCCGTCAGCGGCGCAGGCCCAGGGCGCTGAGCACCTCCCGGGAGGCCAGTCGGGCCGGGTCGAGCACCGAGCGGCGGGTCCAGCAGGCCAGAGCCCAGACCAGCGGGGCCAGCAGCCAGCGACGCAGGAACCGACCCGCCGGACCGATCAGGTGCCGGCGCAGCAGCCGGCCGGCAGCCGCGATCAGCTCCCAGAGCAGGCGTACCGGCAGAACCAGGACCAGCGCCACGCCGCGCGCGACGGCCGCGACGAGCGGAAGCGCGGCGGCGGCCGGCTCCGCCGGGTCAGGGGTTCGCGGGTCGCGCGCCGGACGGGCCGTCGGGGGCGTCGCGGGGTTCGGCGGACCGGGCAATGGCGAGCGGAGGGTGGGGCGGTCGGTCACCGGGGCACCGTAATCGGCCCGCGCGACGCTGTGGGGGCACCGGCAGCGCCGCACCGACGAGCGGCTTCAGCCGGCGGAGAATTCCAGCGTGGCGAGCAGCGGATAGTGGTCGGAGGCCGTCGCCGCCGCGCCGTCACGGATCACCCGGCAGTCGCCGACCCGCTGCGCGACCGCGCTGCTGCCGAGCAGGTAGTCCAGCCGCATCCCGGCGAACTCGGCCCCGCCGAGTCGGGTGGGCACGGTGTGGCCGGCGGCCTCCGGTGCGTCGGCGTTGCGCGACGGCCAGAGGTCGACGAGGCCGGCGGCGAGCAGCCGGGCGATCGCGCGGGTGTCCACCGCGCCGCCGGAGCGACGCAGGTGCCGCCGCCGGTAGAGCGCGGGCATGGTGGCCAGGGCAGCGGTGTGGTCGACGGTCGGGTCGAGCGAGTTGAGGTCACCGGTGAGCAACGTCAGCGGCCCCTGGCTGCGTCGCATCGCGGCGACCAGCCAGTCGACCTCCATCCGCCGCCGGCCCCCGGAGTACGGGTAGAGGTGGGTGCCGAGCACGGTGAACGGCCCGGCGGACGTAGCCACCACGACGCGGGCGGCGGCGTGGTGGAACGGGCGGCGCACCGGCCCCGCGTCGACGACCCGGTACGGCGGTCGGACCAGCACCGCCACCGGCTGTCCGAAGCAGGACCGGGCCAGGTGGGGCGTCATGCCCACCCGGCCCGCCACGGTGGCCATCAGCCCGTCGCGGTCGAAGCCGCGCAACTCCTGCAGGGCCAGCACGTCCGGTGCCTGCTCGTTGACGACCTGGATCACCTGGTCCAGCCGGTCGGGGCCGGCGCGATCCCGGCCGCCGGTGCGGATGTTCCAGGTCATCACCCGCAGCACGACGGCGGCGCCTAGTCGGCTCGGCCGGCCCGCGCCAGCTCGTCGTCGAGAGTGCCCACGTCCTCCGACTCGATGGCCGGTTGGTTGCCTTCCTTCAGGTCCTCGTTCGGGCGGATCACCAGGTAGAGCAGTCCGATCCAGAGTGCGGAGAACAGGATCGCGCCCATGAAGTCGGTCGGGTGGTGCATTCCCCGGTACATCCGGGAGGTGGCCACCCCGACCGGCATGAGCACGGCCAGCGCCACGAAGACCCACCGCCACCACCGGTCGGTACGTGGGAACACGATGAGGGTGATCGCCAGCCAGACGCAGATCGTGGCGGCGATGTGCCCGGACGGGAACGACGAGGTGGGCATCGGCCCGTCCAGGTTCTCCACCGGCGGACGCGGCCGGTCGACCGCGCGGGCCGACGCGAGGAACAGGGTCAGCTCACCCACCATCGCCAGCGCCACGAACAGCACCGGTCGCCAGCGTCGCCACACCGCCAGCACCAGTGGGCAGAACACCAGCGAGATCAGCAGGATGGCATGGGTGTCACCGAACTTGCTCCACCACCAGCTGACCTCGGTCAGCACCTCGGTGTGCCGCTCGGCGAACCAACGCGGCACCTCGGTGTCGAGGGTGTCGAAGAAGGTGCCCTTGGCGTGGTAGCTGACGTACATGCCGAAGCCGTACAGCGCGCCGAACACGAGCACCCAGCCGACCAGCAGCTCGGCCACCGCCGAGCGGGGGTGGGCCAACACGTGTTCCTCGGCCGGGGCGGGGGCGATGTCGTGCCCCGCCTCCGGCTCCAGGCCCTCGGTCAGCGGCGGCACCGGCCGGCCCCGCTCCCGCCGCCACAGCCGGAAGGCGTACGCGGTGACGCCCAGCCAGGCGGCCCCGAGCAGCCAGGCGGCCAGCACGTCGGAGACGAAGTGCACGCCCAGCGCGATCCGGGTCAGCCCGACCAGTGCCACCAGCACAGCGACGCAGGCGATGGCCGGCTTGCGCCAGCGGGGCGCCATCGCCGGCAGGAACACCAGCAGCAGCGCTCCGTACGCGACGAACGAGCCGAGCGCGTGCCCGCTCGGGAAGCTGTTGCCGGGCGCGCTGGCAATCGGCACGTCCACCACCGGGCGGAGCCGGCCGACCAGCGTCTTCAGCGACGGGTCGAGGATCAGGCCACCGACCCCCGTGATGATCAGGTAGACGGCGAGTCGGGGCTGCCGGCGGATCAGCAGGCCGACGACGGCGATGGTGACCAGCCAGATGAGGATCGGTCGGCCACCCAGGTCGGTCACCGCCTGCAGCACGGTGACCAGCGCGTGGTGCGGGGCGACGAGCCCGTTGAACCACTCGGCGAGGGCGTGGTCGGCATCCTGCAGGGGGCTCCACCGCACCCGGACGAGCAACAACAGCAGTCCGAAGGCCACCCCGGCGCCGGTGACGGCCATCAGACCGGCAATGCTCCGTTCGGCGAAATGACCGATCGGACGGCGCGCCACCTCTTTGACCGCGGTCACCCCGCACCTCCCTTGTCGCCTCTGGCGAGGCGCTTTACCCGATCCGCGTCCGTCGTACACGCCGGTGCGGCTAGAGCGCCGACATGTCCCCGGTGTCGTACAGCTCGGCGCGGTCCGGGTCGGGCTCCCACAGGTCGGGTTGGGCGGGGTCCTGCACACCGATGCGCAGCGCCTCCAGTTGGGCGGCGAAGGCCAGCCCACCGAAGAGCGCCATCCCGGTCAGGTTGGCCCAGAGCAGCAGCGCCATCATGCCGGTCAGGGCGCCGTAGGTCTGCCCGAAACCGTCACTGAACCGCACGTACGCGGCGAGCAGCAGGCTGGCCAGCCACCACAGCGCCGTGGCGATGCCCGCGCCGAACAACAGCCAGGACAGGCCGGGCTGGTTACGGCGTGGCGAGTGGCGGAACAGCACGGCGACGGCGACGACGGTCAGCCCGAGGCTCAGCGGGAAGCGGACCACGTCCCAGATGCCGTTGGCGAGCGCACCCCACTCGTAGTGTTCGCGGACCGAGTCGCCCATCGCGCCGCCGCCGACCAGGATCAGGAAGCCGGCCAGCGCGGGCAGGCCGGCGGTGCCGGCCAGTACGGCGGCGCGCAGGTATTTCCGCAGCGCCGGGCGGTCCCGCTCGACGCCGTAGATGCGGTTGGCGCCCCGCTCGATCTGGGCCATCGTGGTGGTCAGCGCGAACAGGCCGGTGAGCAGACCGAGGGTGAGCGCCACCTCGCCCGCGTCCTCGACGCGTTCGCCCTCCCCCAGCAGCTCGGCGACCATCTGCGCGCTCTGGCCGGGGGTCAGCGCCAGAACGGTGTCGGCGACCACCTGGCCGCCCTCCTCGACGCCCAGCTCGCTGATCAGGCCGGTGAGGGCGATCAGGAACGGCACCACGGCGAGGCAGAGTTGCAGCGCGAACGCCCGGGAGTGGCTGAAGCCGTCGCCGTAGCGGAACCGGATGAACGCATCCCGCAGCAGGTGCCAGCCGCCTTGGCGGCGCAGGGTGTGCCAGGCGTCGTCGGCGGACAGCTCCTCGTCGGCCATCAGCCGGGTCTCCGGCACGATCCGGGTGCTACTCACGGCGTGCTTCCTCGATGAGCTGCTCGCCCCGCTCCCCGGCGCCCTGCGCGTCGACGGCCAGGTCGGGGGCGTCCGCGGGTTGGGGGACGCAGAGCCAGAGCGCCTGCGGCCGGACCTCCGCCCGCAGCTGCCGGCCCGGAGAGATCAGGTCGCCGTCCAACTCCCGAGGCTGCGCCCGGTTGCTGGTGACCACCACGCGCCGGCCCCGGAACACCTCCATCTGCGGCACCTGGCCGTTGCGACGGATCACCGCCCAGCCGAGCGCGAGCCAGTGCCGCAGGTTGCGCGGGGTAAGCACGGCGACGTCGAGCCAGCCGTCGTCCGGCTCGGCCTCGGTCAGCAGGGTCACGCCGCCCTGCAGGCGGCCGACGTTGGCGATCAGGACCGAACGGGCCCGGCGGCGCACCGGCGGCCGGTCGTCGATGCGGATTTGCACCCGCATCGGCCGGTCCCGTAGGTGACGGGCGGCGCCCACCACGTACGCCGGCCAGCCGATGCGGGCCTTGGTGGTCTCGGAGGTGGCCTCGAGCATCTGGGCGTCGAAGCCCATGCCGGCCATCACGGTGAAGAACCGATCCTCGACGGCGCCGACGTCGAGCAGTCGTCGACCGCGTTCGACGGCGACCTGTAGCCCGGCGGCCAGGTCGGTGGAGAGTCCCAGGTTGGCGGCGAGCAGGTTGCCGGTGCCCTGCGGCAGCACGGCGAGGGCCACGTCGGTGCCGACCAACCCACTGACGCAGGACATCACGGTGCCGTCGCCGCCGCAGGCGAAGACCAGGTCGACGCCGGCCTTGACGGCCTGCTCGGTCTGACCGCGACCCGGGTCGTCGACGGTCGTCTCGTACCACTGCGGTGCGGGCCAACCGGCCGCGGCCAGGGCGTCGTCGACGGTACGGTGCAACTCGTCGAGATCGTCGACCTTCACCGGGTTGACCACCACGGCGGAGCGCAACCCGCCGTCGCCGCCGGAGGGCCGCCTGTCCTGTCCAGCATTCACGGCGCCAGTGTGCAGCACTCGGACGGCTTCAGCGACCCGGCGACCGGCCGGCGTCGGAAGTGCCACAGACAGGTTTCAAGACGGCCGCACCCGTCACGCCGCCGCCCGCAGGGCCACCTCCACCCGCCGGCGCAGATCGTCGAGGTCGACTCCGGACTCGGCGAGCACCAGGGCGCCCAGCCCCTGGCCCTCCCGGAGCACTCCGAGCAGGATGTGCTCGGTGCCGATGTGGCGGTGGTGCAGGCGCAGGGCCTCCCGCAGCGACAGCTCCAGCGCCTTTTTCGAGCGGGGCGAGAACGGGCCGCCGACGTACCGTCGACGCCCCCAGCGGCGGCGCGGTGCCGGCACCGCCTCCCGCAGCGCGTCCGGGCCGAAGGACTGCTCGATACGGGCCACGATCGCGGCCAGGTCGATGCCGATCTCTCGCAGGGCCGCGGCGTCCGCGTCGCCGAGGCCGGCGCCGCCGCCGACGGTGTGCCGTCGGACCCGCTCGCGCAGGTCGTCGGCGCGTACGCCGGCGTCGGCGAGGACCCGGCTGGCCAGGCCGGCGTCGTCGGCGAGCAGGGCGAGCAGCAGGTGCTCGGTGCCGACCGGTCGTTGGCCCTCGGCCCGCGCCTCCTCCAGTGCCCGCCGCACCACGTCGCGCGCCCGGTCGGTGAACCGTTCGAACATCACGCCTCCCAGGATGAGTTGACCGCCGGTCGCCCGGCGTGCTTCTTGTGCACCGCCTGCCGGCTGACCTCGAGCGTGTCGGCGATCTCCTGCCAGGACCAGCCCTGTCGTCGGGCGTTGTCCACCTGGACCACCTCGAGCCGCTCGAGCAGCCGGCGCAGCGCGCGGACGGCGCGCAGCCCGACCCGGGGGTCGGTGCTGCCGGCTGCCGCCGCGAGTTCTGTCGCCTGACTCATGCCGTCAACATACGTTGACAACACTTCCGTGTCAACTCTGGTTGACGAGCGCCGACCGCAGCCGATCCCACCCGCCGCCGTGTTCGTCCGACTACCCTGGCCAGGGACAGCGTGGTCGTGCCGGGCGCGACGCCCGGGAGGTGATATCGGATGGCCGCAGCCGCCGACGCAGCGGTGCTGGTCGGCCTCGGGTCGGAACTCGACCTTCCGGTCGTCGAACAGGCCGCGCAGGAGGCCGCCGGGCACGGCCGGGCACTGCACCTGCTGCACACCTTCGACTGGTGCGTGGCCTTCGCCGCGGACACCGTCGCCGCGCCCCGCGACCGGGCCGAACAGCTGATCACCCAGGCCGCCCAGCTCGCCCACCAGACCGAGCCGGCGCTGACCGTACGCGGCGAGATCGTGGAGGGCGCCCTGCTGCCCACCCTCATCCGCCGCTCGGAGACCGCCTTCCTGCTGGCCGTCGGCGACAGCGGGATGGCGGGCAGCGGCCAGTGCATTCCGGCCGAGACAACAGCCGTGCAGTTGGCCGCACAGGCCGGCTGCCCCCTGTTGGTGGTCCGGCGTGAGCCGCCGCCACAGGGCCCGGTGCTGGTGGGGGTGGACGGCTCGCCCAGCTCACACCTCGCCCTGCAGTGGGCCGTGCAGTGCGCGTCCCGCCGGGGCGCCCGGCTGCTGGCGCTGCGGGTGGTGGAGTACGACGAGGACACCGACGCGGTCACCGAGCAGCTCAGCGAGGCACTGGCCCAACACACCGACCGGACCGGCCCGGTGCCGACCGAGTGTCGCGTCATCCGCGGCGACCCCGCCGAGGTGCTGATCGACACGTCCCGCAACACGCAGGTGGCGCTGGTCGCGGCCCGCGGCGACGAACCGGGCCGGGCAATGCTCGGCGCGGTCGCCCAGTCCCTGCTCTACCACTGCCCGGCACCGGTCGTCATCGTCCGGGGCCTGGCCGAGGCGCCGCTGACCGGGCCGGGTGCCCGCCCGGCGCGGGACCAACGGCCCTGACCCGGGGCGTCGACGGCGGCGAGGCTGGACGCCGGACGCCCCACTCCTACCCGCGAGAGGCAGCATGATGGACACCGCTCTCGACGTGCACCGCGCCCTCACCGACGACGAGCTGCGCCGGCTGGACGCCTACTGGCGCGCCGCGAACTACCTCACCGTCGGGCAGATCTACCTGCTGGACAATCCGCTGCTGCGGCAACCACTGACCCCCGACGACATCAAGCCTCGGCTGCTCGGGCACTGGGGCACCAGCCCCGGCCTCAACCTGATCTACGCCCACCTCAACCGGGTGATCGTGGCGCGCGACCTCAACGCCATGCTGGTCACCGGCCCCGGCCACGGCGGCCCAGCCATCGTGGCCAACACCTGGCTGGAGGGCACCTGGTCGGAGCGCTACCACGACGTGGCCCGCGACGAGGTCGGGATGTCCCGGCTTTTCCGCCAGTTCTCCTTCCCGGGCGGTATCCCCAGCCACGTGGCGGCGGAGGTGCCGGGTTCGATCCACGAGGGCGGCGAGCTGGGGTACGCGTTGAGCCACGCCTACGGTGCCGCGTTCGACCACCCGGACCTGCTGGTGGCCTGCGTGATCGGCGACGGCGAGGCGGAGACCGGACCGTTGGCCGGCAGCTGGCTCTCCAACGTGTTCCTCAACCCGGCGCGCGACGGCGCGGTGCTGCCCATCCTGCACCTCAACGGCTACAAGATCGCCAGCCCGACCGTGCTGTCCCGGATCCCGGAGACCGACCTGCTCGACCTGCTGCGCGGGTCTGGTTACCAGCCGTACGTGGTGGCCGGCGACGAGCCCGCCCAGGTGCACCGGACCCTCGCCGCGACGCTGGACCGCGTGCTGGACGAGATCGCCGAGATCCAACGGCGGGCCCGCTCCGGTGGTGTCGTCGAACGCCCCCGCTGGCCGATGATCGTTCTGCGTACGCCGAAGGGCTGGACCGGGCCGCGGGAGGTCGACGGCACACAGGTGGAGGGCACCTACCACGCCCACCAGGTGCCGCTGTCGGGTGTCCGTGACAACCCCGCGCACCTGGCCGAGCTGGAGCACTGGTTGCGCAGCTACCGGCCGGAGGAGCTGTTCGACGCGACCGGCGCCCCGGTGGAGGAACTGCTGACCCTGCCACCGCGGGGGGACCGGCGGATGAGCGCCAACCCGGTCACCAACGGCGGTCAGGTGCTGCGCGACCTGACCCTGCCGGACTTCCGCGACTACGCCGTGGAGGTTCCCGAACCGGGCGAGCCGATCGCCGGCGCGACCGGGACGCTCGGCCCGTGGATCCGCGACGTCATCGGCGCGAACCCGGAGACGTTCCGGCTGTTCGGCCCGGACGAGGTCGCGTCCAACCGGCTGGGCGCCGCCTTCGAGGTGACCGACCGGGCCTGGGTGGCCGACACCGTGCCCGGCGACGACCACCTCTCCCCCGACGGGCGGGTCATGGAGGTGCTCTCAGAGCACCTCTGCCAGGGCTGGCTGGAGGGCTACCTGCTGACCGGCCGGCACGGCGTGTTCACCAGCTACGAGGCGTTCATCCATATCGTCGACTCGATGCTCAACCAACACGCCAAGTGGCTGAAGGTGACCCGGGCCATCCCCTGGCGGCAGCCGATCGCCTCGCTGAACTACCTGCTGTCCAGCCACGTCTGGCGGCAGGACCACAACGGCTTCTCCCACCAGGACCCGGGCTTCATCGACCACGTGGTCAACAAGAAGGCCGAGGTGGTGCGGGTCTACCTGCCACCGGACGCCAACACGCTGCTCGCCACGATGGACCACTGCCTGCGCAGCCGGCACTACATCAACGTGGTGGTGGCCGGTAAGCAGGCGGCGCCGAACTGGCTGACGATGCCGGAGGCGATCCAGCACACCCGCCGCGGCCTGGGCATCTGGGAGTGGGCCAGCAACGACGGCGGCGCCGAGCCGGACGTCGTGCTCGCCTGCTGCGGAGACGTACCCACCCTGGAGACGCTGGCCGCCGTCGAGCTGCTGCGCCAGAACCTCCCGGAGTTGAAGGTGCGGCTGGTCAACGTGGTCGACCTGATGCGGCTCCAGCCGGACACCGAGCATCCGCACGGCCTGACCGACAACGAGTTCGACACCATCTTCACCCAGGACCGGCCGATCATCTTCGCCTACCACGGCTACCCGTGGCTGATCCACCGACTCACCTACCGCCGCACCAACCACGAGAACCTGCACGTGCGCGGGTACAAGGAGGAGGGCACCACCACCACCCCGTTCGACATGGTCATGCTCAACGACCTGGACCGTTTCCACCTGGTCATCGACGTCATCGATCGGGTGCCTGGGTTGGCCTCCCGCGCCGCGCACCTGCGCCAACGGATGGTCGACGCCCGGCAGGCGGCCCGTGACTACACCCGCGAGTACGGCGAGGACGACCCCCAGGTCGCCGAATGGCGCTGGGTCCGCGAAACCGACCCGACCACCCGCTGAAGGAGGGCGACGTGCGCGACGCGGAGATCGTGGTCGGCTACGACGGCTCCACCGACGCCTCGGTGGCCCTGGACTGGGCCGTCGAGGAGGCCCGGCACAGCGGCCAACCGGTGCGGCTGGCGTACGTCTTTGAATGGCTGACCGTGGCCAGCTGGGTCGGTCCGGGCGTGGCGCCCGGGGTGTGGCCCGACGACACCGCCCGCCGGCAGGTCGACGACCTGGTCCGCAAGGCCGCGGCGGACGCCGCCGCGGCCAACCCCGGGCTGGCGATCACCGGCGAGGTGTACGACGGGCCACCCGCGTTGGTGTTGCAGGAACGCTCGGCCGAGGCCGGGATGCTGGTCCTCGGCAGCCGAGGTCACGGTGGATTCGGCGGCCTGCTGGTCGGGTCGACGGCGGTGTCGGTCGCCGCGCACGCGCACTGCCCGGTCGTGGTGGTCCGGGACGAGCCCGGCAGCGCGGCGACCGACACGTCCAGCGGTCCGGTGGCGGTCGGTGTGGACGGCTCGCAACCCTCGCTCGTGGCGCTCGGCTTCGCGGCCGAGCGGGCCGCGCAGCGGCGGGTGCCGCTGCGCGTCCTGCACGCCTGGACACCGGGCCCCGGCGGGGCGGCCGGAGTGCCCGACGAACGGGCCGCCGTGGAGCAGGCGTTGGAGCCGTGGCGACGAACGTTCCCCGAGCTGGCCGTGACCGTCGACCTGGTGCCGACCAGCCCGGCGGCGATGCTGATCGAGGCGAGCCGGCAGGCGCGGCTGGTCGTCGTCGGCAGTCGAGGTCGGGGTGGGCTGGCCGGCATGCTGCTCGGTTCGGTCAGCCAACAACTCATCCAACACGCCAACTGTCCGGTCGCCGTGGTCCGCGAACGCTGACCGCGGGCACAACGACCCGGCGGGGTCGGGACCTGCGGCCCCTGCGGGCACCCCACCAGAGGCCACAGGATGAGGTGGCAGCCCGGCACGGCGACGCGCCGTGCGGCCCGACGAGCAGAGGCGGAAAGATCGTGACCGTGAGTCAGGAAAGCCAGCTGGCCACCGCGCTGGCGGAGGCCGCCGCCACCGCCGGCCACGCCCCCTCGGTGCACAACACCCAGCCGTGGCGCTGGCGGGTGCTGCCCGACGCGTTGGAGCTGCGCTCCGTCGCCGACCGGCAGCTCGCGGCCACCGACCCCGAGGGGCGACTGCTCGCGATCAGCTGCGGCACCGCCCTGCACCACGCCCGACTGGCGCTGGCCGCCGAGGGCTGGCGGGCCGTGGTGGAACGGCTGCCCGACCCGGACGACAGCGAGCTGCTGGCCCGGCTGACCGACCTGAGCCACACCACGGCCGACCCGGACGCCATGCGCATGGTGCAGTGCATGCAGGTGCGGCACACCGACCGGCGGCCGGTCAGCGACGAGCCGGTTCCACCCACGGCGATCGAGGAGATCACCCGAGCGGTCCGCGCCGAAGGCTGCCGGTTGCAGATCCTCGACCGCGACCAGGTGCTGGAGCTGGCCGCCACCGCCGGGCACGCGGACACGGTCGAGGCCGAGGACCCGGAGCTGCGCACCGAGCTGGCGTACTGGACCAGCCGGGCCGGCTCGGGCACCGGCCTGCCGGCGGAGGTGCTGCCCGAGCAGCCCGCGCAGACCACCGTGCCGGGCCGCGACTTCGGCCGTCCCGGCAGCCTGCCGGTCGGTCCCGGCCACGACCGGATGGCGGTGTACGCGATGCTGCACGGCGACGAGGACGAACGCGACAGCTGGCTGCGCGCCGGCGTGGCGCTCTCCGCCGGCTGGCTGACCGCCACTCGGCTCGGTGTGTCCGTGGTGCCGCTGAGCGCGGTGGTGGAGGTGCCGGGCACCCGGCAGACCCTGCGGCAACTGCTCGCCGGGATCGGCTTCCCATACCTCGTGCTGCGGTTGGGCATCGCGGACCCGGCACACTCCGGCCCGCCGCACACGCCGCGGTTGAGCACCGCGCAGGTGGTCGACACCTCCGCCGTCCGCTGACAGGTCCGGCGACGAGCGGCACCGGCGCTACCATCCCCCGGTGACCAGCAGCGTCTCGCCACCCCGTCAGGAACCGTCCACGGCACCGTCGCTCGGGCTGAGCCCGCTGTCCCGGGTCCGTCTCGACGAGCTGCTACAGGAGATGCTGGTCCGGGTCGGTGAGGTGGTCACCAGCCGGGAGCGCCTGCGGGCCCTGCTCGACGCGGTGGTCGGCATCGGCACCAACCTGGATCTGCGCACCACCCTGCAACGCATCGTGCAGGCGGCCTGCGAGCTGGTCGGCGCCCGCTACGGCGCGCTCGGCGTGGTCGGCCCGGACCGGCTGCTGCACGACTTCATCGTGCACGGCATCACGCCCGAGCAGCATGAGCGGATCGGTGACCTGCCGCACGGTCGGGGCGTGCTCGGCCTGCTCATCGACGACCCCCGGCCGCTGCGGATGCCCGACATCACCCAGCACCCCCGCTCCTACGGCTTCCCGGCCAACCACCCGCCGATGCACAGTTTCCTGGGCGTGCCGGTCCTCATCCGCGACCAGGTCTTCGGCAACCTCTACCTGGCGGAGAAGCAGGGCGGCGCACAGTTCACCGAGGACGACGAGGAGATCGTCGTCGCGCTCGCGGCCGCCGCTGGCGTGGCCATCGAGAACGCCCGCCTGTACGCCCTGGCGCACCGGCGGGAACGCTGGCTCGCCGCCACCGCCGAGATCACCACGGTGCTGCTCGGTGAGGTACGCCGTACCGACGCGTTGGCGTTGGTCGCCCGTCGAGCCCGCGAGGTCGCCGAGGCCGAGCTGGCGCTGGTGCTGCTCTACGACAGCGACGCCGAACAGTTCTCCGTGGAGGTGGTCGACGGCGACGACGAGCAGGCCAGCGCGCTCGCCGGTGTGGTCCTGCCCGCCGTCGACACCAGCTTCGGCCCGGCCGTCGCCGAGGGTCGGCACGACCAGGTGGACGATCTCGCCCACGCCGCGCCGTGGCCGGCGCTGCTGCACACCGGCCCGGCGATGATCTCACCGCTCGCCACCGCCGAGACCCTGCACGGCGTGCTGATCGTGGCGCACCGACCGGAGCGCGGCGGTGGTGCCAGCGAGGAGGACCTGGCGCTGTTGGGCAGCTTCGCCGGGCAGGCCGCGCTGGCCATGGAACGGGCGCGCGGCCAGGAGGAACGGGAACTGCTGGTGGTCCTGGAGGACCGCGAGCGGATCGCCCGTGACCTGCACGACGTGGTGATCCAACGGCTCTTCGCCACCGGCCTGCAACTGCAGAGCGCCGCACCGATGGCCCGCCCGGAGGCGGCCAAGCGGATCAACGCGGCCGTCGACGATCTGGACGCCACCATCCGCGACATCCGCCGGACCATCTTCGAGCTGCGTACGCCGATGTCGTCGGAGCTGCGCACCGAGATCCGTGCGGCGATCGCGGTGGCCGCCGAGTCGCTGGGCTTCACGCCGCACCTGGAGCTGACCGGGCCGGTGGACAGCGCCGTGCCGGACGCCATCCGCCCGGACCTCACCGCCGTGCTGCGCGAGGCGCTGTCGAACGTGGTCCGCCACGCGCGGTGCACCCGCGTCGACGTCGCCGTACGCGTCGACGCCGGTCAGGTCATCGTGACGGTCACCGACGACGGGGTGGGCTGCGACCCGGCCGCCGCCCGGGGTGGCCTGGTCAACCTGCGCGAACGCGCCAACCGTCTCGCCGGTGCGTTCACGATCCTCCCGGTCGACCCGCACGGCACCGAGGTGCGCTGGGCCGTGCCACTGCGCGACTGACCACCGCGACCCGGGTCAGGGTGTCTTGCCGAGCAGCCGGGTGGCCAGGACGGCGGCCTGCGTGCGGCGTTCCAGGCCCAGCTTCGCCAGCACGCTGGAGACGTAGTTCTTCACCGTCTTCTCCGCCAGGAACATCCGCCCGGCAATCTCCCGGTTGGTCAGCCCCTCGGCCACGTACTCCAGGATCCGCCGCTCCTGCTCGGTGAGCGACTTGAGCTCGCGCGGTTGCTCGACGCCGTTGCGGATGCGCTCCAGCACCCGGGTGGTGATCGCCGGGTCGAGCAGCGACTGCCCGGCCGCGACCCGGCGCACCGCGTCGACCAGGTCGGTGCCACGGATCTGCTTCAGCACGTACCCGGCGGCACCCGCCATGATCGCCGCGAACAGCGCCTCGTCGTCCTCGTACGAGGTGAGGATCAGACCCTTGATGGACGAGTCGACGGCGCGGACGTCCCGGCACACGTCGATGCCGTTGCCGTCGGGCAGCCGTGCGTCGAGGATCGCCACGTCCGGACGCAGCGCCGGGATGCGGCGGGCCGCCTCCTGCGCGGAGCCGGACTCGCCGACCACCTCGATGTCGCCGCTGCTCTGCAACAGGTCGGCCAGGCCACGGCGGACGACCTCATGGTCGTCGAGGAGGAACACACGGATCATCCCTCGTTTCTACCCGCTGCCCATGGCCCGCCGCACGGGCCGAAGGTCCCGACCGGCACGGCGCGGGCGGGCGCTCGGGCCCGACCGGTCGGGACGTCCGGCCCTGCTCGGCAGCCGTCGAACGGTGGACCGTGAAGGTGCGCCGGCCAGCGCGGCACCGCCCACGGCCGGCCCACCGGGAGAGGAGCACCGCCATGGACATCGGCTACACCGCAGCCCAACTGCGGGCCGCCGCCACGGACGCGGTCCGGGCACCGTCGTTGCACAACACCCAACCGTGGCGGCTACGGTTGCGCGACGGCGGCATCGAGGTGCTGGCCGACCCGACCCGCCGGCTGCCGGCGACCGACCCGAGCGGGTGGGGTGTCCGGATCGCCTGCGGCGCGGCGTTGTTCAACCTGCGGCTCGCCCTGGCCGTGGCCGGCACCCCAGCCCGGGTGCGGCTGCGCCCCGACCCGGCCGAGCCGGACCTGCTGGCCCGGCTGGTGCCGGACCTCCCGCGCCGACCCACCCCCGCCGAGCAGAGCCTGTACGCGGCGATCCCCCGCCGGTTCAGCAACCGCCTGCCGTACTGGCCGGACCCGGTGCCGGCCGACTCACGGTGGCGCCTCGGTGAGGCGGCCCGCGCCGAGCAGTGCTGGTTGGAGTTGCTGGTCGGGGTGAGCGCGGTCGCCGCGATCGGGGAGATCGCGCGCAGCGCGCACCGGGTGCTGGAGCGCGACCCGGCGTACCGGGCTGAACGGGAACGGTGGCTGCGTCGGGAGTTCACCCCGGACGGCGTGCCCAGCTCGGCCGGAGGTCCGCAGGGCGAACCGCAGGACGTCCTGCCGACCCGCGGCTACGGTGGGCGCGACCGGGCCCCCGGGCGGGACTTCGAACCGGAACCCCTGGTGGGGGTGCTGGTCTCGGTGGGCAACACCGCCGTGGACCAGGTGATCGCCGGGCAGGCCCTGCAACGGCTGCTGCTCACCGCCACGGACGCCGGGCTCAGCGTGTCGATGCTCTCCCAACCGATCGAGGTGCCCTCGGCGCGGGAGCAACTGCGGTTGTCACTGGGCCGGTTCGGCACCCCGCAGATGGTGCTGCGGGTGGGGTACGGCCAGCCGGGCAGGCCGACCCCCCGCCGCGACGTCGACGAGGTGCTGGAGCTGCCGGTGATGCCGGGCTGACCGGCCCGGGGGGCACGGTCAGGCGGCGAGCACCGCGGCCTCCAGGGTCGGGTCAAGACCGATCGAGCTGCGCGCCGGCCGCCCGGCACGCGGCGGAACCGCACCGACCTCGCGGAGCCACCGCCAGGTGTCGTCGACGGTCTCGGCCACCGGCCGGCAGGTCAACCCGGCCGCGAGGGCGCGGCTCGTGTCCCGCTCCAGCAACCCCCGGTACGGGTGGCCGACCGGCAACCAGATCGGCAGGTCGCTCCACGGCTGCACCCCGGCGGCGAGGATCGCCGCCGGATCGGTCCAGCGCAGCCGGGCGTCGGCGCCGGTGGCGGCCACGCACGCGTCGAGCAGCTCACCCATCGTGGTCTGTCCGGGGCGACCGACCGCGTTGAACGTGCCGCCCAACCGTCGGGTGCCCGCGTCCAGCATCCACCCCGCCAGATCACGGACGTCGACGTACTGCACCGGCAGGTCGGCCGGCCCGGGGGCGAGCACGTCGCCGCCCCGCTCGATCCGCCGTAGCCACCAGGGCAGCCGGCCGATGTCCTCCCCCGGGCCGAGGATCAGCCCGGCCCGGGCGATCAGGGCCCGGTCCGCGAAGACGTCCCGCACGGCACGCTCGGCACCGGACTTGAGCTGCGAATAGTCGCCGTCGACGGAGTCCGGGTCGGCGTCCACCACCGGGGAGTCCTCGTTGAGCCCGAGCGCGGCCGGGTCGGCGTAGACCGACCCGCTGGACACGTACACGTAGTGGCCGACCGTGTCGACCAGGGCGCGGGCCGCGTCGCCGGCCGCGCGCGGCGCGCCGTCCCAGGTGTCCACCACGACGTCCCACTCGCCGCCGGCCAACGCCGCCAGGCCGTCCGGCGCGCTCCGATCACCCCGCAACCGGTGTACGCCGGGCGGCACCCTGCCGTGCAGCCCCCGGTTGAACACCGTCACCGACCAGCCGCGGCGCACGGCCTCGCCGACAGTGGCCCCGCCCACGAAGCCCGTACCGCCCAGCACCAGCAGTCTCATGCGCTCCACCCTGCCGGCCCAGGTCGGCGGAGGACACCCCTGTTCACCGGTAGCGGATCTGCCCGGAGCAGAACGTGGAGGCTGCGGGCGTTCACTCACCCGCCCTCGCCGTCGCGGCCAGCTCGGGGGTTCGGTGGCCCAGCGGGCCGTCGTCCAGAATGCAGGAAAGCCGCCCAGGGCATGGTCAACGGAGCCGCCGATTGCGAAACTGCTTCAACCTGCGTCAGCGGGGGCCGGCCCAACCCGGACGGAGAGGGAATGTCCAGCACACCGCTCTCCCTGCCGCAGCCACCCGCGCGGGCGCCCGAGTTCGGCCGGGACGCCCTCATCGTCTGCGAAAACCTGGTCCGGATCTACCAGACCGGTTCGATCGAGGTGCAGGCACTGCAGGGGCTGGACCTGGCCGTGCAGAGCGGTGAGCTGGTCGCCGTCGTCGGTGCCTCCGGGTCGGGCAAGTCGACGCTGCTCTCCATCCTGGCGGGCATCGACGCCCCCACCGCCGGGCGGGTCCGGGTCGACCGGTGGAATCTGCTGGCGATGTCCCGCGCGGACCGGGTGGACTACCGGCGGCACACCGTCGGGTTCGTACGGCAGCAGACCGCGAGCAACCTGATCCCTTACCTGACCGCACGCGAGATGGTGGACCTGCCGATGAGGGCGGCCCGCACCGCGAAGAAGGAGCGCCGGGAGCGCGCGGCCGAGTTGCTGGACAGCCTCGGTGTCGCCGACTGCGCCGATCGGCGCCCGGGGCAACTCTCCGGAGGGCAGCAGATGCGGGTCGCGATCGCGGTGGCGCTGGCCAACCAGCCGCGGATCCTGCTCGCCGACGAGCCGACCGGCGAGCTGGACGCCGCCACGTCCGCGGAGGTCTTCGGCGTGCTCCGGGACGTCAACCGGCGTTACGGCGTCACCGTTGTCGTGGTGACCCACGACCCGGAGGTCAGCGGCCAGGTCGAACGGACGGTCGCGATCCGGGACGGGCGCACCAGCAGCGAGGTGCTGCGCCGCACCACCACCGACGCGGCGGGCGACACGCACCTGATCGCCGAGGAGTACGCCGTGATGGACCGGGCCGGGCGGGTCCAGGTGCCCCGCGACTTCCGCCAGGCGCTGGCGCTGACCCGACGGGTCCGGCTGGCCTTGGAACCTGACCACATCACGATCCGCCCTGACTCGGGAAGCGGCGAATGAGTAGCGAGCCGCTGCTCAGCGTGCGCGGCGTACACCGGCGTTTCCGCAGCGGGCCGACGGTCGTACACGCCCTGCGCGGCGTGTCGTTCGACGTGTCCGCCGGTGCCATGGTGGCGCTCGTCGGCCGGTCCGGCTCGGGCAAGACCACCCTGCTCAACGTCATCGGCGGCCTGGACCGCCCGGATGCCGGCACGGTGCACGTCAACGGCACCGACGTCACCGCGCTCGACGAGGATGGCCTGTCCCGGCTGCGGCGCGAGACGGTGTCGTACGTCTTCCAGAGCTTCGGGTTGATCCCGGTGCTGTCGGCCGCGGAGAACGTCGCCGCCCCGCTGCGGCTGGCCCGCGCCGCCCCGGCCGAGCGCGAGCGGCGGGTCGAGTTGCTGCTGGAACTGGTCGGCCTGGCCGACCACGCCCGGCAGCGGCCGGCCGAGCTGTCCGGCGGCCAGCAGCAGCGGGTGGCGATCGCCCGCGCGCTGGCCGCCTCGCCGCGGCTCCTGCTCGCCGACGAACCCACCGGGCAACTGGACGCCGAAACCGGCCTGTCGGTGATGGCCCTGCTGCGCGGGATAGTGGAGTCCGAAGGCGTCACCGTACTGGTGTCGACGCACGACGCGGTGATGATGGCCCTGGCCGACCGGGTGATCCGCATCCACGACGGACACCTCGACGAACAGGCCGGGCAGCCGTACGAGTCCGCGCCGGACGCCGGGTGACGCGACGATGTTGAGGCTGGTCAGCCGGCGCGCCCGAGCGCAGTGGCCGTTGCTGGCAGCCCTCCTCGGGGTCGTCACGATCGGCGCGACCCTGCTGGGCACCTGCACCCTGCTGATCACCCGCACCGCCGAGCGGGCGCTGGAGGTCGCCATGGCCCGCGCCGCCCCCGCCGCCGTCGACACGACCGTCTACACCGGCACCGTCGAGGGCCCGGACGTGCCGTCCGTCACCGCCGACACCCGCACCGTGGTGACCTCCGCGCTCGCACCGTTCCCGGTGACGACAACCGCGCGGGCGTCCACGGTGCTGCGGGCGCTGCCGCCCGCGCTCGCCCCGGGCACCACCGTCGGGCCCCAGGCGTACCTGTCGGGGCTGGACGACCTGCCGTCCCGAGCCGAACTGGTCACCGGACGCTGGCCACAGCACCCTGGCGACGCGGTGCTGCTGCAGTCCACCGCCCGACTGCTCGGCCTCACCCCCGGTCACCGGGTGCGCCTCGGCGCCGAGTTGGCCCACGCCCCCGTTCCGGCCATCGACGTGACCGTCGTCGGTGTCGTACGCCCACTCGCGGGGCGTGGCTGGGACCGCGACCCGCTGTCCGCGGAGGGTTCGGCCACCGGCTACCGGGACGGCCGCTTCATGCAGCCGGTCAACGCCTACGGCCCGTTCCTCGTCGACCTCGCCGACCTGGTCACCACCGGTGCCACCGTCGACCGGATGGAGGTCACCGCCCATCCGGACCTGTCCCACCCCAACCGCGACGACCTGGAGACCGTGGCCGAGGCCGTCCGGAGTGCCGACCGACGGCTGGCCGGCACCCTCGGCGACCGCGTCCAGCTCGCACGCGTCTCCTCCGACCTGCCGTTGACCCTGCGGGCCGCCGACGACCAACGGCAGGTCACCGCCGCCGTCGTGCTCGCCATCGC
Source organism: Micromonospora sp. NPDC050276 (assembly GCF_044459545.1). Lineage (NCBI taxonomy): Bacteria > Bacillati > Actinomycetota > Actinomycetes > Micromonosporales > Micromonosporaceae > Micromonospora > Micromonospora sp. NPDC050276. The sequence continues at coordinate 551,401 of NZ_JBITJA010000003.1, read as the reverse complement.
CGTCCTCGGCGGTGTGCTCGCCGCGACGGCACTCGTCCTCGCCGGACGCCTGACCGCAGGCATACGTGCCGACGAGACCGCCCTGCGGTCCGCCCTGGGCACCAGTCGTCGCCAACTCGCCGCCACCGCGACAGTCGAGGCCGGGCTCGTCGCCGCCGTCGCCACCGCGCTCGCGATACCGGCTTCATCGGCCCTGCACGCCGGCCTGACCCACCTGCCGCCGCTGGACGGCGCCGGGCTGACCGCCCGGCCGGCCATCGCCGGTGCCCAGATCCTCGCGGTCGCCGGCGGCGCGCTGCTGCTCGCCGCGGTATTCACCGTCCTGGCGATCCGGCCCGTCCCGAGCGCCGGCGACCAGCGCACCCGCCGCGAACTGCTGGCCCGATCCGGCGCCGACCTGATGCTCGCGGTGTTCGCCGCCGCCGGCTGGTGGCAGCTGTACGCGCAGCCCACCACCGCCAGCCCAGGTGCCGACGCGGTCCGGGTGCTGGCGCCGGCGCTGCTGCTCACCGCGGGTGCCGCCCTGGCATTGCGGGTGGTACTGCCCGCCCTGCGCGGCGCCGACCGGCTGGCGTACCGCGCCCGTGGGCTGGCGCTTCCGCTGGCGGTCTCGGAGGCTGCCCGCCGGCCCCAGGCGGTCGCCGCCGGGCTGCTCGTCGGGCTGGCCTGCGCGACCGCGACCTTCGGCCTCGCCTTCGACAACACGTGGCAGCAGTCGCAGCGTGACCAGGCCGCGCTCTCCGTCGGCACCGACCTGGCACTCACCCTCAGCACCGCGCCGGTGCCCGGAGACGGCGCGGTCATCAGCGCGGCCACCGCGGGCGTGGTGAGTCCGGTCATCAACCGTGGTGTCGCCGTCGGTCAGTGGCTCGGCAGCGCCGGCAGCGCGCCGAGTCTGGTCGCCGTCGACACCACCCGCGCCGACGCGCTGCTGCGCGGGCGGCTGGACAGCGACCGCGAATGGGCGGACGTGGGCGCCACGCTGGCACCACGCACCCGGGTCGCCGGCCTCCCCGTCCCGTCTGGCGCCCCGCTCGTCCTGAGCGGGACCGCCGCCGGCGACACCCCGCTCGCCGTGACGCCCCGGCTGCTCCTGCAGGACGCCACCGGCCTCCGCACGTCCTGCAGCGGTCCCGCCGTACCGCTGGACGGCCGGGAGGTCCGGCTGCCCGGCTGCGCAACCGCCGACGGGCTGCGCGTCGTCGCGGTCGCCCTGCCGGTCACCGCCGAGGCGGCCGGCGGACCCGTCGCCGTAGCCGTCACGCTCACCATCCCGCCCGCTGGATCGGAGGAGAGGCCCACCGACGGATCGGACTGGACCGCCACCTCCGCGCCGCCGGTCCCGACCAAGGTGACCGACCCGACCGTCATGCTGTCCGCCACGCCAGCGGGAACCTCGCTGCGGATGGCCGCGATCGTCGATCTCGGCGGCGCCGAGGACGCCGCCCGGACCCTCGTCGCCAGCGCCTTCCCGGACCCCGGCCCGGTGCCCGTCGCCGTCTCCGCCCGCTTCGCCAGCGAGGTCGGCGCCGAGAGCGGCAGCCAGCTCAGTGTCACGGTCGGCACCACGCCCATCCCGATCGTCGTCGCCGAGATCGTGCCGACCGTACCGTCCGCCCCCGACGCCGTCGCCGTCCTGGCTGACCTGGACGCGCTGTCCCGCGCACGCGCCGTCAAAGGCGACCTGACGTTCCCGGTCGACGCCTGGTGGGTCGGCCACCCGGCCGGTCCCGGTGCCGCCGAGCGGGCCACCGCCCTGCACCTGGGCACCGTCACGACCCGCGAGGCGGAGACCGCCCGCCTCACCAGCGGCCCGCTGCGCGCCGGGCTGCCGGCCGCGCTCCGGCTCACCGTCCCGGCCGCCGCCCTGCTGCTGCTCGCCGGCGTCGTCCTACACGTGACCTGTGATCTACAGGTCCGCGCCCTCGATGTGGCGCGGCTGCGCGGCTTCGGGATGTCCCGGCGTGACATCCGGGCCGTGCTGCTCGGCCAGCACGCCGGCGTTCTGCTGCCCCTGCTCGCGGCGGGTACGGGCGTCGGTGCGCTCGCCACCCGCGTCGTCGCTCCCCTGCTCGTGCGCTCCGACACCGGTGCCGCGCCCGTCCCGGCCGCACAGCCGCACTGGCCGTGGCCGGCCGAGGCCGCACTGCTCGCCGTCCTGCTGGCCGGATGCCTGCTGGCGGTCGCCGTCGTGGTCACCGTCCAGGTCCGCCGGGCCGACGCCGCGCACCTGCGGGTGGCCCCGTGAAGCGGTGGCTGACCCGCCGCTGGCCGGCGCCGCACTGGCCCAGCGTCCGCGGCCGTGGCCGTGCCGACACCGGGCCGCTGCTGCTCACCGCCGCCGTCATCGCGGCCGTCGCGCTGCTCGCCGGGGCCGCGCCGGCGCTGCTCCGCGCCGCCGCCGACAACGCCATCCAGGACACGGTTCGCCGCTCCGGCCAGGACTCGAACGTCCTCGTACATGCCCACTGGGAACGCGACGAGGGGAACGTCGGGCGGGCCCGGATATCCCGCCTCGCCGAGGACGTCGACGGCTTCCGCGTCCGGGCGGTATCCGCGCTCGGCCCCGACCTGGACGCCGCGCTGCTCCCGCCCGTCGTCGTCGTCAACGGCCCGGTCCTCAGCATCACCGACGGCAGCGTGCCGCGTACCTTCCAGTTCACCTACCTGGACGGTGACACGGGCAACCCGGACGTGACCTGGATCGCCGGCAGCGCGCCCGGCCCCGCCGTCCCGGACGAGTACGTCGAGATCCCCTACGACGGACCGCCCTGGCCGGTGCAGGTCGGCCTCTCCGAGGCGGATGCCGCCGCACTCGACCTCGGCCCCGGCGATCGAATCCCGGTCCAGGACGGCCGGGGTCGGGACAGAGACGTCCGGATCAGCGGGATCTACCGACCCGCGGACAGCGCCGACCCCGCCTGGCGACTCGCCCCGGCGCTGCTGCGCCCCGTGCCCGGCGCCGACGGCGTGGGGACCACCCGGTTTGGCGGCCTGCTGTCGCGTGAGTCGTTACCCGACGCCCGGCTCGCCGTCGACGAGGACCAACTGCGGCGTACCGTCCACTTCGTCCCCGAACCCGGCGCGCTCAGCTGGGACACCACCGCGGCGCTCGCCAGCCAGGTGGTCAAGCTCAAGGCGATCTCGGGCTCATCGAACGACCGCGACAGGTCCTTGAAGTGGGAATCGCAGCTCGACACCACCCTGCGCGACGCCAGTGCCCGCAACAGCGTCGCCGCCGCACAGGCCGCCGTCCTGCTCACCGGGGTGCTGACCGCCACGGTCCTGGTCCTGCTGCTCGCCGCCGACCTGCTGGTCCGCCGCCGCACCCCGGCACTGAGCGCCGCCCGGCGGCGTGGGGCGGCACTACCCGACCTCGGTGCGGAACTGGTCCTGGAGTCCACAGTGGTATCCCTGTCGGCCGCCGCCGTCGGGCTCGCGCTCGCCCGCGCGGCCGCTCCGGGCGTCTCCTGGATCTGGGGCGTTCCCGTGGTCCTGGCCGGCGCCGTCGCCGGGCCGGCGTTCGGCACCCTCGCCGCCGCCCGCGCCAGCCGCGACCGGCGCCAACCCGCCAACGCAGCCGCCCGGCGCTGGAACCGGGCCACCGGCCAGCTACGCCGCGCCGCCCTGGAGGCCGCCGTCCTGATCGCCGCAGTCGCCGCCTTCGTCACACTGCACCAGCGCGGGCTCCTGCCCGTCAACTCCGACGGCGACACCGGTGAGCTGACCGGAGACCTGGTCCTGCCGATCAGCGCCCTCACTCTGGGCACGCTCGTCGGCGCGCTCGTCCTGCTCCGGCTGCTGCCCCTCGGGGCGCGGTTCGCGCTCCGACAGGCCCTGCGCTCGCGCCGCCCGCTGGCCGTTTTCGGTGCCGCCCAGGCAGCCACGACGGCCGGGCGCGCACTGCCGCTGCTGGTGCTGGTGAGCACCACGGCGCTCGCGTCGTTCGCGCTCATCCTCGGCCCCACCGTCACCCGGGGTCTGACCGACGGCGCGTGGAGCACCGTCGGCGCGGACGCCCGACTCGACGTCGGCACCGAGGCCGCAGCCGCCACGCCCGCGCTCGCCGAGCGCATCGCCGCCGCACCCGGGGTAGAGCAGGTCGTCGTCGCGCAGGTGACCGCCTCGGCACCCGTCTTCACCGAATCGACACTGCTCACCCCACGCTTGGTCATCGTGGACACCGACGCGTTCCAGCGCCTGCTGGCCACCACCCCGCTGCCCGACGCGCCGGCGCTGTCCCGCCTCACGGCACCCGGTCCTGGCCCCGGGGACGTTCCCGCGCTGGTCCGATCGAGCGACGGCGGGCTGCGGACCGGCATGCGGCTGAAGCTTCCCCGGGACGACGCCCCGGCGATCCGTCTCGCCGCGGTCGGTACCGCTCCCTCCGTCGGCGGCACCAACGACGTCGTCATCGTGGACGCCACGGCCCTCGCCGACGCCGGGCCGCCAACCGCTCCGAACACCGTCTGGGTGACCGGTCCCGGCGCGGCGCGGGCCGTGTCGAACAGCGGCGTCCCCGCCGACGTCGTGCTGCGCGCGGACGTCCTGCGGGCGCAGCGAGTGGCGCCGCTGACCGCCGGGCTACTACGGCTGGCGTGGGCGGCCGCCGCGGTGCTGCTGGCGCTGGGCCTGCTCGGTCTCACACTCGCCGCCGCCGCGGGTGCGTCGGAGCGGTGGCAGACCCTGACCCGACTGCGGACCCTCGGCCTGCGGCCCCGCGACGCCCGCTGGGTCGCCGCCGGAGAGGTCCTGCCGCCGGTCGTGGTCGCCGCGGTGTGCGGCCCGCTACTCGGGGCCCTGCTCGCACGCCTGACGCTCGGCCCGCTCGACCTGCGGCTGCTCACCGGCCAAGCCGCCGACCCGGCGGCGGTCCTGCCGTGGTGGCTGCTCGGCCTGGTGAGTGTGGCGCTGCTGGTGGCGGCCGCCACGGTCGTACCCGTCGAGTCGGCGCTGCGGCGACGCGACCGGCTGAGCGAGGTGCTCCGTGCCGGCGAGTGACTGGCTGCTGCCAATGGAGCAGGCAGAAACACCGAGGCCCGTTACCGGGTATCCGGTAACGGGCCAGCCGATCTGCTTGTAGAGATGGTGGGCGATACTGGGTTTGAACCAGTGACCTCTTCCGTGTCAAGGAAGCGCGCTCCCACTGCGCCAATCGCCCGTGGTGGCCGCCGAACCCGGCAACCAAGCCCCGATGGGGCGGATCGCGAGCGGACGACGGGATTCGAACCCGCGACCCTCACCTTGGCAAGGTGATGCGCTACCAGCTGCGCTACGTCCGCACGTCCCCGACTAGCGCCAGCGACAGGTGAACTCTACCCGATGCCAAGATCGGTTGGCACGGCACCCTGGCCGGTGGTGGTTGCGCCGGTTCCCACCGGGGTACTGAAGGGCTCGACAGCGCACCACGTCCCCCTTAAGGAGGCTGTCGTGGGTATCGGCACCAGCATCTTCCTGATCGCGCTCGGCGCGATCCTCACCTTCGCACTGGACGCCAGCGTCGGCGGCATCAACCTCGACGTGGTCGGCTGGATCCTGATGGGAGCCGGCGTGCTCGGCCTGATCATGACCACGCTGATCTGGGGTCGGCGCCGCCAGGTCGTCACCACCACCGAGCAGCCGGTGGAGTACCGCCAGGTCGAGGAGCGGCGGGACATCGCGCCCCCGCTGTGACACGAGCACCCTCCGACGCTGGCGGAATCGGCGGACCGGGCCGGCCGCCTCGCTGAAGGCGGCCGGCCCGTCGCACCCGTGACGCCGCGCGCCGCAGGACGCGCCGCCGCCGAGCGTCGGCGCAGCCCGGCACAGCGCGCGAGTGCCGGCGCGGTCCGCACCGGTCAGCGCATCAGCGCGTTGAGCGTGCCGTAGTCGAGGGCGTCCGCCAGCGCGCCGTACGTGCCCGCGCCGAGGGCCTCATCCGCCGCGCGGCGGGCAACGGTGTAGGCGGCCTCGGCGACCGAGGAGCCGAGGCTCACCCGGGCCACCCCCAGCCGGGCCAACTCCTGCACCGCCGGCGCGCCCGGCCCAGCCAGCACGTTCAGCGGCGCCGGCACCGCCTGCACCAGCGCTCGGATGGTCTCCGGGTCGACCACCCCGGGCACGAAGATGCCGTCCGCGCCGGCGGCGAGATAGGCAGCGGCCCGCGTCACCGTCTCGTCGACGTCCCCGGCGCCGGTGAGGAACGTGTCGATCCGGGCGTTGACGAAGAGCGGCAGGCCCGCCGCGTCGGCCGCGCCCCGGACCGCGCCGATGCGGTCGCATTGGTCGGACACGTCCCGCAACGGCGAGCCGCCCTCCCGTCGGGCGTCTTCGATGTTCACACCGACGACCCCGGCGTCGAGCACCGCTCGGATGGTCACGCCGACCTCCGCCGGGGTCGCCCCGTACCCGGACTCGATGTCCGCGGTGACCGGCAGTGACACGGCGGCGGTGATCCGGCCGACCAGGTCGACGGCCGCGTCCCGGCCGAGGACGTCGCCGTCGGATGCGCCCAGGCTCCACGCGACGCCGGCGCTGGTGGTGGCCACCGCACGGACGCCGGCCGCCGCCACGATCCGGGCGCTCGCGGCGTCCCAGGCGTTGACCAGGATCAGCGGCGACCCGGGGGTGTGCAGGGATCGGAACAGTTCAGCTCGGGTGTGGTGTTCGCTCACTCGGCAAGTCTCCGGCGGCCCCGAGCCCAGCGGTAATGTTTCAGTCCCAGCTGAATCCACCGGGGGTGTCGTGGTCGCCATCAGCCTGTCGGCGGGGGCCGTCGCCCGCATCCGGTTCGCCGTCTCCTGCCTGTGGGAGGTCGTCGCGAGCGTCCGGGTGCTGCGCGACCCGGGGGATCACGCCGTGCACCTGCCCTGGGTGCGCCGGGCCCGTCCACCACTGGTCGACGCCGGGTTGGTCGGCCCGGACGGCGGGCTGCTCTGGCAGCTCGTGCCGGCCTCGCACGGCTATCTGGTCGATTTCCTCACCCCGCCACCCACCGGTCTCACCCCGGACCTGGCCGCCGAACTGGCCGCACTGCGCGCCACCCCCGCCAGCACCGTCCGCGCGCACCTGGACCTGTACCCGGGCGAGCGCACGCCAGCGCTCGCCGCCCTGTACGCCGACCCGCCGAGCGGGCTACGCCGGCTGACCGGGGAGATCGAGGCGTACTGGCAGATCGCCCTGGCCCCGCACTGGCCCCGGCTGCGGCTGCTGCTCGACGCGGATGTCGGCGCCCGCGCCCGCATCCTCGCCGAGGACGGCGCGGCGGTGCTCCTCAACGACCTGCACCGGCAGGTCCGGTGGGAGGACGACACCCTGCTCGTGGCCCAACGGCACTGCCTCGCTCCGGATGTCACGGATGGGCCGGGGCTCGTGTTGGTCCCGTCGGTCTTCGTCTGGCCGTCGGTGCTGAGCGTGTCCGCCGGGGACGCGCCACAACTCGCCTATCCGGCCCGTGGGCTCGGCACCGTCTGGGAGCGTCCGAACGGCGTCCCGGAGGCGCTGGCCGCCGTGCTCGGTCGCGGGCGGGCCCGGCTGCTCAGCGAGCTGAGCTCGCCGATCAGCACCACCGAGCTGGCCCGGCGCAGCGAGATGTCCCCCGCCGGGGTCTCCCAACACCTCACCGCGCTACGCGCAGCCGGTCTGGTGGTGACCCATCGGCGGGGCCGGACGCTGCTCAGCGCCCGCACCGACCTCGCCGAGGCGCTGCTCTCCGCTACCGCGTAGCCGTCGCCGCAGGCGAGCGGTTGAGCATGCACCGGTGGTGCAGCCGACGGAATCAGAACTCGATGACCAGCCGTCCGCGTACCCCTCCGGCTTCCAGGAGCTGGTGCGCGCGGGCCGCCTCCTCCGGTGGGAACCGGCCGGCGACACGGAGGTTCAACGCACCCTCCTCGGCAAGCTGCCGAAGAAGATCGAGCTTGTCGCGGCGCCCGTCGTACTCGTGCACGTACGCGGACACCATGTCGATCCTCCGCTGGTCGGCCTGCGCCCGAAGCACCGGATCGGGCCCACCGCGCAACAGCGCCACGGCGCCACCGTCGCGGACCGCCGGCAGCAGCGCGCCGCCGATCACCGCGGCGTCGACAGCGGCGTCCACCCCGTCCGGGGCCTGCTCCCGGAAACGGTCGGCGACACCCGGGCCTCGGGTCACCGTCACGTCGGCACCGAGCGCGGCGACCAGGTCGACGTCACCGGGCGCCGCGTCGGCCAGCACCCGGTGACCGGCGGCCTTGGCGAGCTGGACCGCGTACCCGCCGACGGCGCCGGCCGCGCCGGTCACCGCAAGAGTGCTGCAGGGCGACAGCCGCAACTGGTCCAGGGCATGCAGGGCGGTCAACCCGTTCATCGGCAGCGTGGCCGCCTCGGCGGGTGACACGCCCGCCGGCGCGGGCACCACCCAGGTCTCCGGAAGCACGACCCACTCGGCGTACCCACCTCCGGCCGCCCGGGTCGGATTGACCATGGCCATCACCGGGTCACCCGGGGTGAGCGCACCACTGCCCCCGGAGCCCACCTCGTCGATCGTGCCGGCGATGTCCAGGCCGGGCAGCAGCGGGTCGGTGCCGCGGATTCGCACCGGCGTCATACCGGCTCGGATCAGGGTGTCCGCAGGGTTGACCACCGCCGCGCGTACCCGGATGCGGACCTCACCAGGGCCGGCGTGCGGGGTCGGGAGCTCGACCACACGCAGCACCTCCGGCCCGCCGTAGCGCAGTAGTCCGACCGCTCTCATTCTCGGCTCCTCGTCATTCGGGTCGGGCCAGGGGCTGGGTCATGCCGGTGGCGGAGGCCCGCTCGATGGCGTCGATAAGCCGGTGCCGACCGAGGGCGTGCGCGAAGTCGGGGACGGTCCGGCTGCCGTCGGCCAATTCCCGGGCGAGCTGCCGGTAGAGCCGCGCCACACCCCCGGCCGCGGAACGACTCAGCTCGGCAGGCACACCGTCCAGGTAGGACGCCGGCACCTCCAGTGGCTGGACGGCGTTGTCCGTGCCCCTGCCTCCGGCCAACGTGAGTCCGGCGACCTGCATGTTGCCCCAGTCGGCGGTCAGCACCAGATCGCCCTCGCTGCCGTTGATCTCCCACCGGAAGTTGTCCCCACGGGACACCCCGCCCCGGTAGAAGATGGACGCCGCCGCGCCGCCGTCGAGGGTGCCGATCACCGCGACCTGGTCCGGCACGGTGACCGGGATGGTGCTGCCGTCCGCCGCGACCATCGCCTGCTTGCGGCCGACGACGAGGTTCGCGGCCACCGAGTCGAACTCACCGAGGACGAAGTGCAACGGGTCGAGGGCGTGCAGGGCGGCCGAGGTGAGCGGAGAGGCGCCGTTGGCGTTGTCGAACCAGTACGCCTGGCTGGGCTCGGCGACCTCACCACCCCAGACCATCCCCGAACCGACCATCGTGGTGCCGAGCACCTTGCCGACGTACCCGTCGCGGATCAGCTCCCGGGCATACCGGACCTCGGGGGCGTACCGTCCCTGGAGCCCGACCACGGTGCGGACGCCCGCCTTCGCCGCCCGGTCTGCCAGCTGTTGTGCCTCGGTCAGGCCATTGCCGAGCGGCCACTCGCTGTAGACCATCTTGCCCGCGTCCAAGGCCGCGGAGATGAGCTTGAAGTGCTCGGTCACCTTCACCGCCACGACGACGAGGTCGACGCCGGGATGGCGGATCAGGTCGCGGTGGTCGTGGTAGGCGGGCACGCCGTACCTGGCCGCTGCGGCCTCGGCGCTGCTCGGCCGGGAGGTGCTCACCGCGCGCAGGACGAACTCGGGTGTCGCGGCGATGGCGGGCACGTGTGCGATGGAAGCCCATCCGCTGGTGCTCGCGCCAATGATGCCGACGCCGATTTTGGGCATGGCCCTATCTCCTCAAAACAGAATAAATCGGAACAGTGCACGGCCGTTGGACGACGGACCGACCAGTCGTCCGGCGGTCAGTCCAGGCAGGTGAGTGCGACCTCGGCGTACCGCGTCAGCGCCGCCCGGTCCGGGTTGATGGCGCCCATCACCCGCAGACCCTGGAGGCTGGTCACCAGGAAGCCGGCCAGGTCGGCGGCGCTGCGGTCGGTGCTGATCTGGCCCCGCAACTGCGCCTCGGCGAGCAGGTCGTAGAGCGCCAACTCCAGGGACTGGGTGGTCGAGCGGAGCCGTTCGGCGACCCGCACATCCTGGTGAGCCCGTTCCATGGAGGCCCCGACGATGAGGCAGGCGAGGTGCCGGCCGTCGCCGGTGATGTCGTCCACCGCGCTGATGAACACCTCGCGGATGACCGCTCGCGCCTCGTTGCCCGACCGCAGCAGATCAACCATGGGTGCGGCGTAGCGCTGCCGGTACAGGTCGAGCACCGCCAGGTAGAGCCCGTCCTTGCTGCCGAACGCGGCGTAGATCGAGCCGCTGCCCAAACCGGTCGCTTCGGAGAGGTCACGCATGGAGGTGCCCTCGTAGCCCTTGCTGCGGAAAACGTTCATGGCAGCGAGGACCGCGGCGTCGAGATCGAACTCACGGGTGCGGGCCATGCCGGAGACGCTACCCGATTTCTGGAACGATCGACAAAGTATGGCCGATCACAGCCGACGCATCGAGCCGTTTCCGCTGCCCGACAAGGGTGCCGAGGCCCGCGTTACGCTCCAGATCATGGAATCACTGGACACGGTGCTGGCCGCGCACCGGGCGTACCTGCTCGGATGGAACATCGGGGCCGCCGGCGGTCCGGACCTCCCGACCTACCGCAGCGACGTGCCGCACGCGCCCCTCAACGGCGTGCTGCGCGTGGCCGGGCGCACACCGCAGGATGCGCTCGCCGAGGCTCGGCAGCGCCTGCACGGCGTACCGCGCATCTGGTGGGTCGGCCCGGACAGCGACGCCGGCACCGCGGACGGCCTGGTCGCCCTCGGCGCGGTGCAGGTCGCCCGCATGCCGATCATGACGGTGGGGATCGGGGCGACGGCCGACGTGCCGACCCCCGCCGGTGTGCACATCGCCGAGACCACCGACCTCGACACGTTCGTCCCGGCCTACGCCCGGGTGTCCGGAATCCCGGCGGAGGGGGTGGCGGCGACGATCGAACGGGAGAAGGCGTTCAGCGGCGACGGCACGGTGATCCGGCTGGCCGGCCGCCTCGACGACGGCCAGGTCGTCGCAACGGCCGTGGCGTGGATCAGCCACGGCCTGGTCACGCTCTATTTCGTCGGTACGCAGCCCGAGCAGCGTCAACGGGGCATCGGCGCGGCCATGACCAGGGCCGCTCTCGATCTGGCCGGCCAGTGGGGCGCCCGTAGCGCCGCTCTCACCTCGTCGGCCATCGGCGAGTCGGTCTACCGCCGCCTCGGCTTCCGACCGGTGGGCGAGTTCCACATCCTGACGTTCTGACCCAGCGGCGCCGCCGGCCGATTGATCGACGCGGCTTCGGTGAAAACGCGGTATTCGCGCGAGGCAAAAACCCGGCTTCAGCAAAACCGCGCGCTTCACGGCGTGACCGACCGACGGAAACCATTGACTACGGCCGCCAGACAGCGTTGTCTTTCCTGTGGCACCTGGGGAAGGAGAACGGTGGTCGACGATGTGTCCCTCGTGTTCTGCGTGAGCGCTGACGTGTCGGTGCGCGAGCGGATGGTCCGGCGCCTGGACGGCCTCGGCACCCTGGTGATCTGCACCGACCTCGCCGAGTTGCAGGCGATGATCGGCCGACCGGTCACCAGCGAGCCGGCGCGGCTCACCACCGCCACGACCACCACCGCCACAACCACAACCACTTCGGCCGCTGGCGTGGCCGCTCCGGCAGCTGGCATGGCCGGCCGGATCAGCCTCGGCGACCTCACGATCGACCCGCTCGACCATCTGGTGACGTGGCGCGGCCAACCGCTGGCCCTCACCCGCCTCGAACGCAACCTGCTCACCCACCTCGCCACCGCACCGGTCGGCGTCTGGACGTACGAGCGGCTCTTCGAGTCGGTCTGGGGCTGCGCGTACCTCGGCGACACGTCGATCCTGCACTCGGCGGTGAAGCGGTTACGTCGCAAACTGCGCGCCGCCGACGACACCCTGCGCGTGCACACCGTGCGCGGGATCGGCTACCGGCTCAGCGTCGACTGACCGCCCCCGGGCGTGGCCTCCACGACACAGCGAAACGGCTCGTCACCGGGTGATCCGGTAACGAGCCGTTGTCCTCTGGTGGGCGATACTGGGTTTGAACCAGTGACCTCTTCCGTGTCAAGGAAGCGCGCTCCCACTGCGCCAATCGCCCGTGCTTGTTGCCGAGGTGGGGACGGGATTTGAACCCGCGTACACGGCTTTGCAGGCCGTTGCCTCGCCTCTCGGCCACCCCACCGAGGTTGCCCCCGTCATGCGTGGCGGCAGCTCCGAGCGGACGACGGGATTCGAACCCGCGACCCTCACCTTGGCAAGGTGATGCGCTACCAGCTGCGCTACGTCCGCACGCCCCCGGACGTTCCCGGGTGACGGATGAGAACTTTAGCCGAGTGGGTGTTTGACTGCCAACTCGGGGTCGTCTCGGCGCGTCCCGCCCCACCACGGGTCGGACCATGGCCACGACCGACAGGCTTCCTAGGGGGATGGCCTGGTGTCCCGGCCGCCACCGACGGTCACACTCCGACATCACCAGGCAATGATCGTCATCATCGCGTCGCATGCTCACCGGCCCACCCCTGCGCGCCGGCACAGGTGGCGGCGGACCTCGACGAACGCTCCCTGTGGAACGACCGACGACACCCGGAGGAAGTGTCCGGCTTCCGACTGTCACAGCCGGGATCGGCGCGTGGTGGTAACTGTTCGTGTTCAGTCGGATGGGCTACGGTAACGGTCGTGACGAGACGTGCGGCCGAGATCCGCCTGGATGCCCTGCTGCGCACCGCCTGCGACGTGATCGTGGAGCGCGGTCTGGCCAACACCCGGACGGCGGACGTGGCGAACGCCGCGGGCGTGAGTCAGGCGTTGGTTTTCTACCACTTCGCCACCAAGGAGCGGTTGCTCGCACAGGCTTTCGCGTACGCGGTCGAGCAGGACCTGGCCCGACTGGACGCGGTCACCCGCTCCTCGGCCCCGCCGCTGACCAAGCTCCGCCGGATCCTCAAGCTCTACACCCCGGCCGGACGGGCGACCTCCTGGTCGATGTGGATCGACGGATGGTCCGAATCGCTGCGTACCCCCGAATTGGAGAAGGTCTCCCGCCGGCTCGACCTGCGCTGGCGGCAGGACCTGGCTGCGGTGATCTCCGCCGGCGTGGCCGACGGCACCTTCCAGTGCGCCGACCCGGACGGGGCCGCCTGGCGGATCAGCGCCGTGATGGACGGCCTCGCCGTCCAACTCGCCGTGCACGACCGGGTGATCTCTCGCCGTCAGTTCGGCGAATGGGTCCGGCTGGTCACCGCCCGAGAGCTCGGTCTGGACCCGGCCGACCTGGACTGAGCCCGGCAAAACGGACTCGTCCCGCCCCACCGACCGCAACAATCGGCAGCATGGATCTCCTGGAGGCGTACCGCCGGAGCCTGGCCGAATTCGTCGACCGGGTGGACCAGATCGAGCCCGGCCAGTGGTCCGACCCGACCCCCTGCTCGGACTGGGACGTCCGCACGCTGGTCAACCACGTGGTGACCGAGGACCGGTGGAGCGTTCCGCTGCTGGCCGGCCGGACCATCGACGAGGTCGGCGACCGGCTCGACGGTGACCAGCTCGGCGCCGACCCGATCGCGACAGCGCGGGAGGCCGCCGCGCAGGCCGAGATCGCCGCCACCCACCCCGGCACGATCGACCGCACCGTGCACCTCTCCAGCGGCGAGATCCCGGCCACCGAATACCTCCGACAACTCCTCGCCGAACACCTCATCCACGGTTGGGACGTGGCGGTGGCGATCGGCGCCCAGCCACGGCTCGACCCGGACGCGGTGCACGCCGCCGCCCAGTGGTTCGCCGACCAGATCGACGACTACCAGCGCAACAACCTGGTTCAGACCCGGGTACGGGTGTCCGACGACGCCGACGAACAGGATCACCTGCTGGCGGCGTTCGGCCGCGACCCCGACTGGGCGCCGAGCGACTGACCACGCGCAGCGTGCCAAGCGACTGACCACGCGCAGCGTGCCAAGCGACTGACCACGCGCAGCGTGCCAAGCGACTGACCACGCGCAGCGTGCCAAGCGACTGACCGCGGCGCGACGGTCAGGCTCGGCGGTGCACGTTGGCCCGCGTCCGGTCGCCGCCGTAGTGGGCGAGCACCCGATGGTCCATCACCCGATGCCACCGGGGCGGCACCAGCGCGACGGCCACCATCGTGGCGTAACCGGCAGGTAGCTGCGGTGCGGTGTCGAAGCTGCGCAGCGTCTGGTAGCGGCGCAACGGGTTGGCGTGATGGTCGCTGTGCCGCTGGAGCTGGAAGAGAAGACGTTGGTGACCGTACGGTCGCTGTTCCAGTGCGCCGGGGTCGACCTTCTTTTACAAGAGTGCTTGTTTTGTAAAGTTGAGCGCCAGCCCGGCCCGGAGCCAGGTCAGGATCGCCGAGTTCCAGGCGTTCTCGGAGTGACACCGTGGGGGCCGGCGGCTCTCCGCCGGCCCCCACGGCAATCGATCAGCGGTGCGCCCGACGCCAGGGGTCGGCGGCGGCCGGACGTTCCCAGCGCCGGTCCACCGCCGGGTCGGCGGCCTCGTCCGCGTCCCCGGCCGCGGCCCGGGTCAGCTGCCGCAACCGCAGCAGCAGCCCCACCCCGAGGAAGAGCAGCAGCCCGCCGAGCAGGAACGCGGCCTGGACGAGGCCGAAGCTGCCGGACTGCGAGACCGGGCGATTGGCCGCCGGGGGCGCGGCATCGGCCGGGGTGTCCACGACCGGCTCCTCCGCGGCCGTGTTCTCGTCCTCGGCCGGCGCACTCGCGGATTCGGTGGGTTTCGGCGGCGTCGCCGTCGGCTCCGGCGTAGCGGTCGGGACGCCGCCCAGCCCCACCACCGAGCGGCTGGCGGTCTGCCGGGCCAGCAGGCGCAGGTTGGCGTCGTACGCCTCGGCGGCGAGCGTGACCCGCCCCCCGGTGACATCCTCGGCGAAGGCCACCCGGTAGCGGGCCGTGACCGTGCGGCCCGGGCAGAGCGTGCCCGGGTCGAGCTGCCGGTCGGTCAACCGGGCCACGTCACCCTCGGTACGGATCTCCAGCGGAAAGTCGCCGTTCTCCTCCACCCGGTCCATCTTCACCTGGTCGAGTCGGATGCCCTGCACGCTGAGCACCATCGACCAACGCACCTTCGCGCAGCCGCCGCGCCGATCCGTCTGGGAGACCACCGCGGAGATGGTCCGCACCTGCTCGCCAGCGGTGAACCGCCCGGGCAGGCCGCTCATCTCGGTGGTGAAGGCCGCCTGTGCCGGGGCGGCCACCGCCAGCTCCACCCCGCTCAGACAGGCCAGCACCACCCCTGCCCTCAGCGCATACCGCCACACCGTCACCACCGCCGCCCTCCGTTCGGTCGCCTCCACCCCGCAACGCTAGAAGCGGGACACCGGGCCGAACAGACGGGTGTGTTCGCACCGGACGGCAAGCACAGGGTGGGTTTTCACCGACCGTGATGAACCGGTCACCACTCCCCCGCGACACGCCGGCAGTCGGGCCGCTGGGAGAATCACGCGGTGTCCGAGCTCTCCAGCACGTTCGTCCGGCTGCACGCCCGGCTGGCCCCGGTCCCCTTCGTTCCCGAGGTGCGGTTGCACCAGGCGGACGAGCCGATCGGGCTGTGGGAGCTGACCGAGGGCGAGTTCTCCAGTGACCGGCCGCCGCCGTTCTGGGCGTTTGCCTGGGCCGGTGGGCAGGCGCTCGCCCGCTACGTGACCGACCACCCGGAGCTGGTCGCCGGCCGCCGGGTGCTCGACCTCGCCTCCGGCTCCGGCCTGGTGGCCATCGCCGCGGCCCGCGCCGGCGCGGCGTCCGTGCGGGCCGTCGAGGTGGACGAGCTGGCGGTAGCGGCGGTCGCCCTCAATGCCGAGGCAAACGGGGTACGCGTCGACGCCGAGTTCGGTGACATCCTCGACGGCGACGCCGGGGACGCCGAGGTGGTACTCGCCGGAGACGTCTTCTACAGCGAGGCGATGGCCCGTCGGGTCCTGCGGTTCCTGTTGCGCGCCACCAGGGCCGGCGCACCGGCGTTCGTCGGTGACCCCGGCCGGGCGTTCCTGCCCCGAGACCGCTTCGACGAGATGGCCGCGTACGACGTGCCGGTGCCGGAGGCACTGGAGAGCGTGCGGGTGAAGCGCACCACCGTCTGGCGACTGCGGGCCGGGCTGCCAGGGGCCGCCGGCTAGCGTGTCCGGGTGCTGTTCCGCAGCTGGGCGCAGGTGGCCGACCCCGCATGGCCGGACGTGGCCCGGGTGCCGGACCACGTCGGCGGCATCCACCTGCTCGTCACCCGGCACGCGCTGGTCCGCCAGGTCCTCGCCGACCCGGTCACCTACCGGCCGGACAACGCGCTGGACGCGGTGACACCGATGCCGGTGACCGCGCTGCGGGTGCTCGCCGAGCACCGGTTCCGGCTGCCGCCGACCCTGGCGAACAACTCGAACGCCAGCCACCCGCAGATCCGGGCGATCGTCGCGGACGCATTGCACCCCGCCCGGGTCGCCGCGCAGCGGCCCTGGCTCACCGCGCTGGTCCGGGAGCGGGTCGCCCGGATCGGTGCCGCGCTCGACGCCGGCGAGCCGGTCGACCTGTACGCCGAGCTCGCCGCCGACCTGCCGCTGCTGGTGCTGGCCCGGCTGGTCGAGTTGCCGGACGCCCCGGTCGGCGCGGTCAAGGAGTTCGCCCGCGCCGCGTTGGAGCTGTTCTGGGCACCGCTGGACGCCGACCGGCAGCTGGCGCTCGCCGCCGAGGTGGGCCGGTTCCACCGCGTCCTGCGCGACTTCGCGGCCACCGGTGGCGGGCTGGCCGCCGAGTTGCGGGCGGCCGGGCATTCGCCGGACGTGGTGGTCGGCGCGCTCTTCTTCCTGCTGGTCGCCGGGCAGGAGACCACCTCGCAGTTCCTCACCCTGCTGCTGCACCGCCTGGCCGGTGAGCCGGCGGTACGGGCCGGCCTGCGCACCGGCGAGACCGCGGTGGCCGACGTGGTGGAGGAGGGACTGCGACTGGAACCACCGATCGTCACCTGGCGGCGGGTGGCGGCGAGGGACAGCACGCTGGGCGAGACGGAGGTGCCGGCGGGCAGCAGCCTCGTGCTGTGGCTGGGTCGCGCCGGCCGGGACCCCGAGGTCGTGGAGTCGCCCGACGAGTTCCGTCCAGGCCAGCGTGGATCGCGCCGGCACCTGGCATTCGGAGCGGGCGCGCACCGCTGCGTCGGCGACGTACTGGCCCGGATGGAGGCGGCCGTGGTGGTGGCCGAAACCGCACCGCTGCTGGACGCGGTGACCGTGGTCCGCCCGCCCTGGTGCCCGGACAATCTCACCTTCCGGATGCCGGACGCGTTCGTGGTCCGCCGCTGCGCGTAGGGCACCGGGCTGACCGGATCCAGACAGCCGCTCGGTATGTTGCCGGGCGTGTCAGCCACCCCCGCCCGTCGGATCCCTGCCGTCGTAACGCTTCTGGCCCTGCTGGTGTTGACTGGCTGCGCAGTCGGTCCGGCCCACCCGGCCCACGCGCGACGGATCACCGTGGCCCAGCCGATTGCGTCCACCCCGCCGCCGGCCCCCTCGCCGTCGCCGTCCGCGACGGCGAAACCCGCGTTCAAGAGCCTGGCCTGGTACGTGTCCCAGGTGCCGGCCTTCCCCGAGGCGCCACTCCCGCAACCGGTGCCGCTGCCCACCACCGGCACGGCGGCGTTCTGGCACCGCCTGCCGACCGAGCAGAAGGTCGCCTTCATCACCATCGACGACGGTGGTCTGGTCCGCCCGCCCGGGGTGATCGACTTCATCTGGCAGGCCCGCATCCCGGTCACGATGTTCCTCAACTCACCGGCGGCGGCGGAGCACACCGACTACTTCCGGCAGATCCAGGTCGCGGGCGGGACGGTCGAGAACCACACGATCAACCACACCTCCCTGGCCGGCCGGTCGTACGCCTACCAGAAGCAGGAGATCTGTGGCGCGGCGGACAAACTGGAGGCGCTGTTCGGCACGCGGGCGACGCTGTTCCGCCCACCGTTCGGCGAATACGACAGCACGACGTTGCAGGCCGCGTACGACTGCGGCGCGAAGGCGGTCCTGCACTGGACCGAGACCGTCCACGAGGGCAAGGTTCGCTATCAGACTCCCGAGAAGGTGGTGCACCCCGGCGACGTCCTGCTCATGCATTTCCGGCCGGCACTGATGGACGACCTGCTCGCGGCCCTGAAGGCGATCCACCGGGCGGGGCTCACCCCAGCCCTGCTCACCGACTACATCCGGTGACCGCGTCGCCGCCGACCTGACGAAAGTCAGGGTCACCCGCCGCCGTTCGGGCGCGGTGCGGCAACCACCCCCGGCCTAGCGTCAGCGCATGATCACATTACGTGGGTTGACGAAACGGTTCGGGTCGACCGTCGCGGTCGACGCGCTGACCGTCGACATCGCGCCCGGCCGGGTCACCGGCTTCCTCGGCCCCAACGGCGCCGGCAAGTCCACCACCATGCGGATGATCCTCGGGCTGGACCGTCCCACCGCCGGGCAGGCCCTGGTTGGCGGGCGCGCGTACCGGGAGTTGCGCCGGCCGCTACACACGGTGGGCGCGCTGCTCGACGCTCGGGCCATCCACCCGGCCCGGTCCGGCCGGGCGCACCTGCGGGCCATGGCGCACAGCAACGGAATCCCGATCCGCCGGGTCGACGAGGTGCTGGACACCGTGGGGTTGGACGGACGGGCCGCCGGTAAGCCGGGGCGGACGCTCTCCCTCGGCATGGGCCAACGGCTCGGAATCGCCGGCGCGCTGCTCGGCGACCCGCCGGTGCTGATGTTCGACGAGCCGGTGAACGGCCTCGACCCCGACGGGGTGCGTTGGGTGCGGCAGCTGATGCGCTCGCTGGCCGACGAGGGGCGGACGGTCTTCGTCTCCAGCCACCTGATGAGCGAGATGCAGCTCACCGCCGACCAGCTCGTGGTGATCGGGCGGGGACGACTGCTCGCCGACGCGCCGATCGGCGAGGTGATTGCCCGCAGCACGGTGGCGGTCCGGGTCCGCAGCCCGCACCCGGACGGCCTGGCCGCCCTCGCCGCGCGCCTCACCGCCGTCGGCGCGAGCGTCGAGGCGGCCGACCGCAACGAGCTCACCGTCACCGGCGCCACCGCGGACCAGGTCGGGGACCTGGCGCACGAGCTGGGGGTACGACTGCACGAGCTGAGCGCGCACGCCGCGTCGTTGGAACAGGCATTCATGGAACTAACCGCCGACAGCGTCGAGTACGCCGGTGGCCCGACCGGAGGTGGGGCACGATGAGCACCAGCACTCGTGGTGGCGTCGTGGCCGCCGAGTGGACCAAGCTCTCCTCGGTGCGCAGCACCTGGTGGACGGCACTGGCGGGGCTGCTGGTGATGGCAGCGAGCGCCGGCCAACTGGCCATCTACGTTGCCAACGGCAACACCAACGACGACCCGGCCGACGACCGGGGCATCGTCACCGTCGGCAGCGTACTGATCGACTCGGTCGAGCTGACCCAGTACGTGGTGCTGGCGCTCGGCCTGCTCGCGATCACCGCAGAGTTCACCGGCGGCACCATCCGGACGACGTTGCAGTGCACCCCGTCCCGCGGCCGGGTACTGCTGGCCAAGGCCGCGGTCGCCGGCGCGGTCACCTTCGTGCTCGGGCTGCTGCTCGGCGGCGTCGGCGCCCTGGTCGCCCGGCCGGTGCTCGGCGAGTGGGGCAGCGCCCCGACCGCCGACACGATCGGCGACATCGTGGCGGTCGCGGCCTACCTGGCGCTGGTCGGCGTGCTCGCCCTCGGCCTCGGCGCCGCGCTGCGCAGCGCGGTGCTCACGCTCACCGTGCTCCTCGCCACCCTGATGATCGTGCCGCTGTCCCTACAGGAGCCGGACATCGACGTGCTGAACCGGATCGCCGACGTGTTCCCCGGCGTGGCCGGCGGGCACTTCCTGGCCGGCGACACCGAGCCGTACCCGAGCCTGGTCGGGCTGCTCGTGCTCGCCGGGTGGGCCGGCGCCGCGTTGCTGCTGGGCCGCGCCGCCCTGCGCCGCCGCGACGCGTGACGTGCTGAGCGGGGGCTGCCCGGCCCCCGCTCAGCCATCGACCAGCCCCGCCTCGTACGCGAGGATCGCCGCCTGCACCCGGTTGCGCACATCGAGCCGGGTGAAGATGCTGGTCAGGTAGCTCTTCACGGTGCCCTCCACGAGGTGCAGCCGCCGGGCGATCTCGGCGTTGGAGAGGCCCGCCCCGACCAGGGCCAACACCTCCCGCTCCCGCTCGGTCAACCCGGCCGTACGGTCCCGGGCGGCAGGTCGGCGGGCCAGCCGCCCGGCCCCCAGCTCGATCACCCGACGGGCCACCCTCGGCGACAGGTACGCCCCACCGCCGGCGACCGCGTGCACACCGGCGATCAGCTCACGCGGGTCGCCGGCCTTGAGCAGAAAACCGTTGGCGCCGTGCCCGAGTGCTCGGGCGACGTGGTCGTCCTCGCCAAACGTGGTCAGCATGATCGTCGCGGTGTCCGGCACGACCCGGCGGATCTCGGCGGCGGCCGCCAACCCGTCCAGTCGCGGCATCCGGATGTCCAGCAGCGCGACCCGGGGTCGGTGGGCCCGGACCAGCTCCACCGCCGCGTGCCCGTCGCCGGCCTCGGCGACCACCTCGATGCCGGGATCGCTGGCGAGAATGGCCCGGACGCCGGCCCGGATCATCGCCTCGTCGTCGGCCAGCACCACCCGGATCGGCGGTGCCCCCGTCGGGTCGGTGTCCACTAGGCGATCCACTCCTTGCTGACCAGCCGGCCATCGGTGAAACAGAGCCGCCAGGTCGGCTCCGCCAGGGGGAAGTTGCCGTCGGTGTAGTACTCGCAGCCGGCCCGGTCGCCCGCCGCCGGGGCTTCCAACTGCCGCCGGGGCAGCCCGACCAGCTCCGACCGGGCCGCGCCGACCCGCATCTGGTCGAAGGTGGCACGGTCCAGCACCGTCCCGGCGGTGGCCAACGGGTAGTAGACGAGCGAGAGCGCCAGGGCGAAGCCGACCGGTGCCACGAGCGCCACGAGCAGACTGCGCCGGACCCGCCGTCGGGCGTCGTGCAACCGCCGCTCGGCATCCACCGGCCGCTCCACCGGGCCGGCCCACTCGTCCGACCGTACCGCCGACCCGCCCTCGACCACCTCGGCCGCCGACCCGACCGCCTCGTACGGCGGCGCGGTGATCGGCAACACCGCCCGTACCGCGAAACCGCCCTCGGCCCGGTGGCCGGCGTCGAGCGTCCCACCGGCGAGGCGGACCCGCTCGGCGAGGGCGAGCAGCCCACTGCCCTGCGACGGCGGGGCGGGCAACGGACCGGCCGGCGGAGCGTCGTTGACGACGGTCACCTCAACCCGGTCACCGTCGCGGCTGAGGCGCACGACGACCGGGGCGCCCGGGGCGTACCGGGCCGCGTTGGTCAGCGCCTCCCGGACGATCCGGTGGGCCGCGTGGCCGGTCATCGCCGGCAGCTGCGCGACCGCCGGGACGGCGTCCAGCCGTACCGCCATGCCGGCCTCCCGGGCCCCCTCGACCAGGTCGGCGACGGTCTCCCCACTCGGGCGCAGCGGCGCGCCACCCTCCTCACGAAGCACCCCGATGATCTCGTGTAGTCGTTCGGTGGCGGCGGAGACGCTGTCCCGCAACTCGCCTGCCGCGGCCCGGTGCCGGTCGTCCAGATCGGCGGCGACCTCCAGGGCGGCGGCGCGCACCGCGATGAGACTGAGGTCGTGACCGAGCGAGTCGTGCATCTCCCCGGCGATCCGGGCCCGCTCCCGTAGCCGGATCCGCTCGGCGGCACCCCGCTGCTCCCGGGTCAACGCGTCGACGTGCCGACGACCCGCGTCGGCCAACTCCTGCTGCTGGCGGCGGTACCGGCCGACCAACCAGGGGAAAACAGCGGCGAAGAGCAACACCGAGGCGAGCAGGAACCAGGTGGCCGCACCGGTGCCGAGCAGCCCCAGGTTGAGCGCCGTGCCACCGGCCGCGATCAGCAGAAAGACCATGATCACCGGTCCCGCGGTGGCGCTGCGCCGGCCGGCGAGATAGCTGAACACCGGAATGGCGAACACGAAGTTCCCATCGACCAACGACCCGAGCACCACCACCACCAGGGCGACCAACGGCTGACGTCGACTCGCCACCACCGCCACACCGAGCAGCAGCAACTTGCCGAGCAGCAGCGGCAACCCGTACCGCGGATAGGGCGGGCTGGCCCCGGCATAGCCGACCGGCGCGGCCACCACCGCCCAGAGCAGCACGTCCAGCAACAGGCGGCGCCGCCGGTGCAGCCAACCCGGCGGCGCGGAGTCGAGGATCCGCACGGCGGTCAGGCTACCCACGCCCGACCTGCCCGGACACCGACGAAAGTCAGGTGTTCAGCCGCTCTCCTCGGCCCAGACCCGCCAGTCGTCGAGCACGCCGTGCAGCGCCGGAGTGAGCCAACCCGGCGCGGAGCGCCGGAACACCCCCGGGTCCATCGTGCCCGCGCCGGCAGGCAGCGCGCCGAGCAGATTCGGCACCAGGTCGGTGAGATTCGTCCAGTGCACCAACTCCGGCCTGGTCGGCCACGCGCCGATCACCACCCCGGCCGGCACCGCCCTACGGTCCAGCGCCTCCAGGGTCAGCGCGGTGTGGTTCAGCGTGCCCAACCCGGCGCGGGCGACCACCACGGCGGGCGCGCCGAGCGACACCGCCAGGTCGGCCATCGTCCACGCCTCCCCCGACGGGCGCAGCCCCATCGGCACCAGCAACCCGCCCGCGCCCTCGATCAACACCAGGTCGTGCTTGTCAGCCTCCGCACGGACCGCGTCCACCGCCGTGTACAACTCCAGCGGCGGCAGGTCGGCGACCCGCGCGGCGGCCAACGGGGCGAGCGGATCCGGATAGCTGGCCAAGGTCCGACCGGTCAACGGCGCGGCCAACCGGTTCACCACGTCCACGTCACCAGGATCACCACCGGCCGTACCGGTCTGACCCGGTTTGACCACCGCCACCCGCAACCCAGCGGCCTGCGCGGCGGCCGCGATCGCCGCGGTCACCACCGTCTTGCCGACCTCGGTGTCGGTCCCGGTAACCAACACCGGCCCCGCCCACCCGGTCATGGGTCCACCTCGGTTCGCGACTGCGGGGCTCGCAAACCCGGCTCACTCCTCGCGCTCACGGGGCGCAGTCCACGATGACGTCCAGCGCCCGCTCGAACGCCACCCGGGGCACCCCGGCGCTGACCGTGAGGCGCAGGCGGGAGCGGCTGTCCGGGGTGGACGGTGGCCGGAAACAGCCCACCGCGACGCCCCGGTCCCGGCAGTCCGCCGCCCAGGCGCTCGCCGCCTCCGGCCCGGGGGCCGTCACCGAGATCACCGCCGCGTCCGGGGCGGAGACGGTCAGCCCAGCCGCCCGCAGTCGACCGACCGCCAGCTCGACCCGGTCGGACAGTTCGGCGCGCAGGTCGTCGCCGGCCTGGGCGAGGCGCAGCGCGGCGTGCACGCCGGCGGCGACCGCCGGCGGCAGTGCCGTGTCGAAGATGAACGTGCGCCCGGTCTCGATCAGGTGCCGGACGAACTCGGCCGGGCCGGCGACGACGCCACCCGCACCACCGAGCGCCTTGGACAGGGTAGCGGTGACCACCACGTCCGGTTCGCCGGCCAGCCCGGCAGCCGCGACCGCGCCCGCCCCGGCCGGGCCGGTCAGGCCGACCGCGTGCGCGTCGTCGACCAGCAGCAGCGCGCCGTGGCGGCGGGCCACCGCGTGCAGCCGAGCCAGCGGAGCGAGGTCACCGTCGACGGAGAAGACCGACTCCGTCACCACCACCGCCGGGCGACCCGGAGCGGCGGTGAGCGCGGCGGCGACCGCGTCCACGTCGGCGTGCGGGGTGACCACCGTCTCGGCGCCGGAGAGGCGGCAGCCGTCGATCAGGGAGGCGTGGTTGTGCGCGTCGGAGACGAGCAGCGTGCGAGGTTGGACGAGTGCCCGCAGCGCACCGAGGTTGGCCAGATAGCCGGAGGAGAAGACGAGCGCGCCGTCGGTGCCCAGCCATCGGGCCAGGTCGTCCTCCAGCGCCCGGTGCGCCTCGGTGGAGCCCCGCACCAGGCGTGACCCGGTCGCCCCCAGCCCGTACGCCGACAGTGCCGCCGTGGCCGCGGCGGTGACCCCCGGGTGGGTGGCCAGGCCGAGATAGTCGTTGCCGGCCAGATCGGTCAACTGATCGTCGGCGGGACGCGGGTGCAGTCGGCGGGTGAGCCCGGCCTTCGCCCGCAGCTGCGCGCGGCGGTCGAGCGCCGCCAGCCAGTCCGCCACCGTCACCCCTCCCCCCGCTGTGCGTGCCGGTCAGCCCGACACCCGCCGGGCGAAATTACCACCCGCCACTAGCGGCCCGACGAATCCACTCGGTGCGAGCTGTCCACCAACTGCCAGGGCATTCCGGCTGATCGGGGGGCCTTGTAGGGTACGAGCCATGCCAGAGATCCTCGACCAGGCCCGGACCCAGGTCCTGGGTGACGGTGTCGGCCTCGATCAGGCCGGCATTCTCGCCGTGCTGAACCTGCCCGACGAGCACCTGCCCGCCGCCCTCCAGCTCGCCCACGAGGTGCGCATGCGCTGGTGCGGCCCGGAGGTCGAAGTCGAGGGGATCGTCTCGCTCAAGACCGGCGGCTGCCCGGAGGACTGCCACTTCTGCTCGCAGTCGGGCCTGTTCACCTCGCCGGTGCGCTCGGTCCTGCTGGACATCCCGTCGCTGGTCGAGGCGGCGAAGCAGACCGCCAAGACCGGGGCGACGGAGTTCTGCATCGTCGCCGCGGTTCGCGGCCCGGACGCCCGGCTCATGAAGCAGATGCGCGAGGGTGTCGCCGCCATCAAGGCGGAGGTCGACATCCAGGTCGCCGCGTCGCTGGGCATGCTCACCCAGGAGCAGGTCGACGACCTGGTCGACATGGGCGTGCACCGCTACAACCACAATCTGGAGACCTGCCGGTCGTACTTCCCCAACGTGGTCACCACGCACTCGTGGGAGGAGCGCTGGGAGACGCTGCGGATGGTTCGCGACTCCGGCATGGAGGTCTGCTGCGGCGGCATCCTCGGGCTCGGCGAGACCGTCGAGCAGCGGGCCGAGTTCGCCGCGCAGCTCGCCGAGCTGGCCCCGCACGAGGTGCCGCTCAACTTCCTCAACCCGCGGCCCGGCACCCCACTGGGTGACCGCCCGGTGGTGGAGGGCAAGGACGCGCTGCGGGCCATCGCCGCGTTCCGGCTGGCCATGCCGCACACCATCCTGCGGTACGCCGGTGGCCGCGAGATCACCCTCGGTGACCTGGGCACCCGTGACGGTCTGCTCGGCGGCATCAACGCGGTGATCGTCGGCAACTACCTGACCACGCTGGGTCGACCGGCCACCGCCGACCTCGACCTGCTCGACGAGCTGAAGATGCCGGTGAAGGCGCTGTCGGCGACCCTGTAGAAGACGGATGAGGACGACGTGACCGAGCTTGTCGAGCCCGTGGTGGCGCCGCGCTGGTGTGACCGCTGCGGCACGGACGCGGCGAACGGCGGGCACGAGCCGTGCGCGGCGGCCCGGGCGCTGGAGCCTCCGCGCTACTGCCGGCGGTGCCGGCGCCGGATGAAGGTGCAGGTGCTGCCGGTCGGCTGGTCGGCGGTCTGCGTCGAGCACGGCGAGATCCGGGGCTGATCCGGTGCTGCGCGGGCAGGCGGTGACGTTGCGGCCGGTGACCGACGACGACGTGCCCGCGCTGGCGGCCATCCGGGCCGCCCCGGAGGTACGCCGCTGGTGGCGCGGGGGCGACGACCTGGCCGCGTCCGTGCGCGCCGACCTGGCCGACGACGAGCTGGCCCTCTACGCCATCGAGCACGACGGCCGGGTGGTCGGCGCGATCCAGTGGTACGCCGAGCCGGACCCGGACTACCGGCACGCCAGCCTGGACGTTTTCCTCGACCCGGCGGTACGCGGTGCCGGCCTCGGCGGGGACGCCATCCGCACCCTGGTCCGGCACCTGATCGACCAGCACGGTCACCACCGGTTCACCATCGACCCGGCGGCGGCGAACACTGCGGCCATCCGGGCGTACGCCAAGGTGGGCTTCCGTCCGGTGGGCATCCTGCGCCGCTACGAGCGCGGCTCCGACGGCCGCTGGCACGACGGCCTACTGATGGACCTGCTCGCCGACGACCTCACCGGCTGAGCGTCCAGCGCCGACGCCACGTCCGTCCCCGGCGCGCCGGGTGGACCCGAGCGGTGGGATGGCGCCCTGCGCCCCCGGGTCCACCGGACGAGCCGGCATCGCCCGTTGCCTCAGGCGGCCCTGCCGCGCAGGAAGACGGCGGCGACGAGGACACCGAGCCCCACCAGGGCGGCGTTGACGGCGATCGCGATGGTGACGCCGTCCAGGATCGCCGCTGCCGTGGCAGCACCCGTGGTGGCCGCGGTGACGATCGCGGCCATGACCGGTGTGCCCATGGTGATGCCGACCTGCTGGGACATGGTGGCCAGGCCGGTGGCCAGGCCCTGCTCCCGGTCCGGCAGTCCGCTGGTGGCGGTGACCATGAAACCGACGATGACCAGCATGTTGCCGACGCCGCCGAAGAAGGTGGCGGGCAGAAGCAGCGCCATCGAGGGAACTGTCGCCATGCCCAGAAAGAGGAGGGCAGCGGTGAAGACGGCCTGAATGAGGCCGCCCGCGACCAGCGTGGTCAACGTGGAGGTCTTGGCGATCACCCTCGGGGCCAGCAGGCCGCCGACCAGGGTGCCGAGGCCCAGGACGCCGAAGGAGATCCCGGCGACCAGGGCGGAGAAGCCGAGAGTCTTCTGCATGTACAGGGTGAGGAGGTAGACCAGCGAGGTCTCCGTGACGAAGGCGAGCAGTCCCAGCACATTGCCCCAAGCCACGTTGCGGCGACGCAGCACCCGCAGCGGGACGAGCGGCTGGGTCACCTTCCGCTCGACCAGGTAGAACACCACCAGCAGCAGGACTCCTGCGAGCAGCCCGGTCAGGGCGCGCGGGTCGGTCCAGCCGTGCTCGCCAGCCTGGGTCAGGCCGTAGACGAGCCCCAGCAGGCCGAGGGTCACGGAGAAGGCGCCGGGCAGGTCGAGCCGGGGACGGTCGGTGGGCCTCGACTCCTGGATGACCAAGGGAGCGATCAGCAGAACGGCGAGGACGACGGGCACGTTCAAGAAGAAGGCCCAGCGCCAGGAGAGCAGGTCCGTGAGAACGCCACCGAGGATGGCACCGGTGGTGAACCCGGCCGACATCAACGCTCCGCTGAGCCCCAGGGCCTTCTGCCGCTGCGGGCCTTCGGGAAAGGAGGTGGTGAGCAGGGCGAGCCCGGCGGGGGTGGCCGCCGCGGTGGCCAGGCCCTGGGCGACGCGGGCGACGATCAGGCCCTCGGGGCTGGTGGTGAGGCCGCCCATGAGGGAGGCCGCGCCGAGCAGGCCGAGGCTGCCGAGGAAGATCCGCTTACGGCCCACCAGATCGCCGATGCGGCCGAAGAGGAGGGTGAAACCGGCCGCGCTCAGTGCGAAGGAGGTGGCGATCCACTGGAGGTTAGACAGGGAGAAGCCGAGACCGTCGCCGATCGCGGGCAGCGCGACGTTGAGGATCGAGAAGTCGACGGCCAGCATGAACTGGGCGACCAGCAGGACGGCGAGGACCAGCCGGAGTCGGCCGGTGAGCCGGAGTGGATGCGGGGGGTTGGCGACGAGAGACGCGGTGCGCTGCGGAGCGGCGCTGACTGCGGACATGACCTTCGTTCCTTTGCTGAGCGGACGCCAGTGGCAGGCACCCGAGACCGCTTAACGGGTCTGGAGTCCCATTACTCCGCGAACCGTATCACCCCGCATGGTCGTAACGGAACTCCCGTTCCGATAACATGTCTCTGCGTCATCGTTCGTCGCGCGAAGGAGATCCACCCCATGGCTGAGCCCCCCGCTCCCGGCACCATCCGGCCCGGTGGCCGCACCGCGCGCGTCCGCGAAACCGTCCTCCAGACGGCCGCCGACGTCCTGGCTGAGGCGGGCTTCGACGCTCTGGACCTAGCCGAGGTTGCCCGTCGGGCCGGGGTGGGCCGGACCACCGTCTACCGCCGCTGGGGCACCCCCGGCACACTCGCCGCGGACCTGCTCGACGACATGGCGGCCCAGTCCCTGCCTCGCACCGACACCGGCTCCGTCGAGGGCGACCTGCACGCCAACGCCCACCTGGTGGTCGAAACCCTCAACGACCCCCGGCAGGAGCGCCTGTTCAAGGCCCTGATCGCCGCGTCGCTCTGCAACGAACAGGCCGCCGAGGCACTGCACCGCTTCTACACGACCCGCATCGAGGAGTGGTCCGGGTGCGTCACCGACGGCGTCCGGCGCGGTGAACTCCCCGCCGGCACCGACGCCCGACGCGTCATCGCCGCCGTCTCCGCCCCGCTCTACTACGCACTCCTCAACACCGGTGCCCCCCTCACCGAAGCCGACGCCGACCGCGCTGCCGAAGCCGCCCTCGCCGCAGCCCGCGCCGGGATCTGGGCCACAGCCGTCGACGAGGCAACGCCCGCGCGTCGCTCCCCCTAGCGACCGGCCGACCGTCGCCCGCCCACGACGGGCCCGTCCCCGGTGCCGGTCAGCCGCTCACCCCGCCGCGGGATCGGCTACCCCGGGACGAAGTTCGCCGACGACCTCGCCAACTGACTCAGCCGTCCCAGCACAGGTGCCCGTCGGAAGTTTTGCGGGCACCCTCGGCCGGGCGGTGCGGGCTGAGCCGCCCGGCCGGCAGCAGATGCGCCACGGGTGTACGCGGCGTACGCCCGGAACGCGGCCACCGTCCACCAGGTGTCCGGCTGTGGCTCCCCGGCCGGGATGTGCCGACGGCCACCCAGGCGCGGCTCCCAGCGGTAGTCGACCCCGCGCTCGGGCAGCCAGCGTGCCAGCTCCTCGCGCCGGACATCCGGGTTGGTACGGCTGGCCAAGTAGCGGCGCACATCCACCACCAGGGCGACCCCGGCCCCGGTCAGCAGCTCGCCCAGCCGCACCCGGTCGGCCGCGCCGTGTCCGACGGTCAGCAACTCCCGCACGACGCTGGTCTGCCCCGAAACCCGATGACCTGTCCCTCACGCTCCGCCGGGCCGCAGGATTCGATCGGCACCGATATCCTTCGGTCATCTCTCCGCAGCGATCCCATCTGCGTGACCTCGCCGGGTGCGCCCTGCCACCGCTGGTGCTCGCCGTGGTGGGGCTGACCCACCCGATGCTGCTCACCCCGGCCAGCGCCGAGCACTGGTGGGACCTGCACGTATGGCTGCTGCCGGTGTTCCCGCTGCTGGCGCTCGGCCCGTGGCTGACCGTACGCGTGGCGGCCGGCGGTCGGGCGCTGTTGGTGGCAGTCGCGGTTCTGGGATACGCGTACGCCGTCTGCTACACCGCGTTGGACGTACTCGCCGGGGTCGGCCGGCACGGTCAAGCTGCGCGGCGGGGGTGACGCGGCGGCCATCGCGTCGCTCTTCGAGGCGGGCAACGCGATCGCCGAGGTCGGCGTGTGGGCGTTCCTCGCCGCGGTGGTGCTCGCCGCCGCGGTCGCGCTGTGGCGACACCGGTGGGTCGCCCTGCCGGGCGCCGTCCTGGTGGTCGGCGCGGGCGTGTCGTTCCTGGACAACCACATCGACTGGCCCCCGTGGCGTGCTCACGATGCTCGCCCTGGCGGCCGGGGGGTGTCCCTGTGGTGGGCGGCCCACCGCCCCGCCCGCGACACCGCCCCCTGACCGCACCCACGCCCGCCCACATCCGCCCACCCACGCCTGCCACGTCCACCCACCGACGCCCGCCGCATCCACCCACCCACGCCGGGCACGTCCACCCACCCACGCCCGCGCGGACACGCTTGCCCGGACACGCCCGCGCGGACACGCTTGCCCGGACACGCCCGCGCCTGCACGCGCCAGCGCGGCGGATCTTGGACAGTTACCGTTCCGCGTTGACGGTAACTGTCCAAGATCTGGCGGCGCGGCCGTGGCACGGCGGCCAGACTCGTCGAAATGCTGCCTACCGACGACGCCGACGCCCTCGACTGGCTCGCCTTCGAGCAGGCGGGCGTCCTCACCACTGCCCAGGCCACCCGGTTGCTGACCGAGGGCGTGGTGCGGGGCCGGATCCGCTCGGGTCGCTGGCGCTCGATCTGCCGCGCGATCCTGCTCACCGGCAACGGCCGGCTCACCCGCGACCAGCAGCTCTGGGTGGCGGTACTCGCCGCAGGCCCGGGCGCGGTGCTGGCCGGTGCCACCGCCGCCACCGAGGCGGGGGTACGCGGACTGCGAATCGAGCCGCTGCATGTGCTGGTGCCGGCCGTTCGCCGTGCCGCGCGGACCAGCCTGCGGCGGCTGCCGATCGACATGCCCGCGGTCCTGGTGCACCGCACGTCGGTGCTGCCGGAGGCGCACGTCCAACTGGGCCGCCCGCCCCGCACCACGACCGCGCGGTCCCTGGTGGACGCGGCCGGCTGGGCGCGCACGGTGGACGAGGCGCAGGGGCTGCTGGCCGCCGGCTGCCAGCAGCGACGGGTGCTTGCCGACGAACTCGACGCGGTCCTCGCCGTCCTGCCCCGGGCGCCCCGCCGGCGCCTGATCCGGCAGACCATCGACGACGTCGCGGGCGGCGCGCAGGCGCTGTCCGAGATCGACTTCGTGCGGCTCTGCCGGCGGTACCGACTGCCCGC
Source organism: Micromonospora sp. NPDC050276 (assembly GCF_044459545.1). Taxonomy (NCBI): domain Bacteria; kingdom Bacillati; phylum Actinomycetota; class Actinomycetes; order Micromonosporales; family Micromonosporaceae; genus Micromonospora; species Micromonospora sp. NPDC050276. The sequence continues at coordinate 520,613 of NZ_JBITJA010000003.1, read as the reverse complement.
CCCGGATCTACAGAAACACCGGGTCGACGCGGCGGGACGGAACCGTTGGCTGGACGCGTACTGGCGGGAGTGGCGGTTGCAGGTCGAGATCGACGGCGCGCACCACATGGACGTCCGGCAGTGGGCGGCCGACATGCGCCGGCAGAACGACGTGTGGACCAGCGGCGACCGGATTCTGCGCTTTCCGGCCTGGCTGGTCCGCGCCCGCCCCGACGAGGTCGCCGCCACCGTCCGCGGCGCCCTGGTCGCCGCCGGCTGGCGCACCTGAGCACGCCGATCTTGGGCAGTTGCCGTTACCTGGTAACGACAACTGTCCAAGATCTCGGCTCAGGCGAGGGTGCAGAGGGTGTTGTTGAGGGTGACGGCGGTCGGTTTCAGGTTGGCGCCGCTGTACGTGCCGTTGAAGCCGAAGCTCACCGACGCGCCCGCTGCGATCGTGCCGTTGTAGGACAGGTTCGTGGCGGTGACCGCCGCGCCGCTCTGACTGATCGCCGCCGACCAGCCCTGGTTGACGCGCTGGCCGCCGGGGAAGCTGAACCGCAGGGTCCAGCCGTTGATCGCGGTGGTGCCGGTGTTGGTGATCGACACGTTGGCGGTGAAGCCGGTGCCCCAGTCGGTGGTGGCGTACCCCACCGTGCAGGTGCCGCCGACCGGCGGGGCCGCGGTGGTCACCGCGACCGGCGCGGACGCCGCGGAGGTGTTGCCGGCCGCGTCCACGGCCACCACGTAGAACTGGTACGCCGTCGAAGCGGTCAACCCGGACACCGCCTGGGTGGTGCCGGTGGGCGAGGCGACCAGCACGTCGGTGGCGCCGGCCTCGCGGTACACCCGGTAGCCGGTGACGCCCACGTTGTCGGTGGACGGGGTCCAGGCCAGGGTGAGCCCGGTGGCGGTGACCGCCGAGGCGACCGGAGTGCCGGGCGTGCTCGGCGCGGTGGTGTCGGCGGTGCCGGCCGGTGGCGTGGTCACCGTGAGCTTCGGCGAGGCGGCGGACGTGTTACCCGCGCCGTCGCGGGCCACGATGGTGTACTCGAACGTCCGCTCCGGCAGCAACGTGGTGATGGTGATCGAGTTCTCGGTGACCCGCCGGGTCGCCACCACGTCGTTACCGACCATGAACTCACGCACGTCGTAGCCGGCGAGGCCGCTGCCGCCGGTGTCCGTGGACGGCGCCCAGGTCAACGTGACCGAGCGGGGCGTGAGGCCAGATGCCACCGGGGTGCCCGGGACGGTCGGCGCGGTGGTGTCCGGAACGGCCGGGCCCGGCTCCTCACCCCAGACCCGGGTGGCGCCGGAGTAGAGCGGCACCTTCCGGTTAGGCCCGGCGGTGGCCTGGTACGACGGGTCGTTGGTCGGGTCCCAGGTGCCGCCCTCCGGTACACCGATCTTGAACTGGACCTCCATCCGGTGCTGCGACTGACCCGCCGGGGCGATGGTGTACCCGGTGCAGTCCACCTCGACGTACCAGATGTCCCCACTGAACTGCTTGGCCGTGGTCGGGGACGGGCAGCCCTGGGTGTAGCCCGCGGTGACCTGCACTCCGCCGGTGCCGTCGGGCCGGAAGTAGTACCGGAACCGGCCGTCGGTCAGCGCGCGGGCCGGGAACGCGGACTTGTTGTAGACCATCACCTTGAGCCCGGTGGCCCGCGGTTCGGCCTGCGTCACCGTGGTCTCCACGGTCAGCTCGTCGATGTCCGGCGTCTCGGCGACCGGGAAGTTCGCCAGCGGCGTGCCGCCGTACTCGGAGGTCAGCCGGACCAGCGCGGACGTGAAGCCGGCGTTGTAGTCCGTGGCCACCTCGTTCATCACGTAGTCCGACCGGCTGTCGCTGTACGCGTCGTTGGCCGAGGACGGGCCGCCGACCAGCGCGCCGTAGAGGGTGTGCCGGGTCTCGACGGGCACGGTCTGGCTGTCCCACCAGGAGCCGTGCGCGGTGCGGTGGTGCGGGTTGCGCGGCGAGTTGGCGCCGAACCCGATGACGTAGCTGGAGTTACGCGGGTTGTCGCCGAGCGCGTAGTTGATCTGCCGGACGGCGAAGTCGTGGTAGCGCGCCTTGCGGGTGGTGTCGGTGGTCTTGTCGCTGTAGACCAGTGCGGCGAAGGAGGTGTTCGCGGCGTAGCGCAGCGCGCCCCAGGAGTCGAGCACCGCCATCCCGCCCGGCGAGTAGGGCACCCGTTGCCCGTTCACCCCGACGGTCCAGTAGTCCAGCCACCGGTTGGCGTCGTCGACGTACTTCTGCTTGCCGGTCAGGTTGGCCAACAGCACGTACGCGCCGAACTGCTTGTTGTCCCAGGCGATGGTCCACTTGTAGGAGCGGGTGGTGGTCTGGTTCTCGGTGCCGAGCTTGTCGTACTCACTCTCGGCCTTGGCCAGGTAGCTGGCCTCGCCGGTCGCCCGGTGCAGCCAGATCGCAGCCCAGACCAGCTCGTCCTGCCAGCCGCTCCACGAGCGGTAGAAGCTCGTGGCGTCGGTGATGCACTCGTGGTAGGCCTTCCGCACCGTGTCGGCGAACGTGTAGAGCTGCCGGGCGTGGCCGAGCAGCTTGTCCGCGTACGCGGCGTCGGTGGGCCGGAACACCATCGACGAGGCGGCCATCGCGGCCGCCGTCTCCCCTGCCAGGTCCGCGCCGCCACAGCTCGCATCGATCTTGTACGCGGGCCGCGCCATCGGCATCACCTCGGCCGGACCCCACCACTTGTGGTCGTCGTCGCCCTTGCCGACCTGTCCGTAGAGGACGTTGGCCGAGGGGTGCGCCTTGATGAAGTAGTCGTTGACGAAGCGCAGGTTGTTGAGCAGGTGCGGCAGTTGTCCGGACGCGGTGTAGCCGCTGCGGTACTCGACCGCACCCCAGGCGAGCATGGTGGCGCTGAACGCCATGGGGAAGCCGAACTTGACGTGGTCGCCGGCGTCGTACCAGCCGCCGGTGAGGTCGAGACCCGCGCTGGCGCCGTCGGTGAGCGCGCTGTCTCCGCGCCAGGAGACCCGGTTCCAGTCGGGCAGTCGACCGGACTGCTGCGCCTCGTAGAAGAGCAGCGACTTCTGCAACGCCTCGGCGTAGTTGTAGGTCGCCGCCGGCGCGGCGGAGGCGGTCCCGGTCAGGGGGGCGGCGACCACGAGGGACAGTCCGGTGAGCAGGGCGATGCCGGCGGCCAGCATTCGCCTGGGCCAGGGCTGGTCGGCGACCGGCGGCCGGCCGGATCGGCCGGGAACCGGCCGGGTCAGATGGCGCATGGCGGGCTCCTGTCGGAGGCGCCGCCGGTGGTCGCACCGAACGCGGGACGGCGTGGGGGCGGCGTGGCCACCGGCGACGGTGGGGTGGCGGTGTCACCAGGGGCAGCCGTGGAAGCGCTCCCATGGATAGTCGACAATGTATCGGCCGTGACGTCGCTTGGGAAGCCCGCAAGCGCGGACAGCGCCGCAAGGCTCGTACGCGTTACGACGACACACGCACGGCAACCCGGAAAGTCGACCCGGCGGCCACTTCCGTCCAGGACGCCACCCCTGCTCAGCCCGGTTGGCCGATGCCGCTGACGACCCCTGAAGACGGATCATGGGCCGCCCCCTCGACCCAATTTCGGAGGATCCCCATGCCACTGCGTCGGCGCCTGACGCGCGCGGCCGTCTGCACGGCCGCCACCACGGCCGCACTCGCCATCACCTCCCCGGCCTGGGCGCTGAGCACCGTCCCCCTCAACCCGGCCCACGTCGGGGCGACGGCGGGGAAGTTCCAGCAGGAGTGCCGGGACCCGAAGTTCGACACCCGACCCGCCAACCAGGACGGTTGGCATTTCGTGCTGCCCACCAACAAGGCCGGTGACTTCCAGAGCCTGACCCTGACCTTCACGGACACCGGGGGCGCGTCCGTGCGGGTGACCGTGCCGGACCCCACGGATCCCTACACCGACTTCCTGTCCGCCAACGGCAACGGCGACAAGCAGGTCAAGCACGCCTACCTGTTCACCCCGGCCGGATGGACGCTGACCGGCGGCAGCGCCGAGGTCAGCGGCGAGGGCGACAAGTTCAACCTCAGTCACACCTGCGCCGGCACCGCCAGCACCGGGTCACCGACGCCCACGCCGACCACCGGGTCACCGACGCCGACCACCGGTTCACCGACGCCTTCCGTCGCGCCGACAGAGTCGACGACGCCGGGCGGATCGCCCTCCCCGTCGGGGAGCGCTGGCGGCGGTGGCGGCGGCGACAACGGGGGTAGCCTCCCGATCACCGGCACGGCCGCCACCAGCATCGCGCTCGGCGGTCTCGCCCTGATCGCCGGCGGCGCCCTGCTGATGATGCGCCGACGTCGCGACCGCATCACCTTCACCAGCTAGACCGGCGGACACCCGCGACCGACCCTGGACCTCGCTCCTGCCGTCGGTCGCGGGTGTCACTCCCACCTCGCGGCCGGCGTACTCGCAGGTAACCTCAGTTGACGACATCACATCATCGATGACCGCCGATGTGTGGACTACTGCATCCGCAGCTCAGACCCTCGGCGCCCGAGCGGGCCGTCGGGCATAACGGTGCCAACAACGTCCAACCAGACAAACGTACTGTTGCTGACCCGCTACCGAGCGCGAGACAGTACCGATCACCAGCGGTGCCATCGACGCCGCCGCTCCCCGGTCAACCCTGAGGAGGAGCGATGGCACTACTACGGCTCGCCGACGGCACCGCCTGGGCCGACATCCTGGCCCGCGCGGTGGCCGTCACCCCGGAGGCGTTCGGCGCCGAGGTCGACGGCGTCATCACCCTGCACAACCTGGTCGAGGGCGAGTGGCGGGCAGGCGGCCAGCCCGCCGCGGTCCGCACCCCGGTGGACAACACCGTCGTCATCAACCTGCCCCGGCTCGACGCCGACACCGCCCGCGCCGCGGTCGCGCACGCCGCCGCCGCGCACCGGGCCTGGGCCCAGACCCCCCTCGCCGACCGCAAGGCCCGGGTCGTCGACGCCCTGGACTCGCTCACCGCCCACCGCGACCTGCTCGCCCTGCTGCTCGTCTGGGAGATCGGCAAACCATGGCGGCTGGCCTGCGCCGATGTGGACCGGGCGCTCGACGGCGTCCGCTGGTACGCGGGCGAGATCGACCGCATGCTCGCCGGCGGCCGCAAGCCACTACCCGGCCCGGTCAGCAACATCGCGTCGTGGAACTACCCGATGAGCGTGCTGGTGCACGCCGAGCTGGTGCAGCTCCTGGCCGGCAACGCGGTCATCGCCAAAACCCCCTCTCAGGGCGGCGCGGTGTGCCTGACCGTCGCGCACGCCCTGATGCGCCGGGCCGGTCTGCCCGCCACGCTCGTCTCCGGTAGCGGCGAGGAGTTGTCCGAGGTGCTGGTCCGGGCACCCGAGATCGGCGCGGTCGCCTTCGTCGGCGGCCGGTCCAACGGTGGCAAGGTGGCCGCAGCGCTGCTCGACAGCGACAAGCGGCACTTCATCGAGCAGGAAGGGCTCAACGCCTGGGGCATCTGGAACTTCTCCCAGTGGGACCTGCTCGCCACCCACCTCAAGAAGGGCTTCGAGTACGGCAAGCAGCGCTGCACCGCCTACCCCCGGTTCGTGGTGCAACGCGACCTGGTCGATGAGTTCCTCGACATGTACCTGCCGGTCGTCCGCTCGGTCCGCTTCGGTCACCCGCTCGCCGTCGACGACGACTGGGCCGCCGGTGACCCGCTACCCGAGCTGGATTTCGGGCCGCTGATCAGCGCCGCCAAGGCCGATGAGCTACGCCGCAAGGTCGACGAGGCGGTCCGCGGCGGCGCGGTCCCCCTGCACCGGGGCAAGCTCACCGGAGCGCCGTTCCTACCCGGGCAGGACATCTCGGCGTACGTGGCGCCGTCGGTGCTGCTCGCCCCGCCCGGCCGATCGCGGCTGATGCACGCCGAGCCGTTCGGGCCGGTCGACACGATCGTCGTGGTGGACACCACCGATGAGCTGCTGGCCGCGATGAACGCCTCCAACGGCGCGCTGGTGGCCTCGCTGGCCTGCGACGACACCGACGAGGCCGGCAAGCTCGCGGTGGACCTGCAGGCGTTCAAGGTGGGTATCAACAAGCCGCGCTCGCGCGGTGACCGGGACGAGCCGTTCGGCGGCCGGGGTGCCTCCTGGAAGGGCGCGTTCGTCGGCGGCGACCTGCTGGTGCAGGCCGTCACGGTCGGCGGCGACGGCCGGCTCTACGGCAACTTCCCCGACTACAACAGCTACCCCACCACCTGACAGCCTCACGGGAGAGGCCCCTTGTGGAGGCGGCTCGGCGCACACAGGGGGCCTCATCCGCGCGTACCGTCGGGGAATGGCATTGATCGCGCAGCTCTCCCTAGGCGTGTCCGACGCCGAGCGGGCGGGGACGTTCTGGGCCGCGGCCCTCGGCGCCCGGATCGTGAACTGGCGGCACTAGAGGAGGACGCCGCTAGGTACGGGGCGTGGAGAACGCGCCGTTCCGGTCCGCCGTGCCGGTGACGGCGAGCGGGACCGCGACGGTGAGCAACCCGCCGTCGCGCTCCACCGAGCCGGGTCGGCCCAGCCGGCGCAGCGTCCGCAGCATCGGATCGTTGCTGGCCTGGAGGTGCAGCACCAGTGCGGCGTACCCGGACCGGTCGGCGTGCTGAACCAACCGGCGCAGCAACGCCGAGCCGAGCCCGCGCCGCTGCCAGTCGTCCCGCACCAGCAACGCCACCTCGGCCTCGTCGCCCTCACCGAGCAGGTTCGCCATCGCGACGACCGAGTCGGCCGTACCGTCCGGGCCAACGGTCGTGGCGATCAGCGTCAACCCTCGGCTCGGCTCCAGCAGCTGGCGCAGGCGGGCCGGCTGCGGCAGCGCCGCCCCACCCAGATAACGCCGCTGTCGGCTGCGCGGTGAACACGCCTCGTGCAGCTCCACAACGCCGGACAGGTCGTGCGCGCTGGCCGGCCGGACAGCCACCTCCGCGCCGTCGGGCAGCACCAGGGTGGCCTGTTCGGCGGCCCGGCGCGCCACGGTGGCGGCCAACTGAACCAGCGCCTGCGCCCGCGCGTACTCCGCCGGGGTGAAGTCGGGCGCGGCCCGGCGCAGCGCGAACGAACCGCCCGCCGGGTCGGCCAGCACCATGCTGGCGCCGCTGATCCCCCGTTCGACGCCGACCGACGCCGGCCGCCAGCTGACGACGTCGGCGGCGAGCAGGGCCCGCAACGCCTCGCCCGTCGCGTCCGGGTCACGCACCAGCCGGTTGGCCAGCCCGAGCACCCGCGTGGGCTGGTCGGCCAGACCACGCGCCTCGCTGCGCGCCACCCAGCAGTCCCGGCCCCGACCCCGCTCCACGGCGGCGATCAGCTCGGCCTCGTCGAGCGCGTCCGGTGCGTCGACCAGGAAGTCGTCCACCGCGCCGTGCTCGGTGGGCTGCACCTGCACGGTGAGGATGTTGACCCCGCGCAGCGCGAGGCTCGCCGTGAGCACCGACAGGTAACCCGGCCGGTCGTCCACCGTCGCCCGGATCCGCCACAACGTCATGGTTGGCTCCCTTCCCCGGTAAGAGCCTCACCCCCGCCTGTTGCCACCCGGTTGCTCGGCGGTGTCGGCCCGGGAACTCCTCGGGCCGTTCAGGGGCCGGCGACCACCGGCGGCGCGCCGACGAGATCCAGCCGGTCGCCGAGGATCACCGCGCAGGCACGGACGAGCTGGGTGAGCCGGTCCACCTCGGTGCTGTGGAACGCCGCGGCGGAGAGGGTCTCGCTGTGCTCGCGGGCCACCACCAGCACCAGGCCGGCCCGGCCGAACGGCGCGATCGCGTGGTGGGTGCCGTCGGGCGTGGTCATCGACCGACCGCGCAGCGGGGTCACCTCCGGCAACCGCGGGGGTACGGGAGCACGCCAGCTCGCATGCCCCACGGTCGCCCCGCCACCCCCGGTCCGCGAGGCCCAGTCGACCGGCACCACGGCGGCCACCGCCCAATCGGCGGCCAGCAGCCCGGGCACCGCGTCGACCAGGGTGGCCAACCCGTCTGCCGGGTTGGCGGCGACCTGGGCCAGCAGCTCCGCGTCCTGGCCGGTGGTGGTGGGCGCGCCGATCGCCCGCCACACGCCGTCCACCCGCACGCCCGGTATCGCCGCCAGGCCAGCCAGCAGCCGCTCCACCCGCGCCGCACCCGGCCAGACGACCGTGAAATCGTCCACCGCGCGCCCGCCGAGTCGTTCGAGGACCACCACCTGGACGATGTCCGCCCCGGAGACGCCCAACGTACGGGCGACCTGACCGAGGGTGCCCGGACGGTCCGGCAGGGTGACCCGAACTCGCAGCAACATGTCTGTCCCTCCGCTCGGCGGGCCGGCGCTAGAGCGGCCGGCAGGCTGCTCCCAGCCTGGTGGTTGACCATTTCGTCCCTGTTGCAGGGGCATGTCCCGAGCGGAAATTCCGACCTTGACAACGTGAACGGGCTGCCATCAACTAGTCGGATGAGCGATCCGGCCGTCGATGCGTCGCGGCCGGGGGCCGTTTCCGTCTCCCCTGCGGGGCTCGACCTGGGCCGACTCGCCGACTATCTGACCCAGCACCGACCCGAGCTGGCCGTCGGGCCGGTGCGGGCCCAGCTGATCGCGGGCGGCAAGTCCAACCTCACCTACCTGCTGCGCCTCGGCGACCGCGAGGTCGTGCTGCGCCGTCCCCCGCTGGGGCATGTGCTGGCGACCGCGCACGACATGGGCCGCGAGTTCCGGGTCATCTCGGCGCTGGCACCGACCGAGGTGCCCGTCCCGGGCGCGCTGCTGCTCTGCACCGACCCCGAGGTGATCGGGGCGCCGTTCTACCTGATGGAGCGGATGCCCGGTGAGGTGTTCCGCACCCGGGCGCAGACCGACCCGCTGGGCGACGAGCGCCGCCGGGCCCTCGCCATGGCGATGATGGACACGCTCGCCGCGCTGCACAGCGTCGAGCCGTCCACGGTCGGGTTGGCTGACTTCGGCCGCCCCGAGGGTTACCTCGCCCGGCAGGTCCGCCGCTGGGCCGGGCAGCTCGACCGCTCCCGCAGCCGCCCGCTACCCGGCATCGACGAGCTGCGTGACCTGCTCGCGGCGACCGCCCCGGAGGGCGCGAACGCCGGCCGGATCGTGCACGGCGACTACCGGCTGGACAACCTCCTCGCCTCGGCCGACCCGGTCGCCGTGCACGCGGTGCTCGACTGGGAGATGGCCACCCTCGGCGATCCCCTCGCCGACCTGGGGCTGCTGCTGACGTACTGGGACGTGCTGGGTGGCAGCGAGACCACCGCCGGCAACCCGGTCGCCGACGGGCTCGGCCCGCGCGCCGGCTTCCCCACCGGCAGCGAGCTGATCGACCGGTACGCCGGACGCGCCGACGTGGACGTCGGCCCGCTGCACTGGCACGTGGCGCTGGGCTGTTTCAAACTCGCGGTCATCTGCGAGGGCATCCACTACCGCCACACGCTCGGGCAGACGCTCGGCGAGGGCTTCGACCGGATCGGCGAGATGGTGGCACCGCTGGTCACGCACGGGCTGACCGCCGCCAGGGAGCGGTGATGGACTTCTCATACGACGCCCGGACCGAGGAGCTGCGCGACGAGCTGACCCGGTTCCTGACCGAGCACGTCTACCCGGCCGAGGCGGTGCACGCCGAGCAGGTGGCCGCCGGGGACCCGTGGTCGCGTACCCCGGTGTTGGCCGAGTTGAAGGCGGAGGCCCGTAAGCGCGGCCTGTGGAACCTCTTCCTGCCCGACCCGCGCTACGGCGCCGGCCTGACCAACCTCCAGTACGCTCCCCTGGCCGAGCTGACCGGGCGCAGCCCGCACCTCGCGCCGGAGGCGGTCAACTGCGCGGCTCCGGACACCGGCAACATGGAGTTGCTGGCCGAGTTCGGCTCGGAGGCGCAGCGGCAGCGTTGGCTGATGCCGCTGCTGGAGGGTGAGATCCGCTCCGCGTTCTGCATGACCGAGCCGGACGTGGCGTCCTCCGACGCCACCAACATCGCCACCCGGATCACCCGCGACGGCGACGAGTACGTGATCAACGGGCGTAAGTGGTGGTCGTCCGGGGCGATGGACCCCCGCTGCGAGATCTTCATCGTGATGGGCAAGACCGACCCCACCGCCGACCGGCACCGCCAGCAGAGCATGGTGCTGGTCCCCCGGGACACCCCCGGGGTCACCGTGCGCCGCGGCATGACCGTCTTCGGCTACACCGACGGGTCGCACGGCGGGCACGCCGAGATCGACTTCACCGACGTCCGGGTGCCCGCGGAAAATCTGATCGGCGCCGAGGGCACCGGTTTCGCGATCGCCCAGGCCCGGCTGGGGCCGGGCCGGATCCACCACTGCATGCGGCTGATCGGGATGGCCGAACGGGCACTGGAGCTGCTCTGCCGCCGCGCCAACGAGCGGATCGCGTTCGGCCGGCCACTGGCCGAGCAGGGCGTGGTCCGCGAGTGGATCGCCGAGTCCCGGGTCCGCATCGAGCAGGCCCGGCTGCTGGTGCTCAAGACGGCCTGGCTGATGGACACCGTCGGCAACAAGGGCGCGCACACCGAGATCCAAGCCATCAAGATCGGCACGCCGGCGATGGCGGAGTGGGTGATCGACAAGGCCATTCAGGGGTACGGCGGTGCCGGCGTCAGCCAGGACACGCCACTGGCCGCCCTCTGGGCGCAGACCCGCACCCTGCGCCTCGCCGACGGCCCCGACGAGGTCCACCGCAACTCCCTGGCCAAGCGCGAACTCCGCCGCTGGGCCCGGTAACCCCCACCCTCGTTGATCATGAAGTTATTGCCCTCCACGTCGTCGTGTCAGGGCAACAACTTCATGATCAACGGAGAAGCCCCGGTGGGGTGGGGTGGGTCAGGCGGAGGCTCGGTGGACCAGTTGGGTGTCCAGGAGGATGTGGGAGGCGGGTAGCTCCTCGCCACGGATCCGGGCCACCAGCAGGCGGGCCATCTGCCGGCCCATGTCCTCGACCGGCTGGAAGACCGTGGTCAGCGGCGGCTCCGCCTGTCGGGCGATGGTCGCGTCGTCGAAGCCGATCACCGCGACGTCCTGCGGCACGCGCCGGCCGGCCTCGCGCAGGGTACGCAGCGCGCCGAACGCCATGAGGTCGGACGCGACGAAGACCGCGTCCAGGTCCGGGCAGGAGTCCAGCAGCCGACGCATGGCGGTCACGCCGCTGCCCTCGCTGAAGTCGCCGTACGCGATCAGGTCGGGGTTGACGCTGGCACCGGTGGCCTTGACCGCCTCGGTGTAGCCGGCCAACCGGGCCAGGCCGGCACCCATGTCCTGCGGACCGGCGATGGTGGCGATGCGTCGCCGCCCCTGCCGGGTCAGATATTCCACCGCCTGGCGGGCCCCGCCAACGTTGTCCACATCGACGAACCAGGCCGGTTGGGCGCCGGGTTGCAGCATCCGGGCGGGCCGACCGCCGAGCACGGCGGGCAGGCCGCGCTCCTCCAGCAGCGTCGGCAGTGGGTCGGAATCATGCAACGACAGCAGCAGTACGCCGTCGACGTGCTGGTTGGTGAGGTGGTGCTCGACCCGTTCCCGCTCCACCGGCGACTGCGCCATGGCCAGCCAGAGTTGCATCGGCGTCTCCAGCAACCCGGAGCTGATCCCCCGCACGATCGCGGCGAAGAACGGCTCGGTGAAGACCCGATCGCCGGATTCGGACACCACCAGCGCGACGGAGTCGGTCCGCTGGGTGACGAGCGCACGGGCGGCCCGGTTCGGCACGTACCCCAGCTCCGCGATGGCCTGTTGGACCGCGGCTCGGGCTTCCGGGCTGACCTGGGGCGAGCCGTTGACCACGCGGGAAACCGTGCCCCGGCCGACGCCGGCACGCGCCGCGACCGCGTCGAGAGTCGGGCGCCCGAGCGACCGGGTGCGCTGCGTTGTCATCGTCTGCTCCTCCGACGGCGGGCGGACCCGGCGCCACCTGCGGTAGGTGGACGCCGGGGCCGTCCTGATGGCTGGCCCGAGCCTATTGTGCGGCCAGACCGTTGCGCCGGATCACCGAGGCGTACCACTTGGCGCTGGACTTGGGGATGCGGACCTGGGTCTCGTAGTCGACATGGATCATGCCGAACCGCTTGGTGTAACCCCAGGCCCACTCGAAATTATCCATCAACGACCAGGCGAAGTATCCCCGCAGAGGCACTCCGGCGTCGATCGCCTGGTGCGCGGCACGCAGATGGGCGTCGAAGTAGGCCAGCCGATCGGCATCGTCGACCTGCCCGTCGACCACCGAGTCGACGAACGCGGAACCGTTCTCGGTGACGTACAGGGGCAGCTTTGTGTAGTCGTGCACCCGGCGCAGCGTCTCGGCCAGGCCCGGGGCGTCGATCTCCCAGCCCATGTCGGTGACGGGAACGCCACGGGTGACGAACCGGACGTCCTCGCTGCCCGGCCAGCACGACGGGGCCGGGTCGGCCGCGACGCCCTCGACCGGCGCGGCGACCACGTGCCGGCTGTAGTAGTTGACCCCGACCAGGTCCAGCGGCGTGGAGATGGTCGCCAGGTCGCCGTCGCGCACGTGGTCGAAGTCGGTCACCGTGCTGAGGTCGGCCACCAGGTCCTGCGGGTACGACCCACGCAGCAGCGGGTCCAGGAAGAACCGGTTGGCCAACCCGTCGATCCGCCGTGCGGCGTCGAAGTCGGCGGGGGTGTCGCTGGCCGGGTCGACCGGGTAGAGGTTGACGGTCACGCCAACCTCGGCGGCCGGCCGGGCGGCTCGCAGGGCCTGTACGGCCAGGCCGTGACCGAGCATCAGGTGGTGACCGGCGCGCACCGCGTCCGCTCCGTTGGTGCGGCCGGGCGCGTGCACGCCGGAGCCGTAGCCGAGGAACGCGGAGCACCACGGCTCGTTCAGCGTGGTCCAGTAGCGCACCCGGTCACCGAGTGCGTCGGCCACCAGGGTCGTGTAGTCGGCGAAGCGGGCCGCGGTGTCCCGGGCCGGCCAGCCGCCGGCGTCTTCCAACGGCTGCGGCAGATCCCAGTGGTAGAGGGTGAGCCACGGCTCGATGCCGTTGGCCCGCAGCTCGTCGACCAGTCGCCGGTAGAAGTCCAGGCCACGCGGGTTGGCCGCGCCGGTGCCGCTGGGCTGCACCCGGGACCAGGAGACCGAGAAACGGTACGACTTCAGGCCCAGCTCGGCCATCAGCGCGACGTCGTCGCCGAGGCGGTGGTAGTGGTCGCACGCCACGTCCCCGGTGTGCCCGGCGACGACCCGACCCTCGGTGTGGCTGAAGGTGTCCCAGATCGACGGGGCGCGGCCGTCCTCGGCCGCCGCCCCCTCGATCTGGTACGCCGCGGTCGCGGCCCCCCAGAGGAATCCGGGTGGAAAGGTCAGCCCGGGGCGCTCGTCGAGGACGTCGACGGCGGGTGGGCTGGCGGGGTTGCTCACGACTTGACGGCACCTTCCATGATCCCGCCGATGATCTGGCGGCCGAACAGCACGAAGACGATGAACAGCGGAAGGGTCGCGATGAGCGTACCCGCGAAAATCTGAGAATTATCCGCGAAATACGCGGTGTTCAGACTGCGCAGCGAGATCTGCACGGTCGGGTTGGCCGGGTCGGCGAGCACCACGAAGGGCCAGAAGAACTGGTTCCACTGCTCCATGAAGGTGAGCAGCCCGAGTACGGCCGCCGCCGGCCGCAACGCCGGCACCACCACGTGCCAGTAGACACGCCAGGTGGAGCAGCCGTCGACGCGCGCCGCCTCGATCAGCTCGTTGGGGACCGCCTGCTCGGCGTACTGGCGCATCATGAAGATGCCGAAGCCGCCGATCAGGAACGGCACCGTCACCGACGGCATCGTGTTCAGCCATTCCAGCTTCGCCATCAGGATGTACAGCGGAAGCACGCCGAGCTGAATGGGAATCATCATCGAGGCCAGGATGATGAGCAGCAGCGCGTTCTTGCCGCGGAAGCGCAGCTTCGCGAACGCGAACCCGGCGAGCGAGCCGAAGAACACGGTCGCCAGTGTGATCGTGCCCGACACCAGGAACGAGTTCATCAGGCCCTTGACGATGTTCGCGTCGCCGTTGTCGAGCACCCGCTGGATGTTCTCGCCCAGCTTGCCGCCCGGCAGGAACGGCGGCGGCCACGAGTTCGCCGCGTCGCTGGTCCGCGAGGCGATGACGATCATCCAGTAGAACGGGAAGAGCGACAGGATCACGCCGAGGACGAGCCCGATCCAGGTCAGTGGGCTGGCCGTCCAGAGCTTCTCCGCCCGGTGGCGGATGCCGGTGCGTTCGGCCGGGGGCCGCACCGTCGGCGGTCGCAGAGTGGTACTGGTCATGGGTGGGCCACCCTCACTTGTCGGAGCTGATGCGGCGGGCCAGCAGGTAGTTGAGGAACGAGACGGACGCGATCAGCAGGAACAGCACCAGCGCGACGGCGCCGGCGTATCCCCACCGGAACCGCTGGTTCATGACGTCCAGCAGGTACATCGTGATCGTCTGGAACTGCCCCTCCGTGCCGCCGGAGAGCCCGCCCGAGCCGCTGGTGAACATCAGCGGCTCGGTGAAGAGCTGCAGACCGCCGATGGTCGAGATGATCAGCGTGAAGATGATGGTGGGACGCAGCTGCGGGATGGTGATCGACCAGAACTGGCGGCGTTGCGAGGCGCCGTCGAGGGCGGCCGCCTCGTACACGTCCTTGTTGATCGACTGCATCGCCGCGAGGTAGATCAGGGCGTTGTAGCCCACCCACCGCCAGTCGACCATCGTGGCGATGGCGAACCAGGAGGCGAAACGGTTGGCTCGCCAGTCGATGGGGCCGACGCCGACCAGGTCGAGCAGCCAGTTCATCAGACCGAAATCGCGGGCGTAGATCATCGAGAAGATGAGCGCCACCACGGCGGTCGAAGTGATAATCGGCATCGCGATGGCCAGTCGGAAGAACATCTGGCCGCGGATGCGCCGGTTCAGCGCGTTCGCCAGCAGCAGCGCGATGATCAGCTGAGGGATGGTGGAGAGCGCGAACATCCCGAAGGTGTTCACCACCGCGTTCCAGAACTGCGGGTCGTTCGTGAACAGCTCGACGAAGTTGTCCAGACCGACGAAGCTGATCGTCGCGTTCATCGGTGACCGGTCGGTCATCGCGATCCAGAACGTGTAGACGATCGGGTAGACGCCGAAGATCGCGAAGAGCACGAAGAACGGCAGGACGAAGACGTACGGGGTGAAGCGCAGGTCCAGCCGGTTCAGCTGCCGGCGGCGCGCCGTTGAGTGCCGCGGCGCTGGGCGCGGCCCGCGGGCCGACGCGCCCGGTGGCGCGGGGGTCTTCAGGGAGCTCATGAGCGGTCCTTCACACTCGGCGGCGCGTGGTGGGGCGCCGCGGCAGGGCGTTCCGACGCGGGCTCACGGGTGGTGCCGTTCCGGCACCACCCGTGAGCGCGTCACAGCCGTTACTTGCCTGCTGCCTGGCCGTTCTTCACGGCGTCCTGCCAAGCGGCGTCGGCGGCCTTGCCCTGCTCGATGCTGCGCAGCGCGTTCTCGACCGCGTCCCGGACCGCCTGGTTCTTCGGGCCGAGGTAGACCGGCTTCAGGTCGGTCGCGCCAGCGGCGAAGATCTTGCCGACCGGCGCGCCGCTGAAGTACTCGTTGGTGGCGGCGAGCACGGCCGGGTCGTTGAGCGCCTGCGGCGACGAGGGCAGGTTACCGACCTTCTTGAAGGCCTCGGTCTGGCTCTTGGCGGTGGTCAAATACTTGGCCAGCTCGGCGGCTTCCTTCTGGTGCTTGCTGGACTTCGGCACAGCCAGCCAGGAACCGCCCCAGTTGCCGGCGCTGCCGGGCGCCTTGGCCACATCCCACTTGCCGGCCGCAGCGTCACCGGCCTGACCCTTGATGACACCGGTCATCCACGCCGGGCAGCCGATGGTGGCGAAGCTGCCGTTCTTGAAGCCGGCGTTCCACTCGTTGGAGAAGCTCCGCAGGTTGTTCGACAGACCCGCGCTGATCATGTTGGTGGTCGTCTGGAACGCGGACCGCACGTCCGGGTTCTCGCCGACGACGAGCTTGTTGCTCTTGTCGAAGTAGGTGTAGCCGGTGCCGGCGCCCGCCGTCTGCATCAGCACGATGTTGTAGAAGTTGGTGGCCGAGTCGACGAACTTGTGCTTCTTGTCGGCGGCGGCGAACTTCTTGCCCTGCTCGATGAAGGCGTCCCACGTCGGCCAGAGGGCACCGACCTGCTCGCGGTCGGTCGGCAGGCCGGCGGCCTTGAAGAGGTCGCTGCGGTAGCAGACGGCCATGCCACCGACGTCGGTACCGAGACCGAGCACCTTGCCGTCCGGCGTCAGGCCACCCTCCCACTTCCAGGGCAGGAAGTTGCCCTTGAGGTCGTTGGCGCCGTGGTCGGCCAGGTTCACGAACTTGTCGGCCTGCGCGAAGAACTGCACGATCGTGCCCTCTTCGAGGGCGACGACGTCGCCGGCACCGGCCCCGGCGGTGATCTGCTGCGTGAGCCGGGTGTTGTAGTCGCCCAGGCCGAGACCCTTGCCGCGCTCCTGGATCGTGACGTTCGGGTGCTCCGTTTGGTACTGCTTGTAGAGCTCCTCGTAGCCGAAGCCCTGGTCGCCGAAGACGTCGACGACCAGGGTGACCTTGCCATCCGACCCGGACGACGAGTCGCTTCCGCCGCAGGCGGTTGCCGCTGCGAGCACGGCGACGGACGCGAGCGTGACCGCCGCGAAGCGGCGACGTGAGGTGACGCTCATCCTGACCCCTCTCAATTGGTGAGGCATGGTGGTGCTTATGTGGCGGGGGATGCTGCAGCGCCCTGCTGTCGCCGAGCCGGTGGCCGTGGCGTCGCGGGGGGAGCTGTGAGGAGATCTCCGCCACTCCCCCGGGAGCGCTCCCATGAGATTGCCGGGGTGCCCCGAAGGTGTCAATAGACCGTTGGGAGCGTTCCCAGATCGTTACCGCCCTGTTTCGGACGAACACATGCGGCGAGGAAGCGGCAGTCGGGCCAGCCGCACCGGTCAGCAGAAGCGGCGCAGCAGGGTGGTCGCGCGGTCGGGGTCGAAGCGGGACGGGTCAAAGGTGACGCCCGCCCAGTCGCGCAGTAACGCCAGCTGCGGGTCGGCTAGATCGGCCGGCGCGGCCCGGTCGTCCAGGGCGACCAGGAGCGCGCGGTAGCCCGCCGGCCCGCCGATCCCCTCCGGCGGGCAGGCCCGTTCCCCGTCCACGCAGACCGGGTACCGCTCGTCCGGGTCTGCGGTCAGCGCGTCCTCGACGACCAGGTCGTGCTCCCACCAGTCGCCGAAGTCGTACGTGTAGGAGAACCGGCTGCCCTTGCCGAGCACCGCGTCGAGCCGCACGTCCAACTCGTCGTGCAGGCCCAACTCGCCGTCCGGGTCGGGCTCGCCGTACTGCATCGCGTCGATCTCGAACGAGTGCAGGTGGCAGTCCCGCCAACCCATCGCGTGCTGCGCCACCCGGTGCAGCCGGTCCAGCGTGTAGCCGGCCGGCACGAGCACCCGGCGCCACACCGACGGACGGACGCCGGCGAGGGACATCTTCAGCTGGAAGATCTGACGCGCCATGCTGTCCTGTCCTCCCGCGGCTTAGGCTGCGAGCATGATCTGCCGAGCGTGCCGGGCCCGGCGACACGACGACTGCCCGGGCCGGAACTGGTGCGACTGCCAGCACCGTACCGCCGAACCCACCCCTCCGGTCACCGGTCCGGCCGGCGAATGAGGGTCGGACTTCCGATCCGGCAGCTCTGGCCGCAGCCGCTCGACGACGCCAGCAGGTAATGCCCACCGCTCCCCGTCGCCACGACGACGCGTCCGTCAGGTCGAACAACGTGTCGGCCCGAGCGGTCAAGCAATCGCGGCACTCCCACCGGAATCTGCCAACCCCTGGAGAACGTCAGCCGGACGAGGGTTACGCGCACTGGGCACAGAACAGCCGTTGATTGATGTTCCTCCCAGGCCAAGAAGACCATCAGCAAGGGCTGCATATGTGAAGGCAGGGTCCCCCAGTTGCCACAATCGGCAGAGCCACTCAATTCCGGCGCAGGGGATTATTCCACGATTCGAACGAAGCGGCATGCGCCTATAGGGCCAGGAAGCGAACGCGCCTTGGCCTGCACGGAACCAGAAAGAGCCGAGTAACCAACACCCCCGCACTGGTCGCCCAATCAAACACAACTTCACTACCGCTCACGCCACCAGTCGTCAGTCAGAATTACCCAGGGAAGGTGCCTGGCTGACAACGCTGGCCCGCCTGAAGATACACGACGTAGGCCGGCGCTGCTGCCCCTCCGATCAGCGACCATAGGCACGGTTGACTGCGACCCAGCCCTGTGGGAGCGTACCCAGGGATCGATCCTGTCGAATTAGGAGGAGAAGCTATGGCCCATCGCAAGTTTGCGACAAAGGGCTTGCGGATCGCATTCGCTGCCCTCATTGCCGCCCCTATGGCCGTCGCCATCACCGCAACGCCAGCCCAAGCCATCTCGTGCAGCTCGCCGGATTCCGGGGTCTGGGTGACAGTGAAGTCCTTGCCCCATACGGTCAGCTCGCGGAGTCCAAGCGGCGTTACCGTGCTATTGAGGAACGAACGCAACAACGACGAGAGCACCGCCCACGTGTCGGGAAATCTGGAAAGCGGCGACCGGGTCTGGGTGGAACGGAAGAACGGCTCCACCTGGGAGCAGTGCCCCAAGACCAACATCACCGCCGGGAATGAAACCTACTGGGTCGCGCAGTACGCGGCAGGAAACGCCGGCACCTACATGCGTGCCTGCTTCGACTATCCGGTCTTGTCGTACCGAAACGTCGTCTGCACGGCCCAGTACTTCGACGAGGGCTGACGAGGCAACTGGTCGGGCGCCGGTGCGGGCAGATGTCCACGCACCGGCGTTCCGCCATGTTCGGACAATCTATCTTGGAGCGATGATCTGCCGAGCGCGCCGGTCGAGGCGACACGACGACTGCCTGGACCGGAACTGGTGCGACTGCCAGCACCGTACCGCCGAACCCACCCCTCCGGTCACCGGTCCGGCCGGCGAATGACCGTCGGAATGCCGATCCGACGGCTCTGGCCCGAGCCGTCCACGCAGCCGCTCGACGACGCCGCGCTGACCGTCCTCTACGGCCGCACCAACCAGCCCCGGCTGCGAGTCAACTTCGTGGCCAGCCTGGACGGCGCGGTCACCGTGGACGGCTACTCCGCCGGGCTCTCCGGCGAGCCGGACAAGCGGGTGTTCGGCCTGCTGCGGATGGTCTGCGACGCCCTGGTGGTGGCCGCCGGCACGCTCCGACACGAGGGGTACCGGGCGGTCCGGCTCAACGAGAGCCGCCGCGCCTGGCGGCGCGCCCACGGGCTGGCCGAGTACCCGACGCTGGTCGTCGTCTCCGGATCACTCGACCTGGACCCGGCGCAGGCCGCCTTCGCCGACGCGCCGACCCGCCCGATCGTGCTCACCCACGCCGACGCCGAGCCGCCGCCTGGGCTGACCGACGTCGCCGACGTGCTGCGCTGCGGCACCGGGCGGGTCGACCTGGCCGCCGGTCTCGCCGAGCTGCACCGCCGCGGGTTGACCCAACTGCTCTGCGAGGGCGGCCCACACCTGTTCGGCGCGCTCACCGCCGCCGACCTGGTGGACGAGCTGTGCCTGACCATCTCACCGCTGCTCGCCGGGCCGGGCGCGGGCCGGATCACCGCTGGCGACGCCGCACCGCCCCGGCAGCTGTCGCTGCGGCACGTGCTCGCCGCCGAGGACGGCGTCCTCCTGCTCCGCCACGCCCGTCCGTGAGACCCACTCGCCCGCGGCGACTGACGTCGACGCCAGCCACTCGCGGAGAGCGCGCAGGCTGCGGCGAGGGTTGCGGCAGGCACCGCCCGCAGCGGGTGGGCTCAGTTGTTCAGTACCGCCCCAGGGGCCCACGGGATCCGGTAACGCTGGCCGTCCGCAGTGCTCGCCCAGACCTGCACGTCGTCGTAAGGCTCGACGGCGACCACCTCTGCCACCGCGCCGCGCGGGGCCGGGCCGAGCGGGTGCGCCACGCCGTCGGCCACGACCTCGACGCTACGCCCCTGCGGCGCCTGAACCAGCACGTAGAGCCGGCCGCCGGAGCGCCGGGCCACGGCCACGCCCAGCCCGCTGCCGGTGGATCGAACGGCCGCACAGACCGCGTCACCGTCGACACACGCCAGATCGTACGAGAGATAGTCATGCAACCGTCGTGGATCGCCCCTGTCCGGGGCGATCCACACCTCGGCCGCCTGCCCCCCGACGGCCCGCTCCTCGGCGCGTGGCTCTCGTTTGACCAGCACAATCGTCTCCGTCCCGGTCCGACCGACGGCGACAACCTGCGTCGGTGTCACCGCTCGACCGTCGGCACCGACGATCCCGGCCGGGACGTCGGCAGCCGCACTGGGCGCGGTGCCCCCGACGTCGCCTCCGCCATCGCGACCGAGCGGATCCACCTGCGGGAGCAGCAGTGCTCCCGCAACGGCCACCACCGCCGCCGTACCACCCGACAGCAGCAGGCGCCTGCGTCGACGCGCCCGGCTTCCGGCAACGACCCGTCGGGCGAGATCGGACGGCAGTTCTACGGTCGCGACAGCGTGGTCGAGCAGGTCAGCCACCTCGTGATCACGCATGGTTGTCCTCCGCAAGGTCGAGGTCGAGTGGGGTGACACCGGCAGCTTCCAGTCGGGCCCGCAGGCGGTGCAGACCACGGGATGCCTGGCTCTTCACCGAGCCCGTGGAACAGTCCAATTCGGCAGCTGCCTCCGCCTCGGAGAGACCGAGCCAGTACCGCAACACCACCACGGCCCGCATTCGCGGCGGAAGCTCTCGCAACGCCGCCAGAAGCACCTCCCGGTCGTCGACTCGAGCCATCTCGTCCTGCTGCGCCACCGCATCCGGCTGGTGTGCGACCCGACGTCGACTCCACGGTGAGCGCCACCGGCTGACCAGCCGGTTGGTCATGGCACGCCGCAGATAGGCTTCCGGCTGCCGCTGCCGGACCGCGCGCCAGCGGGGGTATACCTGCTCCAACACCTCCTGCAGCAGGTCCTCGGCATCAGCCTGCTGCCCGGTGATCAGAACGGCGAAGCGGAGCAGTCGAGGGCCGCTCGTCGCGACGAAAGTGCCGAAGTCGTCATTCATGCGTGCTCCATACCTACCTAACGCGACCGCTGCCTGGGAAGTTGAGTCCTGGCGGTCGGCGATGGCCCGCAAGATTCTCGGATCGTGGGCCAGCTGCTCGGAGCGGCAACTGGCCCACGATGATCGCTACTGGAACGGGAGCGGACCGAAGAGCGCCGAATCGGGAAGCACGGTGACGATGACGGTCAGAGCGCCCAGGGCAGCGATCCAACACAGCGCGACGATGCGCCTGCGATGGCGGGCGAACCGGGCATCCCGCTGTGCGGCGTCACCTGAATTGACGGCCGATCGGACCATCAGGGTCCGGCCGATTCCGAAACAGGTGCCCATCAAGGTACGGAGTCCAGTACCCATCTCGAAGCCGAACTGCAGGGCGCCGCAGCCGGCAACAACAACAGCAGGCCGGACGCGGTGCCACCCATGAGGAGACCGTAGTTGAAGTAATTCACATTCTTCGTTCCCCGCCAGACCGGCGAGGTCAGCAGCGCGGCTGAGTTGTGGCTTCAAACAGATCCGGACGTCGAGTATCCGGCCGCCACCCCCACCGCGCAGGCTGACGTCAATACCGTTCCGACGGCGAACGGTGACAGAATCGAGGCGACCGCCAGAGCGATCGTTCCTGCCACGACGACGTACGCCATCTGCACGGGTGACGCCAGCCTCCCGAGCCCACTGAAAACTGGAACGGTCATCGTCGCTTACACCGTCTTCGTACCGCAGGTGGTGTAAGGGCCGTTCTTGACGCCGGTCGCGTGCTCGATCGTGTAGTAGCGTCCGTCCCAACAGCGAGTCTGGACGTCGCGATCGTTGACCCAGTACCAGCCCGCGTAGCCGCCGCACGCGACCTCCCAACTGTAGAGCCGCGAAGCCAGCCGCGATCAGCTCGCCGAGCTCTCACGCGCCGCCGAGCCGGACCCACCACCTAGATCGATTCATGGCCCGGGCAGTCGGTTCTCACTCGGCAAGGCGCCGGCTCGACCGACGCCGCCGTCCGGACGATGCGCGCCCCGGGTGGGCACGTCGACAGCACTACCGCCCACCTCATGCACTCGGTTGAGCACCCAGCGTCATGAGTGTGACGGCGCATGGTGTCGTCCGCCGCGTCGCGTGGCGACCTGTCGTACTCCTCGGGCAGGATGCAGGGCATGCGCGCCGACCGTGATGCCCGACCGACCCGAGTCGCCCGATGACCGACGTCGACCTCGACAGCCCGGGCGAGGCGGTCGGGCGGGTGCTGGGCACCGCCGACGCCACCCCGTTGCAGTTCTGGACGGCCGTGGCACCCGGCAGCTACCTCCAGCTCGACGACGTGGTGGTCACCCGCCGGGAGCTGCCCGACCGGGAGCCGGTGACGATCGCCGGGGTGGTCACCCAGGTCCGCGCTCGGCACGAGGGCGCGCAGTTCGACTCCGACGTGTTCGCCATCGCGGACGGCACGCTGCCCGCGCAGGTGCAGGAGGCGGCCGAGGTCACCACCACCCGGGTCGACCCGGAGCTGTACGTGCCGCCGACCCCGGGCGCTGTGGTGCACCGGGCCGAGGGTGACGCCCGGGCGCGTGCGCTGCACTTCGACCGGATGGAGCGGCGCATCCCGATGGGGATGGGTCGGGACGGGGTGCCGGTCTATCTCAACGCCGACTTCCTCGACGGCAGCCGGGGCGCGCACGTCTCCATCTCCGGTATCTCCGGGGTGGCCACCAAGACCAGCTTCGCCACCTTCCTGCTCTACTCGGTGTTCCGCTCCGGGGTGCTGGGCGGCGACGCGGTCAACGCCAAGGCGCTGATCTTCAACGTCAAGGGCGAGGATCTGCTCTTCCTGGACCACCCCAACACCCGCCTCGACGAGCCCACCCGCGCGGCGTACGCGAAGCTCGGCCTGAGCGCCGGCGCCTTCCCCGACGTCCGGGTCTACGCCCCGCCCCGGGTCGGCGACGCGGCCGGCACGCCCGACGTGAGCAGCCGGCTCACCGGCGTCGACAGCTTCTACTGGACGCTGAGCGAGTTCTGCACCGACCGTCTGCTGCCGTACGTCTTCGCCGACGCCGACGACGAGCGCCAGCAGTACACGATGGTGGTCCACTCGGTCGCCGCGCACCTGGCCCGCTACGCCAAGCCCGCCGACGGTGGGGTGAGCATCGACGGGGTCCGGCTCGGCTCCTACGGCGACCTGGTCGACCACATCGTCGATCAGCTCAACGACGACGAGACCCGCTCCGACTGGGCGGGCAGCGCGGTGGGGCTGGGCACCGTCAACGCGTTCGCCCGGCGGTTGATCGGCAGTAAGAAGGACCTCGCCCGACTGATCCGCGGTGACCTCGCGGCCCGCCGCCCGCACTCGATCAACACGAGCGAGTCGGCGCAGGTCACGGTGGTCGACCTGCACAACCTGCCGGACCGCGCGCAGCGGTTCGTGGTCGGTGTGACGCTCAAGAGCGAGTTCGAGCGCAAGGAGAAGTCCGGCACCGCGAAGCCGCTGCTCTTCGTCGTCCTCGACGAGCTCAACAAGTACGCCCCACGGGAGGGCTCCTCGCCGATCAAGGAGGTCCTGCTGGACATCGCCGAGCGGGGCCGCTCACTCGGGGTGATTTTGATCGGCGCGCAGCAGACGGCGAGCGAGGTGGAGCGGCGGATCGTCACCAACTCGGCGATCCGGGTGGTCGGCCGGCTCGACCCGGCCGAGGCGTCCCGCCCGGAGTACGGTTTCCTGCCACCCGCGCAGCGCCAGCGGGCGTTGCTGGCCAAGCCGGGCACCATGTTCGTCAACCAGCCGGACATTCCGGTGCCGCTCTGCCTGGAGTTCCCGTTCCCGGCCTGGGCCACCCGGGTCTCCGAGGCGAGCCGGGCACCATCGGAGACGCTGCGCTCGATCACCCAGTCCGCCGACCCGTTCGCCGTGGTGGGCTCCGGCGGCGGCAGCACCGACGACGACATCCCGTTCTAGGTGAGCCCCGCAGTCGCGCACGGAAGGCCGGCACAGCCATGAAGATCCTGCACACCTCCGACTGGCATGTGGGAAAGGTGCTCAAGGGACAGTCCCGGGCCGACGAGCACAAGGCCGTGCTGGCCGGGGTGATCGAGATCGCCCGTGCCGAGCAGCCGGATCTGGTGATCGTCGCCGGTGACCTCTACGACACCGCAGCGCCCAGCTCGGAGGCGACCCGCCTGGTCACCAGGGCGTTGACCGCGCTGCGGCGTACCGGCGCGGACGTGGTGGCGATCGGCGGCAACCACGACAACGGCCCCGCGCTGGACGCGCTGCGCCCGTGGGCCGATGCCGCCGGCATCACGCTGCGCGGCGGGGTGCGGGAAAACCCGGACGAGCACATCATCGACGGCACCACCGCCGGTGGCGAACGGTGGCGGCTGGCCGCGCTGCCGTTCCTGTCCCAGCGGTACGCGGTGCGGGCGCTGGAGATGTACGAGCTGACCGCCGCGGAGACCAACCAGACGTACGCCGACCACCTGGGTCGGGTGCTGGGGCGACTGACCGAGGGCTTCACCGAACCGGACCGGGTGCACCTGGTCACCGCGCACCTGACGGTGACCGGCGCGGCCACCGGTGGCGGCGAGCGGGACGCGCACACCGTGCTGGGCTACGCCGTTCCGGCCACCGTCTTCCCGGCCACCGCCCACTACGTCGCGCTGGGCCACCTGCACCGGGCGCAGCGCGTCGAGGGCCCCTGCCCGGTGCGGTACAGCGGCAGCCCGCTCGCGGTCGACTTCGGTGAGCAGGAGAACGTTCCCTCGGTGACGATCGTCGAGGTGACCGCCAGCACGGCGGCGCGGGTACGGGAGGTGCCGGTGACTGCGGCGAGCGCGCTGCGCACGGTGCGGGGCACCCTGGCCCAGCTCGCCGAGATCGAGGCACCGGACGCGTGGCTGCGGGTGTACGTGCGGGAGCAACCCCGCGCCGGCCTGCGCGAGGAGGTTCAGGAGCTGCTCCCCCGGGCGCTGGAGATCCGGATCGACCCGGAGCTGTTGGCCGCGCCGGGCAGTGGCGCACGCATCGCCCAGCGATCGGGGCGTTCGCCGCGGGAGTTGTTCGCCGACTACCTGGACAGCCGGGGCCACGATGACGAGGGCGTCCGGGAGCTCTTCGACGAGCTCTTCGAGGAGGTGGAGCACTGATGCGTCCGATGCGGTTGGACATGGCCGGGTTCACGGTCTTCCGGGACGAGACCACTGTCGACTTCACCGACGCCGACTTCTTCGCGCTGATCGGCCCGACCGGGTCCGGCAAGTCCACCGTGTTGGATGCCATCTGCTTCGCCCTCTACGGCATGGTGCCCCGCTGGGGCGGCGCCAGAGGGTTGGCGAACGCGCTCGCGCCGTCGGCGACCGAGGCCCGGGTGCGCTTGGTGTTCGAGTCCGGCGGCGCCCGGTACGTGGCCACCCGGGTGGTCCGCCGGGACGGCCGGGGCAACGTCAAGACGGCGAACGCCGGGTTGCAGCTGATGCCGGCCGGCTTCGACGTGACCAAACTGGACACCGGGTTGAGCCCGGACGACCTCGGCGAGGTGGTGGCCGGCACTCCTGCCGAGATGGAGCAGGCGGTGCTGGAGGCCGTCGGGCTGCCGTACGAGCAGTTCACCAGCTGTGTGGTGCTGCCACAGGGGCAGTTCGCCGACTTCCTGCACGCCAAGCCGGCGACGCGGCAGCAGATCCTGGTCAACCTGCTGGGCCTTGGCGTCTACGAGGACGTACAGAAGAAGGCGACCGCGCGCGCCGCGCAGGCGGAGGCCCGGCTGGAGGCGGTCGACCAGGTGCTCGCCGGGCTGACCGGGGTGGACGACGAGGCGTTGGCCGAGGCCGACACCCGGGTCGACCGGATGGCCGAGCTGGCGGCCGCGGTGGCCGACGCGGTGCCCGAGCTGGCGGCGGCCCGGGCCACCGCGCGGGAGGCGGCGGCGGCGCTGACCGCCCTGGACGACGAGCTGACCGTGCTGACCGGGGTGCGCGCCCCGGGTGGGGTGGCCGAGGTGGCGCGGGCGGTCACCGCGGCGCGGGCCGAGGCGGAGTCGGCGGCGACCGGGGTGTCGCTGGCCGAGGAGCGGGAGGACAAGCTGCGCGGCGAGTTGGCCGCCGCCGGTGACGAGAGCGCGCTGCGACTGCAGCTGCGGGCGTACGACGATCGGGACCGGTTGCTCGGCGAGGCCGACACGGTCCGCGCGGCGGTGCGCGCGGCGGACGAGGAGCACGTCGCGGCGGTGGCGGCGCTGGCCGCCGCCCGTGCGGACGCCGAGCGGGCCGACGCCGAGCTGGAGGCGGCCTTCCGGGCGCACGAGGAGGCGAAGGCCACCGACCTGGCGGTGAGCCTGCGGGTGCACCTGCACGCCGGCGCGGCGTGTCCGGTGTGCGAGCAGCCGGTGGCCACGGTGCCGGCGGTGCCGGCCGATTCGGCGGTGGCGGCCGCGACGGCGGCGGGCAAGGCGGCGCGGGCCGCGACCAAGGCCGCGCAGGCGACGGTGCAGCAGCGGGACGCGGCGGCGCGTGAGCTGGAGCGGCTGCTGGTGCAGGCGCGGGCCCGGCAGGAGCAGCTGGAGGCCCGGCTGGCCGAGTTGGACGGGCAGCTCTCCGGCGCGGCCGAGCCGGCCGTGCTGCGCCGGGAGTTGGCTGAGCACGCCCGGTTGCGGCACGCGCTGGAGGAGGCGGCGACGGCGGTCCGGGCCGGTCGCGAGGCCGCTCGTCAGGCCCGGGCCGGGGTGGACGCGGCCGAGGAGCGGTTGCGGGCGGCGTGGCGGGCCTTCGACGTCGCGCGTGACGGGTTGGCCCGGTTCGGGCCGCCGGCGACCGATCGGGACGACGTGGCCGCCGCGTGGGCGGCGCTGACCGGCTGGGCGACGACCGAGGCGGACCGCCGCCGTGCCGACCGGGCCGGGCGGGCTGCCGCCGTCGCGGAGGCCGAGTCGGTGGCCGACGCGGTGCAGCGGGCCATCGCGGGCATCTTCGCCGCCGCCGACGTGCCGGTCGGGGACGACCCGGTGCACGCGGCGACGGTGGCGGTGGAACGGGCCGACGCCGACCGGCGGCGGCTGCGGGAGCGCCGCGAGCAGGCCGGGGCGCTGCGCGAGCAGCGGGCGGGGCACGAGCGGGAGGCGCAGGTGGCGCGCGCGCTCGCCGGACACCTGCGGGCCAACAACTTCGAGCGGTGGTTGCTGGCGGAGGCGTTGGACCTGCTGGTCGACGGCGCGTCGGGGATCCTTCGGGAGTTGTCCTCCGGGCAGTACGAGCTGGTGCACGACAAGGGCGAGTTCGTGGTGGTGGACCACCACGACGCGGGGCTGCGGCGGGGTGTGCGGACCCTCTCCGGCGGTGAGACGTTCCAGGCGTCGCTGGCGCTGGCGTTGGCGCTCTCCGAGCAGTTGGCCGGAATGTCCACGACGGCGGCGAGTCTGGAGTCGATCGTCCTCGACGAGGGCTTCGGCACGCTCGACGCCGCCACCCTGGACACGGTGGCGGCCACCCTGGAAAACCTGGCCGCGCGGGGCGACCGGATGGTCGGCGTGGTCACCCACGTGCCGGCGTTGGCGGAGCGGATCCCGGTCCGCTTCGAGGTGCGCAAGGATGCCCGTTCGGCCCGCGTGGAACGGACCGGCCGGTGAGCGCGAGGAGCGCAGCGCGGATGGGACGGTCCGGCCGGTGAGCGACGCCGCGTTCTTCGTCGATTCGTGGGATCCGGCGTACGGGGCGTCGTTCGAGGCGTCCGCCGCCGGGCCGGCCGCGCCGAGCAGCGCGCAGGTCGACGCGGACGTCGAGGTGCCCGCCGTGGACTGGCGGGCGATCGGGGTACGCCCCGGGGTGCGGGCACCCGACGTGGTGTTGCTGGTCGACGGGGTTCGTCGCATCGACGCGAGCATCTGGACGGCCGAGACCGACGGTGGGTCGTTTCCCGGGTTGGCCGCCTCGTACGCGGCCGGGGTGGTCCGGTGTGATCTGGGTCGGGGGGCGGCGCAGCTTGCCGGCACCCGGGTTGGTCGGGGTCTGTTCACCGCGAGCCCGTCGGCGCAGGACGTGGTGGCGGGGGCGATCCGTTACCCGGTGCACCGGGTGGGTGGCACCGGCGAGCTGGCGAAGCTGCCGGCCGCCGTGCAGGGTCCGCTGACCGCGTTGGAGGTGGCGGTCTCCGACGCCGCCCGGGTCGACGGTGACCTGCTGGTGGTGGACGGTCCGTTGCGCAGCCGCCGGCAGTTGCCGCGCACCCTGGGCTACATCAAGACGCAGCACAGCCAGTACCTCGACGCCCGGCTGACCGCGGTGGTGACCGGCATGGCGTCGGGTGAGCGTTCCCCGGTGTTCCGGCTCGGCACCGCCTGGGGTGGTTGGTCGTGGTATTTGCGGCTCCCGGTGGCGATCGGCGCGCCGTGGGCGGGCATCGTCCGGGTGGAGTGCTCGGCCGACCTGCCCGTCGAGGCGGCGATCGAGCTGGCGGATCTGTCGCTGGTCACGTTGCCGCGCTTCGCGTCCACCCCGTACAAGGATCCGCGGGCCCCACAGAACCTGATCCCGATCGCCGGTCTGGAGCGCCGACTGCGTGCCCTGCTCGGCGATTCCCGGCTGCTGCACCGCGCGTTGACCACCGCGGCCCGCGCCGCCCGGTGAACGCGGACACTGGTCACCGTGGGGCGTAAGCGGGCGGGCGACCGGGTGGTCGAGCAGGTGGACACCGGGCTGGCGGAGCTGATTCCGGATCCCGACCGGGCCGGCTCGTGGACGCTGCTGCTGGACGGCGCACCGCAGTCGCACGTCGACCTGACCGATCCCACCCATCTGGAGTTCGAGTACGTACGGCGGCTGGCCGCCGCCGTGGACCTGATCGCACCCGCCGGCGCGCCGCTGCGGGTGCTGCATCTGGGCGGTGGCGCCCTGACCCTGCCCCGGTACGTGTCCGCCAGCCGGCCCGGTTCGACCCAGCGGGTGTCCGAGGTGGACGGTGCTCTGGTCGAGCTGGTGCGCCGGGTGTTGCCGTGGCCGTCCGACGCCCGGCTGCGGGTCCGGGTGGAGGACGCGCGGGCGGTGCTGGCCGCCACCCGGGAGGCCAGCTACGACGTGGTGGTGGCCGACGTGTTCGCGGGTGCGCGCACCCCGGCCCACCTCACCTCGGTGGAGTACGCGGCTGAGGTGGCCCGGGTGCTCCGCCCCGCCGGTTGGTACCTGGCGAACCTGGCCGACGGCCCGCCGTTGCGGCACGCCCGTGGGCAGGTCGCCACGGTCCGCTCGGTGCTGCCGCAGGCGTGTCTGGTCGCGGACGCGGCGGTGCTGCGCGGGCGCCGGTACGGCAATCTGGTGCTGGTCGCCGGGCGGTCCGCACCACCGGTGCCGGAGCTGACCCGGCGTGCTGCCGGCGACTGGTTTCCCGGGCGGGTGGTGGCCGGCGACGAGCTGGACCGCTTCGCCGGCGGCGCGCAGATCGTTCGGGACGCCGACGCGACCGGCTCCGATCCACCGCCGCCGGGGCTGTTCTCGATCCGCCGCTGACCGTCCACTCGACCGCGGCGCGGAAAATTTTCCGCCGTTTGTTGATCCGCTGGGACCGGTGGTGCGTACCACCGGGCGGCCCACCTCATGGGCTGGCGTTGGTCACGGACATCCCGGAGGTCTGCATGCACGCGGTGGCGGCCGGTTGGCATGGCGACGCGGTACGCGCGGACTGGTTGTCGGCGCGACCCTCGTCACGGTCAACCTCCTCTGCCCGAGGGGTCGACGCGCGCGCGACGTCTCGCCAGAATGGTCCGGTGACGCCGCGACCGGCGCCCGGGCGCCATCAGGCGACGTCAACCGAGGCCAGCCACTCCGACCAGTTGATCCGTCAGCTCTACGCCGAGCACGCCGGCCCGTTGCTGATGTTCGTCATGCGCCTCACCGGGGGGGACCGGCAGCGTGCGGAGGACATCGTCCAGGAGACGCTGCTGCGGGCCTGGCGTAACGCGCACCGCCTGGGCACGCAGGGGCAGGGCTCGTTGCGGCCGTGGTTGGTCACGGTGGCCCGCCGCATCGCCATCGACGAGCACCGCAGCCAGGAGGCCCGGCCACCGGAGACGTACGACCGGGACCTCACCGCGTTCGCCGAGGCGGACAGCACCGACCGGGTGCTGCGCACCATGACGGTCGCGGACGCGCTGCGTACGCTCAGTCAGTCGCACCGGGAGATCCTGATCTCGACGTACTTCCGGGGGCGGACGGTGCCGGAGGCCGCCGAGGAGTTGGGTCTGCCCCTCGGCACCGCCAAGTCGAGGGTCTACTACGCGCTGCGCGCGCTGCGCACGGCTCTACAGGAGCGGGGGGTGACAGAATGAGCCGGCCGGACCACATGGACGTCGCGGCGTACGCGCTCGGAGTGCTCGACGAGCAGGACACCGAGCGGTTCGAGGAACATCTCGCCACCTGCTGGGCGTGCGCGGCCGAGTTGGAGACGATGGTGCCGGTGGTCGGGCTGCTCTCCGACATCGACGGCGAGACGATGATGGCGCTGGAGCAGACCGCGACGGACCCGGGCCTGCTGGACCGGACGCTCGGCGCGGTTCGGGCCGACCGGCGGCGTACCCGATTTCGTCAGATGCTCGCGACGGCCGCCGCCGTGGTGGTCTTCGGCGGTCTGACCGGGTACGGGTTCGTCAGCGTGACCGGCAACGAGCAGCCGCCGGGGGTGCTCGCCGAGTCGACGCCGAGCGCACCCAACGATCCGCCGACGAGCGGGCCGACGGCCGCGCCGAGCGGCCCGGGCGTGGGTGGCACCGAGGAGGAGGGCGATCAGGTCGAGGCGACCGACCCGACCACCGGTGTGCAGACCACCATGTTCCTGGTGACCAGGGACTACGGCACCCGGATCAATTTCAGCCTGCGGAAGTTGCCCGGCCCCCGCATCTGCCGGCTGGTGGTGGTACGCAACAACGCCAGCACCGAGGTCATTTCGACCTGGCGGGTGCCCGATGGTGGCTACGGCACGAACACCCGGCCGCAGGGTCTCGAACTGAGCGCCTCCACGTCAGCCCTGCCGGCTGACATCAAACAGCTCCAGGTGCAGTCGGTGGACGCCAACGGCGTGGCGAGTCCGCTGGTCACGGTGCCCATCTAGGCTTCCTTGCCGCATCGGCGCCGGTCATTCTCACAATGACCGGCGCCGATCTGTCGTAGCGGGACGGATTCCCTCGCGGGGGCGTACGCAGCAAGACCCGAAACAGTTCAATCCATTCACGTGAAATTGACCACTGTTACTACTTCAACCTTGACAGCCCGCCCGCCGTACCTATGGGTGAACTGTCAAGAATGAGGAGGGCACGTGGCACAGATGAAGCGGACCGTCATCGTCGCGAGCGCGATGGTCGCACTAACGGCCTGCGCTCCCGCAGGCTACGACGGGGCGAACTCGAGCGCGGCCGAGCCGGTCGCCGTCGCCGCGGCCGAGCCCACCGCGACGGTTGAACCCGAGGTTTCGGCGTCCGCGGAGGCGCCCGCCGCCGACGCCCCGCCCGCGGACGTCGACCTGACCGAGAAGTTGGTCGGCAAGAGCGTCGCCCGGATGGGCAAGGTGGTCACCGACCAGGACGGCTGGATCCTGTACCGCTTCGACAAGGACACCGCCGACCCGCCGTCGTCGAACTGCGTCGACAAGTGCGCCGAGGTGTGGCCCCCGGCGCTGACCGACGGCAACCCGCAGCTCACCGGCGTCTCCGACGACAAGGTCGGCAGCGTGACCCGGCAGGACGGCACCCGTCAGCTCACCGTCGGCGGCTGGCCGGTCTACCGCTACATCGGCGACAAGAAGCCCGGCCAGTGGAAGGGCCAGGCTGTCGGTGGCACCTGGTTCGTGGTCCAGCCGGACGGCAAGAAGAACCTGAGCTGCCTGCCCACGAGCACGCCGAAGGCGGTCGCACCGCCAGCGGACAGCGGCTCGAACGACGCGGGAGGCTCGGGCTACTCGTACTGAGCCCGCTCGCCACGAGGGCACGGTGGTCGGTCGTCGCCGGGGAGGGCGCGGCCGGCCATCGTCGTGCCAGGGGTGGGTCAGGCCCGTTCCCACGGGCTCGGCACCGGGAAGTACGTCTCCAGGAACGGGATGAGCAGCGCCAACTGCGCGTCGAGGTCCGCTTCGACGGAGAACGCGTCGTTCAGGCAGAACACCTGCCGATCCCGACGGGCGAGCAGGTGCGCCAACCGGGCGGGCGTGTCCGGGTGGGACAGCTCGGCGATGGTGTAGCGCAGGTTCCCGGGTGCCGCGCGACCGGTGTGGAACGCGTAGTAGTGGTGCAGCGACGAGGCGACCGAGAGGTCATCCATGCTGCGGAACTGACTCGCCGCGGTCCGCCGGTACTGCTGCGGGAACGCCTGCTCGATTTCCTGGAGCACGCTACGCCGCAGCGCGTGCGGCATGTGCTTCATCTTCTGGGTCAGCACGGTGCCGAACCGCTCCGCGATCAACGCCCGGTTGTTCTTCCCGGCCGCCGACGACGGGATGTCCCCGGCTGTGGGTGGACCCGGCGGCACCAGCGCCGGTGAGGGGAAGAATCGCGAGATGCCGTTGGCCAGGAAGAAGTCCTGGGGCAGCACTTCGGTGCCGAGGAAGACGTCGTCGTTGAAGTACAGGAAGTGCTCGGAGAGCCCGTCGATGTGGTGCAGTTGACTCTCGATGGCGTGCGAGTTGTACGTGGGTAGCGCCGTCGGGTCGGTGAAGATCTCCCGGTGGCTGACCACCCGCAGCCCGGTGGCGGACGGGTCCAGCCAGGCCGGCACCTGATCGTCGGTCACCACGTAGACATGGCGTACCCAAGGCGCGAACAGGTGCAGCGACCGGAGCGAGTAGCGCAGCTCGTCGCGGCTGAGGAAGCGGGCCGCGCTCGCCGCCTCCGCGTGGTATGGCACCCCGGCCACCTCGGCCCGTCGGCGTAGCCAGGCCGGGTCGGTGCCGTCGACCCAGGTGTAGACCACGTCGATCGGGAAGGGCACGTCGTCGGGGCGCGGTGCGGCGAACTCCGGACGGGTCCGGGCGGTCGCGGGCGCGGAGGCGGGCGCCAGCCCGGTGAACCGCGACTCCGGCACGAGGACCAGCGGCGCCGCCACCGTGACCTGTTCGGCAACGGCGTTGGGCCGCGGCGCGACGAGCTTGTCACCCTCCCGGGTCCAGAACTCGACGTCGCACCCGTACGCCTGCCCCAGCACCAGCCGCCGCTGGGGGTCCGTCCAGTACCAGGTCAGCCGCAACACCGGGGCGTCCGCCAGCCGGTCCCAGGTCTTCGGTTCGAATCCGGCGGCCGGCTGCCCGGTGCCATCCGGCACACAGACGTAGCCGGGGACGCGAGCGCAGGCGGCGGCGAGCGCGGCGTACGACCGGGCACGGTGCTCGGCGTCGACAGCGACCACCGACGAACGGTGGCTTTCGCCGCGGACCCGGAAGTGGGGCACGCCGGCCTCGTCGAGCGCCGCCGTCACCGCGGTGAGATTGTCCAGCCGTGCCCTCAGGGGTGTCACCGACGCCCCGATCCGGGCCACCCGGGGCCCCCGGTCGGCGGTGACGACCACCCGGTCCGCGCCGGCCAGCAACTCCGGCTGGCGGCGGGCCAGCCGTTCGCCCCGGCGCTCGGAGAGTTGACCGTCCCGCGCGGCCCGGGCAACCCACTGCTTCAGCTGGTGCCGGGCCCGGGGGCTCACCTTCGTCGCGATGGCACGCCGGGTCTGCGGGCTGAGTACCCGGCGGTACACCTCCACGAACCCGGTGGGTTCGGCCAGCGCCCGGGGTGGCTCGCCTGGCGTGGGCGTCGACCCGGTCACCGCTGCGGGCCCGGCAGCGCCGCGATGGCCGTGGCCACCCGCTGGCAGTTGTCGCGGTCCTGGGTGACGAAGAAGTCCGTCGCCCGGCGGGTGTACTCCTCCTCACGGACGCACCCGTTATCCAGGTACCGGATGATCGCGTCCACCGTCTCCGACGCGGTCTCGCAGACCGGGCCAAAGCCGTCCTTCCGGTGCTCGAAGTACCCCAACTTGTAGCCGCCGATGGTCCAGAACTCCTCGGCGTCGAACTGTGCGTAGATCAGCGGGGTACCGAGGTAGGCGACGTCGCAGGCCGTGGAGGAGTAGTCGGTGATGAACAGGTCGCACTGGCGCAGCGCGTCCTGCACCGTCCGGCTGGTCTGGTCCGCCATCGCGAAGCAGTCGTCGGTCGGCACGAGCCCGGCCAGCAGCGAGCGCATCTCGTAGTGCGGCAGGAGTTCGAGGGTGTATCCGTGTTGCCGCAGCGCTTGGCGCAACCGCTCGTCACCGAACAACTCGGCGAGGAACACCTGGTAGGCGGAGCCCTCGAAGGCGACGCGAGGTCGGGCCGCCTTGTTGTAGGACGGCGTGACGAGGTAAGTGCGCCAGGTCGGCATGAACAGGATGCGACGCCGGCCCCGGTCCGGAGTCAGCGCGTCGAAACGGGGCAGGCCCGTGTTCGCCACCATGTCGCCGTAGTCGAGGTCCTTCGCCACGTACTCGGCCTCTCGGTCGGCCGAGGTCACGAAGAGATCGAAGGAGGCCCGGGCACGGTGCACGCCGGCGCTGACGTCCTTCTCGATGACCCCGTGGTCGAGAAACACCCGGGTGGGGGCGATCCGCCAGTTCAGGTGCTTGAGAAAGGGTGACCGCTCCCAACTCGCCGGCAGCATGTAGGAGTCGATGTCGTACGAGTTGATCAGCTTGGTGGCGTGCAACATCAGGAACTTGTGCCGGAACGACCCGTGGGTGACGACGTTGCCCAACCCCTGCAACCGGTGCCGGTCCGGGCTCTCCTTCGCCAGCAGGTAGTAGACATTGCGCCGACGCTCCACCTGCCGCAGGTGCCGGAACAGGTGCGAGGAGTTGTCCTGGGCGGTGTCGGTGCGCTCGCCGATCAGCCACACGTCGCGCCGGCTCATCAGTGGCGCGGTGAGCGTACGCAGTAGTCGCTGCTTCCAGAACGGGCCCCGGGATGCCGCGTGCCGCAGATCCTTGCGGAGCATCAGGCGTCGCCACCGGCGCTGCCCGGCTTTCCCGGCCTTTCGCTGGACCAGCAGCTCGGCGTTCTCCCGTCCACTGAAGGTGGGCAGGATCCGGGTGTTATCGGCCAGCTTCATGGTGGCGTCGCGCAGGTAGGCCGCCGAGATCAGGCACTGCCGGGAGGCTTGCCCGGTCGCGGTCATGAACACCAGTCGCAGCGCGTGCTGGCCGCCGCGGAGCTTGCCGATCGGAAGCTCCGCCGAGAAGCCCGACCATTCCCGGTCGTCGTCGCCGGCCTTGAGGTCCGCCCGTCGGTCGGCGGTGACCGGCACGGTGAGGCTGCTGCCCCGCACCCGTAGAGCCATGGCCGTGCTCAGCGGAGCACGCATCGGCAGACCGTTGACGACCAGGTGCCCGGAGACCTTGAGGGTCTCCCCCGAGGACGTGAGTCGCATCTGCTCCAGCCGCACCCCGACCGCGGTCACCTTGGTCAGCGGGAGCAGGGCCGGCGTCACCGGGTAGTCGAGGTGCAGGTCCCCGCCGCAGGCGACGACTCCCCGCAGCCGCTGCCAGGGACGTGCGAACAACTCGAAGTCGTACAACTTGAACGCCAGGTACGGGACGCGGTGCCGGGTGTCGATCGTCCAGTGGGCGATGAAGGCGGGGTCGATGTCCTGGTAGATCCGGGTGCACTTCTCGAAGATCTTCCACAGGTCGGCGTCCTCGAAGAGGGTGTGCGCCCGCATGGCGAAGCCCTGGTAACTGCGGACGAGCCACCGTTCGAGCACCTCGCGGCGGAACACGTCCAGGTCGGGCCGCAGGTCGGCCAGAGTCTCGCACAGCTCCAGGTGATCCCAGAAGTTCTGCTCCCGGATGAAGAGGTTGTCCATGATGGAGCTGCTGACGGCACGCTTGCGGTACTGGTAGACCACCGTGTCGACCAGGGCGATGCGCTCGGCCTTGAGCAGCATCGGGATGGCCAGGAAAGCGTCCTCGAAGTGGACTCCCTCGCGGAACCGCAGGCCGTGTCGGCGCAGTTGGGCGAGGTCGTACAGCTTGTGGCACGGGCCGGCGTCGAAGATCAGATCCGGTGCGTCGACGACGGTCTCCAGCAGTCGATCGCCCTTGCCGAACGGCTTCTTCCAGAGGAACGCGGTCGGCTTCGGGAAGGTGTCCATGTCGCCGATGGCGATGCTCGCCTTGTGCGTCACGATCGCCTTGAGCAGCACCTCGATGGCTCGCTGCGGCAACAGGTCGTCGGAGTCGACGAACGCCACGTACGGGGTGTCGGCCAGGTCGAGCGCCAGGTTGCGGGCCGCCCCCGGTCCGCTGTTGCGCTGTTGCAGGGCGGTCACGTTCGGGTGCTCCGCCGCGAACTGCTTGGCCAGCAGGTCGGAGCCATCGGTGCTGCCGTCGTCGACCAGGATGACGTGGCACTGCCGGAAGACGGTCTGCGCCGCGATCGACTCAAGCGTCTCGGGCAGGTAGTCCGCGACGTTGTAGACCGGAACGATGATCGTGACCTGCGGGGCGGGGTCTACCACTCTGGACTCCACGGGAAAGGGTGCGGGAAACGCGGGGGGAACATCGGCTGGAACGGGCTCACTCGTCGCGCCTGAGCAGGACGGCCTTGAAGTCGGTGACCGTGTTGAGCATGTTGTTGGGCATGGTGGGCGCGTCGACCGGGGCACCCCGACGGGCATCCTGTACCGAACGGTAGGAGCGCCGCCACAGCTCCCCGGCACCCACGTTCCGTCGCTCCGCCACCACGTCGTCCGGCAGCTCGAACGGGGCGGGGAAGGGCAGGTAGCGCGGCAGGAAGTCGGCCAACATCCGCTCCTGCTCGGCGAACGTCCGAGGGTCGGAGTCGGTGTCGTTGAGGCAGAACACGTCGCGGTGCCGGCGGGCCAGCAGCTCGGCCAGTCGGGCGGGGGTCGACGGGTGGCCCAGGTCGGCGTACTCGTACTCGATGTCGCCGGGAACGGCCTGCGCGGTCAGGAACGCCCAGTACTGGTGCAGCGACGACGGGATGGACAGGTCGCCGTGGTGCCGGAACCGGTGCCGGGCGGTGGCCATCACCTCGTCCGGGAGCGTGCTCTCGATCTGCTGCATGATGCTGCGGCGCAGCGCGAACGGGGTGTGCTTCATCTTCTGCGTGATCGTCACGCCGAACTGCCGTTGGATGTGCAGACGGTTGTTCTTCCCGGCGGCTTTCACCGGCGGGTCCTCCGGCTTCGCCTCTCCCAGGCCGAACTGGGCCGGCGAGGGGAAGAACTTCGCGATCCCGTTGGCGTGGAAGAAGTGGTTGGGCAGGAGCGGACGACCGAGGAACACGTCGTCGTTGAGGTAGAGGAAGTGTTCGGCGAGGCCATCGATGCGGTGCAGCCGGGACTCGATGGCGTGCGAGTTGTACGACGACCGACCCCCGAGGTCGGCGAAGAGTTCGGCGTGCGAGACGACCGTGATCATCGGGTGGCTCGGGTCGAGCCAGCTCGGCAGTTGACTGTCGGTGATCAGGAAGATCCGGCGTAGCCAGGGCGCGAAGCTGTGCAGCGACCGCAGCGAATACCGCAGCTCGTCGCGGTTGTGGTAACGCGAGGAGTTCGCGGCTACCGCGTGCAGCGGGCCGTTGGGGGCGCCGAGCGCCAGCGACTTCCGCTTCAGCCACTGCGGGTCGGAGCCGTCCACCCAGGTGTAGACGGCGTCGATCGGAAAGCCGACCCGGTCCGGCGCCCGGACGGCCAGGTCCCGGCGGGTGCCGTAGGTGTGGTCGTCGGCCTCGGGCACGAAGTGACTCATCAGCGCCGCTGCCACCCGGACCGGCTGTGCCCGGGCGGGCGCCTCGTCGATGACCCCGTTGCGCCGAGGAGCGCGGACCATGTCTCCGTGCCGGCTCCAGAACTCGATCTCGCACGCGAACTGGGCCCCGAGGACCACGCCGGCGCGGGCGTCGGTCACCGGGAAGCAGACCTGGATCACCTCGGTCGGGGCCGCGTCCGGTTGGTCCCGACGGGGCTGGACCTGCACCACCCGGACGTGTGCGCCCGACAGTGCCGGCGCGGAACGGATCAGGCGTTGTACCGCCGGCCGGTGGTCGTCCAGGACCGCGACGGTGCTGCGCAGATGGTCGTCGTTACGAATGCAGTGGTATTCGATCCCGGCGGCGTGCAGCGCGGTGGTGACGGCAGTGAGGTTACGGTGCCACTGCTCCAACGGTGTCGCCGCGGCGACGACCTCGGCCCGGGTTCGAACGCCACCGTCGGTCACGGCCACCCGGGCACCGAGGGGATGCACGGTGTCGCCGCCGCGCGGCCGGGAGAGCGTCTGCACCAGGCCGATCCGCCGGTGCGCGGGCAGCAGACCCAGCAGCCGCCGCCGCGCCGGCGACGGCAGGAGTCGATAGATCTTCAGGGCGATCACGCGCTGCGCCGTCCGCTCGCTACGGCCGCCTCCTCAGCGGGCACCGGTCAGCCCTGCGAACGGAGAGCGGGGCGACGTCCCACTCGCGATGATTCGACACACGCCCGTGCGGCCATCACTGCATGCCTTTCCACAGATCCCCCGTTGGCACCGCGTGGCGATCCGGCATCGGCCGCGCATCGCCTCGTGGCGGCTGTCGGCGGACACCGAATCTCCGGGCCGGACCGCGTTCTCCCGTTAGGGGGAACGCTGGCCGCCGCAGGTGGCCCGGGGCAGTGCGTTTACCTGCAGGCCATCAAACAACCACATGATCGACACCTGACCCACAGGCAAAAATGGCATAAGGACGGTATCGGAGTGTTCGAGAAGATAATCCTGGCCATTCGGGTGGCTCAATGCCACCGGGACGGTCTACTGAACGTGCCCTCGCGAAGCTCCTCAACCCGGTGCGCGACCGGTACGGCGGTCGCCGCCCCCCGCCGTGACCTGGCAGAGTAGCGGGGTGACCGAGACCGGACCCGCCGCGACCAGGGTGCTGCACCCGCCGGTCGGCTACCGGCTGGCCGCCTCGGTCCGCGGGCTCACCTTCAGCCCGTACGACCCGTGTGCGCGCGTGGCCGCCGGCACGTTCTGGTGGGCCACCCGCACCCCGGACGGACCGGCCACGCTCGCGCTGCGACCGGCCGGCGGCGAGTTGCTCGCGGAGGGCTACGGGCCCGGCGCCGAGCACGTCATCGCCCGTGCCGACGCGATCGCGGGGCTGCGTGACGACCTGACCGGCTTCACCGAGTTGGCTGCGGCGCACCCGCTGGTCGCCCGGCTGGCCCGCGAGCACCGGGGGCTCCGGATGCCCAGCACCGGGCAGGTCTTCCCCCGCCTGCTGCGCGCGGTCTTCGAACAGAAGGTCACCGGCAAGGAGGCCTACCGGGCGTACGCGGCGACCGTGCGGCACTTCCGGGAACCGGCGCCCGGTCCGCTTCAGCCGCTGCTCCTGCCGCCCGAGGCCGCCGCGGTGGCCGCCACCCCGTACTGGGTGTTCCACCCGTTCGGGGTGGAGCAGCGCCGGGCCGACACGCTACGTCGCGCCGCGGCGCTCGCCGACCGCCTGGAGCGCAGCACCGACGCCACCGACGCCACCCGCCGGTTGACCGCGATCCCCGGCATCGGGCCGTGGACGGCCGCCGAGGTGGTCCGGATCGCGTACGGGGACCCGGACGCGGTCAGCGTCGGCGACTACCACATCCCGAACACGGTGGCCTGGGCGCTCGCTGGCGAGCCGAGAGGTGACGACGCCCGGATGCTGACCCTGCTGGAGCAGTTCCGAGGTCACCGGGGCCGGGTGTGTCTGCTGCTGGAGGCGGCCGGCATCCAGGCACCCAAGTACGGCCCGCGCGCCCCGATCCGCTCGTTCGCCCGATTCTGAGCCCCCGGGCGGTACGGCGTTCAGCGGCGCGCGCAGAGCCGACGCAGGGTGCGGCCGAGCCACCAGGCGTAGGTGTGCTGCACGGCCCGGACCGCCGGGCCGGCGAGCCGGGTGAACCAGCGGTCCGGCAGGCTGAACGCGCGAACCTCGAACCAGACCGCGCCGGTGTCGTCGCGGGCGACCTCGAACGCCTCCTCGCCCCGCTCGGGGTGCCCGCGCAGGGTGCCGTAGCCGAAACCGGCGAGGGTGGGCGAATCCGCGCTCCAGACCACCTGGCACGGCCCCCAGAGGCGGGCCGGGCCGACGCCGAGGCCGGCGGTCACCAGCACGCCGTCGGTGGCCCGCGCGGCGTCGGTGCGCATCTGGACGCCGGCGGCGCGGTGCAGCCGCCAGCTCAGCACCGCCTCGGCGGCGCTCTCGAAGCAGCCGCCGGGCAACGGATACCGGTGGCGCAGGTGGTGGTAGCCGCCGGGCAGCGGCCCGTGCCGGGTCGACCCCACCTCCGGGTACGTCAGCTCGGGCACCGTTCCCCCTCGACCTCGACCGGACACGGGTCAGGGTACGGCCGGCGCGGTCGGGTCGCCCGTCGATGGCGACGGCGGCTGTGGTGTGCTGCCCGGATGAACGCCGAGGCGAGCATCGTCCCGGCCGGTGTCGTGGACGCCGGCGAGATCCTCACCGTGCAGCGCGCCGCGTACCTGAGCGAGGCGCAGCACTACACCGACCCGTTCCTGCCTCCGCTGACCGAGACGTTGGACGAGGTCGTGGCGGTGCTGGCCGGCCCGAGCATCGTGCTCGCCGCCCGGTTGGGGCACCGGCTGGTCGGCTCGGTGCGGGCCCACCTGGACGGGGACACCGCGCACGTCGGCCGCCTCTCGGTCGCCCCGGACCAGCAGGGGCGGGGCGTCGGGGCGCAGCTGCTCACCGCCGTCGAGCGGGCCTGCGCCGGCCGGGCAGCCCGGTTCACCCTGTTCACCGGTGCGGACAGCGCGCGCAACCTGCGGCTGTACCAGCGGCACGGCTACCGGATCGTGGCGCACCGGCCGGACCCGAACGGCATCTCGTTGGCCGTGCTGGAGAAGCCGACCGTCAGCCCCGCTCGCAGCGACGCCTGAGCCCGTCGGCCTCCATCCGCACGTAGCGGCGCAGCAGCCCGCCATGGGTGCAGACGAGGCCGCCGGGTGCAGTGTGACACCGGCGCTCAATTCCGTCCGCCCCTCCTCAGTGGAGGCAGGCCGGCCTGGCCTGTCGTCGTTCCCGGCCGCCTACCGCCGCCGTGCGGCTCAGGCGGCCTCGTGCAGGTCGGCCAGGGTCAGCGGGGTACGCCGACGCAACAACTCCTCCAGCTCAGGCACCGAACCGACCTCGCCGAGCACGTTCCGGCCACCGCCGAACCGCTCCGGGTAGCGGCGGGTCAGCCGGTAGCGGTAGCGGCCCCGGATCAGCTCGACGCTCACCCGCCACCGCCCGCAGCAGTCACAGACCCACTCGGACACCTCGCGAAAGTAGCTCTGACCTGGGGTTATGTGATTCGCCCGGTCGGGACGAGCGGCGCGTAGCCGGACACGCCGCCCGGCCATCCACGGTGATCTGCCTCACGACTGTCGGCACCGTCTGATTGACTGGGCGGCGTGGACCTGCCGATCAACCCGCCGGTCGAGCCGATGCTGGCCAAGAGCGTTTCCAAACTGCCCACCACGCCCGGGGTGACCTACGAGCCCAAGTGGGACGGGTTCCGGTGCATCGTGTTCCGCGACGGCGACGAGGTCGAGTTGGCCAGCCGGGGCGGCAAGTCGATGACCCGCTACTTCCCCGAGGTGGTCGAGCAGGCCCGCCGGCAACTGCCGCAGCGGTGCGCGGTCGACGGGGAGCTGATCGTGATCCGCCGCGACGGGCCGAGCGGCCAGCCCCGCCTGGATTTCGAGCTGCTGGCCCAGCGGGTGCACCCGGCCGCGTCCCGGGTGAAGATGCTGGCCGAGACCACCCCGGCCGACTTCGTCGCATTCGACCTGCTGGCGATCGGTGACGAGGCGCTGCTCGACCAGCCCTACCCGCGTCGCCGGGAGCGGCTGGTCGAGGCGTTGGCCGGGGTGCTCCCGCCGGTGCACGTCACCCAGGTCACCACCGATCCGGACACCGCCCGGCGCTGGTTCGACGTCTTCGAGGGCGCCGGCCTGGACGGTTTGATCGTCAAGCCGGCTGACCTGCCGTACGAGCCGGGCAAACGACTCATGTTCAAGGTCAAGCACGCCCGCACCGCGGACGCGGTGGTGGCCGGCTTCCGCTGGCACAAGTCCGGCCCGGTGGTGGGTTCGCTGCTGCTCGGCCTCTACGACGACGCCGGGGTCCTGCACCACGTGGGCGTGAGCGCGTCGTTCAGCATGGCCCGCCGCGCCGAGTTGCTCGACGAGCTAACGCCCTACCGGGACACCGGCGGCGAGCACCCGTGGGTGCACGGCGACCACGAGCGCGGCCAACGCATCCCCGGCGGGGTGAGCCGGTGGACCGGCACGAAGAACCTGGAATGGGAGCCGGTGCGTCCGGAGCTGGTGGTCGAGGTGGGCTACGACGCGATGGAGGGCGAGCGGTTCCGGCACACCGCCCAGTTCGTGCGGTGGCGCCCGGACCGCGACCCCCGATCCTGCCGCTACGACCAGCTCGACCGGCCGATCCGCTTCGACGTGGACCAGGTGCTGCGCGGCGACCCGACGGCCACCGTGGACCGAGCCTCCGCCGGCTCGGCGTAGCCTGGCCGTCGACCCGATCCCGGAGGACCACGTGACCCGCACCGTCGACCAGCCTCGGATGGCGGCCCGCCGCCGGGTCCGTCGCACTCTGGCCGCCTTCGGCGTCGCCGCGCTGCTCACCGCCGGCTGCACGCTGCCCGCGTTCGCGCCGCGCACCGAGGTGGAGGGCGCGGCCGCCCCGACCGGCAGCGCTCCGACCTGGCGGCCCTGCCCGGAGGTGCCCGACGAGCTGGTCGGGCGGGGTGCACCGGACATGCGCTACGAGTGCACCCGGATCGCGGTGCCCCGCGACTGGGGCACCGGCGGTGGGGCGAGCGTCGGTCCGGGCGCCGGGCAGACCTTCGAGATCGCCCTGCTGCGCGCGCGGTCCACCAAGCAGCGCGACCGGGTGGGCTCGTTGGTGGTCAACCCGGGTGGTCCGGGCGGCTCCGGCGTCGACACCGCCGTCTACCTCTCCTTCGGCCCCCAGTTCGGCGGGCTGCCCGCGTCGATCACCGAGCGCTTCGACATCGTCGGCTTCGACCCGCGCGGGGTCTCCCGGTCCAGCCCGGTGAAGTGCATCTCCGACGCCGACCTGGACGCCAGCTTCGGCTACGACCCGGACCCGGCGAGCCAGTCGGCGTTCGACGGTTTCGTCGGCCTGAGCCAGCGGATCGGGCGCGGCTGCGGCGACCGGTACGGCGACCAGCTGCCGCTGTACGGCACCGAGCAGGCCGCCCGCGACATGGACGCCGTGCGCGCCGCCGTGGGCGACGACAAGCTCACCTACCTGGGCTACTCGTACGGCACCCTGCTCGGCGCCACGTACGCCCAGCTCTATCCGCAGCGGGTGCGGGCGTTGGTGCTCGACGGCGCGGTCGACCCGCAGCAGCGGCTGGTCGAGGGCTCGGAGAGCCAGGCCCGCGGCTTCGAACGGGCGTTCACCAACTTCACCCGCTGGTGCGCGGCGAACGCCGGCCGCTGCCCGATCGCTCCGGACGCGCGCGCCGCGGTCACCTCGGCCATCGACAAGGCCAAGGTCTCTCCGGTACGCGGTGCCGGCGGGCGGGAGGCCACCGCCGGCTGGGTGTTCTACGCGGTCATCTCCTCGCTCTACACCGAGTCGGGCTGGCAGGAGCTGGCCCAGGCGATCGACAAGCTGGCCGAGGGCGACCCGAAGGAGGTGTTCCGGCTCGCCGACGCGTACGCCGGCCGGGAGGACGACGGGCACTACTCGAACCTGTTCGACGCCAACCTCGCCATCAACTGCGCCGACGAGACGGAGAAGCCGAGCCGGGAGCAGATCCGCCAGTTGCAGTCGGAGTGGCGCGGGAAATACCCGCTGTTCGGGCCGGCGTTGGCGGTCGGCATGCTGAGCTGCGTCGAGTGGCCGGGCGGGCGTGACCCGTACCCGACCGGGAAGGCGAACGGCGCGCCGCCGATCGTGGTGGTCGGCACCACCGGCGACCCGGCGACTCCGTACGAGCAGACC
This sequence comes from Micromonospora sp. NPDC050276, assembly GCF_044459545.1. Lineage (NCBI taxonomy): Bacteria > Bacillati > Actinomycetota > Actinomycetes > Micromonosporales > Micromonosporaceae > Micromonospora > Micromonospora sp. NPDC050276. The sequence continues at coordinate 476,516 of NZ_JBITJA010000003.1, read as the reverse complement.
CCGAGGCTCGCGTCGATGCTGGGCGTCGGCCGGGTGCTGACCTGGGAGGGCGAGGGGCACACCGCGTACCCGCAGACGTCCTGCATCACGAACGCGGTCGACGCCTATCTGCTCGACCTGACCGTGCCACCGGACGGGAAGCGCTGCCCGGCCCGGTGACCGGCTCGGTCGGCGGCAGCGGGGGCAGTTCGATCCCCTGCCGGGTGGCCAATTCCTCCAGCAGCGCCCGCATCCGGCGCACGTCGGCCTTGAGCTGCTCCTGCTCCTCATGCTCGAAGGCGTCGTCGTCGACGATGAGCCGGCTCGCGAAGTGCGCGGTGATCAGCGGGATGACCAGCAGCACCATGGTCGAGATGAGCAGCGCGGCCAGTGTTCGGCCCGCCCAGGTGGTCGGCGAGATGTCGCCGTATCCGACGGTGGAGGCGGTGACCACCGCCCACCAGACGGCGTCGGCCGGGCTGCGCTGCTCGACCTCCCCGTAGATGATCCCCGCCACCACGATCATCAACAGGTACGAGGTGATCAGTGTGCGGGGCGAGTTCGCGAACCACACCAACCCCCGGTATGTCCACCGGAACGGCAGCAGCACTAGGTCCATGCCGCCCCATGCTGCCCGTCGTCCGCAAGCGGCACAGACCCATCCGCCGATTTCGCTGTGCCAGGATCACCGGCATGACCGACGTGACCTACCGGGAAGCGGTCCGGGCCGACCTGCCCGCCGTCATCGCCCTGCTCGCCGACGACGTCCTCGGCAAGGCCCGCGACTTCACCGAGGTCGACGACGCGTACGAGAAGGCGTTCGCGGACATCACGGCCGACCCGCGCAACCAACTGATCGTGGCCGAGCAGGACGGCGAACTGGTCGGCTGCCTACAGATCACCTACATTCCCGGCCTGGGCCGGCACGGCAGCGAACGGTCCCTGATCGAGTCGGTCCGGGTCCGCTCGGACCGGCGTGGCCAGGGGCTGGGCCGGGACCTGATGACCTGGGCCATCGACCAGGCGCGCGAGCGTGGCTGTGCCCTGGTGCAGCTCACCACGGACAAGACCCGAGCGGACGCACACCGCTTCTACCTGGGCCTTGGCTTCGTGGCGAGTCACGAAGGCATGAAGCTTGCGCTCTGACCCCCCACCGTCGGCGCCGACCGAGTCCGCAGCCCGTGGTCCGTGGTCCGCAGAGCACGGACCACGGGCCGAACGAGCAGCGGTCAGCCGTCGACCAGGCGACCGTCGCGCAGGACGAGCACCCGGTCGGCGAGGTCGATCAGGGCCGGGTCGTGGGTGGCCACCAGGGCGGTCATGCCGCGGGCGTGTACCACCGCGCGCAGCAGGTCCATGATGGAACGACCGGTCTCCGAGTCGAGTTGGCCGGTCGGCTCGTCGGCGATGAGCAGGTCCGGCTCGTTGGCCAACGCGCGGGCCACCGCGACCCGCTGCTGCTGGCCACCGGAGAGCTCATACGGGCGTTGGGCCGCGTGCCCACCCAGGCCGACCAGTTCCAGCAGCACCGCGACGCGCTCTTCCCGCTCCGCGGCCGGCACCTGCGCCAGCCGCAACGGCACGCCCACGTTCTCGGCGGCGGAGAGGATCGGCACGAGCCCGAAGGTCTGGAACACGAACCCGACCGTTCCCCGGCGCAGCCGCAGCAGCTCCGCCTCGCCGGCCGAGGTCACCTCGTGCCCGGCCACCACCACCTGACCGCTGTCCGGCCGGTCCAGCCCGCCGATCATGTTCAGCAGCGTGGTCTTGCCGGCCCCGGACCGCCCTCGGATGGCGACCAGCTCACCACGGTTGGCCGTGAACGAGACGTCCCGCACCGCCTGCACGGCGTGCTCGCCCCGGCCAAAGGTCCGGCTGACGCCACTGACCCGGACCACCTCGCCGGGAGGCGTCACGGGCGCACCGCCGAATCCGGCCGCGCCGGTCACCACCATGTCCCGCCGGCTCATGCCCGTGCCCCCCGATCCTCCGACGCCCGGTTGCCGGGTCGTACCTGCACATGGTCCGGTTCCAGGTCGAGCCGGACCCGCTCCTTCAGCGACAGCGCGTCGACGAACGCCGCCGGCAGCTGCATCCGACCGTTGCGGTCCAGCACCGCGTACTCCTCGCTGACCAGCTCGGTGTTGCCGTCCGCGCCGATCCGCGCGGTCCGGCGTACCTCGGAGGCGGTCCGGCCGTCGCGGATCGCGACGGTCCGGCGGACCTGCGTGGCCACGGCGTGGTCGTGGGTGACGACCACGATGGTCACGCCCAGCTCGGCGTTGATCGTGCGCAGCGCCGCGAAGACCTCGGCGCCGGTCGCCTCGTCCAGCTCACCGGTCGGCTCGTCGGCGAAGAGCACCTCCGGGTCGTTGGCCACCGCCACCGCCACCGCGACCCGCTGCTGCTCACCGCCGCTGAGTTGCCCCGGCCGCCGGTCGGCGCAGTAGCCGACGCCGACCAGGTCGAGCAGTTCCCGGGCCCGGGCCCGGCGGGCCTTGCGGCTGCGCTTACCGGCCAACTGCATCGGCAGCTCGACGTTCTCCAGCGCGTTGAGGTAGGGCAGCAGGTTACGGCCGGTCTGCTGCCAGACGAACCCGACCAGCTCCCGCCGGTAGCTCAGCCGCCGCTTGGCGGAGAGCGAGAGCAGGTCGTAGTCGGCCACCCGGGCGATGCCGGCGGTCGGCGTGTCCAGGCCGGAGAGGATGTTGAGCAGCGTCGACTTGCCCGAGCCGGAGGCGCCGACGATCGCCACCAGCTCGCCCCGGTCGATAACCAGGTCGAGCCCCTGCAGGGCGACCACCTCCACCCCCTCGGTCTTGAAGATGCGCACCAGGCCGTCGCAGACGATGTGCCCGCGCAGGCGGTCCTGCCCGCCGGCCCGCTCGGCGGCGCGTTGCGCGGCCCGCTGTTGCAGGGCAGCCAGGTCAGGCACCAGTGGAGTCTGGGCGGTAGCGGTCATCTCAGCTCTCCTCTCCGAGCCGAAGCACCTCACCGAGGCGCAACCGGCGGTTGTTCAGGGCCTCGACGGCGACCGCGAAGCCGAGGGCGACCGCCCCGAGCGCGAGCACCGCGGCGACCAGGCTGGGCTCGAAGGCCACCCGCACCGGCACACCACTGGTGAACGCGGACAGGCCGAGCACCGGGTTGAGCAGCAGGGGCAGCACCGCACCGACCAGCGCGCCGGTCAGCACCGACACCGCGACCAGCGGGGTCAACTCGACCAGCAGCAGCCCGCGCCACTGCCGGCGGGACAGGCCGAGGGTGCGCAGCCGGGACAGCACCTGGCCCCGGGCGCGCGCGCCGGCCAGCACGGTGAACGCGATGGCCAACAGTCCGAGCACGGTGCCGCCGACGGCGCCGGCCACGAACCCGAAGGCCAGCACCCCGTTCGCCCCGCCATCGCCGAGATCCCGGCGGACGTCCGCCCGGGTGTCGACGGTGACCCCGAGCGGCCGTGCCGGACCGGTGACCGCGCCCTCTCGCTGGTAGCGCTCCTGCCCCTGGTCGCCGGCAACGCGGAGCGCCTCCGCGTCCAGCGAGTCCCCGGCGACCAGCAGGCTCGTCGGCACGGGTGTGGTGGTGCGCTCCGGCAGGGCCTGCCAGGGCAGGATCACGAACCGATTGTTGTTCGCCGCCAGCAGCGGGAAACCGTCCTCGGTGCCGGCCACCCGGAACTCGTACCGCTGGCCCTGCACGGAGATGAAGGCGGAGTCGTCCAGCCCGACCTTCGCCAGGTCGGCTGCGACCGCCGGTGAGACGATCGCCGGTAGCGGCCCCGGGCTGGGCAGGGCGGTGCGCAGCGCGGTCGGAATCGACAGGTCCACCTGGGATTCGTGGGCCACCATGTCCAACCCCGAGCCGTCGACCAGCAACACGTCCGTCTGCCCGATGGCGGCGTCGGTGCCGAACTCGTCGGCCGCCAGCCGCTCATCGTCCTCGAACAGCACCCGCGTGACGGCCCGCACCCCCGGGAGCCGGCCCAGCTCGTCCATGGTGTCGGGCGCGAAGCGCTCGCCGCGGATCACCGCGTCGGCGGGCACGATCTGCGCGGCGGCCCGTTCCCGGCTCGCGTCGACACCGGCGGCCACGACCGCGCAGAACGCCGCGGTGCCGATCGCCAGCACCACCACGACCAGCGGGGCGGCGACCGCCGCACGGCCGGCACGGGCCGTGCCGAGGAAGGCGACACTGCCCCGGGTCCGCGCGGCCAGCCGGCTGACCAGCAACAACGGCCAGGGGTACGCGCGCAGCGCGAGCACCGCCGCCGCGATCGCGAGGAGCACCGGCACCGACACGAGCAGCGGGTCCACCTCGCCGAGCGTCAGGCCACGTCGGCGCAGTAGCACCGCGGCGAGCCCGGCCAGGAGCAGCAGGGAGACCTCGGCGGTGAGCCGCCGGGCCGACGGGCGCACCCGGATCAGGTCGCGGCGGGCCGCCGCGCCGGCCGGTACGGCCAGCGTCGCCACCGGCAGCGCCAGCGTGACCAGCACGGTGGCACCGATGACGTACGGCGTGATCGGGTCCGGGGCACCGGGGAACAGGGTGCCCAGCCACCAGCCCACCACGGCGGCGATCGGTACCACCAGGACCGACTCGGCGAGGCTGCGCCGGGCGCCGGCGGTGGCCGCGCCCCCACGGGCGCGCAACAGCACGAACTCCGAGCGTCGCCGTCGGGTGGCGAGACTGGCCGCGAGCACGATGAGCCCCGCCAGGGTGGCCAGTACGCCGGCCGAGATCACCGCGAGCAGGGTCCGGGCGGCGCCGATCTGGGCGGCGAACGCGCGCAGCGGAACGTCGACGCCCTGGGTCAACGTGAGCCCCGTCGGCTGGTTACGCTGCATCACCTGCAAGCCGTCGATCAGCTCGTCCAGCTTCTGTGCGTCGATCCGGTCGACGCCCAGTCGGTACCGCCAGGTGGACTGGATCGGCCAGCCCGCCGCGGCCCGCTTGTTGAAGACCGACTGCGCGACGACGCCGAACACGGTGAACGGCATACCGTCCCCGGGTGGTTCGATGACCTGCAGCAGCTGTGGCAGCCCGTCCCAGATGCCATTCGCGCGGTCGACGGGGCGGAACAGTCCGGCCACCACCAGCGGGGCAGCGTCGACGAGTCTGCCCTTGTCATCGGTGTTGCCGATGCGCAGTTGGCTGCCGGCGCGCAGGTTGAGCTTGCCGGCCACCTCCGCGTCGAGCGCCACCTCGATCGGTCGGCCGGGCACGTACGTCTCGCTCGGCCATGCCCCCTCGACGAGGGTGCTCGCGCCCTGGAGGTCGGGCATGGCCCGCAGGCCCAGGTCGACCAGCAGGTTGCGTGCCGCGAGGTCCGGCCCGACCACCCGGGCCGGCGGGTTGTCCACGGTGTACCACCGCTCGGTCACCGCCGACCGCACCCGCGGCGGCATCTCCCCGGCCAGAGTGTTGAACCGCTCGGTGGCGCTGCCCACCGCCGTGTTCTTCGACGTCGCGCTCACCACGCTGGTGGTGTACGAGAGGTCCCGGCGGGCGGCCGGCTCGCTGTTGAGTTGCGCCCGTAGCCCCTGTTCGGCGAGTCGGTTGACCAGCCGGGGCACTCCGCTGATCAGCAGCGTGACCACCAGGGTCAGCACCGCCAGCAGCAGGAACTGCCCCCCGTATGCCCGGACCCGCCGGACGGCCGCCCCGACGCTCATCGTTCTCCCCCGATTCGCAGCTGCACCGCCGCCACCCGCTGACGGATGCCGGTGGCGATGAACGCGCTGAAGGCGAGCGCCGCCAGCAGCAGACCGACCGCGGTCAGGCCGATCGGCACCCAGGGCAGCGCGAACGTCGCCGGAGGAACCGGCCGGCCGGCGGCCGGGGTGAGGATGACCAGCGGGGCCATGGTCGCGCCGACCGCGGCGCCCAGTAGCAGCCCAACGCTCACGCCGATGCCGGCGAGGAAGGTCTGTTCGGCCAGCAGCGCCCGAGCCATCAGCCGGGGCGTGGCGCCGAGAGTGTGCAGGACCGCGAACTCGCCGAGCCGGCGCCGTCCGGTGGCCCACACGTCCACCATCAGACCGACGAGGGCGAGCAGCACCGCGCCGAGCGCGGCGGCGAGCATTCCGGTCCGCGAACCGCGCCAGTACGGGTCGTCGGCGGCGGCCTCGATCACCGCCTCCCGGTTGAGCACGGTGACCCCCGGCAGTTCGCTGGCCCCCCGGGCTGCGGCTGTCGCGTCGGCGGTGCCGACCCACCATTCCGGTACGGGTCGCACCGTCCCGTCCGCCCGGATCAGCGTGTCGACCGCGGCCGGCAGGTCCAGCAGCACGCCGGCCCCGGTGGTGGTCGGCACCGCGCTCAGCTCACCGACCAGGTGGACCCGCACTGTCGCCCCGGAGAGCGTGAGGTCGACGGTGTCACCGACGCCCAGGCTCAGTGCCTCCCGTACCTGGGGGGTCATCAGCACCGGTACGGGCTTGTTGTCCCCACCCGGCACGATGGAGAACCGGGTGGGCGGCTGGTACGCGAACTGGCCGCCGGGGATCACCTCCACGGCGTGGACCGCGGCGAACCCGGTCCCGGTGGTCTGCACCGGTGTGGGTTTCGCGCCGGGGGCCGTCATCACCCAGTCGCCACTCAGTCCGGCGGGCCGGGTCGTGCCGTCGGCGTTGACCACCGTCAACCCGTCCAGCTGGAGTCGGTAGGCGTTGCCGGCCGCCAGCCCGCCGTCGGCTTCGAACCCGGCCAACCGCAGTCGGGTCCCGCCCAGGTCGGGCAGCTGCACGGTGAACCGGGTGGCCCGGCCGTCACCGTCGGCGTTGGCCGCCGGCAGCCGCAGGGCGAGCCCGTCGGAGCTGGTGATCAGCAGCGTCACCGCGACCCGGACCTGCCGGGCTGCGCTGCTCACCGGGGTACTGACCGTGCCGGTGATGGCACGCGCTCCGGCGGGCAGTTCGACACCGGCGGGAACGCCGCGCTCATCGATCATGCGCCGGTACTGCTCCGAGGCCGAACCGTCGCCGAGACGGTCGGCGAGTCGAACGACACCGGGGGCGCTGGCCGGGTCGACGCCGATCACGGTCACCGGCAGGTCCGCCCGGCCGATTCGTACCTCGTCCCGCCACGCTGGCAGCACCCGGCTGACGCCCGGCAGCGCGGCGAGCTGGCCGGCCCGGGTTGGCGGCGCGGCACCAGCCCGTTCGGTCACCCGCAGGTCGGCGCCGACCGTGTGCCCGGCCTGCTCGACCTGGGACCGCTCCCCCGTGCTGATCAGGGACCAGGCCAGGGTGCTGCCACCGACGGCGAGGGCGAGCAGCAGGACCGGGCCGGCGTGCGGACGGCGACCGGCCTGCCACATGCCGAACATGGTGGCGGTCCAGGGGCGCCGGTCGACGAACCGCTCCGCAAACCGGGTGAGCGGCGGGAGTACCCGCAGCGCCAGCACGGCACCGGCCAGCACGCCGAGCGTCGGGGCCGCGACGAGCAGCGGGTCGAGCCCGAGCCGGCCGTTCGAGCCGGCCAGCGGCGAGGCGTACCGGCGTAGCTGCACCCAGGCGAGCACGGCGAGGGCCACCAGCACCAGGTCGACGCTGGCCCGTTGGACGCTCGCCGCCCGGTTCGGCCGGGATCGGGCCGCCATGTCGGCGACGTACGTGCCGGCGCCGCGCAGCGTCGGAAGGACCATGGCGACGAGGCAGCCGGCCGCGGTGGCCGCTGCCGCCGCCCAGACCAGTGTGGTGTTGCCACCGGCGGTGGAGAGGTCGCTCGACCCGCCGGGTCGGACGTACCGCAGTGCCTCGGCGGCGATCAGCGGCCCGAGGACGGCGGCCGGGGCGACCACCAGGGTCGCCTCGCGGGCCGCCAGGCCGGCCAACTGCCGACGGGCGGCGCCGCGGGCGCGCAGGAGCGCGGTCTGCGGGCGGCGGTCCTCGTGCAGCAGCGCGGCGACCAACACCAGCGCGTACCCGCCGAGCACCAGGATGAGCAGCAGCGGGGTGGCCAGCGAGGAGCGACCCACCAGGTCGGCGCGGGCGATCCGATCCAGCAGCTGCTCCATCTTGGTCACCGCCTGCCCGGAGCTGCCCAGTTGGGCGGCCTCGGGCACGGCCGAGGCCGCCTCGGTGAGGGCTTTCCGAACGGCGGGCAGGTCGGCGGTGTCGACGCCGCCGAGGTCCGGTTGGGCCAGCCAGGACGCCGACACCGAGCCCGGGAAGGTGGCCACGAAATCGGCCTGGTCGAGCGTGAACGGCCCGTACGAGGTGCCGGAGCCGACGCTGCCCGTCCCCACCCCGGGTGCCAGCAGCCAGTACGCGTCGGTCGGGTCGCGGGGCCGCCAGGTGCCGGCGAGCACCAACTCCCCGCGCCGTTCGGTGGCCCGGTCGCGCACCGGGACGCGCGCACCGACGGTCAGGCCCAGGGCGCCGGCGACTCGCTCGGGCAGGCTCACCTGGACGGGGTTCGCCCCGGGGCGGGGCCAGGCGCCGCTGGTCAGCTCGACGTGGCCGGCGAGGTCGTCGAGCGTGGCCAGGCTCGCGAAGACCGGTTCGTCGTCCGGACGCGGGACCTGCCCGAGGTCGCCGGTCAACTCCCGGCCGGTGCCGTAACGGGCGGCGACGACGCTGACCGGGACGCCGGCGAGCCCGCCGGCGAACCCGGCTCGGACCGCCTTGTCCCGGGTGGTGAACTCGGCCGCGTCCCGCCCACCTGAGCCACTGACCAGAAGGCCGCGCTCCTCGGCCGGTGAGGCGGCAACGAGAGCCCGCTGCCCGGCGTCCACCGCCCGACGGTTGTAGTCGGACAGCCCGGTGACCAACGCGACGGCGACGAGGGCGGCGATCACCGCCGCGACCAACAGCCCTCGCGCTTCGCGGGCCCGCCTCCACACCAGCTTCATCCGACGCCTCCCCTGGCCCTGGCGGGCCGACGACCATCAAGACAGGTCACCCACCGGGAAAGGTTCGCGCCCGTTACATGATCGTTATTGCGGAGAGGTCAGCTCGGGCCGGTTCACGCCGGGCGGCTAGCTGCCGCCACGAAGGTTGCGGATGCCGAACACCACCGCGCCGAGCACGAGGAGAACGCCGAGGAGCTGGAGGCCCGGCGAATCGTCGGCCTCCCCGTGCACGATGCCGGCGACGCCGAGCGCGACCACGAGAACGGCGACGACGGTCAGGACGTATTTCATGAGGTTTCCTCCTCGACCCACTCCAGCAGGTCTCCGGGCTGGCAGTCGAGCACTCGGCACATCGCCTCGAGGGTGCTGAAGCGGACGGCCTTGGCGCGGCCGTTCTTCAGCACGGCCACGTTGGCTGGGGTGAGCCCGACCTGCTCGGCGAACTCACCGACGCTCATCTTGCGCTTGGCCAACTCCACGTCGATGCGGACGACGATGGGCATCAGATCACCGCTTCCATGTCGGTGCGCAGCGTGGTGGCCTGCCGCAGCAGCGCCCGCATCACCACCATGAGGAGGCCCAGCACGCTGACGCCCACCGTCAGGAGGAACAGCAGGAGGGGCACTCCCGGGTCGTCTGCGTTGAAGCCGACCCAGAGGAAGACCCCCACGAGCACCACCCACCCGGCGGCGATGGCCCAGACGATGGCGTCCACCCACTTGAGGGACGCCTCGGTGAAGATGCGGTCGTTCTTGACCAGGCTGAGCAACTGCCACGTCGCGACGATGACCACTTGGACGCACAGCACCCAGAACACCGTCACGGCGGTCGCCGGCCAACGCAGGTGGGCGTCCTCTGGTGACTGCTCAGCCATGTAGGCGAACTGACCGGGCAGCGAGAGGGTCTGGAACACGACCAGGACCCCGAACAGCACCACGAGAAAGACTCTGAGAGCGGCGACCGCTCGATGCTCAGTAACCATGCATCGAGTTTCGCTCGTTACCTATCGAATGTCAATCGGTCTGCTTCGGTGGGGCCGGTCGCTGGGTCATGGCCGTCGGCGCCCGCCGTGGGAGGCGATCAGCGCGTCCACGACGGCCCCGGCGTCGGCGTCGGCCACGTCCGCCGGGTACTCCGGCAGCAGGTCGTCCCAGGCGATCAGCCACGACCCGAACAACTGGGCCTGCCCCTCGGGCCGAGCGAAGAACCAGACGTGCAAATGAGCGCCGCCATCCCCGAAGCGGTAGACGTGCGCTCGCGAGATGTGCGGCAGCGCCTGCATGTGGCGAACGAGCCGGGTGCTCAACAACCCCAGTTCGGCGGCCAGTTCGTCCGGGAGATCCGCCATGTCGTGGTGATCGAGCGGCAACAGCATGAGCACCAGCGGGACGCCCACCCCCGGAATTCGGGTCAACCGCCAGCGCTCGTTGAACCAGATCCCCTCGTCCCGATTGCGGCAGGTATCGCAGTCCGCCGGGTCCTCGCCGCGCCGCGCCGGCTCCGGCAGCACCGGAGGCCGCAGCTGGGACACTCGAAGTCCGTCCGGCTCGAACGGACTGATCTCCCACCCGGTCATCCGCGCCAGGGGAAGGCGGCGATCGTCGTCGGCGGCGGCGACCGCGCGGTCGTAGACCTCGTCCGGTGGTAAGGCCATGCGGCACAGACTAGTCCGACAAGATCCACATTGGTCGACGACAGATCGTCACTGGGCGGCAGACCATCCGAAGGCCCGCCCCACACCCTCAGCCGCTGTCCGCCTACGTCCGTCGGTGGTAGCGATTGCGGCGCGGGACCCGCTCGGGGTCGAGCCAGGCCGGCGGCACGAACTCCGGATGCCCGTCGTCACCGAGGCGGACCATCCACTCGGTCTGGTGGACGTGTCGGTGGTGGTGGCCGCAGAGCAGCACCGCGTTGTCGAGGCTGGTCGGGCCCCCGTCGGCCCAGTGCAGGATGTGGTGGGCGGCGCACCAGCGCGGCGGCCGGTCGCAGCCGGGGAAGGCGCACCCGCCGTCGCGGAGCACCAGGGCTCGTCGCAGCGGACCGGTGATCAGGCGGCGTTGCCGGCCGACGTCGAGGACCTGGCCCGCGCCGCCGAGCACGGCCGGCAGGACGGCGGCGTCGCAGGCGAGTCGGCGCACCGTGTCCGGGGTGAGCCGCAGGCCGATGTCGAGGGCGCCGGCACCCAACTGCCGGGTCAGCCCGTCGTAGTCGACGGTGACGACAATCTGGGCCGGGTCGCCGCCGTTCTCGGGCAGTTCGCCGGCGCGCAGGGCGAGCCGGCACACATCGGCGAGCGCGTCGTGGCGACGCTGCCCGGCGCAACGGCTGTCGTCGGGGCCGGTCGGTGCGCTGAGCGGGTCGATGACGGCGCGCAACAGCGCTGCGGCTTCCGCATCCAGGACACCGCTGAGCCGCAAATGCCCGCCGGTCTGCTCGGAGATGGTGACGTGCCGGTCGCGGGCAGCCCGAGCGGCCTCGGCGGCCAGGGCCGCCGCATCGGCGGCGTCGGCGAGGTCAGGGGCGACGTGGTCGAGAATCCGGGTGCCCATCCGGCGCAGCAGGGTGGGGTCGAACTGCCCGGCCCACTCCGTCAGCACACCGACGGCCTTGTCGGCCACCTCGGCGCCCGCCCAGGTCGACACCGTGGCGGCCGTGTCGGCGATGACCCGGGCCTGCTCCGCGCTGACCAGCCCAGCCGCCAGGGCCGCCCGCACGGCGGGCGGGGCCACGTCGACCGAGGCCGCGAGATCGACCAGCCGACGAGCGGCGGAGACGTCGAGGCGCAGGCGGTGACGCAACCACACCGCCGTCGAGGACGCGCCCTGCGCGACCGCGGTGCCCCGACCGTCCAACTCGCGGACCGCGGCCAACTGCACCGCCGTCAGCCGCTGCTGCAACCGGTGCGTGGCATCGAGCACCGCGATCAGATCGTGCTCGGAGAGGGCCCAGGCCGGGGCATCGGCGCAGGTCGCCACCGCACTCTCCGCCCGCGCCAACTCATCGATCACAAGCAAATTCTAGAACAGGTGTACGACAACTTCCGCCCGCCGCGCAACGACGCACGGGTCACACCGCCGCGACACGTTCCCGAGCATCGCCCGGATCTCCGCCACACCAACCAAGTCGATCTACATGGCTTGTCAACTCTTCGACGCGACAGCCGACCTGCTCAAGCTCAACCCCGACCCACGGGAGCTGTTCGACAGGTTCCTGGCCTGCACGGCTCAGCCGCGCCCGTGACGCAGCGGGTCGGTCACGGGCTCGCTGGGGTGCGCTTGGCGCGGCTGGGCTGCACCCGCTTGGGCTCGCCGGGCATCTTCGGATGGTCCGGCGGGTACGGCAGGTCGCCCTGCCCGGCGGCGGCGTCGCGCTCGGCCCACTCCAGCAACGGGGTGATGTCCCACGGTGCGTCGTCGATGCCGGCGTGCGGATCACCCCGCTCGGCGAGCCGGGCCGGCACGGTACGCAAATCGAAGTCGTCCGGGTCGACGTCGGGAAGCTCGTCCCAGGTGACCGGGGTCGAGACGGTGGCCCGCGCGTTGGCCCGCAGGGAGTATGCGCAGGCGATCGTCCGGTCTCGGGCCATCTGGTTGAAGTCGACGAAGACCCGCCTGCCGCGCTCCTCCTTCCACCAGGCGGTGGTGACCAGATCAGGGTTGCGGCGCTCCACCTCCCGGGCCAGCGCGATGGTGGCCCGGCGCACCTCGGTGAACGTCCAGCGGGGCTGGATGCGCAGGTAGACGTGCACGCCCCGACCGCCGGAGGTCTTCGGCCAACCGGGCACACCCAACTCGTCGAGGAGCGCGCGGACCTCACCGGCGGCCCGCGCCGCGTCGGCGAAGTCGGTGCCGGGCTGCGGGTCCAGGTCGATGCGCAGCTCGTCGGGCTGGTCGACGTCGGTGGCGCGCACCGGCCACGGGTGGAACACGATGGTGCCCATCTGCGCCGCCCAGGCCACGTGGGCCAGGTCGGCCGGGCAGAGCTCGGCGGCGTTGCGGCCGCTCGGGAAGGTGATCTCGGCGGTCGTCACCCAGGGCGGCACCCCTCGGGTGGGCACCCGCTTCTGGAAGAACGCCTCACCCTCGACGCCCTCGGGGAAGCGTTGCAGCGTGGTGGGCCGGTCCCGCAGGGCGCGCATGATCCCGTCGCCGACGGCCAGGTAGTAGTGGAAGACGTCCGCCTTGGTGAAGCCCCGCTGGGGGAAGATCACCCGGTCCGGACTGCTCAGCCGTACGCTGTGCCCGGCCACCTCGACCTCGGTGACAGCTGCCTTGGTGCCCGCCATCTCGCGACCATATGCCACGCCTCCGACGTTCGACGTACCGTTGACGGGTGAGTCTTGACGACAATGAGCTGCCGAAGACCGAGGACGAGTGGCGGGTCCGGTTGACCCCCGAGGAGTTCCACGTCCTGCGGGAAGCCGGCACCGAACGCCCGTGGACCGGCGAGTACGTGGACACCAAGACCCAGGGGGTCTACCACTGTCGCGCCTGCGGGCTGGAGCTCTTCTCCAGTGACACGAAGTTCGACTCGCACTGCGGTTGGCCGAGCTTCGACGACGCCATCCCGGGCCGGGTCAAGGAGATCGAGGACCGCAGTCTCGGCATGGCGCGTACGGAGATCCGCTGCGCCCGCTGCGACAGTCACCTCGGGCACGTCTTCCACGGCGAGGGCTTCACCCCGAAGGACACCCGGCACTGCGTCAACTCGATCTCGGTCCGGCTGGAACCTCGCTGACCAGAGAGCCGCTCAGGGCGTACCCCTGAGTAGGTCGACCTCGGCGGTCCGGGACTGCTCGATCCGCCGGGCCAGGTCGCGGACCCGCTCGTTGCGGCCGACGTCGACCTGGGCTCGGGCCAGGTCGGCCGCGGCTTGCTGGTGCTCGGCGAGCACCTCGCGCAGCACGCGGTCGACGTCCCCGGCCGGCGCGGTGCGCAGCCGGTCGAGCGCGGCGTCGTCGCCGTGCCCGTCGTGGTGGTGTGCGGCCGCGCTGGCGCCCGGCCCGGTCGTGGGCAGCCAGCCGCGCATCGCGGCCAGTTCGTCGGCCTCGGTCGCCTCGATCGCGGCGGCCAGGGTGCGCAGTGCGTCTTCGCGCACCCGGTCCCGGGAGAGCCGGACGATCTGCAGGGTGCGTTCGCTGTGCCCGACCATCGTGCTCAGGAACACCACGTCGATCCCACTCATCGCGTCCCCGTCGGCCGGGGACGCCGCGTCCCCGGCCGCCGCCGAGCCGGCCGGGGACGCGGGGGCTGGCTGCGGCAGGGCCGACGGGCTCGACGTGGGCGATCCGGCGCAGGCGCCGGTGAGCAGCAGCGCGACGACGAGGAACGCCAGCGGGGTACGGCGGGGCATGCCGGTTGCTCCGTTCACGCGAGAGCGGCGACACACGGGTGCGGCCACCGGCCACACCCGTGCGGTCAGACCTGAAGCCAGAGCGCCGGCACGTTCGGGGGCTCCCAGCCCGGGATCGCGGTGTGCGCCTGCCGGCAGCGGTACGTCGCTCCGCCGTAGGTGACCTGGTCGCCGACCTGGTACGCCCGGCCCGTCGTCCACGTGCCGCCGGTGGCGGGCGGGGTGGTCGGGGTGGCGGTCGGGGTGGGCCGTGGGGTGGGTGAGGTGGTCGGGGTGGGGGTCGGATTCGACCCGCCGCCGCCGATCTGCACGTCGATGCAGGAGTAGAAGGCGTTCGCCGTGTCGGAGATGTTCCACACCGCGAGGATCTTCTGCCGGCCGGAGAAGCCGCCGAGATTGACGTTGTGCGACACGGTGGCGCCCGGCTGCTGGCCGTTGCCGTTGACCACGCCGACCCGGGTGTTGCCGATCCAGTACTCCCAGTTGCTGGTGGCGTGCCGGGCGGTGTTCACCCACGTGAAGGTCAGCGAGCTGCCCACCGAGGTGGCCGGCCAGCCTCGACTGTCGTCGTTGAGGACGGCGAACTGGGCGATGCCGGCGTTGCAGCTGCGCAGGCCCTTGGGCCCCTCGACGCTCTGCGGCTCGTACTTGATCTGCCCGCAGTCGGGCACCCGGCCCTGCGCGCAGAGCGCCTGCCGGCTCGGCGGGGCGGAGACGTAGCCGTGCGCCTGCGCGGGGGCGGCGACGGTGAGGGTGGCGGCGACAGCGCCCGCCGCCACCAGCGGGATGGTGATTCTTCGACGCATCGAGGCAGCTCCTTTTCCAGGTGCGGGAGGTGCCCCTCAAAGTAATTTAAACATTGTTAACAGTAAAGACTCCCATCGATAAATCCATCGATGGTGGCAGTTTTCTTCCTCAGAGCCGGAGCAGGCTGCCCCGGTCGTCCACCTGGTCGGCCGAATCATCGTCCAACCAGACCCCGCCGGTGCCGAGGTACCGGAAGCGGTACTCCCCCGGCGGCAGCTTCACGGTCACCGTCCGCGTCCCGTCGCGGCGCGCCACCAACTCGTGCCGGCCCGGCTGCCAGCCGTTGAAGGAGCCGACGACGCTCACCGGGCCGGGCGGGACGTCGCGGGGCAGGCAGAAGGTGACCCGGGTCTGGTTGCCGAAGAGCCTGTTGCGCTTGATCACGGTGATCCTCCGGGGTTTGCGGCGGTTCACCTGGCATAACGGGCAACACGCCGACGCCGACACGCCGCCGAGGCGTGCAGGCAGCGACGTTCCGCCGCGCGTCGTCGCGGCCTGGGGGATTCTGTAGGTACTTGTCCACTTAATGGAGGTTTTCGGTGGCAACCTGCGAGGTCTGCGGCAACGACTACTGGATGGCGTTCGAGGTGCACACCGTCAGCGGCGACGTGCACACCTTCGACTCGTTCGAGTGCGCGATCCACCGGATGGCACCCATCTGCGAGCACTGCCAGGTCAAGATCGTCGGGCACGGCGTCGAGGTCAACGGACGGTTCTTCTGCTGCGCACACTGCGCCCGCGCCGTCGAGGGCACGGTGGGCGCCGAGATCCGCGACGCCGTCGGCGCCCGCCCGGCCTGACCACGCCGGTCCGGCCGCGCCCCGGCCAGACCGCCGATCTGCGGTACGGTCGTCGCCATGCGGCCATTCCTGGGCGTCCTGCCCCCGCCGCGCTCCTGACCGGAGCGCCGCGCCTCTCGCCGACCGGGTGACCTGACCCGGCTCGGCCACTTCGCCGTACGCGCTCCGTCGACGTCGTCCCCGTCAACGGCTCACCCTTCGGAGCGCTTCCGTGTCCACCACCCGCACCGCGCTGCCGGCCGCCCCGGCCGCCAGCCTCGCCGCCCGCAGCGGCCTGATCCAGATCACCGTCACCGGCGTGCTGTGGGGCACCACCGGCGTGGCGGTGCAACTCCTGCGCGAGGGCACCGGGCTCAGCCCGGTGAGCATCGGCTTCCACCGCCTCGCCATCGCCGCGCTCGTGCTGCTGGCGTGCACCGCCGGCCGACTGCGCACAGTCGTGGCCGCCCTGCGCGCCGCACCCGTAACGCTGCTGCTCACCGGCGTCGGACTCGGCCTCTACCAAGCGCTCTACTTCGCCGCCGTGGCCTGGGCGGGCGTCAGCGTGGCCACCATCGTCAGTCTGGGGCTGGCCCCGGTGCTCGCCGCGGCCTGGGAGTCGGTACACGCCCGTCGGCTCCCCGGCCCGCTGCGACTCGCCACGCTGGTCGCGGCGGTGGCCGGCCTCGTCCTGATCACCGCCGCCACCGAGCACCCCGGCGCAGCGGCGCCCGCCCCACTGCTCGGCCTGCTCGCGGCGGCCGGCTCCGGCCTCGGGTACGCGGTGACCACCCTGCTCAGCCGGCAGGTGTCGCAGCGCACCACTCCGATGACGCTGACCACCATCTCCACCGTGGTCGGCGCGCTGACCCTGGCACCGTTCGCGCTGGTCGCCGGGGTCAGCGTGGCGGTGCGCCTGGACACCGTGGCCCTGCTGCTGCACCTCGGCGTGGTCACCACCGCGGTCGCGTACGCGTTGTTCTACGCCGGGCTGCGCACCACCCCGGGCAGCGTCGCGGCCGTGCTGACCCTGCTCGAACCGCTCACCGCCGCCGCGCTGGCGGTGGCGCTGCTGCACGAGCCGCTCCCGCTGCCGGTGATCGGGGGCGGCGTCCTGCTGCTCACCGCCGTGGCCGCCACCTACCTCGCGCCGGACCGGGCGGACGGCAGGTGAACCCGACCGACCTACCATCGGTGGATGCCCCAGCAGACCACCGAGATCCGGACAGCCTCCTTCGCCGACCTGAACGCCCGCACCTTCCACGACCTCCTCAAGTTGCGCATCGACGTGTTCGTGGTGGAGCAGCACTGCCCGTACCCGGAACTCGACGGGCGGGACGTGGAGCCCGGCACCCGGCATCTCTGGCTGACCGACGGCGGCGCGCCGCTGGCGTACCTGCGGATCCTGGCCGACCCGGACGGCACGGCCCGGATCGGTCGGGTGGTGGTGGCCCCGACGGCGCGCGGCGGTGGCCACGCCGGCCGGCTGATGACCGCGGCGCTGGAGGTGGTGGGCAACCGGCCCTGCGTGCTGGACGCCCAGTCGCACCTCGTGGCGTTCTACGCCCGGCACGGCTTCGCGGTCAGCGGCCCCGAGTACGTCGAGGACGGCATCCCGCACACGCCGATGCGCCGAGAGGCAATTGACGGCTGACAATCCGGCTGGCATGGTGCCGGGTAGAGCCATCGCGGGAGCCAGCGATTAGGCACGGGAGTGGGCAACTCCCGGCAATCCGGGTGTCGACGTCCGACCTCATCCCCCCGGGGGCTCCATGTCCACGCTCACTCGACCACGACACGTGCTCTGGCTGTTCGCCATCGTCGCGGCCACCACGCTTCTCTTGACGGCCGCGCTCACCACCATCCTGACCCAGCCCGCCTCGGCGCACGGGTCGGTCGTCGATCCGGCATCGCGCAACTACAGCTGCTGGCAACGCTGGGGCAGTGACTTCCAGAACCCTCGGATGGCCACCGAGGACCCGATGTGCTGGCAGGCCTGGCAGGCCGACCCGGCCGCGATGTGGAACTGGAACGGCCTGTTCCGCGAGGGCGTGGGGGGCAACCACCAGGCGGCCGTCCCCGACGGCCAGCTGTGCAGCGGCGGACGCACCCAGAGCCCTCGCTACAACGCGCTGGACACCGTCGGCGCCTGGAAGACCACAGCGGTGTCGAACAACTTCCGGCTCCGCTTCTTCGACCAGGCCAGTCACGGCGCCGACTACATCCGGGTGTACGTGACGAAGCAGGGCTTCAACTCGACCACCCAGCCGCTGGGCTGGGGCAACCTGGAGTTGGCGGGCCAGATCGGCAACACCCCGGCCTCGCAGTGGGACCCGGACACCGGTGGCGTCTCGATCCAGATCCCGGTCAGCGCGCCGGGTCGCACCGGGCGGCACATCGTCTACACCGTCTGGCAGGCGAGCCACCTGGACCAGTCGTACTACCTGTGCAGCGACGTCGAGTTCGGCGGTGGGACGACCACCCCGCCCACCACTCCCCCTCCGACGACCCCGCCGCCCACCACTCCCCCGCCCACCACGCCTCCGCCGACCACCCCGCCGCCGGCCGGTGCCTGCACGGCGACGTACCAGATCACCGGTCAGTGGTCCGGTGGGTTCCAGGCCGACGTGAAGGTGACCGCCGGCGGTTCACCAACCCGAGGCTGGTCGGTGAGCTGGAACTACAACAACGGCCAGCAGGTCACCTCGTCGTGGAACACCACGGTCAGCACCAACGGCACGCTGGTCACCGCGCGCAACGTCAGCCATAACGGCACACTCGCCGCCGGAGCGAGCACCACGTTCGGTTTCCTCGGCTCGTGGAACGGCAGCAACCCGGTTCCGCTGGTCTCCTGTACGACGACCAGTTGATCCCCGTCCGGCGCCGCACCCGGGCGGGGGTGCGGCGCCGGCCGGCGGAAATGCGGTGGTGCCCGGCGATCCGTCCGGGCACCATCCCCGCATGATCGAGATAAGGGTGCTCACCCCCGACGACTGGCCGACCTGGCGTCAACTGCGACTGGCCGCCCTGACCGAGGCACCGGAGGCGTTCTGCTCTCGGCTCGCCGACTGGCAGGGCGACGGCGACCGCGAGCAACGCTGGCGCGACCGGCTGAGCATCCCCGGCTCACACAACGTGGTGGCCCTCCTGGACGGGCGTCCGATCGGGATGTCGAGCGGTGCACCCACGGCGGACCCGCTGGTGATGGACCTGATCTCGATGTGGGTGCACCCCGACGCACGCGGCAAGGGTGTCGGCGACCGACTGGTGGAGGAGGTCGCGCGCTGGGCCCGCGAGCGCGGCGCCGATGGGCTACGGCTCAGCGTGATGTCGAACAACGCGCGGGCGAAGGCCCTCTACCACCGCGCCGGCTTCCGAATGATCGCCGGCAACCTGCCGCCCGCCCCCGAACAGGACATGCTCCTCCCCCTCTAACACCCCCCACCTCCGCGATCTTGCACTTTCTGTCGTCGTTACGCGGCTTACGCCCTTTTCGTCGCGACAGAAACTGCAAGATCGCGGGGCGGGGGTGGGGGTGGGGGTGGGTGGGGGTTAGAGCAGGCAGTTGACGATTTCGGCTACTGAGCGACGGCGGCCGGTGTAGAACGGCACCTCTTCCCGGACGTGTCGGCGGGCGCCGGAGGCACGCAGGTCCCGCATCAGGTCGACGATCCGGTGCAGTTCGTCGGCCTCGAAGGCGAGCATCCACTCGTAGTCGCCGAGCGCGAACGAGGCGACCGTGTTGGCCCGCACGTCCGGGTAGCCGCGAGCCATCTTCCCGTGCTCGGCCAGCAGCTCGCGCCGCTCGGCGTCGGGCAGCAGGTACCACTCGTAGGAGCGGACGAACGGGTAGACGCACAGGTAGGGGCGGGCCTCCTCGCCGGCCAGGAACGCCGGGATGTGGCTCTTGTTGAACTCCGCCGGCCGGTGCAGGGCCATCTGCGACCAGACCGGGGTCAGCGCCCGGCCCAGCGTGGTGCGGCGGAACCGCAGGTACGCGTCCTGGAGCGCGTCGCTGGACGCGGAGTGCCACCAGATCATCACGTCCGCGTCGGCGCGCAGACCGGAGACGTCGTACACGCCCCGGACCACGACGTCCTTGCCGGCCAGCTCGTCGAAGAGGGACACCACCTCGCCGGTGACGTTGTCGCGTAGCGAGGGCAGCGGGGAGCTGGCTCGGAACACCGACCACATGGTGTAGCGGATGCTGTCGTTCAGCTCCCGCAACCGGGCCGCGTTGGTCTGCTCGGTCATCTCGCCGATCCTCCCAGTGCTGTGATGATCTCTTCGGCCGCCGTCTCGCCGGAGCGGACGCAGACCGGAATGCCGACGCCGTCGTAGCCGGCGCCGGCGAGGACCAGGGTGGGGTGCGTTGCCCGCAACGCCGTCCGCGCGGCGGCGAGCCGGTCGGCGTGCCCCGGCGCGTACTGCGGCAGCGCCCCGCCCCACCGCTGCACGTGCCCGTCGACCGGGGCGGGCAGCGGGGTGCCGAGCACCGCCGACAACTCTCGGTGCACGGTAGCCGCCAGGTCCGCGTCCGGGCGCTGCAGGTGCGCCTCCTCGCCGTACCGGCCCACCGAGGCGCGCACCAGGGCCAACCCGTCCGGCCGGCGCAGGTGCCCCCACTTGGTGGTGAAGAAGGTCGCCGCCTTGATCAGCAGGCCCTCGGTGCTGGGCACCAGGAAGCCGGACAGCTCGGGCAGTCGCGGTTGCGGCAACGCCATGGTGACCAGCGCGACGCTCGCGTAGTCCAACGCGCCGACGCCCGCCGCCACCGTCGGCGCGGGGCCGGCGAGCAGCCGCGCCGCCGGCCGGGCCGGCACCGCCAGCACCACGGCGTCCACGTCGATCAGCTCAGGGGCGCGGGTCGGGCCGACGGTGAGTCGCCAACCGGCGTCGGTCGGGGTCAGCTCACGCACGGCGGCGTTCCGCCGTACCGTCGCGCCGCTGGCCGTCACCGCCGCCTCGACCAGGGTGCTCAGCCCGCCGGCCAGCGTGCCGAAGACCGGGGCGCCGGGCGCGCGTGGCGCGGCGGCCTGTGCGGCCCGGACCGCGCCGGTCAGGGTGTGCTCCACCCGGGCCGCGCGGGCCAGTGCCGGCATCGTGGTGACCAAGGAGAGATCGTCGGCGCGGCCCGCGTACACGCCGCCCAGCATCGGGTCGACCAGTCGCTCGACCACCTCGTTGCCGAACCGGGACCGGACCAACGCACCCACCGAGACGTCCGCGTCCGGCCCGACCAGCGGCCGACCACCGTCGGCGTCGGCGTCCGCGGCCGGGCGGGCGACCGTGGCCACCCGATCCAGATCCCCGGGTACGCCCACCAGCGTGCCGCCCGGGATGGGGCGCAGCCCGCCGTCGATGACGAGCGCGGCCTGCCCCACCGTGGGGTGCACGATCTTCTCGGCCAATCCGAGCCGGCGGGCCAACGCCACCGCCGCGCTCTCGGCTCCGGTGGGGTCGCGCATCAGGAACGACTCCGCGCCGAACTCCACCGGCTGACCCGCCAGCTCCCCGGTGCGCAGCTTTCCGCCCAGCGCGCCGGACTGCTCGTACACCGTGATCTCGGTGCCGGCGGGCGCGCGGTCGCGCAGGCGGACCGCGGCGGCCAGCCCGGCGATCCCGCCGCCGACCACCGCCACCCGCCAGGGCTTGCGCATCGCCTTCTCAGCCCTGGTCGGCCCGGCGGCTGGAGAGCTCGTGCACCAGCGCGACCACCCGGGTCAGCACGTCCGGGTCGGTCTCCGGCAGCACCCCGTGGCCAAGGTTGAACACGTGCCCGGGGGCGGTCCGACCCTGCTCCAGGATGCGCCGCACCTCGGCCTCGACGACCGGCCACGGCGCGAGCAGCACGCATGGGTCCAGGTTGCCCTGCACCGCCTTGTCCGGGCCGATCCGGTCGGTGGCCACGTCCAGCGGGGTACGCCAGTCGACGCCGACCACGTCCGCGCCGGCCTCGCCCATCGCGCCGAGCAGTTCGGCGGTGCCCACCCCGAAGTGGATCCGGGGCACCTCGGCGTGCGCCAGGCCGCTCAGCACGGCCGTCGAGTGCGGCAACACGAAACGGCGGTAGTCGGCCTCGGAGAGCGCCCCGGCCCACGAGTCGAACAGCTGCACGGCGGACACGCCGGCCTCGATCTGCACCCGCAGGAAGGCCAGCGTCACGTCGGCCAGCCGGGCGCAGAGCGCGTGCCACAGTTCGGGATCGCCGTACATCAGGGCCTTGGTCTTCGCGTGGGTGCGCGACGGCCCGCCCTCGACCAGGTAGCTCGCGAGGGTGAACGGCGCACCGGCGAAACCGATCAGCGGGGTGTCGCCCAGCTCGACCACGAGCTGCCGGACGGCCTCGTCGACGTACGGGACGTCCTCGCGGGTGATCGGGCGGATCCGCTGCACGTCGGCGGCGGTGCGGATCGGCTCGGCGACCACCGGGCCGGTGCCCGGCACGATGTCCAGGTCGATCCCGGCGGCGGCGACGGGCACCACGATGTCGCTGAACAGGATGGCCGCGTCCACGCCGTGTCGGCGCACCGGCTGGAGGGTGATCTCGGTGACCAGCTCCGGGCGGCGGCAGGACTCCAGCATCGGCACGCTCGCCCGGATCTCCCGGTACTCGGGAAGGGAGCGGCCGGCCTGGCGCATGAACCAGACCGGGGTGTGCGGGACGGGCCGACGTCGGCACGCCCGGATGAAGGGCGAGTCGGCCGGTCCGCCGGGGCGGGAATCTCCGTCTCGGGCGACAGTGCCCGTGGTGTCCGTGGTCATCGCCGCAATCGTGCCACGCCCGCCACCCCCACCCGGGTGGGGGTGAGAGGAAGGGCACCGTTCCGCGCCGCCGCGTTGGCGCGGGGGCCCCATGGTGAGCGTCGGCGCGCCGTCGAAGCGGGGGACGGGCGTCGGCATAGGCTGCCAACATGGCCCCCCCGATCGCGCTCCCGGAGACGTTCGCCCGCGCGGTCGCCGGGCTGCGGTCGGCCGCCCCCCGGCCGGAGATCACCCTGGAGGAGGTCGGCGCTCCCCAGCGGCTGGCCCCGTACGCGTTCGCGCTCTCCGCGACCGTGCTGCGCGACGACGACGAGGTGGCGACCGGCCGGCTGATCCTGCTGCACAACCCGGCCGGGCACGAGGCGTGGCAGGGCACCCTGCGGCTGGTGACCTACGTGACCGCCGAGTTGGAGGTCGACCTGGCCGCCGACCCGCTGCTGCCCGGGGTCGGCTGG
Organism: Micromonospora sp. NPDC050276; assembly: GCF_044459545.1. Taxonomy (NCBI): domain Bacteria; kingdom Bacillati; phylum Actinomycetota; class Actinomycetes; order Micromonosporales; family Micromonosporaceae; genus Micromonospora; species Micromonospora sp. NPDC050276. Next base: position 453,525 of record NZ_JBITJA010000003.1, on the reverse strand, counting down.
ACGTGGCTGACCGACGCGTTGGACGCCCAGGACGCCGGTTACCGGGCGATCGGCGGGACGGTGACACAGACCATGTCGACCCGGTTCGGCGATCTGGCCGGGCCACCCACCATCGGCGACATCGAGATCCGCGCCTCCTGGACGCCGATCGACGACGACCTGACCCCGCACCTGCTCGGCTGGTGCGCACTGCTCGCCTCCACCGCCGGCCTCCCCCCACCCGGCGTGACAGCCCTCTCCGACCGCCGCCCCGCCGGCGCCGCCTGATGTTCGGCATCCGGAAGGACACTTTGCGGACACCTGATCGACACACGCCGGACCGGCTGCACCCGCCGGATCTCCGCGCGCACTAGGGTTGGCAGGTGACCGACGAACCACCCCTGCGCCGTCGGCCCACCGAAGAACTTCCGGGACACGCACCCCAGCACCCGCCGTCGGCCCAGCCGCAGCCGGCGGGCGAGGGGGCCGACCCGGCCGACGGTGGGCCCGTTCCGCTGATCGCCCCGCGTGACGGCACCCCCGAGCCGGTGGCCGCTCCGGCCGAGCTTGCCGAGGTCGTGGCCCGTTTCGCGGCGGGCACCGGCCCGGTCGCCCTGGACGCGGAGCGGGCTTCCGGCTACCGCTACAGCCAGCGCGCCTACCTGGTGCAACTGCGCCGGGCCGGTGCGGGCACGGCACTGATCGACCCGCTGCCGCTGCCCGACCTCAGTGCGCTGGACGCGGTGATCGGCGAGGCCGAGTGGGTCCTCCACGCGGCCAGCCAGGATCTGCCCTGCCTGGCCGAGGTGGGGTTGCGCCCGCGCCGGCTGTTCGACACCGAGCTGGCGGCCCGGCTGGCCGGCTTCGAACGCGTCGGGCTGGCCGCGCTCACCGAGCAGCTCCTCGGGTTCACGCTGGAGAAGCACCACTCGGCGGCCGACTGGTCGAGCCGACCGCTGCCCGAGTCGTGGCTGACGTACGCCGCTCTCGACGTGGAGCTGCTCACCGACCTGCGCGACGCGCTCGACGCCGAGTTGACCCGGCAGGGCAAGTCGGCCTGGGCCGCGGAGGAGTTCGCCGCGCTGGTCCGCACCGGGGCTCGCCCACCGCGGGTCCGCGCGGAGCCGTGGCGGCGCACCTCGGGCATCCACCGGCTGCGGGGGGCGCGGGCCCAGGCCCGGGTCCGCTCGATGTGGTACGCCCGGGACCAGATCGCCGCCCGGCGGGACGCCGCTCCCGGTCGGGTCCTGCCCGACTCGGCGATCATCGCCGCGGCCGAACTGGACCCGAGGGACGAGAAGACCCTGCTGACCCTGCCCGGTTTCGGCGGTCGGTCGGTCCGCCGGTTGGCCCGCACCTGGCTCGCCGCGCTGGACGACGCCCGTGAGTTGCCGGAGGATTCCCTGCCGGTCTCGCCGGCCGTGGAGGGCCCGCCTCCGCCGCACCGCTGGGCCGAACGGGATCCGGTGGCGGCCGGTCGGCTGGCCCGTTGCCGGGAGGTCGTGATCCGCATCGCCGGTGAGCACAACCTTCCGCCGGAGAACCTGATCACGCCGGATTCGGTCCGTCGACTGGCCTGGACCCCGCCGGAGGAAATAACCGAGGAGTCGGTCGCGGAGACCCTGCGCGGCCTCAACGCCCGCGAGTGGCAGATCGGCCTCCTCACCCCCGACCTCACCGAGGCCCTGACCCCACAACCCCCAACCCCCTAACCACCCACCCCACCCCCTGCCCCACCCCCGCCTCCTGCGGTTGATCATGAAGTTATTGCCATCGCGGCCCGCGTGTCGCGCCAACAACTTCATGATCGACCGAGGGCTGGCGGTCGCCGACGGTGTGGGGTGGGCCACAGCGGGGGGTACGGGCGCGGGTGGTTACTGGCGAGTAGCATCCGAGGGAAACGTGCCCGTGTCGGCGACCCCTGTTCGGTTCGGCGTGCCACCCCGGCGCGAAGGCCGAAGCACGGTCGAATAGGAGGCTCAAGTGCCCCGTGAAGTTCGCGACGTCGTCTTCGTCGACGGCGTCCGTACCCCGTTCGGCAAGGCGGGTGGCATGTACGCCAACACCCGCGCCGACGACCTGGTGATCCGCTGCATCCGGGAACTGCTGCGTCGTAACCCGCAGCTGCCTCCGGAGCGGGTCGAGGAGGTCGCCATCGCGGCCACCACCCAGATCGGCGACCAGGGCCTCACCATCGGCCGCACCGCCGCCCTGCTGGCCGGGCTGCCCAAGACCGTTCCGGGCTTCGCCATCGACCGGATGTGCGCGGGGGCGATGACCGCGGTGACCACCGTGGCCAGCGGCATCGCCATGGGCGCGTACGACATCGCCATCGCCGGTGGCGTCGAGCACATGGGCCGCCACCCGATGGGTGAGGGCGTCGACCCCAACCCGCGCATCATCGCGGAGAAGCTGGTCGACCCGTCCGCGCTCGTCATGGGCGCCACCGCGGAGAACCTGCACGACCTGGTGCCGCACATCACCAAGGCCCGCACCGACGCGTTCGCGCTCGCCTCGCAGCAGAAGACCGCCAAGGCGTACGCCAACGGCAAGCTCCAGGACGACCTGGTGCCGATGTCCATCCGCGACGCGGACGGCGGCTGGGGTCTCGCCACGGTCGACGAGGCGCCGCGGGACACCTCGCTGGAGAAGCTGGCCACCCTGAAGACCCCGTTCCGCCCACACGGCAAGGTCACCGCAGGCAACGCGGCCGGCCTGAACGACGGCGCCACCGCGAGCCTGCTGGCCGACGAGGCCACCGCCCGCGAGCTGGGCCTGCCGATCGCCATGCGGCTGGTGTCGTTCGGCTTCGTCGGAGTCGAGCCCGAGGTGATGGGCGTCGGCCCGATCCCCTCGACGGAGAAGGCGCTGCGCCTGGCCGGGCTCGGCATCGACGACATCGGCCTGTTCGAGCTGAACGAGGCGTTCGCCGTGCAGGTGCTCGCCTTCCTCGACCACTTCGGCATCGCCGACGACGACGCGCGGGTCAACCCGTGGGGCGGCGCGATCGCCATCGGTCACCCCCTCGCCTCCTCCGGCGTACGGCTGATGACCCAGCTGGCCCGCCAGTTCGCCGAGCACCCCGAGGTCCGCTACGGCCTCACCGCCATGTGCATCGGCATCGGCATGGGCGGCACGGTCATCTGGGAGAACCCGCACTGGACGGAGGGCAACAAGTGAGCACGCTCGCCGCACCGAACGAGGTCGTCACCCGGGCACTGCTGCGCCAGGTGAACGTGCCGGGGCTGGACCGTCCCGCCGCCCTGATCACGCTGGACAACGGCTTCGACCACACCAAGCCGAACACCTTCGGTCCGGGTGGCCTGGCCAGCCTGGACGAGGCGATCACGGCCGCGCTCGCGGCGGACCCGGCGTTCATCGCGGTCACCGGCAAGCCGTACATCTTCTGCGTGGGCGCGGACATCGTCGGCCTGCCGCAACTCGCCGACCGCGCTCAGGCGCTGGAGATCGGCCGGCTCGGTCACCGGGTCTTCGCCCGCCTCAAGGACAGCAGCGTCCCCACGTTCGCGTTCGTCAACGGCGCGGCGATGGGCGGTGGGCTGGAGCTGGCGCTGCACTGTCACTACCGGACGCTCTCCGGCGGCGCGGCGGCCCTGGCGCTGCCCGAGGTGTCCCTCGGTCTGGTGCCCGGCTGGGGCGGCACCCAGCTGCTGCCGAACCTGATCGGCATCCCCGCCGCGACCCAGGTGATCATCCAGAACCCGCTCATGCAGAACAAGATGCTCAAGCCGAAGCAGGCCGCCGAGCTGGGCATCGCGGACATCCTGTTGGAGCCGGCGGACTTCCTGGAGCGGTCCCTGGAGTGGGCCGCCGGGGTGGTCCGGGGTCAGGTCACGGTGACCCGGCCCGAGGTCGACAAGGACATGTGGGCGGGCGTGCTCTACTTCGCCCGGGAGACGCTGAACCAGCGGCTGCACGGCGCGGTCCCGGCCGCGTACAAGGCGCTCGACCTGCTGGAGACGGCGAAGGACGGCGACTTCGCCGCCGGCACCGCCGCCGAGGACGAGGCCCTCGCGGACCTGGTCTTCTCCGAGGAGCTGCGCAGCGGCCTGTACGCGTTCGACCTGGTGCAGCGGCGGGCCAAGCGCCCGGCCGGCGCGCCGGACAAGGGCCTGGCCCGCACGATCACGAAGGTTGGCATCGTCGGCGCGGGCCTGATGGCCAGCCAGTTGGCGTTGCTGTTCGCCCGCCGCCTGCAGGTGCCGGTGGTGCTGACCGACCTCGACCAGTCCCGGGTGGACAAGGGCGTCGGGTACGTGCACTCCCAGATCGAGAAGGCCGTCACCAAGGGCCGGATGGACAAGGGTACGGCCGCCAAGCTGTACGGCCTGGTCAGCGGCACGGTCGACAAGACCGCCTTCGCGGACGCCGATTTCGTCATCGAGGCGGTTTTCGAGGACCTGGGCGTCAAGAAGCAGGTCTGGGCCGAGCTGGAGAAGATTGTCTCCCCGGAGGCGGTGCTCGCCACCAACACCAGCTCGTTGTCGATCACCGAGATGGCCGCCGAGCTGGAGCACCCGGAGCGGGTGGTCGGCTTCCACTTCTTCAACCCGGTGGCGGTGCTGCCGCTGTTGGAGATCGTCCGGGGTGAGCGCACCGACGACGCCACCCTCGCCACCGCGTTCGCCGTGGGCAAGCAGCTCAAGAAGTCGAGCGTGCTGGTCAAGGACGCTCCGGCGTTCGTGGTGAACCGGCTGCTCACCCGCTTCCTGGGCACCGTCTTCGCGGCCGTCGACGCCGGCACCCCGCTGGACGTGGCGAACAGCGCACTGGACCCGCTGGGCCTGCCGATGCGCCCGCTCGCCCTGCTCCAGCTGGTCGGGCCGGCCGTGGCGTACCACGTGGGCGGCACCCTGCACGCCGCGTTCCCGGACCGGTACGGGGTCAGCGAGAACCTCAAGCGGATCGCCGACTCCGGTCGACCGATCGTGGTCGACGACCAGGTCAACGATGAGGTGGCCGACCTGCTCGTCGTCGGTGACCAGCCGTTGACCGCCGAGCAGGTACGGCAGAACGCGCTCGACGCGCTCGCGCAGGAGATCCGGCTGATGCTGGACGAGGGTGTGGTCGCCGAGGCGCAGGACATCGACCTGTGCATGATCCTGGGCGCCGGCTGGCCGTTCCACCTGGGCGGCGTCACGCCGTACCTGGATCGGACCGGCACCTCCGAGCGGGTCACCGGCCAGCGGTTCCTGCCGCGCGGGGCGGCGAGCCTGCCCGCCTGAGAAGATCGCAGCACCACCGTCGCGGTGGTCGGATCGTCCCTCGTGGACGGCCGGCCACCGCGACCGTTTGTGATCAGATGACGGTGGGGTGCGGGTTCCCGCAGGGACAACGGCGGACTCCGCACCGGGTTAGGATCACGCGTTTTGCATCCCCATCTTGGAGCTGACTGATGTCCCAGCCGCCGGCCAATCCCTACGGCCCGCCGCACGATTCCCCCAACCCGCCGCAGCAGCCGGGCCAGCAGCCCGGCGGTTGGCCGCCGCCGCAGCAGCAGGGACAGCCGCAGCAGCCCAGTGCCTTCCCGCCCGCGCAGCCGGGCTTCCCGCCCGCGCAACCCGGCTTCCCGCCCCAGCAGCCCGGCTTCCCGCCCGCGCAGCCGGGTCAGCCGTACGGTGACCCGAACTTCGCCGCCGGCCCGCCGCCGGCCAAGAAGTCGAACGTCGGCAAGATCGTGCTGATCGTGCTGGCCGTGGTGCTGGTGCTCTGCCTCGGCGGCGCGGCGATCACCTGGTTCGCCGTGAAGGACGACGTGGGCGCGGTCGTCGATGCCAGCAAGACGCGCGTGGTCGCGCCCGCCACCCTCGCCGGCCGGCCGAAGCTCACCAACCCCGAGCTGCAGCAGGCCGCCGACCAGGCGGTCGCCGGCATGAAGGCGAAGGCACAGAGCTCGACCAGCACGGTCGCTGCCTTCTACGGCGACCCGACCAAGCAGGACCTCGTCATGATCACCGGCGTGTCGGGGCTGCTGGCGGACCCGACGAAGGCGCTCGACGACTATGTGAAGGGGCTCGCCACCGAGCTGACGGTGGGCGACATGGCTACCGTCGACGCCGGCCCGCTCGGCGGTGAGGCCCGCTGCGGCGCCGGCAAGGCCCAGAGCGTGCCGCTGGGCATCTGTGTCTGGGCCGACCGGGGCAGCCTGGGCATGGTGGTGATGTACTTCAAGTCCGCCGACCAGGCGAAGGCGGAGTTCACCACGATCCGGGGCCAGGTCGAGCAGCAGTCCTGAGCCGTACCAGACCGGGGCCCCGGCCACCCTCGGGTGGCCGGGGCCCCGTGCCGTATGCCGGCGGTCAGGCTGGTTCGGCGACCTCCGCCGCGGCTCGCGCCGCCGCTGCCGCCGCCCGCTCGGCCGCGTTGCCGAGCACGCAGAACTCGTTGCCCTCCGGATCGGCGAGCACCACCCAACCACCGCCGGTCGGGTTGACGTGATCGGCGACCAGCGTCGCGCCGATGCCGAGCAGTCGCTCGACCTCCTCGGCCCTGGTCCGGTCGGCGGGCTGCAGGTCCAGGTGCAGCCGGTTCTTCACCGTCTTGCCCTCGGGCACCGCGAGGAAGCTCACTCCGAGAACGGGTTGCATCTCAGGTTTCTCGTGTTGCCGGGGCGGCGACGACGTCACCGACGGGTGCTCCAGCTTCTTTGCGGGCCATGGTGTCTTGCGGGTACGAGGACTGCTCGGACAGTCCGATGCGGCGGTGCAGACGCCGTAGCGGCGCCGGTGCCCACCAGTTGGCCCGGCCGGCCATGCGCATGAAGGCGGGCACCAGGACGCCCCGGATCAGCGTCGCGTCCACGATGACTGCCAGCGCCATCCCGATACCGAGCTGTTGCAGGAAGACGACTTTCCCGGTGGCGTAGGCGGCGAACGACACTGCCATGATTGCCGCGGCGGCGGTGACCAGCGGGGCGCTGCGGGCGATGCCGAGTGGCACCGAGCCTACGGCGTCACCGGTGCGGTCGTATTCCTCCTTGATTCGCGACAGTAGGAAGACTTCGTAGTCCATGGACAGCCCATACGCGATGCAGAACATCAAGATCGGGATGCTTGGTTCGATCGACCCGGTTGGGGTGAAGCCCAGCAGGCCGGAGAGGTTGCCGTTCTGGAAGATGAAGACCAGCGCGCCGAACATCACCGACAGGCTCAGCACGTTGAGCACCGATGCCTTCAGCGGCGCCACCACACTGCCCGTCATCAGGAACAGCACGATGAAGGTCACCACGATGATCAGGCCGGCGATCAGCGGCAGCCGCTCGGTCACGCCGTCGCGGTAGTCGGTCAGCTCGGCTGGGTATCCCCCGACGAGCACCTCGAAGGGCGCGGACACCGCTCGGATCTCTCCCACCAGGCCGGTGGCGTCGGCGTCGAGCCGATCCGAGGACGGCACGACCGATAGCCAGGTGCCGGATCCGCCGGTGAATCTCGTGCCGGGCGGCTCCGCGATCCGTCCACCGTCTGCATAGGACCCGGCAGCCGAATCGACCCGTACGACCCCGTCGACGCGCGACAGCACTGCCGCGTAACCGCCCGTGCTGTCGGGGTCACCTGTGGGCGAGACGATCTGGATCGCATCTGCTTCCTCCTGTGAGAAGCCTGCCCGGATCTGGTCGTACATTTGGCGTACCGGCGCGGAGCTCGGCAACACCCGGTCGTCGGGCAAGCCGAAGCGCACGCCCAGGAAGGGCGAGCCGAGCAGGAGCAGGACCACCAACGCCGCTCCGCCGAGCAGCAGCGGGCGGCGCATGATGCGGGTGGCCGCTCGGTACCAGAAGCTGCTGGTCTCGACCGGGACTGGACCCCGACGCTGGACCCGGCGGCCGAGCAGGGCCAGCACCGCGGGTAGCACGATGGTCGCGCCGATGACCGCCGCAAGCACGACGGCGATGCCGGCGTAGGCGAACGAGCTGAGGAATGGGAACGGGAACGCAAAAAGCACCGCCAGGGCGGATGCGACGGTAGCGCCGCTGTACAGGACGGTTCGTCCGGCGCTGCGCACCGTACGGGCCACCGCGTCGGGCACCGCCGTCCCGCCGCGCAGTTCCTCCCGGAATCGGAAGATGACGAACAGCCCGTAGTCGACGCCCAGGCCGATGCCCATCACCAGTGCGATGTTCGACGCGAACGTGGAGATGTCGGTGAACGCGGTGACGCCGCGCAGGATGGCCAGCGACCCGACGACGGCGAACAGGCCGATGCCGAGGGTGACCAATGCGGTGGAGAACCTGCGGTATACCCACCACAGCAGCACCAGGACCAACGGGAGGATCACCAGCTCCGCGCGTAGGAAGTCCTCGCGTGCCTGCCCCATGACCTGCCGGAACACCTCGTCGCCTCCGCCCACTTCGACTCTTGTGGTGGCGTCGGAACGGTTGAACAGCGGGCTGAGCGTGGGCAGTATCGAACGCCGTACCTCGTTGGCGTCGCCGGGCACCCAGGCCAGCACCATCGCCTGGCGGGCATCGTCGCTGCGCAGTGTTGTGGAGTTGTCGTTGGTCCAGTACGACCAGGCGTCGCCCACGCCGGGATACGCCGCCAGCTCTGCAGTGAGGGCCTTTCCGGCTGCGGCCACCGCTGGGCTGTCGACGGTCCCCGACTGTGCAGTCACCAGCAACGCGACATTGGGGCTGCCGGTGCCGAATCCGGCTGCAAGGGCGTCCCTGGCCCGCATCGACTCCGATCCTGGCGCTTCGAACCGGTTGAGCGACAGCACGTTGAGCGTGCCCGCGCCGATGGCACCGGCCAGGACGAACACGATGACGCTCACCGCCACGACCCACCACGGCCGGCCTGTCACGAGTCTTCCGAGCATGGGGCCTCCTGCTAAATTTTACGAGTAAAGAGTCGCATCTTTGGTCAGAATACGAGCGATCGCTTGTATTTTCAACCACGGACAGAAGGAAGACGTATGACGAGCGGCCGCGCCGATGAACAGAGCGCCAACGAGAAGCGGCCACGGCGACGACAGGCGCGCGGCGAGCGGCGGATCACCGAGATCCTCGACGCCGCGGCCGGGGTCTTCGCGCAGGTCGGCTTCGAAACAGCGACGACCAACGCGATCGCCGCCGCGGCGGCGATCTCACCGGGATCGCTCTACCAGTTCTTTCCGAACAAGGAGGCCATCGCGCAGGCCCTCGCCGACCGGTTCGTCGCGCAGATGCGAGCGACGCACGCTGCCGCCTTCGACTCGGCCGACTTCGCGAAGATCAGCCTCGACGAGCTGCTCGATCGCGTGGTCGATCCGATCCTGGCCTTCAACCTCGCCAACCCCGGCTTCAAGGCGATCTTCGCGCGCCCCGACATGCCAGCCGGCCTAGCGGCCGCAGCCCAACCGATTCAAACGGCGCTGCTGGGTCGAGTGGAGCGCATCCTCACTGCCCGCGCGCCAGAACTGCCCACCGACGAGCGCGTGCGCAGCGCCCGGGTGCTCATTCAGATCTTCCAGGCCATGGTGCCGCTGGTGCTGGCCGCCGAGGAAAGCGAGCGCGACGCGTTCGTACGGGAGCTCAAAAAGGTCATGCGCGGCTACCTCGCCCCGATCCTCGGCTGACGGGCCGTCCCGCGCTGCCTGTGGGTGTTCGGCGACGGCAAACCCCGGTCACTCGGGGCTTCAGCCGGCGATGGACACCGTGCCGGGCACCGCCGGGGCGTCCGCCGACGGCAGGGTGACGGTCACCTCCAGGCCACCGCCGGGCTGCGCGATCACCCGTACGGTTCCGCCGTGCGCGTCGCAGACCGCCCGGACGATGGACAGCCCCAGGCCGGAACCACGGGCGCCAGTGCGTTCCCGACCACCACGGCGGAACGGCTCGAACAGTCCCGGCACGTCGGCCTGGTCGACCTCGAAGCCGGTGTTGCCCACCACCAGCCAGGACCGGTCGCCGTCGGTGCCGGTACGCACCCAGAGCCGGCCGTGCAGGTGGTTGTAGCGGACCGCGTTCTCAATCAGGTTCCCGGCCAGCCGGTCCAGCAGCCCCGGGTCGCCGACGACCGGCGCGGACTCCAGCGACGTCTGCACCCGCAGACCGATCCGTTCCACCTCGCGGCGCATCGCCGACAGCGCGTTGGCGGTGCCGGTGGCGAGGTCACATTCGGTACGCCGACCCAGCTGCCGTCCGGCCTGCGCCTCGCTGCGGGCCAACACCAGCAGTGCGTCCACCAGGCCGTTGGCCCGCTCGGAGGCGTCCCGAACCACCGTCGCCATCCGTCGGTATTCGGCGGCGTCCGCGTCGTCGTCGCTGAGCGTCACGTCGATCTCCGTGCGCATCACGGCGAGCGGGGTACGCAGCTCGTGCGAGGCGTTCGCCACGAAGCGCTTCTGCGCCTCGAACGCGGACGCGATCCGGTCCAGCATGGCGTCGAACGTCTTGGCCAGCTCGGCCACCTCATCGTCGGCGCCCGAGTAGCCGATCCGCTGGTCCAGGGTCGCCTCACCGAGCCGCTGCGCGGTCGCCGTGACCTGGTGCAGTGGGCGCAGCGCACGACCGGCCACCGCGTACGCGCCGGCCACCCCCACCACGCTGATCGCCAACAGCGCGACCAGTCCCTTGGCCAACAGCTCCCCGGAGGCGGCATCGACCAACTGCCGCTGCCACTGGGCGGCGTCCATCTCCCGGCCGTCGGAGAGCAACACGGTCGTGCCGGGCACCAACTCGTCGGTGGGGCGCAACGCGTCGCGGACCAGCAGCCAGGCCAGCAGCACCAGGATCGCTCCGGCTCCGATCAGCAGTACGCCGTTGAGCAGGGTCAGCCGCAACCGCAGGGTGGGCCGCAGCCGCGTCCGCCCGGTCATGCGCCAACCTCGGCGGTGCGGTAGCCCGCGCCGACCACCGTCTCGATCAGCGGCGGGTCGCCGAGCTTCTTGCGCAGCGTCATCACGGTGACCCGGACGATGGTGGTGAACGGGTCGGTGTTCGCGTCCCACACCCGTTCCAGCAACTCCTCGCTGGAGACCACCGCGCCGCGCGCCTTGAGCAGCTCGCTGAGCACCCCGAACTCCTTGTTGGTGAGGTCCACCGGCACGCCGGCGCGGGTGGCCACCCGGCGGGCCGGGTCCAGCACCAGGTCGGCCAGTTCGAGCACCGGCGGCGCGGCCGGGGTGGCCCGCCGGCCCAGTGCCTGCACCCGGGCGACCAACTCGTCGAAGGCGAACGGTTTGGGCAGGTAGTCGTCCGCGCCGAGCTGCAACCCCTCCACCCGATCGGCCACCGTGCCGCTGGCGGTGAGCATCAGCACCCGGGTCAACGCTCCGGAGGCCGCCAGGTCGGCGCAGATCTGGTCGCCGTGCACGCCGGGCAGGTCGCGGTCGAGCACCACCACGTCGTAGCGGGTGACGAACGCCGCCTCGTGGCCGGCGTCGCCGTCGTACGCCACGTCGACGGCCATCCCCCGCTTGCGCAACCCGCGCGCGATCGCGTCGGCGAGGTTGCGCTCGTCCTCGACCACCAGTACCCGCATCCCGGCCTCCTCGCTGCTGACCACCGACAACCTAGTGCCGGCCGGCAACCATCGTCCCTCTCCGCCCGCGCCGGTCGGCGTTGCGGGCCACCTCGGCGTACGCGAAGCTGTCCGGCGGCACCGAGCGACGGACGGACCTGGCATGACCACTGCGGCACCACCCACCCGGCGGGACATCGCCTACCGGGGTTTCCACCTGCCGGCGGACGCGACGAGCGGCAGCGGCGACGGCCTGCTCGCCACCCGGCGAGGGCTCGCCCTCGACGGCGTCGACCGGGGCTGTTGGACGTCACCGCCGGTACGGGTCGGCTTCGCCGTCGCCGAGGTGGTGCCGTCCTGGACCGCCGACACTCCGGACGGCTGCTGGATCGAGGTCGACCTGCGCGGCTGGCACGACGACGGGCCCAGCACCGACTGGTACCGGCTGGCCCGCTGGGCCGCCGCCGACCACGCGGTTCGACGCACCTCGGTGCCGGGGCAGCGCGACGGCGACGCCCGGGTCGACACCGACACCCTGATCATCACCGGAGCGACGGTCACCGGATGGCAGGCGCGGGCGACGTTGTGCCGGCCCGACGGCAGCTCCACCGGTCCGGTGCTGCGCAGCATCGGCGCGGTCGCCACCGACCCGACCACGACCGGCCAGGGGTACGAGCGGAGACCCGCCTCCACCGCCGCTCGTGGGATGGTGCTGGACGTGCCCCGCTACTCCCAGCGGCTGCACGCCGGCCAGTACCCGCAGTGGGGTGGTGGCGGCGACTCCTGGTGCAGCCCCACCTGCACCTCGATGCTGCTCGCCTATTGGGGGGCCGAGCCGACGCCGGAGCGTTACGCCTGGGTGCGGCCGTCCGGCCCGCGTCCGGTGGTGGTGCACGCCGCTCGACACTGCTACGACCACGCGTACGCCGGGGCCGGCAACTGGTCGTTCAACACCGCGTACGCCGGTCTGCACGGGGTGGAGGCGTTCGTCACCCGACTCCGATCGCTGGTCGAGGCGGAGGCGTTCATCGCCGCCGGCATCCCCCTGATCGTCTCCGCCGCGTTCCGCGCCGACGAGGTCCCGGGGCTCGGCTACGACACCGCGGGGCACCTGATGGTGCTGGTCGGCTTCACCGACGACGGCGACCCGGTGCTCAACGACCCGTACGCCCCGGACGACGACGCGGTCCGTCGGACCGTGCCCCGGCAGGGGTTCGAGTCGGTCTGGCAGCGCGGCAGCGGCGGGGTGGCGTACGTGCTGCGGCCCGCGTCGGTGCCGCTGCCCCCGCCGCCCGCCCAGCCGAACTGGTGATCAGTCCGGCAACGTCCAGAGCTGGTACGAGCCGTTCGGGGTGGTGCACAGCAGGTGATCCACGATCGCCTGGCAGTTCCCGACGGCTTCCGGCAGCACGTCCAGGATGCGCACCTTCCCGGCGCGGATGTCCAGCTCACCGACGAGCATCCCACTGTCGGGATGCCGGCGTACGCCGACCAGCCGGCCTCCGACGCCGAGCTGGAACAGGCTCCACTGACCCAGGTCGGCCAGCTGCCGGCCGGTCAGCGCATCGAGCACGAGGTAGTGCTCCACCGCACCGCCGTCACTCGCGCTGACCATCAGCCGCCCCTCGAACGGCCAGCCCCACCGCCAGCGGTCACTGCGCCAGCGCAGTTCGCCGGTCGCGATGTCGATCGCCTGTAGTTCGTTGGCACCGGTGCGCAGACACAGGACGGGCCCGCAGTCCGCCGAGAACTCGACCCGGCCTCTCGTGCTGGTCCAGCGTCGGTCCAGCCGGTCGAGTCCGTACCCGGTGACCGTGGTCGGCTCGCCGCCGATGGTTACCAGCAGGTCGTTGATCACCTGCACGAAGTCGAGCGGCTCACCGCCGGGTGGGCGTAGGTCGGCGCGGGCAAGCACCGAGCCGGTGGCCGCGTCGCGCACCTCGGTCGGCCCGTTCCGCTGGTGGAGCACCACCCGGGCCGCTCCCCGCCCGCTGTGCTGGACCTCGACGTTGGCGGCGGCGGGCAACTGCCACCGCACGTTGCCACAGCAGGCATCGACCGCCCGCAGGCTGACCGGCTGGCCCTCGCCGCCGGCCTGCAGCAACAGGCTGCCGTCGGCCAGCAGGGTGGCGCTGCCCGGCTGCTGCCACCGGTACGCCCCGGTCGCCCGGTCCAACGCCACGGTCAGGCTGCTCTGACTGTCCACGCCGATCTCGTACCCGGTGACCAGCAGCATCCCCGCCACCGGGGCGATTCCCCAGTACCGGGCCTCGCCGGGCAGCGACGCCTGCCAGACCGGCGCGCCGCTGGGCAGCCGGTACGCGGCCAGCCGCCGTTGCAGCGTCCGGGTGTCGTTGATCGGTTCGATGCCCAGCAACAGATCGCCGTCGATCAACACGTCCGCCCCGGGTCGGACCGGCAGCGTCACCACGGACCGTCGGGGCGGTGGCGCGGCAGCCGCACCCACGGTGACCAGTACCAGCAGCAGCGCCAGCGCGCAGCGCAGCGACCGGCCGTTGGCGCGGGGCGGGCGGGGCAGCGGGTCGGGATCCGAACCGTGCCGCAGCTCACCGAGGTCGATCACCGGACCGGTCATCGCGTCAACCGCCACAGCGCGGTGGTGCCGTCGAGGCGCTGACACAGCAGGATCGGCAGGGATGCCTGGCAGCTGCCGGCAATGCCCGGCAGCACGTCGACGATCCGGGCTCGGCCGGCCACCAGGTCCAGTTCGGCGACGACCAACCGCCCGTCGTCGCCCTGCCGCACGCCAACCAGTGGGTCGTCCGCGCCGAGCACCGGCATCAGGTTCCACTCGCCCAGCTCGGTTCGGGCCTGCCCGGTCGCCGCGTCCCGCACCGCGTACCCCCGGCCCGGCGCGGTCACCAGCAGGCGGCCGTCGCGGACGTCGGCCAGGATGTCCTGGCCCGACTCCGACCAGCGCACCGCCCCGGTCCTCGGATCGAGCACCTGGAGGCCGCCGACCTGCGGGACCGCGCAGAGCAGCCCGCCGCAGTCGAGCACATGCGACACCAGCGGCACGTCGACGGTCCACCGTGGCTCCAACTCGGCCAACCCGAAGCTCACCAGCCGCGTACTGCCGGGCGGGACGAGCAGCAGCAGGTCGGCGACGACCTGCACCCGCTGATACGCCGACCGGTCGCCGGGCAGCGTGTCGACGCTGCGCAGCAGGCGGCCGGTGCCGGCGTCGTGCACCTGCACCTCGCCAGTGGGCTGGAGCAGCACGAACTCCTCGACCCGGCCCTCGACGAAATGGTAGGAGGGGTTCGCGGGTGACGGGATCGACACCGCCCAGAGCAGCTGGCCGGACTCGGGCTCGACCCGGCTGATCGCGCTCGGCCCGTTCTCCCGGACATTGGTCAGCAGTAGACCGCCGTCGACGGTCGGTAGGGCGCCGCCGGGGTGCCGCCACCGCTGCCGGCCCGTCCCGGCGTCGAAGGCGGTGGTCTGAAACAGCCGGTTCGGTGCGGTGACCGCCGTGACCAACACCAGCCCTCGGTCGACCCGGACGTCGAGATAGTCACCGCTGCGCACCAGCGACGCCTGCCACCGCCGCCGCACACCCGCGCCGGTCGGTGCCGGCTGGGCGTACGCGGTCAGGTACCGGTCCTGGTCGGCTCTCGGTGGGTCGACCACGAAGATGCCGTCCGCGGCGAGGTACGCGGTGGAGGTGCGCGACGCCGGCACAACGTACACCGTCCGCTGCGGAGCCGGTGTCGCACCGCCCAGCACCAGCAGGGCGAGCACCAGCGCCGCCGCGCTGCGCAGCGGGCGGCCGGCGGCGCGCGGCCGGCGGACCGGCGGCACCGCTGCCGGTCCCTTCCGGACCCCACCCAGCTCGATGATCGACAACTACGTCCCTCCGTCACCGCGTAACGGGAGCAACGTCCGGCAAACCGACCGTGCGCACACCGGCCCGGCAAAAGCGACGGACCCGCGCCTGTACGATGGCGCGTCGTGGCTGTGCCGGTGGTAGACCCTTCGCTGAATTCCCTGACCGACGCCGACCCGGCCGAGGTCGAGCCGACACGGCGGCGTCGACGCCGCCCGGCCCGAGCCGACCTGTTGGCCCTCGGAGCCTATGTGCTGCTGGGCGTTTTCGTCTGCCTCAACTACTGGGGTGACGTCACCGGCCGGGTCTCCTCGCACCTGCCCACCGATCACAGCTGGTTCGAGTGGCTGTTCGCGCACGGCGCGTACTCGGTGCGGCACCTGGAGAACCCGCTCTTCACGGCCCGCCAGAACGCCCCGGACGGGGTGAACATGATGGCCAACACGTCGCTGCTCGGGGTGACCCTGCCGCTGGCCCCGCTGACCATGCTGCTCGGCCCGCAGGTGATGTACGCGCTCTACCTGGGTGCGGCGCTGGCCGCCACCGCGGGCACCGGGTACTGGATGCTCTCCCGTCACCTGGTGCGCTCCCGGGCGGCGGCGTTCGTCGGAGGCGCGTTCCTCGGCTTCGCGCCAGG
This sequence comes from Micromonospora sp. NPDC050276, assembly GCF_044459545.1. NCBI lineage: Bacteria > Bacillati > Actinomycetota > Actinomycetes > Micromonosporales > Micromonosporaceae > Micromonospora > Micromonospora sp. NPDC050276. The sequence goes on along the minus strand of NZ_JBITJA010000003.1, from coordinate 437,600 downwards.
AATCATCCACCACGCCAACGGCCAACCCAACTTCGTGTCCAACTTCCTGCTCCCGCTGATCGTGGTGCGGGTGCTGCGCCTGGGCGAACCCGGCCGGTGGCGGCGCAACGGGCTCGTACTCGGGGCGCTGGTGGCGTACCAGATCTTCATCAACGAGGAGATGCTGCTGCTCACCGCGCTGGCCTGCCTGGTCATCGTGCTGGCGTACGCCGTGCAGCGGCCGCGGGCCACCCGGGCCACCGCCGGCACGTTCCTGGCCGGGCTCGGTGTCGCCGGCGGGCTGGCCCTGGTGCTCACCGCGTACCCGATCTGGTTCCAGTTCAACGGCCCGCAGTCCTACCGGGGCCTGCAGGGCGGCGTGTTCCACAACTGGGGCGAGGACCTGGTTGCCTTCGTCACCTTCGCCCGGGACACCTGGGCCGGTGACCCGGCGGTGGAGAAGACGATCGGAATGACCGAGCAGAACACCTGGTTCGGTTGGCCGCTGGTGCTGCTCTCGGTGGTGGCTCTGGTGCTGCTCGTACGCCGCTCACTGGCCACCCGGATCGTCGCGGTGCTCATCGTGGTGTTCACCGTGGCCTCGATCGGGCCGTGGGTGCGCTTCGACGGGGTGGAGACCGGTGTGCGCGGCCCCTGGTCGTACGTGTCGGACGACCTGCCCCTGGTCGAGATGATGATGCCGACCCGGTTGGCGCTGGTGGTCGCCGCCGCGGTGGGCGTACTGCTCGCGATGACCTGGGACGCCGCGTACCGCCAGGGGCGCCCGGTGGCCGACCAGCCGCGGGTGCCGGCCCAGCGCGTGGCCGAAGCGACCCCGGCGACGTCCGACGACGCGCCCGCGCCGGTCGCGGCCCGCCGTCGGTGGCTGCGCCCGGTGGGGTACGCGGCGGTCGCCCTCGCCGTGCTGCCGCTCTTCCCCCGACCGCTGCCCGCCCAGCAGATCGACCCGCCGCCGCACTTCATCACCGCGGGCGGCTGGCGGCCGTACGTGCCGTCAGGTCGCACCCTGGTGCCGGTGCCGATCCCGAGCAACGTGCACGGCCTGCCGACGCTGCGCTGGAGTGCGCTGACCGGGCAGGAGTTCCCCGTTCCGGGCGGTTATTTCATCGGCCCGAACGAGTTGGGCGAGGGCGTCTTCGGCGCGCCCAACCGACCCACCAGCACGCTCATCTACTCCACCATGGATCGTGGCGCGATCCCGGTGCTCACCGAGGACAACCGCCGCCAGGCCGTCGAGGACCTACGGTTCTGGAAGGCGTCGGTGGTGGTGCTCGGGGCGCACCCGAGCGAGGCGGTGCTGCGCGAGCTGGTCACCGGGCTGCTCGGGCCACCGCAGCGGGTCGACGACGTCTGGGTCTGGGACGTCCGCGCCCTGGTGGGTTAGTCGACGCGTTCCCGGACGTCCCACAACCACCCGCCGTCGACCGGCCGGGCCGGGCCGAGCAGGTCGTCGACGGTACGGCGTACCGGGTCACCGTGCTCCAGCCGGCCGAGTACCACCACCGCGGCCCGCCAGTGCCGCAGGTCCTCGACGGCCTGGCGGCGGTCGGCATCGGTGAGCACGGGCACCGCCCCGGTCTCGGCCACCTGGCGCAGCAGTACCGACGTCGGCCGGTCCGGCGCGCCCCAGCGAGCCGTCGGGTCGTCCGGTCCGCTGGGTCCGATGAAGTAACCGCCCGGCGCGGAAAACGCCAGACCGCTGCGGGCGGACCAGAGCATCACCGGGCTGCGCCCGGCCCCGGTGACCGGCGGCACCGCGACCATCGTCCGACCGGGCGGCACCAGCGGACGCCAGCCACCGGCGGCGATGAACGCCGGCACCGGCGCGACCGGCACCACGCGGATCGGCGTCGGCACCAGGGGCAGCAACGCGGCGGCGACCGCGCCGGCCCACAGCAGCCGCACCGGCAAGCCCGGCGCCGCGGTCGGCCCGACCGCGGCCCGGACCCGGTCCAGGGAGAGCGCCACCAGCACACCCAGCACCGGTACGCAGACCAGCGCGAACCGGGCCGGCACCGCGAGATCGAGCAACGGCAACCCGCTGACCAGCCGGTACGGGCCCGGAATGCCGGTGGCGTCGCCATCCACCCGCAGCTCGTCGCCGAGCGAGAGCAGGGCGAAGACCACGCCACAGGCGGCCAGTGCCCGGACCAGGGGTCGTCGCCACTGCCAGATCACGATCACCACGGCGAGCACCAGCAGACCCGGGCCGAAGAACGAGTTCTCCTCGGTCGGGTTCGGCGACAGCAACCCGGGCAACCAGTCGTCACCGAGCACGGTCTGCCGGGCCGACGCGGTGAACGAGGCGACGTCCAGCTGGAAGCCCTGCGTGGCGAACGCCATGCCCGAGTAGTGCTGCGGGCCATGAAACTGGAACCACAACGGGTACGCCAGCGGCACCGCCGCCACCCCGGCCGCCACCGCGAGCCGGCCGAAGAGCGCCGGCGCGAGCCGCCGGGCGGCCGCCCGGTCGGCGAGCGCGTAGGCCAACGCGAAGACCCCGGCCGCGAGGGCCAGGAAGACCAGCACCTCCTCGCCGATGAAGACCTGCCAGACCAGCAGCAGCCCGAGACCCACGCCTGGCCGCCACACGTCAGGCCGCGACCCGTCGGGGCGCGCCGCAGCCGAGCCGGGCCGGAACACCAGGGCGAGGATCGCGGGCACCAAGAACTGCGCGGCGACGTGCAGGTGCGCACCCGCCTGGGCGATCATGCCCGGGGCGAATCCACAGATCAGGCCACCCACCGCCGCCGCCGACCGGGTGGCGACCAAGCGGCGGCGCAGCAGCACGTACCAGGCGGCGGCGGTGCCGGCGAGGCAGCAGACCACCGCCACGCAGAACGCCACCTGCGAGCCGAAGAGCAGGGTGACCGGAGTCAGCGGGACGCCCAGGCCGAGCACCGAGGTGTTCGCCATCAGGTTGATCCCGTCGGGCGCGTTCAGCCCGGCGCTGTAGAGCGGGTTCTCCCCCTCGACCACCGCATGGGCCGTGTGCGCCAACATCCACTCGAAGAGGATCTGGTCACCCGCCTGGTGGAACAGCCGCCACGGGTGCCCCCACTGCCCGCTGGTCACCAGCACGGCGAGGCCCAGATAGCCGGCCACCACCAGCGCGTCCCGCGGCCAGGCCGGACGGGACGTGTCGACCGTCGCCGGCAACGAGGTGTTCGGGGACGTCGTCCCGGTGGTCATCAGACCGAACGGTCGGTGAGCGTCCGGACGTCCCAGACCCAGACATCCAACTCCTGGCGGCCCGGGCCGACCAGCTCCTCGACCGTACGCCGCAGTGGCTCGGCGTTCTGCTGTCGCACCGGAAGCACCAGGATCGCCGCCCGCCAGTGCCGCAGCTCGTCGGTGAATCGGCGACGCTGCCGGTCGTCGAGCTTCGGCGTACGGCCGGTGGTCGCCACCTCTTCCAACAACTGGCCCACGCCGCTGGGACGGCCGCCGAACCGACCCGGGTCACCGGTGTTGCCGTTGCGGGGCGCGAGGAAGTAACCGCCCGGGATCTTGAAGTCGAGGTTGGTGGCCGCCGCCCAGCGCATGCCGTGCGTGTTACCCATGCTGGGCACCGGGATCGGCACCAGCGTCTGGTCCGGCCCGACGTACGCCCGCCAACGGTCCGCCGTGATGAAGTCCGGCACCGGCGGCCGGGAGACCATCCGCAGCGGCATCGGCGCGATCGGCAGCAACGCGAACGCCAGGCCCGCGGCAGTGAGCGTGCGGACGGTGCGTCGGTCGGCCGGACGCAGCGCCCAGGCCCGCTCGACGGCGAGCGCGAGCAGCAGACCGATCACCACGCTGGTGATCAGACCGAACCGGGTGGGCACCACGGCGTCCAGCAGCGGCAGGTGCACCAACCACTGCCACGGCCCGGTGATCAGCTCCCGGTCCCACCAGGACACCCGCTCGCCGAGGGAGAGCACGGCGAAGAACACGCCGGTCACCGCAAGCGCCCGGACGATCAACTCCCGACGCAGCCAGACCACGATGCCGATGGCCAGCAGCGACAGGCTCCAGCCGAAGAAGGCGTTCTCCTCCGAGTAGTTCGGCGCCAGGTTGATGTTGGCGCGCTGGTTGCCGCCGAGGGTGGGCGAGCCGGGGGCGAAGAAGGCGGCGATGTCGTTGCCGTAGTCCTGCACCGCGTCACTGAGCCCGTGGTAGGCCATCGGCCCGGCGAACTGCACGTAGAGCGGGTACGCCAGCAACGCCCCGGCCAGCAACGCGCAGGTCAGCACACCGGCACCCAGGGGCCGCCACGCCGCCCGCCACCGGGCCGGCTCCTGGGCGAGCACCGCCAGCAGGAAGACGCCGCAGGCCAGCGCCGTGAAGAGCAGGATCTCCTCGTTGATGAACGCCTGCGCGGTGACCAGCAGGGCGAGCAGCGCCCCGTCCCGGACCGGCTTGCCGGAGCGGGTGAGCACCAGCACCCGCCAGACGATGAACGGCAGCAGGAACTGGCTGATGATGTTCGGGTGCCAACTGGCGTGCGAGAGCATCGCGGGCGAGAACCCGCAGAACCAGCCGCCGACCGCCGCCGCGAGCGGGGTACGCACCAGGTGGCGGGAGAGCATCAGGTACCAGGCCATGGCGGTGCCGGCGAGGCCGAGCGTGACCAGCACCACGAAGGAGACCGCCGGCCCGAACAGCAGCGTCACCGGGACCATCGGGATACCCAGCGCCAGCACGGCCGTGTTGGCCATCAGGTTGACGCCGTCGGGGTAGTTGAACTGTTCGGTGTAGAACGGGTATTCGCCGTGCAGCACCACGCGTACCGAGTGGGCGAGGAAGAACTGCACCTGGGCCGGGTCACCGGTGTACAGCGAGGCCACCCGGCCGGACGGGTCCAGCCAGATCCGGCTGGTCACCCAGAGCGCGGCGAGCAGGAACAGCCCACCCACCGCCAGGTGCTGCCGCCGCCGGGTCCACCCACGCCACCGCGCCCGCGTCCGCGCCACGTCCTCGGCGACGCTCTCCGCTGACTCTCCAGGCGCTGCGCGCCAGACCGGTGCTACGGGCTCAGCCGGCGCTGCGACCTCAGCCAGCGCTGCGGGCTCAGCCGGGATTCCGGGCTCGGCCGGTGCTTCGGGCTCAGCCGGCGCTGCGACCTCAGCCAGCGCTGCGGGCTCAGCCGGGATTCCGGGCTCAGCCGGCGCTGCGGGCTCAGCCGGCGCTGCGGGCTCAGCCGGCGCTGCGACCTCGTTGTGTGCCGTGGTGGATCCGGTCAGCGCGGGCGGGCCGGCGAAGAGGCCGATCGGTGTGCGGTAATTCACCAGCTCGGCGGGGTCGGCTGCCGCCTCCGGGTGCGGCGCGGGCAGGGCGCGGGACTCGGCAGGCGTCACAGTCGGCGGAGTCTACCGGAGCCACCAAAACGCCCTAAAGCCCCGGTGGTGTCCATTGTGGTGGGTCGGGTGCCGGCCAACTGGGGCTCCGCACCGGACATCTCGTACTATGGCGCTTTCCGACAGCGACGGCGAGGCGATCGGGGGCGGGCCAGGTGACTCCAGGCCGTCGGTACGGCAGGGCGCTTGCCGTACTGCTGAGCGCACTGCTGGCCGGCACGGCCTGTGGTCCGGTAGCCGAGCGGAAGCCGCAGGACCTGCGCGTCGGGTACGACAGTCTGGACGGCACACTGGCGGTGTGGCCGCCCCGTGGCGACCTCGCCGCGGACACCACGGCGACGGCAGCGGTCACCGCGGCGGTGCGGAACTGGCGGTCACCGGCCGACGACCGCGTGCACCTGCCCTCGTCCGGCATCCTCTTCTCCGGTCGGGTCGACGGCGCCCCGGTGGCGCTGGTGGCCGCCGACGTGCCCGGCGAGAGCGCGTCCTGGCTGCTGCAACTCGCTCGCGACGGCGACCGGTACGCGGTCACCCGCGCCACCGAATACACCGACCCGGGTTACCTGGTCTACTCCGACGTGCTGCCGGTGCAGACGGCCGGCGGCCGGCGCTACCTGGTCTCGGCCCGGGTGCAGACCCTCCTCGGGCCACAGGGTCGGACGCTGACCATCGCGGACGGTCTCAGCGCGCCGGTCGACGTGCCGTCCTGCACGGCCGTCGCCGTGACCGCCACCCTGCGAACCACCGAGTCGCTGCCCCGCGGGCGGGCCGCCGACCGACTGCTCGACCTGGGCACCGGCACCGTCGATCCGCGCTATCCGCTGGTCCGCGACGAGTCCGGCACCGGCCGGCGGGCCCTCGCCGGTCTGGACACCTGCGTACTGGCCGGCGATCGGGGCCCGTTCGGCAGCATCCCGCGCCGGATCGGGGACCGGGACGCACCCCGCTCGGTGCCGACGTCCTGGCCGATGGCGAAGCTCACCGTGCGCTCGCTCGGCGAGGTCGCGCTGGGCGGTGGCGAGGCGGCCGAGTTGCAGCAACTCAGCTGGGACACCGACGCCGGCGCGATGACTGCGGTGGTCTATCGACCGGCCGACGGGGGCGCGCCCGTCGTCTCCCCCGCCGACCGGGCCACGTCATTGCAGGCGTACCAACTGCCGGTGCCCGGTCAGCCGCTGGTGGTGCTGAGTTGGCGGGCCACCCGGGACAGCTCGTTGTCCGTCCCACCGGGCACGCCCCTGCTGGTCGAGCGCCCGGGCCTGGTGGTAATCCCCAGCCCGTCCCGCTCCCAGACCTACAGCCTCGCCAACACCGACAAGACCCACTACCGCTCCATCTCGCCCCGCTAACAGCCCCCACCCCGCCCCGCCCCGCCCCGATCCGCCGATCTTGCACTTTCTGCGCCGACAAACCGGTGCACGAGGCGCATTACGTCAACCGAAAGTGCAAGATCGGCGAGGCGCGGGGCGAGGGCGGGGCGGAGCGAGGGCGCGGCGGGGCGGAGCGGGGTTGCGGTGGATACGTGACGGCGGGCGTCCCGAGGGACGCCCGCCGTTGTTCGTTTCGTCAGTTCTGTGCGGTCGCGTCGCTGGGGGTGAGGCGGTCCGGGGTGGCATCCAGGCCGGAGATCCAGCCGGTGACGTTGCGCGCCACGTCCTGGGCGGTCAGGCCCAGGTCGGCGAGGATCTGCGCGCGGGTGCCGTGTGGGTGCCAGTCGGCCGGTACACCCAGGTCCTTGACGGGCACCCGGACGTCGGCGTCGCGCATCGCCTGGGCGAGCGCGTCGCCCACCCCGCCGACTCGTACGCCGTCCTCGACGCTGACCACGAGCCGGTGGCGGGCGGCCAGCTCGACCAGCTCCGCCGGGATCGGGCGGACCCAGCGGGGGTCGACGACCGTAACCCCGTAGCCCTGCTCGGCGACCCGGGCGGCCACCTCCATGCCCAACTGGCCGAAGGAGCCGACGGCGACGAGCAGCACGTCCGTCCGGGCGGACTCGGCCAGCACGTCGACCGGGCCGACCCGGCGCAGCGCCGGCAGGTCCGCGGCGACCGCACCGGTCGGGAACCGCAGCACGGTCGGGCCGTTGTCGACGGCCACCGCCTCGCGCAGCTCCTCCCGCAGCGTGGCGGCGTCGCGGGGCGCGGCGATCCGCAGCCCGGGCACCACCCCGAAGACCGACATGTCCCAGATGCCGTAGTGGCTCGGCCCGTCCGGGCCGGTGATGCCCGCCCGGTCCAGCACGAAGGTCACCGGCAGCTTGTGCATCGCCACGTCCAGCAGGACCTGGTCGAAGGCACGGTTGAGGAAGGTGGCGTAGACGGCGACCACCGGGTGCAGGCCGCCGAGCGCCAACCCGGCCGCCGAGGTGGCGGCGTGCTGTTCGGCGATGCCCACGTCGTACACCCGCTCGGGGTACTTGCGGGCCAGCTTGGCGATGCCGGTCGGCTCGGCCATCGCGGCGGTGATGCCCACCACGTCCGGGCGCTCGTCGGCGACGGCCAGCAGCTCGTCGGCGAAGACGTGCGTCCACTTGACGGACGGGGCGGCCAGCAGGGCGCCGGTCTCCACGTCGAAGGCGCTGCCGGGGCCGTGCAGGCAGTCCGCCTCGTCCTCCTCGGCGGGACGGTAGCCGTAGCCCTTGCGGGTGACCGCGTGCACGATGACCGGGCCGCCGAAGTTCTTCGCCGCGCGCAGCGCCGCCTCGACCGCTGCCACGTCGTGCCCGTCCACCGGGCCCACGTACTTGATGCCGAGGTCCTCGAACATGGCCTGCGGGGCGACCGCGTCCTTGATGCCCTTCTTGACCGCGTGCAGCACCTCGTACATCGGTCGGCCGACCAGCGGGGTGGAGCCGAGGGCGTCCTTCACGGTGTCGAGGACCTTCTCGTAGCCGGGGTTGAGCCGCAGCGAGGAGAGGTGGTCGGCCAGCCCGCCGATGGTCGGGGCGTACGAGCGGCCGTTGTCGTTGACCACGATCACGAGGGGGTTGCCGGCGGTGGCGATGTTGTTCAACGCCTCCCAGCACATGCCGCCGGTGAGCGCGCCGTCACCGACCACGGCCACGACGCTGCGCGCCTCACCCCGGAGGGCGTACGCCTTGGCGAGGCCATCGGCGTAGGACAGCGCGGTGGAGGCGTGCGAGTTTTCGATGAGGTCGTGCTCGCTCTCCGCCTGGCTGGGGTAGCCGGAGAGGCCACCGCGCTGGCGGAGCTTGTCGAAGCCGGCCTGACGCCCGGTGATGATCTTGTGTACGTACGCCTGGTGGCCGGTGTCGAACAGGAGCCGGTCCCGGGGTGAGTCGAAGACGCGATGCATGGCGAGCGTCAGCTCGACCACACCGAGGTTGGGCCCGACGTGCCCGCCGGTACGGGAGACCTTAGTGATCAAGAAGTCCCGGATCTCGGCGGCCAGGACGGCCAGTTCCTCGCCGGACATCCGCTTGACGTCCTGCGGACTGCGAACCGTCCCCAGCAGCCGGCCGTGGTTGGCCGTGTCCTCTTCAACACTCATGACCGCAGAGTCTATCGGCCGACCGGTACTCCGCAGCCCGGCCCGAGCCCCGCGCATCCAGGCCGGGTCCGGACCCGGCGGCTGAGCACCTGGTCAGGCACCTCCCGGTCGGTTCCGGGCGACCCGGCGGCGCGCCTGGTCAGGCCGGGCCGCACCGCTGGTCGGGCCCGGATGCGATCCAGTGGAAGACGCGCTGACCGGGTGAGACCACCGCGTCGGCCGCCGGAGGCAGGAGCGCGGCGATCTCGGCGCGCAGCCCCTCGTCGTAGTCCAGGCCGCGGTGCCCCAGCGGACGCAGCCACAGGGTGTCGCCCTCGGTGCTGAACTCGGCGGCCACCACGTCCACCCGTCGTACGACGTCCCCGACATCAACCCGACGATCCGCATCAACGAAGGACCCCCGGTCAACTCTCCGAAGGCGGAAGCAGCAGCCCGACCAGCTCGTCGGTCCGGACGGCTCACAAGCCGTCCCACCGGCGGGCCGCCTGCCGCAGGGTGTCGCGGAGCACGGTGACGGCCGGGTTTCCCGGGGCGCCCCGGCGGACGGTGAGGTAGAGGGTGTTCAGCGGGGCCACTTCCGGTTCGTGGAGCTGCACGACCGCCCCGGAGTGCAGGGCGGGCGCGGCGATGTAGCGCGGCAGGACCGAGATCCCGGCGCCTGTGACCACCGCCTCCAGGACCGCCCGCAGGTCGGAGACGACGAACGCCACCGGATTCGGCGGGCGCCGGCCGAACTCACTGCGCCAGTAACGCCGCACGATGGGCAGTTCGTCGGCGTACGCCACCAGCGGAAGGTGCGCCAGCGCCGCCACCGGTTCCCGGCCCAGCCGCTCGGCGTCTACGGTGTGGGCCATCGCGGGCGGCGCGACGAGCACGAACTCCTCGTCCAGGAAGGCTTCCGCGTGGAGGGTGTCATGGGTGGGCCGTACCGCCGAAACGACCAGGTCCAGCCGGTCGGCCGCCAGTGCGGACAGCAGGTCGTCGGCGAGGCCGAGCACGGCGTGCACGCGTACCCCCTGGCGGGCCAGGTCGGCCAGTACCGGGGTGGCGCGGAGCGTCATGAACTCGGCGGCGGCACCGACGCGCACCGCCCCTCCGAGCAGCGGTTCGTCGGACGGTCCCAAAGCGCTGCGGAGTCCGTCCACGTGTCCACTGACGCGTGTGGCAAGCATTGCTGCCCGCTGTGTCGGTGTCACGCCTCGGGAGGTGCGCACGAACAAGGGCTCGCCGAGCTGCTCCTCCAGGCGTGCGAGCTGACCGCTCACCGCCGGCTGTGTGAACCCGAGGCGTTGCGATGCCGCCGACAGTGACCCGGCCCGGTAGACCTCCAGGAAGGTCAGCAAGAGATCGAGACTCGGCACGCCGCCGCGTTTTTCCTGAACCACCCGCACAGCAAAGCACGAGGTTCGTCGGTCGTTCGGCCGCACCGGGGACTGCGGCGACTCACCCACGACCGGTGCGGCTTGAGTCGTGGGCCAGAGACAGTAATGCCTACCCTCCTCGCTTCTGCAACCGCGACTGCGGTTGCTCTCTCGGCCTTGACGGGGCACTGGCCATAAAAATTCTTATGGCCCGCCGGATGCGGCAGAACTAATTCCCAGGGAGGCTGGTGTTGCCACGAGCACCGCAGCCACCAAGCGCATAACCACGGCTGCGACTCTCTCTCACACTGGAGTAAGACAATGCCGAAGATCCTGATGATCCTCTCGGGTGCGGACAGCATGACGCTGACGGACGGTTCCTCGCATCCCACGGGCTACTGGGCCGAGGAGGTCGCCGCCTCCCACGAGGCTCTCATCGCAGCAGGAGCCGACGTGGCGGTGGCGACCCCCGGCGGGGTGATGCCGACCGTCGACGCGCTCAGCCTCGACGAGCGTGGAGGCGTTTCGGCGGAGGACGCGCGGCGGTTCCGTGCCTACCTCGACAGCATCGCCGATCAGCTCGGCACCCCGCTGCCCCTGGCCGAGGTGCGACTGGACGAGTACGACGCGCTCTACATTCCCGGTGGACACGCCCCGATGGTCGACCTCGCTGGTGACAGCGACCTGGGGCGCCTCCTCAACGACGCCAATGCGCAGGGAAGGTTGGTGGCCGCCCTGTGCCACGGTGTGGCGGCGTTGCTCAGCGCGTCCCAGTTGGACGGCTCCTTCGCGTTCGCCGGCCGCACCCTCACCTCGTTCACCGACGAGGAGGAGCGTCAGGGCGGCCTCGGCGACAACACCCCGTACTTCGTGGAGAGCCGCCTCCGTGAGCGGGGAGCCGTCGTCCGAACCGGCGCACCGTGGAGCGACACGGTCGTCACCGACGGCAACCTCGTGACCGGGCAGAACCCGCAGTCCAGCACGTCCACAGCCCAGGCGGTCCTGAAGGCTCTCGCCGGCTGACGAGGCCGACCGTGCCGCGCGGCGGAGGGCTACGCGGTCGCCTGGCCGCACCTCGCGCTGTCACCTGCCAGAGGGGCGCCAGCAGCACACGAGCCAATCGGAGTCGCAGGGTCAGACGGCCTTCACGGCCGGTTCAAGGATCGCGACGCACTCCACGTGCTGTGTCATCGGAAACAGGTCGAAGCCCCGCAGCGCCGCCAGCCGCCAGCCGAGGTCGGCGAAGGTGCGCACGTCCCGGGCGAAGGCGGCCGGGTCACAGGCCACGTAGGCGACCGCGCGTGGGCCGGCGGCGGCCAGCGCGCGGACCACCGGCGCGCCGGCACCGGAACGCGGCGGGTCGAGCACCACCACGTCGACCGGGCCGGTGATCCGTCGGCGGGCCAGCGCGGTCTCCACCCGGGCCGACACCACCTCGACGGTGGGCAGGTCGGCGAGGTTCTCCCGGGCGGCGGCGACGCCCTGCGCCGCCGCTTCGACCAGGGTCACCCGGCCGGTCGCGCCGACCCGGGCGGCCAGCCCGGCGGCGAACAGCCCGGCGCCGCCGTAGAGGTCCCAGGCGATCTCGCCCGGCTGCGGGTCCAGCAACTCCAGCACCGCGGTGGAGAGGGTGTCCGCCGCGGCCGGGTGCACCTGCCAGAACGCGGACGCCGGCAGCGTCCAGTCCCGTCCGGCGGCGACCTCCCGGACCTCGGTCGGACCGCTGACCGGGGTGGCCGATCCGTCGCGGACCTCCGTGACGGTCACGTCCCCGCCGGTGCTGGCGACGGTCTCCACCGCCTCGGCGGCCGGCCAGCGCGCGCCGGTGGGCGTGAGCACCGGCAGCTGCTGAATGGCCGGGTGGGCGATCCGGCAGCGGTCGATCGGTACCACCTCGTGCGAGCGGTGCTTGAGCAGGCCGGCCCGGTCCGCGGCGTCCACCGCGTACCGGACCCGGGAGCGCCAGCCGAGCAGCCCGCCGGGTAGCGCCTCGACCCGGACGCCGAGCCGGTCCAGCTCGACGTCGGTCAGCCCGCCGAGACGGATCAGCTGTTCCCGCACCACGGCGGTCTTCCAGGCCAGTTGCGCGGCCGGGGCGACGTGCTGGAGGTCGCAGCCCCCGCAGGCGCCGGGCTTCGCGTACGGGCAGGGCGGCTCGACCCGGTCCGGCGAGGGCTCCAGCACGATCACCGCGTCGGCCCGGACGAACCCCCGGTGCACCTCGGTGACCTCGACGATGACCCGTTCACCGGGCAGCGCGTGCCGGACGAAGACCACCTGCCCGTCCACCCGGGCGACACAGTGCCCACCGGGAGCGACCGCGTCGACGGTCAGCTCGACCCGGTCCGCCTCGGACAGACCCCGCTCGACGGCCGACGCCGGCCCCGCGGACGACGCCGACGGGGATGTCACGGTCCGCCGCCCGCCCGGCTCAGTCACGAGCGTTCCCGGCCGTACCGCTGCTGCCCCGGTCACCCTCACCGGACGGCGCGGACACCACCGGCGGGGCAGCGACCGGCAGGGTGCTCCGGGGCCCCCGAGCCGGCGTCCGGGACAACGTGGCATCCAGCCGGTCCAGGTTCTTGCTCGCTGTCGACGCGAGCTGCCATGGCACGCTGACCACCATCACCCCCGGTTCGAAGAGCAGCCGGCCCTTGAGGCGTAGTGCGCTCTGGTTGTGCAGCAGGTTCTCCCACCACCGCCCGACCACATACTCCGGGATGAACACCGTGACCACGTCCCGGGGCGACTTGCGGCGGGTGGAGGCGACGAAGTCCAGGATCGGTCGGGTGATCTCCCGGTACGGCGAGTCGATCACGGTGAGCGGGATGGCCATCTCCCGGCGCTCCCACTCGGCCTGCAGGTCCCGGGTATCCGTCTCGTCCACGTTGACGGTCACGGCGGTCAGCGTGTCCGGTCGGGTGGCGCGGGCGTAGGCGATGGCCCGCAGCGTCGGTTGGTGCAGCTTGCTGACCAGCACGATCGCGTGGTTGCGGGCGGGCAGCACGGCCCGGCCCTCGTCCGGCGGGGTCAGCTCCACGGCGATCCGGTCGTAGTGCCGGCGGATGGCCAGCATCAACCCGTAAATCACCGCCATCGCGGCGATCGCGATCCAGGCGCCGAGCAGGAACTTGGTGATCAGGACGATCACCAGAACCGTGCCGGTCATGCCCGCGCCGAACGTGTTGATCGCCCGGGAGCGGTGCATCCGGCGGCGTGCCTCCGGGTCCCGCTCGGTACGCAGGCGCCGGTTCCAGTGCCGGATCATGCCGGCCTGGGAGACGGTGAACGAGACGAAGACCCCGACGATGTAGAGCTGGATGAGCCGGGTCACCTCGGCCTGGAAGCCGACGATCAGCACGATCGCGAACACGGCGAGGAAGACGATGCCGTTGGAGAACGCCAGCCGGTCGCCCCGGGTGTGGAACTGTCGGGGCAGGTAGCGGTCCTGGGCGAGGATCGAGCCGAGCACCGGGAAGCCGTTGAACGCGGTGTTCGCGGCCAGGAAGAGGATGAGCGCGGTCATCCCGGCCACCACGTAGAGCAGGATCGACCCGGACCCGAAGACCGTCTCGCCGAGTTGGGTGGTGACCGTCTTCTGCACGTACCCCTCGGGGCCGGTGACGATCTGCAGGCTCGGATCCTCGACGAACTGCAGGTGGGTCAGCCGGGCCAGCCAGATGATCCCCACCAGCATGCTCACCGAGATGCTGCCGAGCAGCAGCAGGGTGGTGGCGGCGTTGCGGCTCTTCGGCGCCTTGAACGCCGGCACGCCGTTGGAGATCGCCTCGACACCGGTGAGCGCGGCGGCGCCCGAGCTGAACGTCCGCAGCAGCAGGAAGATGAGCGCGAAACCGGTCACGCTGTGCTCGGCCTGGATGACCAGGTCGGCGCTCGGCGCGCGGAGCTCGTCACCCAGCACGAAGACCCGGAACAGCCCGGTGAGCAGCATCCCGCCCATCACGATGACGAAGCCGTAGGTGGGGATGGCGAACGCGGTGCCCGACTCGCGCAGGCCGCGCAGGTTGACCGCGCTCAGCAGCACCACCGCGCTCACCGCGATCAGGACCTTGTGGGTGGCCACGAACGGCACCACGGAGCCCAGGTTGGCCACCCCGGAGGAGACCGACACCGCCACCGTGAGCACGTAGTCGACCAGCAACGCGCTGGCCACGCCGACGCCGAACTTCGGGCCCAGGTTGACCGTGGCCACCTCGTAGTCGCCGCCACCGGACGGGTAGGCGTGCACGTTCTGCCGGTAGCTGGCCACCACCGTGAGCATGACCACGACCACGGCCAGCGCGATCCACGGCGAGAAGACGTACGCGGAGGCACCGGCGATGGAGAGGGTCAGCAGGATCTCGTCGGGCGCGTACGCGACGCTGGACAGCGCGTCGGAGGCGAACACGGGCAGCGCGATGCGCTTCGGCAGGAGGGTGTGCTGCAGCCGGTCGGACCGGAACGGTCGACCGAGGAGAAGCCGCTTCAGCAGCGAGGTGGGACTGGCCACGAACGCCAAGAGTACGACCACCACGGCGGGACCATGGGGGTGGGCGATCACCGCCGCTCGGCACGACGGGGTACGGTCGGTCCCCGCTGGCCACCGGGACGTGGCAGGCTCGCACTCGGAAGGGCACCGACAGCGGGAGTGGTACGCACCTTGGGAGGGACAGCGTGCACGTCGTGATCATGGGGTGTGGTCGGGTCGGATCGACCCTCGCCCACAGCCTGGAGTCCCGAGGGCACTCGGTGGCGGTGATCGACCAGGACGCCGACGCCTTCCGCCGGCTCGGCCCCGACTTCGCCGGGATCACGGTGACCGGCGCCGGTTTCGACGGCGAGGTGCTCCGGCAGGCCGGCATCGAGCGCGCGGACGCCTTCGCGGCGGTGTCGAGCGGCGACAACTCCAACATCATCTCGGCCCGGCTGGCCCGCGAGACCTACGGCGTGTCCCGGGTCGCCGCCCGCATCTACGACCAGCGCCGGGCGCAGGTCTACGAGCGGCTGGGCATCCCCACCGTGGCGACCGTGCGGTGGACGGCCGACCGGATGCTGCGACACCTGGTGCCGGAGGGCAACGTGGAGATCTTCCGCGACCCCACCAGCACCGTGTCGATCGTCGAGGTGCCGGTGCACAAGGACTGGATCGGCCGGCCGGTGCGATTGCTGGAGGACACGGCCGGGGCCCGGGTGGCCTATCTGATCCGCTTCGGCATCGGCACGCTGCCCACCGGCTCCACCGTCGTGCAGGAGGGCGACCAGGTGTTCATGCTGGTCAGCGATGACATCGTGGCGACGGTCACGTCGGTGGCGGCGACGCCGCCGGAAGGAGGGCACTGAGCCATGCGGGTCGCCATCGCGGGCGCGGGCAACGTGGGCCGCTCGATCGCCCAGGAGCTGATCGACAACGGCCACCAGGTGATGCTGATCGAACGCCAACCCAAGATGCTGCGCCCGGACCGGGTGCCGGCCGCCGAGTGGGTGCTGGCCGACGCGTGCGAGCTGACCAGCCTGGAGGAGGCCAACGTCGCCGGGTGCGACGTGGTGGTCGCGGCGACCGGCGACGACAAGACCAACCTCGTGCTGTCGCTGCTGGCCAAGACCGAGTTCGCGGTGCCCCGCGTCGTCGCCCGGGTCAACCGGGCCGAGAACGAGTGGCTGTTCACCGAGCAGTGGGGCGTGGACGTCGCGGTAAGCAAGCCGCGGGTGATGGCCGCGCTGGTCGAGGAGGCGGTCACCGTCGGCGACCTGGTCCGGCTGATGACGTTCCGGCAGGGCGAGGCGAACCTGGTCGAGATCACCCTGCCGCCGACCGCCCCCTATGTCGGTCAGCCGATCCACGCCGTGCCGCTGCCCCGCGACGCCGCGCTGGTGGCGATCCTGCGCGGCAAGCGGGTCCTGGTGCCCAGCCCGGACGACCCGATCGAGGCCGGCGATGAGCTGATCTTCGTGTGCACCGCCGAGGTCGAGGACGCGGTCCGCGCGGTGATCCTCGGGCCGGACAGCGTCGAACGGACCCGCGGCTCACGCTGAGCGGCCGACCGGCGCGCCGAATCGACGAAAGGCCCGCCGGGGTCGTCCGGCCGCGCTCAGGCGCCAGGCAGCGGAGCCGGCGGTGAGTCCCGGGTGACCCGGCGCACCGTCCAGACCGTGATCAGCAACAGCAGCGCGTACGGCGGGTAACCCAGCGCCAGCCGGGCCACGCCCAGCGCGGTGTCCTGGTGGGCCAGGTAGAGCCCGGCCTGCACCCCCACCTTGGCCAGCCAGACCACCCCCCAGAGCACGGTCAGCTGGGTGAACGTGCGCACCAGCTTCGGGTCGGCCCGCCACTCCGAGCGGCCCTTGGCGACCAGCACCGACCAGATCCAGCCCACCAGCGGCTGCCGGATCGCGGCGGAGATCAGCAGCGCGACGCCGTACCCGATGCCGTAGAGGATGCCGGGGAGGTAGAAGTCACGCTCGTCGCCGGTGCGCCAGGCGATCGCCGCGCCGATGCCCACGCCGAACAGCCCGTTGACGGCGTGCCGGATCGGGCGGCGCTGGGCCAGCCGCAGCCCGGCGATCAGCACCGCCACCGTGACCGAGGCGATCACCGCGGGTCGCAGCTCGCCGATGATGTTGGCGAGCACGAAGACCACGACCGGGATGCTGGACTCGACCAGCCCGCGCCAGCCGCCGAGCTGGTCGGCCATCTGCTCGGCGATGGTCGGCAGCTGCTCCTCGTCCTGAGGGCCGGTCTCCGGCTGTGCCGCCCGGTGCTGTCCCGTGGTCATCGCCGGCCTTCCGTCCGCAGTGCCGTCACTTGGGCGAGTCCAGCTCGTAGTAGGGGTTGTAGATGACCTTGCGGTCGTCGCGCATCGCCACCCGGCCCCGGGCGGTCAGGTGCCGGCCCGGCTCGATCCCGGCGATGTGCCGTCGACCCAGCCAGACCAGGGTGACCACGTCGCTGCCGTCGTACAGGTCGGCCTCGAGGGTCGGCAGATTGGTACGCGGTGTGTAGACCACCGTGCGCAACCGCCCGGCGACCGAGACCAGCTGACCCCGTGAGCACTGCTGGGCCGGGATCCCGCCGCACTCGGCGCTCTCCCGTCGCAGCTCCTGCGCGTCGATCTCGGCCTCGCTGGCGGTGAACCGTTGCAGGATGCGCCGCAGCGACACCCGGCTCTCGTCGGTCATCATGACCTCCGCGTCACCCTTTCCACGCTCGCCGTCCCCGGCCGGCTCCGGCGGCGCCGGAACCGTGCCGCCAGCGTACGCCGACGGGGCTGGTTCCGGCGGGCCGGTGCGGGCGAGTCAGACCTGGCGCGGCTCGGCGGCGGCGTCGCCCGCCTCGGTGGCGGCCTGATCGGCGATCTCCCGGGGCAGCCGCAGCGGCAATGGCTCGCGGACCGGCTTGGCCTCCTGGCCCCGGTCGACCACCAGGCCGTCCAGGCACTCGACCAGTGGCCCGGCCATGGCCGGGTCGGTGGCCACCGGGCCCTGGAACACCCCACGGACCATCCAGCGCGGGCCGTCGATTCCGACGAACCGCAGGTTCGTCGGGCCGTCCGGGGTACGCACCTGGGCGTGCAGCTCCGGGCCGTACTCGCCGGCGACCTCCTGCGCGCTCGCCCCGTCGCGGAGCAGCGACTGCCGGATCTCCTCGCGCACCTCGTCCCAGATCCCCTCGGACCGGGGCGCGGCGAAGACGCCCAGCTGGAGCGCGTTGTCGCCGTGCACCAGCACCACCTGCTGGACCACACCCTGCGGGTCGGCCTGCACCCGCACCTCGACGTCGGCGATAGCCGGGATGTGCAGGCTGCCCAGGTCGAGTCGCTGCACGTCGTCGTAGCTCTCGGAGATGTCGTACGGGCCGCGCGCCAGCGTCGGCGCCGCATCACCCTGGTCCGGGACCTGGGTGGCCCGCTCGTCACGGGTCTGCCGCTCGGCGTCGGCCCGCTTTCGGGAGAAGATCACTGCGCCTGCCCTCCGCTGTTCACACTCACCCTGCCACCTCTTCCGTCTGCCCGCGGCCCGGCTCATTCGGCCGCTGCTCGACCCGGTCCTGGCCCGTCGGCGACGGCACCAGCCCGGCGTGCCCACCGGTGGACCCGTGCCCACCGGTCCCGCGCCGGGACGCGGGCAGCTCGACCACCGGCTCGAACCGCGCCCGTGCGACCTGCTGGACCACGAGCTGCGCGATCCGGTCGCCGCGGGAGATCTTCGCCGGCACATCCCGATCATGGTTGATCAGGTTGACCAAGATCTCACCCCGGTAGCCGGCGTCGACCGTACCGGGCGCGTTGAGCACCGTCACGCCGAGCCTGGCCGCCAGACCGGACCGGGGGTGGACCAGGCCCACATACCCCTCTGGCAGCGCGATGGCCACGCCGGTGGGCACCAGGGCACGGCCGCCCGGTGGCAGCTCCACGTCCGCGGCCGCCACCAGGTCGGCCCCTGCGTCGCCGGGATGGGCGTACGTGGGCAGCGGCAGCTCAGGGTCGAGCAGCTGTACGGGCACGGGTACGACGTCGGTCACGGGTCCCCTCTTCCGTCCGGTTCTCGGGGTGACCCTGCCATCCTGCCGGTTCGTCGCGCCGCCGTGCGCCGTACCCTCGCAGGAGTGAGCATGTCGCCCTCCCCGTCCGCCGATCAGCCGCCGGTCGCCGCCCACTCGTCGTACACCGAGCGGTTGGATCTGCCCTGGTGGCTGTGGCTGGCCGGGCTGGTGGCCGGCGCGTTGCTGGCCGTCGAGGTCTGGATGGGTGCCCCCGGCGTCCGCGCCTGGCTGCCGTTCGCCGTGCTGGTGCCGCTCACCGCGGTCGGGCTGTGGTGGCTGGGCCGGATCCGGGTCGGGGTGGCCGACTCCGAGCTGCTGGTGGACGACGCCCGCCTGCCGGTGCGCTTCGTGGCCGACGTGGTGCCGCTGGACGCGGCCGGCCGACGTGAGGTGCTCGGGGTTGGCGCCGACCCGCTGGCCTTCGTGGTGCAGCGACCGTGGATCGGCGGCGCCGTGCAGGTGATCCTGGATGATCCCGCGGATCCGACCCCGTTCTGGGTGGTCAGCACCCGACACCCGGTGGAGCTGGCCGAGGCGGTGCTGGCCGCGCGGGACGCGCTGGCGGTGTCCGGTCCCGTCGCGAGCGAGCCGAGCTGACCCGAGGCCGACGGCCTGCTCAGGTGCCGGTCGGCGGGCCCGGTAGGGCCGTCGGTGGCGCGGGCCGCGCGATGCCTCGCCGACGCAGGTCGACCTGAAGTTGGTCGGCCATCTGCCGGGTGGCCCGGCGGTTGAGGAAGCTGGCCACCGCCGCCCCGGTCAGGAACGGCCCAAGCGTGGTGAGGTTGCGGCCGAAACGCCGCAGCAGCATGTCCCGCAGTTCCTTGCGGGCGGCGGTGCCCAGCACCGCGCCCACTCCCACGCCGGGGACCATCGGGTTGACCCCGCGCTGGGTGGCCCAGGAGTGCACCAGCGCGACGGCTCGTTGGTTGCCACCGGCCGGTAGCGCCACACCGTGGATCTCGTGCAGCTCACCGACCAGTTTCAGCTCCACCGCCACCACGGCCACGGTCTCGGCGGCGAGCAGCACCGGCGCGGAGAGCAGGGTCGGGGCGACCGTCCACTCGACGGCGGCGACGCCACCACCGGCCGCGCCGATCGCGGCGGTGGTCCGGGACGCGTTGCGGATGAGTCTGTCGGCCAGGGCGGCATCGTCCAGACCGGGGAAGTGTCGGCGCAGGGTGTCCAGGTCCCGCACGGGCACGTGTGGGGCGATCTCGGCGACGGTGTCGACCATCCAGCGCACGGCGGCCCGGGGCTTGAACAGGTCGGAGATGCCTCGCGCACGGGCCTGCCCGACCATCCGGGTCAGCAGTTGGCGGCGTCGGGCCGGCTCGATGTCGTCAGCGGTCAACGCCGCGACGGTCGCACCGAGGTCGTCCGTGCCGCCGTCGGTGGCACCGAGGTCGCCCGTGCCGCCGTCGGTGGCACCGAGGTCGCCCGTGCCGCCGTCGGTGGTGCCGCCTCGATCACTCATCGGACCTCCCGGTGCTGTGGCTACCCGCTTCGAGTCAAGCAGGTACCCACCGCTGGCGTATGCCTACACCGGCAGCGGCGGCCCCGTTCAGGGGACCGCCGCCGGTGTCGTGGTTGTCAGACGCACTCGCGACAGATCAGCTCGCCGTTACGCTCGACCGCCAGCTGGCTACGGTGGTGGACCAGGAAGCAGCGGGCGCACCGGAACTCGTCCTGCTGCATCGGAAGCACCTTGACCGTGAGCTCCTCGTCGGCCAGATCGGCACCGGGCAGCTCGAAGCTCTCGGCCACCTCGGCCTCGTCGACGTCCACCGCGCCGGACTGTGAGTCGACGCGCCGTGCCTTGAGCTCTTCCAGGCTGTCCTCGCCGAGGTCGACCTCGTCGCGACGCGGGGCGTCGTAGTCGGTGGCCATCGGTTTCACTCTCCCATATCGATGTTGTCGCTTCCGGTTGTAACGCCGGACGACGCTGTTTCGGTTCCGCTGGCCGGCCACCACTTGTGTCGGGCACCCGACCCGAGGACCGAACGGGTCGAGCTCGCTGGGGCGACTCCCCTGCGAGCGCGGAACCTTACCCCCCCTTGGGCGAGGCATGTATACCGCCCTTGCGGCTGAGATGTACGCCCCCGCACGCGAAGTTGTTCCCAATGTGATTCAGGCGACACGAAGATAGGGGTAGTAGTACCTGGTTCGCGGTCGGCGCGCCGGCATGTCGGGCTGTTTCCACGCGACGGCCGGACAACCGTTAACCTCAGCGGCGTATTCGACGGCCGGTGGCCTGAGCGATCGCTCGTGGCCGCCACCACCCACCTGAGGCCCGGGGAGTGCCCTGATGAGTTTTGCGCGCGTGCGAGCACTCGTCGTCGTCGGCCTGCTGGCGGTCATCGCCCTGGTCTTCGTCGTCGTGGCCGTGGTCCGCGACAGCCAGGGTAAGGCGGGCACTGCCGCGGGTTGCCCGGAGGGCTGGCCGCTGGCCGATCTGACCCTGCGCGAACGCAAGGACGTCAAGATCAACGTGCTCAATGCCACGGACCAGCCCGGCCTCGCCCGTACCGTCGCCGACGAATTCAGCAACCGACAGTTCCAGGTCAAGAAGACCGCGACCGAGAAGAAGCAGGTCGCCGGTGTCGCGGTGCTGCGATACGGCCCGAAGGGCGTCGGTTCCGCGCACCTGCTCCAGGCGTACTTCCTCAACAACGCCGTGCCGGGCTACGACGAGAAGCGCACCGACGACACCGTGGACGTGGTGCTGGGCAACGGCTTCCAGCAGCTCGCCACCACGACCGAGGTCAACCAGTCCCTCGGCGACTCGGGCCCGCCGACGGCGCCCAAGGGCTCCTGCCCGTCGCCACCCGCCAAGTGACGGCGTAACCAGTCGGTCGCGCCGCTGGTCCGGCCGAGCACCCACCGATCACGGTCCGCCGGCCGCGTCCAGCGCGGCCAACCGGTCGTGCAACGGCGCGAAGAGCGCGGGCGGCGCGGCGACCACCAGGTCCGGCCCCGCAGGTCCGCCGGCCAGGCCGGCGACCCGTACCCCCGCCTCGGCGGCGACCAGCCCGCCCGCCGCCAGGTCCCAGGCCGCGAGACCCTTCTCGAAGTACGCGTCGAGCCGGCCCTCCGCGACCAGGCAGAGGTCCAGGGCGGCAGCGCCGAGCCGGCGGATGTCGCGTACGTGTGCGATCAACCCCGCCACCACCTGCGCCTGGTGGGCCCGCCGGCCCGCGTCGTAGCCGAAGCCGGTGCCGACCAGCGCCTGCCCCAGGTCGACCTCGCCGGAGCAGCGCAGCCGGACACCGTCGCGCCAGGCTCCACCACCGGCCGTGGCGGTCCACTCCTCGCCGGTGCTCACGTTGCGCACCACGCCGGCGACCACCACGCCGTCCACCTCGGCGGCCAGCGAGACCGCGGAGTGTGGCAGCCCGTACAGGTAGTTCACCGTGCCGTCGATCGGGTCGACGATCCACCGCACTCCACTGCGCGCCGCACCGGAAGCGCCCTCGCCGTACTCCTCGCCGAGCACCGAGTCCTCCGGGCGCAGCGCGGCCAGCGCGTCGAGGATCTGCCGCTCGACCGCCCGGTCGGCGGCGGTGACCACGTCGGTGACGGTGCTCTTCGTCGCGGCGACGACGACCCCCTCGGCGCGCATCCGGTACGCGGTGTCCGCCGCGTCCCGAGCCACCTCGATCGCGATCGCGAGCAGTTCCGGTGGCGTCGTTGCCGAATTGGTCATGGTTCGCCTCTTTCCGCACTCCGGGTGCATGTGGATGTGCACCTACCGACCCGGCTTCCGAAGATCATCGTTCCCGACGCCGGGCGAGGGCACCAGAGCAGGGGCTTCGCCATCCCACCGCTGCGCGGTGGCACCCGTCACCCATCCGCGGGTCGAGAGCGGCCAAGCCTGGCCACTATGCACGTTTAAGTCCGGTAATGTCGCTTAAGTGCCTACCACCCTGTCCACGCTCGGCTCACCATCGTTGCCCAACCGCGACCTGGCGGGGACGGCACCGGCCAGATCGCCAGCGACCTCGCTGATCCACGTGCGCACCCCCGCAACCGCCGCAGCGACCTGCTACCTCCTGCTCAAACGGCAGTTTGGCCACGATCTGCTCGCCGCCCGGGCCGACGACGGGGCCCCTTCGCCGGCCGCGCGGCTATCATTACGTCAAAGTCCACATCTCCGCCGCACTGACGGTCCCCACCGGCGGTACGCGGTGCGGAGCAGGATGATCGCCGCAGACGGCGTTACAATTCACCCCTGCCCACGCGGCACGGACCGCCGACCACCGGCCGGACCGTGACACGAGGGTCCCTCAACCACATCGCCCGGCACGGTAACCCTCGCTGCGCTGGACGAACCCGCCGTGCCCGCTCTTCGCCTCCGGAAGGTCATTCGTGACAGAACCCCGCCAGCCCGGCGCCGACGTTCGCTCGCTCACCGACACCCTGATCGCCCACGCGCAGAGCGCCGGTGGTCAGCTCACGTCGGCCCAGCTCGCGCGCACCGTCGAGTCCGCCGAGGTGACTCCGGCCCAGGCCAAGAAGATTCTGCGGGCGCTCTCCGAGGCGGGAGTGACCGTGGTGGTGGACGGCTCGGCGAGCACCCGCCGACGCGTCGCCGCGGCTCGCTCGACCACGCCGGCGTCCCGGGCCACCACCGCCAAGACCACCAAGAAGGCCGCCGCGCCGGCCCCGAAGCAGGCGCCCGCCGCCGATGACGCCCCGTCGACGCCGGCCCCGCGCAAGGTGGCCGCCCGCAAGGCGACCGGCACCCCCGAGGCCGCCACGGCGACGCCGGCCAAGGCGACCAGGTCGACCCGAGCCACCAAGGCGACGGTGGCCGCGGCCGCCGGAGCCAAGCCGACCAAGGCCGCCGGCAAGGCCAAGGGTGAGGGCGCCGACGGCGAGATCGACCCGGAGGAGCTGGCCGCCGCGATCGAGGACGTGGTGGTCGAGGAGCCGGCCGAGCTGGCCCAGGCCGCCGAGACCGACGCCGCCGCCTCCGCGACGGACAACGACTTCGAGTGGGACGACGAGGAGTCCGAGGCGCTCAAGCAGGCCCGGCGCGACGCCGAGCTGACCGCCTCCGCCGACTCCGTCCGGGCGTACCTGAAGCAGATCGGCAAGGTTCCGCTGCTCAACGCCGAGCAGGAGGTGGAGCTGGCCAAGCGGATCGAGGCCGGGCTCTACGCCGCCGAGCGGCTGCGCGCGGCCGACGAGGGCGAGGAGAAGCTCGCCCGGGAGATGGTCCGTGACCTGGGCTGGATCTCCCGCGACGGCGAGCGGGCCAAGAACCACCTCCTGGAGGCGAACCTCCGACTGGTGGTGTCGCTGGCCAAGCGCTACACGGGCCGTGGCATGGCCTTCCTCGACCTGATCCAGGAGGGCAACCTCGGTCTGATCCGGGCGGTGGAGAAGTTCGACTACACCAAGGGCTACAAGTTCTCCACGTACGCCACCTGGTGGATCCGACAGGCCATCACCCGCGCGATGGCCGACCAGGCCCGCACCATCCGCATCCCGGTGCACATGGTCGAGGTCATCAACAAGCTCGGCCGCATCCAGCGTGAGCTGCTTCAGGACCTGGGCCGCGAGCCCACTCCGGAGGAGCTGGCCAAGGAGATGGACATCACACCCGAGAAGGTGCTGGAGATCCAGCAGTACGCTCGGGAGCCCATCTCGCTGGACCAGACCATCGGCGACGAGGGCGACAGCCAGCTCGGTGACTTCATCGAAGATTCCGAGGCCGTGGTCGCGGTCGACGCGGTCTCGTTCTCGCTCCTGCAGGACCAGCTCCAACAGGTGCTGCAGACGCTCTCCGAGCGTGAGGCGGGTGTGGTACGACTGCGCTTCGGCCTGACCGACGGCCAGCCTCGGACGCTGGACGAGATCGGCCAGGTCTACGGGGTGACCCGGGAGCGGATCCGGCAGATCGAGTCCAAGACGATGTCCAAGCTGCGTCACCCGTCCCGGTCACAGGTCCTCAGGGATTACCTGGACTGAGCCGGTTTCGTCAACCGAACGTGTCGTTTTGACCACCTGGTGTGCAACACCAGATGGTGATCGTCCGGATGCACGAATGTGATCGTTGACGTGGCACCCTGGGTGCACGGCACACTGTCCCTTCCAGGTGTGACCTCGGTCCCCCGCGGGCACACAGGGAAGGCAGTGCCTAGTAAGGGTGTTGCACGATAGGTGAGCAACGACCGAAGAGATTGTTCATCGGTGACGACCAGAGGAGGAAGGCGATGACCCCGACCCTCACGCCGCCGCCCGAGACGGTGGCGCCCCCAGCCGCCGATGAACGGTGCGACCGCTGCAATGCTGCCGGGAAGCTCCGGATCACTCTGGCGGGTGGGAGCGAGCTGGTGTTCTGCGGGCACCACGCGAACAAGTACGCGGAGGATCTCGTGAAGATCACCGAGCGGTTCGCAACGGAGCCCGATTTCAGCTGGCGTGGCGCCGATCTGATGGCGAACTAAATCCGCAAACCGACATAGCCGGCCGGAGGCACCCCGAGGGTGCCTCCGGCCGGCTTTTCTGTCCGAACGCCCTCGCGCCCTCGCGCCCTGCAGGGCCCGTTCCATGATCGACTCGGTTTCACGGAAGTCGCGCTTTCCGCCTCGCTCGAACACCGCGTTTTCAAGAAACCCGAGTGGATCAAGTAGCGGACGCGGACGAAGACCACCGCGCGGACGAAGACCGCAGCACGGACGAAGACCGCAGCACGGACGAAGACCGCAGCGCGGACCAAGACCGCAGCACGGACCAAGACCGCAGCACGGACCAAGACCGCAGCACGGACCAAGACCGCAGCACGGACCAAGACCGCAGCACCGACGAAGACCGCAGCATGGACGAAGACCAGGCACAGACCCAGCACGGGCACCGACCCCACCGCGCAAACACGGGCGCACGCCACGCCGCCATGGCGCAGCCCGGCCGGCCGGCGCGCTGGGGCTGGGCGGGTCTCAGAGGGTCTGCACGGTCGCGATGCGTTCCTCAAGCTGCTCGATGGTCGCCTGGGCGCTCGGCGGGCCGCCGCAGAGTCGGCGCAGTTCGGCGTGGATCTTGCCGTGCGGCTGGCCGGTACGGTGGTGTCGGGCGGCCACCAGGGCGTTCAGTTGGCGCCGGAGCGCCACGCGACGCTGGGCGGCACTCATGGGTGCCGGTGGCGCTGCCGTGGGCGCAGCGGCCGTCTGAGCGGCCCCGTCGGCCGTGCGGCGGCGTTGGGCGGCGAGCTGTGCGGCCTGCCGCTTGGTCAACAGCAGCGACACCTGGTCGGCGGTGAGCAGACCAGGCAGGCCGAGGTATTCCTCTTCCTCGGGGGTGCCCGCCTGGGCCGCGGTGCCGAACGACGCGCCGTCGAAGATCACCTGGTCCAGTTCCGCGGTGGCCGAGAGCGCGGCGAACCGCTTCTCCAACTCCCCACTGGCCTGATCGTCGCGCTGCGCCCGTTCCAAAAGGTCGTCGTCGAAACCGTCGGATTCCTTGGGTTTACCGAGCACGTGGTCGCGCTCGGTCTCCATCTCGCTGGCCAGCCCGAGCAGGTGCGGGACGCTGGGCAGGAAGACCGACGCCGTCTCGCCGGGCCGGCGGGCCCGCACGAACCGGCCGATCGCCTGGGCGAAGTAGAGCGGCGTGCTGGCACTGGTGGCGTAGACCCCGACCGCCAGGCGCGGGATGTCGACCCCCTCGGACACCATTCGCACCGCGACCAGCCAGCGCTGGTCGGACGCCGCGAACGTCGCGATCCGGGCGGACGCGCCCTGGTCGTCGGAGAGCACCACGGCGGCCTTCTCGCCGGTCACCTGCTCGATCAGCTTGGCGTACGAGCGGGCGGTCTGCTGGTCGGTGGCGATGATCAGACCACCGGCGTCGGCCATGCCCGCGTCGCGCAGCACGGTGAGTCGGGCGTCGGCGGCGCGCAGCACCTGTGGCATCCAGTCGCCGGCCGGGTCCAAGGCGGTACGCCACGCCTGCGCCACCAGGTCCTGGGTCATCGGCTCGCCCAGTCGGGCGGCCAGCTCATCCCCCGCGTTGGTGCGCCAGCGGGTCTCCCCGGAGTACGCCAAAAAGAGCACCGGCCGCACGACCCCGTCGCGCAGCGCGTCGGAGTAGCCGTACACCGAGTCGGCGCGGGAGCGCAGCAGCCCGTCCCCGCCCCGCTCGTAGCTGACGAACGGGATCGGGTTGTCGTCGGAGCGGAACGGCGTGCCGGTGAGCATCAGCCGGCGTACGGCGGGCTCGAAGGCCGCCTTCACCCCATCGCCCCAGGACCGGGAGTCGCCGGCGTGGTGGATCTCGTCGAGGATGACCAGGGTGCGTCGGGTCATGGTGCGCCGCCGGTGCACCTGCGGGGCCATCCCCACCTGCGCGTAGGTGACGACCGCCCCGTGGAAGTCGGCCGCCGAGTGCAGGTCGGCGTTGCGGAACGCGGCGTCGAGCTGGATGCCCACCCGGGCCGCGGCGTCGGCCCACTGGTTTTTCAGGTGCTCGGTCGGCGCGACCACGGTGACCGCCTCGACGGTGCCGTCGGCGAGCAGTTCCGCCGCGATCCGCAGGGCGAAGGTGGTCTTGCCGGCGCCCGGGGTGGCGACCGCGGTGAAGTCCTCGGTACGTCGGCGCAGGTACTCCACCAGGGCCTTGCGCTGCCAGGCACGTAGTGCCGGGAACGTCTCGAGCACCGGCGTCCGGGCTGCCACGCGAAGCTCCTCTCCGACCGCACGATGGCGGACCCCGGGCGAGGGCCACGAGTATCCGCCGCCCATGAAAACGCCTCCGCGCAGAAGCTGCCGCGAAGGCCGACTCAGCATAACCAGCGCGGGCCGTGGGGCCCAGGCGACGCCACGCTGGTCACATCTGTCGCACGTCTCACCACTCCCGGTCGGTGCGCGGATCCGCCGAACCGGTGCGTGGCGGGCGCAGCGTGGCCACCGGCGCGGACCAGCGTCGACGCAGCGCGATCAGGCGCAGCCCGAAGACCAGGACGGCGGCGGCGGTCAGCGGCGCGGGGCCGGTCTGCCCGGTGACGTACAGCAGCACCACCAGGATCGAGCCGGCCAGCGCGGCCAGGGCGTAGATCTCCCGGCGCAGCACGACCGGGATCTCGGCGGTGAGCAGGTCCCGGCCGAGCCCGCCGCCGATCGCGGTGAGCATGCCGATGAGGCAGGCGCCGACCGCCGGCACCCGGGCGTCGAGCGCCTTGAGCGTGCCGGTGACGGTGAACAGCGCCAGGCCGGCCGCGTCCAGGACCAGCACGGTCGTCCGTAGTCGGGCCAGTTGCGGGTGCAGCCAGAAGACGGCGAGCGCGGTGATCGCGGCGGTGGCGACGTACCGCCAGTCGGCGAAGGCCAGCGGCGGCACCTCGTCGATGACCAGGTCCCGGAAGATCCCCCCGCCGAGGGCGGCCACGAAGCCGACGAACGCGACGCCGAACAGGTCCAGCCGCTTGGCCACCGCCGCCGAAGCACCGGAGGCGGCGAACACCGCGACCCCGGTCAGGTCGGCGAGGAGCAGGGCGGTGGAGGTGGTCACCGCCGCAGGCTACGTCGCCGGCCGGAGCGCCGGCCGAGGTTCACTCGCGGTACGAGTCGTAGATCTCCTTGCACTTGGGGCAGACCGGCGAACCCGGCTTGGCCGCCTTGGTGACCGGGAATGTCTCGCCGCAGAGGGCGACGACGAAAGTGCCCATGACGGCGCTCTCGGCGATCTTCTCCTTGCGGACGTAGTGGAACATCTCGGGACCGGTGTCGGCGTCCTTCAGCTCCGGACGCTCGAGAACCTCTGTGCTCACGTCTGCACCTCCAACCGTCAAGTTTGGCAGGTCATCACGGCCGGGTCCACTTGAGCCCGGCCGGGGCCCGACCCCGTACGGTGCCCGTGTGACTGACTTTCGCATCAGCTACGGCACCGAGGTCGCCGAAGCCCAGCGCGACGGCCGGCCCGTCGTCGCCCTGGAGAGCACCATCGTCTCGCACGGTCTGCCCCGGCCGGAGAACCTGCGGGTGGCCCGGGAGATCGAGCGGGCGGTTCGGGACGCCGGGGCCGTTCCGGCGACGATCGGCATGATCGCCGGCCAGTTGGTGGTCGGCCTCGACGACGCGCAGCTGACCCGGCTGGCCACCGTCGACGGCGTGACCAAGCTCTCCGTCCGCGACCTCGCGGTGGCGGCCGCGACCGGCGCGGACGGCGCGACCACGGTGGCTGCGACCAGCGCGGTGGCCGCCGCCGCCGGCATCGGGGTGTTCGCCACCGGCGGGCTGGGTGGGGTGCACCGGGAGGCCGCGCACACCTTCGACGAGTCGGCGGATCTGGTCACCCTGGCGCAGACCCCGATCGCGGTGGTCTGCGCCGGGGTCAAGTCGATCCTCGACGTGGGTGCGACGCTGGAGCGCCTGGAGACGCTCGGGGTCGCCGTGGTCGGTTACCGCACCCGCCGATTCCCCGGCTTCTACCGCACCGACGCCGGCTTCGACCTGGACTGGTCGGTGGACTCGCCGGAGCAGGTCGCCGCCGTGCTCGCCGCCCGGGACGAGCAGGCCGTGCACACCGGCGGCCTGCTCATCGCCAACCCGCTGCCGGTCGACGAGCAGCTCGACCCGGAGCTGCACGACCGGACCCTCGCCGACGGTCTGGCCCTGCTGGAGCGGGACGGGATCACCGGCAAGGCCGTCACCCCGTACCTACTCGCGCACTTCCACTCGGCCACCGATGGCGCGAGCCTGGCGGTGAACGTCCGGATCATCCTGCGCAACGCCGACCTGGCCGCGCGGATCGCGGTCGCCGCGGCGGCCCGCAGCGCCACCGTCCCGGCATGACCCGACCGACCCGGGTGGTCGTCGTCGGGGACGTGATCACCGATGTGGTCGCCGTGCTGTCCGGGCCGCTCGCGGCCGGCTCGGACACCGGGGCCGAGATCAGTCTCGGTGGCGGCGGCCAGGCGGCCAACACCGCCGCCTGGGTCGCCGCGCAACGGGTGGACGTCACGCTCGTCGGCGCCGTCGGCACCGACGACGCCGGGCGGGACCGGGTGGCAGAGCTGGACCAGGCCGGCGTCGACTGCGCGATCGACCGGATCGAGGGCGTCCCGACCGGCACGGTCATCGTGTTGGCCGCCGACGACGAACGCACCATGGTCAGCCAGCGGGGCGCGAACCTGCGGTTGAGCGCCGCGCACGTCGACCAGGCCCTCGCGGCGGTGCCCGACGCTGGGCACCTGCACCTGTCCGCGTACACCCTGCTGGACGCCGCCTCACGCGGCGCGGGGCTGCGGGCGTTGGCCGCCGCCCGCGAGCGCGGGCTCACCACCAGCGTCGACGCGGCTTCCGCGGCGCCGCTGCGGCGGGTCGGCGCGGCGGCGTTCCTGAGTTGGGTACGCGACATCGACCTGCTCCTGGTCAACGCGGACGAGGCCACGGTGCTGGCCGGTGGGCTGGACCCGGCGGCGCAGGGGCGGGCGTTGTCGGCGACGGCCCGGCGGGTCGTGGTCAAGCGCGGCGCGGCCGGCGCGGTCTGGGTCGACCGGACACCGGCGGTGTGGGTGGCTCCGGCCCGCCGGGTGGCGGTGGTGGACGTCACGGGGGCGGGCGACGCCTTCGCGGCGGGTCTGCTCACCGCCTGGCTCGCCGGCGCCACCCCGACCGGGGCGCTGAGCCGCGCCACCGACCTGGGCGCGCTGGCCGTTTCGACGGCCGGCGCACGGCCACAGCCGTAGCGGTCGGCAGCCGTAGGCGTCGAACCCTGGTCCGCGCGCGGGTCAGGGTTCGACGTCGATGACCTTGTGCGGGCGTTCCTCGGCGGTGAGGCTCATCGGCGGGGTGTCCTGCTGACGGGGGTGGAACCGGTTGGCCAGCCGGTGCTCCTCCTTCGGCGGCCGATCGTTGGCCAGCAGCACGGCCAGCCAGGGAATGAGCACCATGCCGAGGCCGCACAGTGGCAGCCACAGCCAGAGCAGGGGGGCGTTCGCACCGACCAGGATCGCGCCGACGATGATGCACAGCACCCGGATGCCCATCATCAGGACGTAGCGGCGTTGGCGACTGTTGAGCTGATCGTCCTGGCTGCGCGAGGCGTCGGTGATCAGGATCGGCTGGTACGCCTGACGCTTCACCATGGACCTCCTCGAGGGGTTACGCCTCATCCTGTCACCGCAGGTCCGTGATCAGCGAACTTCGACTCATCCCGGTGCGTGTTACGTCCGTGGTACGCTCCGATACGTGGGCAGCAGGTTCAGCTTCACCGACGAGGCGTTGGCCAACCTGAGGGTCTACGACGTCACGCCCGGGGAAGTCTGGGAGGCGCTGCACAGCGCCCGCCGGGTCATCCGCCATCTGGGTGACGACGTGATGGTGGTCTACGCCGCCGCCCGTCGGGGCCGCCGGCTGGCGGTGCTGCTCGCCGAGGCCGATGGCACCGACAACGACTGGGACATCCTCTCCGCCCGCGAGCTGAGCGACGTCGAGTCCAAGCGCTACGACGAGGCCGTGCGGAGAGATCGCCGATAAGGGGGCCGTGACGATGCACCGTAACGACGCGACCAAGCAGTTCCACGGCGGCGGCGACCGGATCGCCGAGCTGATCGACGAGAGCCCGGCGGCGGACCTGCCCACCCCCGACACCGACGTGCCGATGGTGAGCCGCTCGGTCCGGCTGCCACTGGACACCTACGAGCGGGTCCGCGCCGCCGCCGACGCCCGGGGCATCGGGGTCACCACGCTGATGCGCCAGTGGATCGAGGCGGGCCTGGCCGACCTCGACGACTCGGCCACCGTCTCGCTGGCCGACGTCCGGCGCGCGCTGGCCTCGCTGGCACACCCCACCGCCGCCTGAACGGCCCCCGGGTCAGCCGGCGGCGTTCTTCGCCTTCGCCGCCGCCTTCATCTGCTGCTTGAACTCGCGCACCCGGCGCAGCGAATCGGCGTCGGTGACGTCGGCCACCGACCGGTACGCGCCCGGATCGCCGTACCCGCCGGCCGCCTCCCGCCAGTCCTGCGGGGTCACCCCGAACCGCTTGCCGAGCAGGGCCACGAAGATCTGTGCCTTCTGCTTGCCGAAGCCGGGCAGCGCGGAGACCCGACGCAGCAGCTCCGGGCCGTCGGCGACCTCGGCCCAGAGCAGCGCCGCGTCGCCGTCGTACCGCTCCACCAGCACCTGACAGACCTCCTGCACCCGGGCCGCCATGGCCTTCGGAAACCGGTGCAACGCGGGCGGCTGGGCGAAGAGCGCGACAAGGGCCTCCGGGTCGTACCCGGCCAGCTCCGCCGCGTCCAGTTCGTGGCCGAGCCGCTGGGTGAGCACGTACGGCGAGGAGAACGCCTTCTCCATCGAGACTTGTTGATCAAGGACCATGCCGACCAGCAGGGCCAGCGGGCTGCGCTCCAGCAGCCGGTTGGCTTCGGGGTCGATGGGCAGCACAAGCGTCATGCCGACCATCCTGCCCGTTCGCTCGAATGGGGGTGAACAACAGCCCTGAGTCGGCGGGTTTCGTCGGCCGGGGTAGCTGGGGCTGGAGACATGTTGCCGATACTGTCGGTGAGTCCTTGGAAGGAGGTGGCCGTGCCTAGCCTGGAGAGGCCCCGCGTCGAGTACCGCACGCCGGAGGATCTGGTGCGTGACGTCACCGCCGGACTGGTGCGGATCCCGCCATTCCAGCGATCCTTCAAGTGGGAAGCGGCGGACATCGTCCGCCTTTTCGACAGTCTGCTACGCGGCTTCCCGATCGGAAACCTGCTGCTGTGGCGGCGTCCGGCGCCGGCGCAACGCCTCCAGGTCGGTCCGCTGGAAGTTGTGGCGCCCGAGACGGCGGCAGCCCTTTGGGTCGTCGATGGCCAGCAACGCATCGTCTCTCTCGTTGGTGCTCTGACCCGGGCGGACCGCTCGGTCGACCCGCGGTTCCGGGTCCATCTCGACCTAGACGCGGGCGAGTTTCACACCATCGGTAACCGTCAGCGGCCGCCGCGTTCCTGGGTGCCGGTCAGCTCCCTGCTGGACACTGCGGTCCTGCTCCGATGGATGCGGGACAACTCCGACTGGCTTTCCGAGGATCAACTCGCCCTCGCTGATCAGGCAGCAAAGGCGATACGTGAGTACCAGATTCCGACATACATCGTTCACTCGGCGGATGAAGAGGCCCTGCTCGAAATCTTCACCCGGATGAACACCACGGGGAAGCGGCTCACCAAGTCCGAAGTCTTTCAGGCGTTGCACACTGGTGCCGTCAGCGAGGAGCTGAGCAGCTTGCATGGCCTCGGCCAGGTTCCGGCCACGCTCGGGTTCGGAACGCTCGACGACCGGCTGGCCTTGCGCTGCGTTCTTGCGTATCGGGGCGGCGACATCTTCCGAGAGGATTTCCGGCAGGAGTTCGGCCCTCAGGACGACCCGGCGGAGACGCTGCGGGAGGTGGCCGCACGACTGCGGGAGGCTGTCGAATTCCTACGCGGCGAGTGCGGCATCCCGCACATTAGACTCTTGCCCTACTCACACGTACTGCCGATCCTGGTCCGGTTCATTCGGTTGCACGGAACACCGGCCGGCCGACCAGCGACCTTACTGCGACGCTGGGTCTGGCGCAGTGCTGTCGCGGGCACACGAGCCCGTGGGATTAGCGTTGCCGACGTCCGTAATCAGGTGGACTCGGTTGACGCACCCGACGCGCTGACGGCCGCGTCAAACGTGTTGCGGCAGGTGCAATCCTTCCCCGACTTCTCGGCGGAGTTGGACAAGGTCCACTTCAACCATGCGATGACCAAACTCAACACTCTGGGACTGCTCGCGGCCGAGCCACGCGATCTCAACAGCGGCGAGATCATCGACGTCTCCCGGCTACTGGAACAGGGCAGTCCGTTACGGCCGCTGCTGCCCGACAGCAGCGGCTCCGCCCTGGGTACGATCGCCAACCGTTTCGTGCTTCCTCCCGGGGAACGCGTCACCCGCTCAGCCCTCGTGGACGCCTCCGCAGCCGTCGCAGCCAGCCATCTGATCACCGATGACGCCCGGCGTCTGGCACTGCGCGACGACTGGGCCGGCTTCCTGGAGCTGCGGGCTCAGGAGTGCTCCCGGACCATCACCGGCCACGTCAATCGGATGGCCGAGTGGGGGGCACGGGACGGACGATCACTCACGGACATAGTGCGGACGGCCGCGTGACATGACCGGAACGACAGCCGAGGTGCGGCTACACGGCCGACGGGTCGGCGAACTTCAGTTTCACCAGGGCGGGTCCGAATTCATCTACGACGATGACCTCTCCTCGCCCGACCACCGGGTTCTCGGCCAGATCTTCGAGGACGATCCCCGGTCGGTCCGACGCACCCGGGTCGGCCTGCCCCCGTGGTTCGCCAACCTGTTGCCCGAGGGCGCTCTGCGTCGCCAGATCGTTCGTGAGCTCGGGGGCGGCAGAGTGGGGGACTTCACCCTGCTACTCAGAGTGGGCAGCAACCTGCCGGGTGCCGTCACCGTGCACGCCGACAGCGAGCCAGAGGACGACTTTCCTCCGGAGACGGGTCAGCTCGACCATCCGCTGCGCCACTCGTTGGCCGGTGTGCAGCTCAAATATTCGATCTCAGCGGACCGGCTCGCCGTACCAGTGAGCGGACAGGGCGGTTGGTGGATCGTGAAGCTGCCCGACCAGGGTCTGCGTGACCTGCCCGCCAACGAATACCTGACAATGAGTTGGTTGGCTGCAGCCGGATTCCCGGTGCCGGCGGTGCATCTCCTGCGGGCGGATGAGATCAAGGGTCTGCCCGACGGCCTGGTCCGCCCGACCGATCTCGTCTACGTCATCCAACGGTTCGACCGCGCCCCTGGCGAACGCATCCACGTGGAGGACTTCGCCCAGATCGCGGACGTCGAACCCATGTTCAAGTACAGCGAGTCGGGTGCCTCGTACGACAGTCTCGCCGCCGCGATCCGGCAACTGACCGGGGACGAGGGCTACCACGACTTCATCGCTCGTCTCGCCGCCCTGCTGATCGTGGGCAATACGGATGGGCATCTGAAGAACTGGGCGATCAGGTACGCGGACGGACGGACTCCGCACCTCGCTCCGGTTTACGACTTCCACTCTTTATCGGTCTACTCCCCCTACCGTTGGGCGCCGCTGGCGCTCAGCCTGGATGGGGAGACGGTACCGAGCGCTGTCACTGGTGATCACTTTCGGCGGCTGGCCGAGCGGGCTGGCGCGGATCCGGAGCGGACATTCGACACGGTGGCGCAGACCGTGGCACGGCTGCGTTCGGCGTGGGATGCGGTCATGGCGGGCGAGGCCCTGGTGCGATTCGACGCGTTGGCGGACCATTACACCGAGCGGCTCGGCACCTTGACGATCTGCAACTCGGACGGCTGATCCGCCCTACGACCCGATTGTTCAGGTGCGACGATGGATGCGCAGCAGCTAGCTGCCACGTCGATCATTCTCGGTTGGCACCGCTGGCGGCACGGATCTGCCGGGTGACGCTGACCCGGGACGCGACGGGAGGCAGGATGTCGGGGTGGACGAACACGACATGCTGCTCTCCCCCGCCGGCGTCGACGCGCTGCGCACCGCGCTGACCCGGACCGGTTTCACCAGCCACGGCATCGCCGAGCGGCTGGGCGCCCAGGCGACCGCCGCGGTCGCCCGCAACGACTACCGAGCCGCGCTGCGCGCCACCGAGGACGGCGATCCGCTCGGCACCCTGATCCGGATCTTCATCTGCGACCAGACCGAGCCGGAGGCGGCGGTGGCCGCCGCGCTGACCCCGCTGAGCCTGGCGGACGCGCTGGCCGGCGGGCTGGTCGAGCGGCACGGCGACGGGCTGCGTGCCGGCGTCGACCTGGAGCCGTACGGCGACGACTGGTGGGTGCTCGCCGACGTGCCGACCAGCGCCCGGCCGGGTCGCCCGTTGCACGCCGAACACGTCCTGGGCATCGGCGGGGCGACCCACACCCTGATCGGCGCGACCATGCGCCGGCCGGTCGACACCGCACTGGACCTGGGCACCGGCTCTGGCGTCCAGGCCCTGCATCTGGCCACCCACGCCAGGTCGGTGACCGCCACCGACCTCTCCGAGCGGGCGCTGCGCTTCGCCGCGACCACCGCCGCGCTCAACGGTCAGGACTGGGAGCTGTTGCGCGGCGACTTGGTCGCGCCGGTGGCCGGTCGACGCTTCGACCTGGTGGTGAGCAATCCACCGTTCGTGGTCGGGCCCGGCACCACCACCCACGTCTACCGCGACTCCGGCCGGATCGGTGACGCGATCGGCGCCGAACTGGCCGCCGCCGCACCGGGCCTGCTCACCGAGGGCGGCACCATGCAGTACCTGGCGAACTGGGTGCACATCGCCGGCGAGGAGTGGGACCAGCGGGTGTCCGGCTGGTTCGCCGGGACCGGCCTGGACGCCTGGGTGATCCAGCGCGAGGTGGCCGACCCGATGGCGTACGTCGACCTGTGGCTCACCGACGTCGGCGAGACCGCCGACCCGCAGCGGATGGCCGCCTGGCTGGACTGGTTCGACGCGCACAAGGTGGAGGGGATCGGCTTCGGCATCGTGTCCCTGCGCCGCAGTGGGCACGCCGACCCGGTGATCCGGGTGGAGGACCTGCGCCAGCGGGTGCAGCCACCGCTGGGTGACCAGATCGCCGCCTGGTTCGACCGCCAGGACTTTCTTCGGGTACGCGACACCGAGGCGTTGCTCGCCGAGCGCTACCGGGCCGCCGAGGGTCTCCAGCTGCGGCAGGAGGCCACCATGGGCGACGAGGGCTGGGGGGTGGACCGGCAGGTCCTCGCGATGCCGAACGGCCTGCGTTGGACCGAGGAGATCGACCCGCTGGTGCTGGCGTTGGTCGGCGGCGCCGACGGCCGACTGGAGCTGCGTGATCAGCTGGCCCTGCTCGCCGCGGCGCACGACGTCGAGCCCGACGAGATGGCCGAGGCCGCCGGCCCGATCGTGGCGCACCTGGTGGAGCGCGGTTTCATCGAGCCGGTGACCGCCTGATGCGTGCGGTGGTGCAGACCGTCGGGCGGGCCAGCGTGACGGTCGACGGCGAGGTGGTCGGCGCGATCGAGGACGGCCTGCTGGTGCTGCTCGGGGTGACCCATACCGACACCGCGCAGACCGCTCAGACGATGGCCCGCAAGGTGCACGAGCTGCGCATCCTGGACGGTGAGCGCTCCGCCGCCGACACCGGTGCACCGATCCTGGTGGTCAGCCAGTTCACCCTCTACGGCGACGTCCGCAAGGGCCGGCGCCCGAGCTGGACCGCCGCCGCCCCCGCCGAGGTCGCCGAACCACTGGTGACAGCGGTGGTCGACGCCCTGCGTGAACGAGGAGCCAAGGTGGAGACCGGCCGCTTCCGCACCCACATGCTGGTGGAAAGCACCAACATAGGCCCCCAAACCCTCCTCCTAGACCTCTAACACCCCACCCCTGTTGCTCCCGTTGCCCCGCCCCCCTTGCCCCCGGTGATCAAGAGCTTTGCGTCAAGATTCGGGGTCGACGTGACGCAAACCTCTTGATCACCGGGGAGGTGCGGGGGGCGGGGTGGTGGGGTGGGGTGGGGTGTTAGGAGAAGAGGCCTCGGCGGGTTAGGGACTGGCGGAGCCAGTTGTCGAGTTCGGCGGTCCAGTCGGTGCGGTCGGCGGTGGCGTGGTCGACCGTGAACCGGCCGAAGGCGTCCCGGCCCTCGGTGAAGACGCCGCCACGCTTGTCGACCTCCAGCACCACCTGCATCTGCTGCGCGTCGGCGACGAAGGTGACCTCCAACTGGTTGATCGAGCGGGCGTACTGCGGCGCCGGGCTGAACTCGATCTCCTGGTAGAACGGCAACGTCTGATGCACGCCGTAGATGTGGCCACGCTCCACATCGGCGCGTGCGAACCGGAAACCCAGCCGCAGCAACCCGTCCAGCAGTCGCTCCTGCGCCGGCAGCGGATGCACCGCCACGGCGTCCAGGTCACCCTTGTCGACCGCGCGGGCGACCTCCAACTCGGTACGCAGGCCCATCGTCATCCCGTGCAGGTGCTGCCCGTACAGCACGGTGACCGGTGTCTCCCACGGCACGTCGAAGCGGAACGGGAGGTCGTAGCGCTGCCCCGGCTCCAGCCGGAACGCGCCGGTGACCTGCTGGCGGTGGAACTCCTGGGTGGTGTCGTGGTCGTTGTCGCCACTCTCGACCTCGACCCTGGTGACCAGGCCGAGGGTGACGTGGTCGATGTCGACCTGGTGATCGCCCCCCACCACCTGGATGCGGCCCTCCAGCTGGCCGCCGGGGCGGCAGTTCGGGTTGGCCAACACCGTCTCCACCGACGGGCCGCCGACCCCCATCGCCTTCATCAGCCGCTTGAAGACCACACCGTCCTCCATCTGTCGTTCTCGACCGACCAGCGATGGCCGGCCGTTCGCAACGTAGCCGGGACGGGCAACCGTCCAACGGGATGACACACCGCGCCAGCGAACCGACCCAATTCCTGTCGGGTGCCCGATCGCCTCACTCCCGTTTTACGCCCCGCCCGCCAAGCTGTTGTCACACCGGCACCACTGGGCCGGAGACACGGCACAGACGTGGAAACGGGGAGAGACAGAGATGGTCCTGCAGATGACGGAACACCGGACGCGCCCGGCCACCACGACCGACACCGATGGGGCCAGCGAGGCGCTGGTCGACCTGGACGCCACCGACGAGCGTGGCATCTCCACCGACCTGGTCCGGGCCTACCTCAACGGGATCGGCCGGACGAAGCTGCTGACCGCCGCGCAGGAGGTCGACTTGGCACGGCGCATCGAGGCCGGCCTGTTCGCCGCCGAGAAGCTGGCCACCTGCACCCCGGTTTCCGCGGAGCTGCGAGCCGACCTGGAGCTGATCGTCGCGGAGGGTCGGGCAGCCAAGGACCACCTGTTGGAGGCGAACCTGCGGCTGGTGGTCAGCATCGCCAAGCGCTACACCGGCCGTGGCATGGCGTTTCTCGACCTGATCCAGGAGGGCAACCTCGGTCTGATCCGGGCGGTGGAGAAGTTCGACTACGCCAAGGGCTACAAGTTCTCCACGTACGCCACCTGGTGGATTCGACAGGCCATCACCCGCGCGATGGCCGACCAGGCCCGCACCATCCGCATCCCGGTGCACATGGTCGAGCAGGTCAACCGGATGGTCCGGGCCCGCCGTGAGTTGGCGGTGACGCTGGGCCGCGAACCGACGGTCAGCGAGGTCGCCCGCGCACTGGAGGTCCCCGAGATCCAGGTCATCGAGCTGATCTCGTACGACCGGGAGCCGGTCAGCCTGGACCAAGCCGTCGGCGACGACGGTGAGAGCGCGCTCGGCGACTTCGTCGCCTCGGTGGACCCGCGCACCGAGCCGGGCGACGCCGCCGCCCAGGGCGAGCTGCGCAACGAGGTCAGCATCGTGCTGGCCACCCTGTCCCAGCGGGAGCAGGCGGTCATCCGGCTCCGGTTCGGCCTGGACGACGGTCGGCAGCGCACCCTGGACGAGGTCGGTCGGGAGTTCGGCCTGTCCCGGGAGCGGATCCGGCAGATCGAGAAGGTGACGCTGCTGAAGCTGCGCGCCCCGGAGCGGGCCCAGCGTCTGGAGGCGTACGCCTGCTGACGCACCCGGTTCCCACGGAAGGCCCTGGCGGTTCGCCGGGGCCTTCCGTGCTGTCGAGGTGCTTGACGCTGACCTGGATCTGCGATAGAACCAGGGGGTTATTTAACCAGGAGGTTATGAGCGTTGGGTGGGGATTTGTTGGACGCGACGTTCGCGGCGCTGGCCGACCCGACCCGGCGGGCCATCCTCGCCCGGCTCGCGCAGGGCGAGGCCACCGTGACGGAGTTGGCGGAGCCCTTCGAGATGAGCCAGCCCGCCGTCTCCAAGCACCTCAAGGTGCTGGAACGCGCCGGCCTGGTCAGCCGAGGACGGGACGCCCAGCGCCGGCCGTGCCGGCTGGAGGCCCGACCGCTACGCGAGGCGACTGCCTGGCTCGCCAACTACCGCGACTACTGGGCGGAGAGCTACCAGCGCCTCGACGCCCTGCTCGGTGAAGTCCAGGCCGAGGAGCAGGCCGACGCCGCCGGGGAGCGGGCCGCCGAGCCCCGGCGCGCCCGACCGGACGGGTCGAGCCGGTGACCGGCGTCGAGGACGCGCTCGTCGTGCACGCCCCGAGCGACCGGGAAATCGTGTTGAGTCGGCTGTTCGACGCCCCGGCTCACCTGGTGTTCGCCGCCTTCACGCAACCCGAGCTGCTGGTCCGATGGTACGGCGCACGCGGTTGGCGGTTGGCGGAGTGCGACATCGACCTGCGGATCGGCGGGCGGTGGCGGTTCGTGTCGCTGGGGCCCGACGGTGCCCGGATGGTCCAGGCTGGGATCTACCGACAGATCGAGCCAGCGCACCAACTGGTGTGCACCGAACTCTTCGAGGACCAGTCCTACCCCGGCGAGACGCTGGTCAGCCACCAGTTCACCGAGTTGGCCGGCCGGACGACGGTCACCACGACACTGCGCTACGCCACCCGCGAGGGGCGGGACACCGTGCTGCGTTACCCGATGGCCCGGGGTGTCGGGCAGAGCTACCTGCGGCTCGCCGACCTGCTGCACCTGACAACGACGACACGAGGAGAGCAACCATGAACTGGACGCTGGAAGTGGTGATCGTACCGGTCTCCGATGTGGACCGGGCGAAGAAGTTCTACGCCGACCAGCTCGGCTTCGCGGTGGACCACGACACGGTGATCAGCGACCAGGCGCGCATCGTCCAGCTGACCCCGCCCGGCTCCGGCTGCTCGATCGTGATCGGCAAGGGCGTCGTCCCGGAGATGCCACCGGGCTCACTCAAGGGGCTGCAACTGGTGGTGCCCGACCTGAAGCAGGCTCGCGAGGAGCTGGTCGAACGGGGTGTGGAGGTCAGCGAGATCCAGGTGGTGGGTCAGAATCCCCGGCCGGTGCCGGATCCGCTGGACAACGTCGGCTTCGTCTTCTTCGCCGACCCGGACGGCAACACCTGGGGCGTCCAGCAGATCTCCAGCCGCGCCTGACCGGGCACGCTCACAGGCGGCGGGGGCCGGTGTCCGGGCGGGCTGCCGCGCCACCCACCCCTACCTGGGCGTGCAGCACCGAGATGCCGTCCGGGCGGGCGAGCACCGGGTTGAGGCTCAGCGAACGCACCCGGGGCTGTTCGTCGGCGAGCTGACCTACCCGCAGCAGCAGGTCGGCCAGGGCCGCCCGGTCGACCGGCGCGGCACCCCGGTGCCCGCGCAGCAGCGGCGCCGCCCGGGGCTCGTCGACCAGCTCGGCCGCGTCCCGGTCGGTCAGCGGCACCGCCCGCCAGGCCCGATCGCCGAGCAGCTCGGTGGCGACCCCACCCAGCCCGAAGCCGACCACCGGCCCGAACGCCGGATCCTCCACCACCTCCACCACGCAGGCCACGCCGGGCGGGACCATCGGCTGGACCAGCACGTCCGCGCCGAAGGTCGCCGCCAGTTCGGCGTACGCGCGTCGAAGGGTCGGCTCGTCCGGTAGATCGAGCCGCACCGCGCCGAGGTCGAGCCGGTGTCGCAGCCCGAGGGCTGCCGCCTTGAGCGCCACCGGGAAGCCCAACCGCGCCGCGGCGTCGGCCGCCGCATCGGCCGAGTCGACGGGCACCGAGGCCACCACGTCGATGCCGTACGCGG
The DNA here is from genome assembly GCF_044459545.1 of Micromonospora sp. NPDC050276. NCBI lineage: Bacteria > Bacillati > Actinomycetota > Actinomycetes > Micromonosporales > Micromonosporaceae > Micromonospora > Micromonospora sp. NPDC050276. Next base: position 396,233 of record NZ_JBITJA010000003.1, on the reverse strand, counting down.
CCAGCAGCGCGCCCGGGTCGGTGGCGTCGGCCCGGAGCGCGGCCTGCGCGGCGGCTCGATCGAGGCCGGGCAACTCCGGTGCCACCCCGGGCGGACGGCGTAACCACTCGGCGTACCGGTGCGCTCGGGCGAGCGCGCGGACCGCCTCCTCCACGCCGCCGTACGCCGGCACCCCCGGCGGCAGCCGCCCCACCAGGAACGTCGCCACGGTCGGCTTACCCAGCGCGAGGGCGGCCGGCAGCGCGGCGGTCACGTCGGCGTCCACCTCGGTCGACTGGCCGGGTAGCGGCGGGGCGAAGACCACCACCAGGGCGTCCACCCGTTCGTCGCCGGCGGTCTCGGCCAGAGCGGCGGCGAACTCGGCGGCACCGGCGCTCGGCCCGACGTCCCGGGGATAACCGTCGGCCACGGTGAGGCCGTGCCCGACGCAGGCGGTCGCCGCGAGCCCGGTCAGGGCCGAGGAGTTGCCGACCACACCGACCCGACCGCCGACCGGCAACGGCTGGTTGGCCAACAGCACACCCACGTCGAGCAGCTCCGGCACGGTGTCCACCCGGATCACCCCGGACTGGGCGAAGAGCGCGGCCACCGCCACGTCGTCCGGCCCAGCGGTGTCACCGACCCCGGGCGGGCGGGCCGGCGAGGCGAGCGCGACGACCGGTTTGGCGCGACCGATCCGCCGGGCCAGCCGGGCGAACTTGCGCGGATTTCCGAAGGTCTCCAGGTAAAGCATGATCACGTCGGTGCCGGGATCGTCCTGCCAGTACTGGAGGAGGTCGTTGCCGGAGACGTCGGCCCGGTTGCCGGCCGAGACGAAGCTGGACAGCCCGAGGCCACGCCGGTCTGCCTCGGCGAGCAGCGCCACCCCGAACGCGCCGGACTGACTGAAGATGCCGACCCGGCCGGCCGGCGGCAGCGCCGGGGCGAGGGTGGCGTTGAGGCGTACCGTCGGGTCGGTGTTGGCCACGCCCAGACAGTTCGGGCCGACGACCCGCATCCCGGCGGCGTGCGCCGCGCGGACCAGCGCCCGCTGCGTGGCCGCGCCGTCGGCGCCGGCCTCGGCGAAGCCGGCCGAGATGACCACCAGACCGTGCACCCCCGCGGCGGCCGCGTCGGCGACCACCGCGGTCGCCGCCTCCGGCGGGACCGCCACCACCGCCAGGTCCACCGGCACCCCGGCGTCGACCGCCGACGGGTACGCGGGAAGGCCCGCCACGGTCGCCGCGTTCGGATGCACCGGCACCACCGCACCGGTGAACCCGCCGTCGCGCAGGTGCCCGAGCACCGCCGCGCCGACGCCCTGGCCGGTGGCGCTGGCACCGTAGACGACGATGCCGCGCGGGGCGAGCAGCCGGGCGATCGAGCGGGCCTCGGTGCGGTGCTCCCGGCCGCGTTGCACCTCCAGACTGGCCTCGGTGGGCGCGATCGGGAAGCTCAGGTGCACCACGCCGTCGGCGTACTCGCGCTGAACCTGGTAGCCGAAATCGGCGAAGACCCGCAGCATCGTTCCGTTGGCCGGCAGCACCTCCGCGACGAAGCTCATGATGTCGTTGCGACGGGCGGCGTCGGCCAGGTGCTCCATCAGCACCGAGCCGATGCCCCGCCCCTGGTAGGCGTCCTCCACCACGAAGGCCACCTCCGCCTCCGGAGCCTGCGGGCCGAGCCGCTCGTACCGGCCGACCGCGACGATCTGGTCGGCGGCCAGCACCACGAACGCCTCCCGGTCGTGGTGGTCCACCGTGACGAAACGGATCAGATCCCGTTCCGGGATGCGCGGGTACGGCGAGAAGTACCGCAGGTAGCGGGTGCGCTCGGAAAACCGGCTGTGCATCGCCACGATGCCCGGCGCGTCGGCCGGATCGATCGGTCGCAACTGGACCGTGCTGCCGTCGCTCAGCAGCACGTCAACCGGCTGGTCCACGGTCGTCACCGGAGCGGCCCGGCTCAGTCCCGCGGATCGTACGGGTCGAGCCCGAGCAGCGGGAAGACCGTCTTGCGGGTGGCCGCGATCGCCCGGTCCACCGCGTTCGGCTCGCCGGTCGGCTGCCACGACTCGAACGACGGGTCGGCGTCGTCGGTCATCCGCAGCGGCACCTCCCGGCCCAGACGACGCGAGGCGACCAGATCCCGCCAGGCGGGCGGGGTGAGGGTGGCCGGGTCGATCGGGTCACCGGTGGCCACGGCCAGCAGGTGACTCCAGGCCCGGGGCACCACCTCGACGAGCGCGTACCCGCCACCGCCGGTGGCGACCCAGCGGCCGTCGCACAACTCGTCGGCGAGTGCCCGCAGCGCCAGGTAGGTGGCCCGCTGCCCGTCCACCGTCAGGTTCAGATCGGCGAGCGGATCCAGTCGGTGCCCGTCGGCGCCGCACTGGCTTACCAGCACCTGCGGCCGGAACGCGCGCAGCACCGACGGCACGATCGCGTGAAACGCCCGCTGCCAGCCGCTGTCGTCGACCCCCGGCGGCAACGGCATGTTGACCGCGGTGCCCTGCGCACCCGGCCCACCCGTCTCGTCCGGGAACCCCGTCCCGGGAAAGAGCGCCAGCGGGGTCTCGTGCAGGCTCACCGTGAGCACCCGGGGGTCGTTCCAGAAGATGTCCTGCACCCCGTCACCGTGGTGCACGTCGACGTCCACGTACGCGACCCGCTCCGCGCCCAGGTCGAGCAGGCGGGCGATGGCCACCGCCGGGTCGTTGTAGACACAGAAACCGGAGGCTCGGGCGGACATCGCGTGGTGCAGGCCGCCGGCCACGCTCACCGCCCGCCGGGCGTCGCCGCGCCACACCGCCTCGGCGGCGGCCACCGTCGCGCCAGCGATCAACGCGCTGGACTCGTGCATCCCCTCGAACACCGGGTTGTCGGAGGTGCCCAGCCCGTACCCCGCGAAGAGCGGGTCGCGCGGCGCGGCGCGCACCGCGGCGAGGTAGGCCGGCTCGTGCACCCGGGTGAGCAGAGCATCGTCAGCGGGCTCCGGCTTGACCACGCGCACCCCGGGCCGGTCCAGGACGCCCAGCTCGCGCGCGAGCGCGATGGTCAGCTCCACCCGGACCGGGTCGAGTGGATGGTCACCCATGTCGTAGGCGAGCAACGACTCGTCCCACACCACCACCGTGTCGTCGGACATGAGCCCATCGTCGCACGAGGACCGGCGCCGGCCCACCGCACGCGCTGGTCAGCGGCCAGATGTCGACCCGGAGGCGACCGGCCGGGCCGGGTCGGCCACCCAGTTGCTCCACGATCCAACGTAGAGCGCGGCGTCCGGGCGGCCGGCCAGATGCAACGCGAGCACCGCCTGCGCGGCGGTCACCCCGGAGCCGCAGTACGCCCCGACGGACCGGTCCTCGGTCACCCCGGCGGCGGCGAACCGCTCGCGCAACACGTCGGCGGCCGGGAATCGGCCGTCCGGGCCGACGTACTCGCCGGCGGGCAGGTTCGCGGCCCCCGGCACGTGCCCGGCGACCGGGTCGATCGGCTCGACCTCACCCCGGTAGCGAGGCGCCGCCCGCACGTCCAGCAGGACCGCGTCGTCCGCTGCGGCAAGGGCGGCGGCCTGCCCGGCGTCGAGCACCGGGAGGTCGCCGGGGCGTACCACGACGTCGCCGGGGGCCGGAGTGGGCGCATCGGTGGAGACGGGCCGGTCGGCGGCGACCCAGGCCGGGTAACCGCCGTGCAGCAGGCGCACCGGACGGTGCCCCGCCCAGCGCAACGTCCACCAGGCCCGCGCGGCCGCCAGCCCGTCGCCGCCGTCGTACACCACCACGGGGTGACCGGCGCGGACGCCGGCCGCCCGCAGCGCGGCCTGCAACGCGGCCGGATCGGGCAGTGGGTGCCGACCGCCGGCACCCGGCGCCCCACAGAGCGCGGTGTCCAGATCGACGAAGACCGCCCCGGGCAGGTGGCCGGCACGGTAGTCGTCGCGGCCGGGCGGGCCGACGAGCCGCCAGCGGACGTCGAGCAGGGTGGGCGGATCGGCCTGGTCGAGCTCGGCGACGAGCCGGTCGACCTCGACCAACAGCTCCTGGGTACCGGACATGGCGACCATCCAACACCATTCGGGTCCACGGCACCCGGCTCGGCGGCGGCCATTGGCCGAACACCCGAGGTAGCATCGTGCACCGGAGGGCCGCTGACGTTATGAAGTCTCACGACCTGGTCGACACGACCGAAATGTACCTGCGCACCATCCTCGAGCTCGAAGAGGAGGGGGTGCCGCCGCTGCGTGCCCGCATCGCCGAGCGGCTACGACAGAGCGGCCCCACCGTGAGCCAGACCGTCGCCCGGATGGAGCGCGACGGCCTGCTCACCGTCGAGGGTGACCGACACCTCACCCTCACCGCCCTGGGTCGCGGCACCGCCGTGTCCGTGATGCGCAAGCACCGCCTCGCCGAGCTGCTGCTGGTCAACGTCATCGGAATGCCCTACGAGGAGGCCCACGAGGAGGCCTGCCGCTGGGAGCACGTGATGAGTGACGCCGTCGAGAAGCGGGTCTACGACCTGCTCAACCGGCCGACCCGCTCCCCGTACGGCAACCCGATCCCGGGTCTGGAGGAGCTGGGCTCACCGGAGGCGGAAGCCACCCAGGCTGGCGAGGGTGAGCGCAACCTGGCCTTCCCCGGTCTCTCCGGCCCGGTCGTGGTCCGGCGGATCTGTGAGAGCGTGCAGACCGACGGTGACGTGCTGCGCCAGCTGCACGCCGCCGGTGTCGACCCGGGCGCCACGGTCACGGTGGCCCAGGAGCGCGACGGCGTTTCGATCGACCGCTCCGGTGACCGGGTGCGGCTGCCCCGCGAGGTCGCCTCCCGGGTCTTCGTCGCCGCCAACTGAGCACGGGTCGACCCGGGCGTCACAGCGCCCGGGTGTCCACCTTCTTGGCCAGCGCGACCAGGCCACCGGTCAGGTTCTCGGCCGCCGCCCGCTCGCTGCCGCGAGCACCCGTCCAGGTCAGCGTGGCCAGCCGACCGTCGGTGGCCAACCAGCCCACCTCGGCGACCGGCCCGCGCCCGCTCGCCGCCGCGGTGGTCCGCTTGTACGCCTGCTGGCCCAGGCCGGTGACCTTGGCCGCCTTGTCGGGCACCACGTCCGCACCGAAGGTGGTCTTGTCGATCGTGGTCTCGGACACGCTCAGCGTCAGCTCCGGCAGCGTCGCGCCGCCGGCCCGGACCACGCAGGTGTGCGTGTCGTCCCGTTCGCTGGACGCCGCCACGTCGAAGCGCGCCTTCGTCACCTGCTCGATGACCGAGAAGTCCAGCAGACGGCAGGCTCCGCCCGAGGAGGCCGCCGCCACCTCCACCGCGATCGGCGCCAGCGGTGGCACCGCCACCGGCTCCGCCTCGTCGGCGCAGCCGCTCATCAGCAGTGCCGCCAGCCCGGCGACCACGATCCGCCCGCGCACGTTCCACCCTCTCGCCGACCGACGGCGGAAGGCGCCCGCCAAGTGTCCGTCGGACACCGTACGGGGTGTCGGTGTCGGGCGAAAGCCCCCGCTGACGCCTATTCCGACGGTGGATCGTCCACGTACGGGCAGTGTCGGCAGCCGCGTCCGCAGCATGTACCGCGCCGGGCCAGAAAGCCGGCGCTGAGCACGAACAACCCGCTCGCCGGGTCGAGATAGCCGGCCTCCCCGGCGTCGAGTGCGGCGGCGTGCGCCGCGATGATCCGGGTCCGATCGGGGTGCTCCGGCGACAGCCGGGACGGGTGCGGCTCGGTGAGCGGCCGGTCGGCCAGGGGTCGCCGCTGCTCTCCGCTCACCGCAGCAGTCTAGGGACCGTTTCGTGGTCGGCCTGCCGCTGTCTGGATCACGACCTGCTCCGGGGTGGTCACCGGGGGTCGTTTTCGTCGTACGGTCCGACGACGATCGGGTTCGACACCCGTCGACGCATACGGAGGGGAAACGATGCGGAAGATCGTTGTGCAGATGAGCCTGTCGTTGGACGGGTTCTTCGAGGGCCCGGGCGGCGACATCGGCTGGCACCAGGTCGACGAGGAGTTGCACCAGCACTTCAACGACGTGATCGCCCCGATGGGCGGGTTCCTCAGCGGCCGGGTCAGCCACGAGCTGATGGCCGCCTACTGGCCGACCGCCGATCAGGATCCAACCGCCAGCGGCCCGGAACGCGAGTTCGCCCGGATCTGGCGGGACATGCCGAAGATCGTCTACTCGCGCACGCTCGACCACGCCGACTGGAACGCGACGGTGGTACGCGAGGTCGACGTCGAGCAGGTCCGTCAGCTCACCGCCGAACCGGGCGGCGACCTGGCCCTCGGCGGGGCCGACCTGGCCGCGACGTTCGCCCGGCACGACCTGATCGACGAGTACCGGATCTACGTCCACCCGGTGTTGCTCGGTCGGGGCCGTCGGCTCTTCCCCGACGCCGAGACCCCGGCCGGTCTGCGGCTGGTGGAGAGCCGGGTCTTCGGCAACGGCGTGGTCCTGCTCCGCCACGAGCGGGTCCGCTGACCGATGATCACCACCTTCGACGCGATCGACGGGACCGTCCTCGCGTGCCGGACGGTCGGTTTCGGAGACCCGCTGGTCTGCCTGCCGGGCGGGCCGATGCGCGACTCCGCGTACCTCGGTGACCTCGGCGGTCTGGGCGCGCACCGGACGCTGGTCATCCTCGATGCGCGGGGCACGGGCCGCTCGGCGGCACCGGCGGACGTCTCGACGTACCGCTGCGACCGCATGGTCGACGATGTGGAGGCGCTGCGCGGGCACCTGGGCCTCGACCGGCTGGATCTGCTCGGCCACTCCGCCGGCGCCAACCTGGCTCTGCAATTCCTGACCCGGCACCCCGATCGGGTGGGCCGACTCGCGCTGGTCAACCCGAGCATCCGAGCGGTCGGGCTGGAGGTGACCGCCGCGCAGCGCCAGGAGGTCACCGAGGCCCGGGCCGGCGAGCCGTGGTTTCCGGCGGCAGCGGTGGCGTTGGAGTCCATCCTCGCGGGTCGGGCCGGGCCAGAGTCCAAGCAGGAGATCGCGCCGTTCTTGTACGGCCGGTGGGACACGGCCGCTCAGGTCCACCAGGCCGCAGAGTCCGGTCAGCGCAACGAGGAGCTGGCGGGGATATTCAGCTCCGAAGGCGCCTTCGATCCGCCGGCCACCCGTGCGGCGCTCGCCGCACATCGAGGCCCGGTGCTGCTGCTCGCCGGCGCGGTCGACCTGGCCGCACCGCCGGGTCTGGTGACCCAGTTCGCCGAGCTGATCCCCCGCGCCGAGCTGGTCGTTCAGCCGGGCGCCGGGCACTACCCATGGCTCGACGACGCCGAGGCGTTCACCGCGACGGTCGCGGCGTTCCTCACTGGCTCGGATGGTGCTTGAGTCTCCACCGGGGGGAGACACGAGGGTGGGGCATGAGCGGGGAGACCGGGCCCGGCCGGGTGGCTGGGCGGCCGGGTGGCTGGGCGGCTGGGCGGCTGGGTGGCTGGGCGGCGTCAGCCGAACCAGGTCATCGCCTGGCCGTGGCCCCTGGCCCAGGCCAGCGGCTTTCCGTCCAGCGCGAGAACGTTGTGCAGCACGTCGTTTGGCGGGTCGGGCAGCCCGTCGTATCGGAGCACCTCGGGCCCCTCGTTCGCGACCCAGTGCCCGGGCAGTTCGCGGACCAGCCGGACGAACGCGTCCCGGCGCGGCGGCGGCACCTGGTAGAGCACGGACGTGTGGAAGACCACCAGCGTCGCGTCGGTCGGCGCCCGCGCGGCCAGCGCCGGCAGGTCGTCCACCAGGTCACCGCGGACCAGCAGCGGCGGGTCGGCAGCGGCGACCGCCGCCGCGGCCCGCAGCCGGGCCCGCCGGTGCGCGTGCTCCGGCCAGATCAGTGCGTCCAACCAGGACACGTCGTCGGGGTCGGTCACGTCGAGCGGGTTGAGGTCCAGGCCGGCGCGCCACACCACCTGGGGTACGTCTGCCGGCGGCGCCAACCCGGCGGCCGCGCAGTCGAGGACCGGCTCGCCCGAGCCGACCTCCTGATCGCCGTAGCGGTACGCGTACCGGTCGGGGTAGAGGCAGAGCCCGGCCGACGCACCGACCTCCAGCAGGGCAAGGGGTTGTGGCAACGCGGCGAGCACCGGCAACAGGACCGCGCAGCGGCCCGCCTCGTTTGTCTGGGTGGCTCGCGCGCGCACCTGCGCCTCGATGGTCGACCAGTGCGTCAGCACGTAGTCGCGGAACGCGGCCGGCTCGTCGACCGGCCCGCCGAGCCAGCGGACGACGCCGAACAGCAGATTCGGCTGCCGCTTGGCCGGCGGGAGCCCGTCGAGCAGGGTGAGCAGGGCATCGTCGTGGGCGACGGCCTGCGACAGGCGCTCGTACGTGGGCGACACCCCGTGCGCCTCGCGCCTGCCGAACTCGGCGTACGCCTCAGCGGTCGTCATGCCCCTCATCGTCGCAGCCCATTCCTCGGTAATTCAGCCCCCATTCCCGTGCGGTGGCTCACCCGCCGCATAGAGTGCTGCGGCGGCCGGACCGTTGAGCAGCAGTTCAGTGGGGGTTCGGGCCGGGGCAACGGGGAGGAACGTGTCATGCAGGGTGACGGTGTCCGGGTACTGGTCGTCGGCGGTGGTGTCGCCGGCCTGGCGACGGTGGCCGCGCTGCGCGAGTGGGGCGCGACGGTCGACGTGGTCGAGCGGGCGTCCGGGCCGACCGACTCCGGCACCGGGATCTACCTCACCGGCAACGCGACCCGGATGCTCGACGTCCTCGGTCTGCGGGAGCCGGTCGCCGACGTGGCCGTGGAGATCACCCGGCAGCGCAGCGCCAATCAGCGCGGGCGTCGCCTCTTCGACATCGACGTGGCCGCACTGTGGCGAGGCGTCGGGCCGTGCATGTCGCTGCACCGGGCGCAGCTGCACCGGGCGCTGCTCGCCGGTGTCGGTGACACCCCGATCCGCTGGGGCCGCCAGCCGGTCGCACTGGTCGAGGAGGGCGACCGGGTCGCCGTCGAGTTCGACGACGGGGCCACCGCACGGTACGACCTGGTGCTCGGCGCGGACGGGGTGCACTCGACGGTCCGTCGGCTCGCCTTCGACGGCCAGGCCGCCCGGGACCTCGGCCAGTACGCGTACCGGTGGGTCGCTCCCCGCATCGACGACGAGCCGGTCTGGTCGGTGCAGTTGGGGCGCGGGAGGCAGTTCCTGACGATCCCGATCAGCGCCGAGCAGACGTACTGCTACTACAACGACGGCCCGGTGGCCGACCGGCCCGGCTGGCGCGACGAGGTGGCCGCGACGTTCACCGAGCCGGCCGCCACCATGCTCAAGGCCCTCGACTACGACGACAGCACCCTGCACGCCGGGCCGAACCAGGAGGTCGTGCTCGACTCGTGGTCGCGAGGGCCGGTGCTGCTGATCGGCGACGCCGCCCACGCCACCTCGCCGAACATGGCCCAGGGCGCGGCGATGGCCCTGGAGGATGCCGTCGTGCTCGCCTCGTCGTTGGCCACCGCCGATTCCGTCGCCGACGCGCTGCGTGGCTACGAGGCGCGGCGCCGCCCGCGTACCGACTGGGTGCTCGGCCAGACGCACCGCCGGGACAAGGCCACCGGGCTCCCGCCCGCACTGCGTGATCTGGTGATGCGCCGCCTCGGCGAGCAGATGTTCCGCTCGAACTACGGCCCGCTGTTCGCCCAGCCCTGACCGGTCCGACGTGACCGGACCGGTCAGGGCTGGGGCGTGCCCACCACCGCTCAGGGCAGCTGGCCCGGTCGGTCGACGATGGCGAGCCGCCGGTAGAAGACCTCGAAAGCCACCGGATCGGCTCCAATGCCGGAGATGTCGTCATCGGCTCGGCTGTCGGGCACGGCCCGGCTCCTGCCGGGTGCACCCGTCGCCGAAGCCGTCCTGGCCGAGACCGCCGCCGCAGCCGCCCGCCTGCGCGACCGCGGGATCACCCCGAGCCTCGCCACCATCCTCGTGGGCGACGACGACGCCAGCGCCGGTTACATCGCATCAAGCAGCGTCAGGCCGCAGCGCTCGGGTTCGACTCCCCGCACGCGCACCTGCCGGCCACCGCCACCCAGGCCGAACTGCACCAGGCCATTGCCCGGTTCAACAACGATCCGGCCGTGCACGGACTGCTCGTGCAGTACCCCGTGCCGGGGCACCTGGACTACGACGCGGCGCTGCAGACCATCGACCCGGACAAGGACATCGACGGCATGCATCCGCTCAACATGGGGCGTCTCGCCGTCGGCCTGCCCGGCCCGCTGCCGTGCACCCCGGCCGGCATCGCTGAGTAGTCGGAGCGGGTCGTCCTCAGCTACTCAGTATCAAGTGGTCGAGCCGGCTTCCTGCGATTGGAGATCTCCTCCAGGTGCTGGAGCTGGTGCTGCCGGACCATCTCGTCCCAGACCTCCTGGTCGTAGTCCGGATCCGGCGGGATCCACTTGTGCGAGTTGTCGCTGTAGTGGAACCGCTCATCGCCCCGCCGGATCAGACTCACCGGATCCAGCCCAGGAAGCGGCGGTGCAGCAGCCCGGCGGGCACCCAGGTCAGGTCCTCGGCCGCCCAGACCAGGTAGGACCCCATGTAGAGGGCCAACGACACGGGCGCGCCCTCGAACTCGGCACGAAGCTCCGTGCGCCGGGTCCGGCAGGGCCAAGGGGCGGCGCAGCCGCCGCAGGTCCAGACCGGAAGGACCGGACCGTGGGTGGTCACGGCAGACCTTCCAGGAAGCGCCGGATGGCCGACCGGGCGTGCCAGCGGGCCGCCCATTCCGCCTGATAGCAGGGGTACGGGGACAGCCGCGCCCACCACCAGCGACAGCCGGCGCAGAGCCCGTCGACGCCGGGAAGGTGCACGGACAAGATTCGTCCGACCTGATCCTCGGTCACTCCTGTGCCTCCCCTGGCCAGTGGCCTCGGCGGATTGGGATGCGGTGCCGGGCTCGGCACGGCAGGTCGGCCCCACATCGGCAGATCCACCGCCACCGCTGCCACGACCAGACCGGCCGGTGCCGCCGGGCCAAGGTCAGCGCCACCGCCAACAGGTAGTCGTCGTACGGCACCCTCGACCCCATAAGGTTCCAAACTTGGACTCCTATTTTAGAAGTACGACAACAGTAAAGTTGGACTCCCATTTTGGGAACCTCTTCGCGGCGTGTCGCGGTATCCGGCTTTGTCCGGGCCATAATCAGCCGGTGGTGAACCCGACGATCCAGCGACGGCGCCTCGGCCTTGCCCTCAAACGCGCCCGTGAAGGTGCAGGCAAGACGCAGGACGAGGCGGCCGCCGTCATCGACGCGGCAGCGAGCAAGATCAGCAGGGTCGAGCTTGGACAGTCGGGGATCCGGCTCACCGACCTGAACCTGTTGCTCGATCTGTACGGAATCCGGGGTGATGAAGCCGAGCCACTACGCGACCTTGCACGAGCAGGCCGGCAGCGTGGTCGCTGGAGCACCTATCGGAACGCAGTGCCTGACTGGTTCCGCCAGTACCTGGACCTCGAAGGCGACGCGTCAGAAATCCGCTGGTACCAGCCGGAGGTCATCCCTGGAGTCCTCCAGATCGAGCCGTACATCCGCGCCATGAACGCGATCGCCCATCCGCGACCGTCCACTGATGAGGTCGACCGGCAGGTTGCCGTCCGCATGGAGCGACAGTCGATCCTGCGGCAGGACGACGGGCCTGACCTGAGCTTCATCCTCAGCGAGTCGGCGCTGCGCCGAAGCGTCGGTGACGCGACGACGATGCGCGATCAACTCCTGCACCTGGCAGAGGTGAGCGAGCAGCCCAACGTCACCCTTCAAGTGTTCCCGTTCAACGCACAGACCTATGAGACGGCATCGTTCAGCTTCATCATCCTGCGCTTCGGGGACGACGCTGCATCGGACGTGATCTACGTCGAGACCTTCACCGACGCCGACTACCTGGACCGGCCGGACGCCGTACGGGCCTACACTCGGCTGTGGGACCGACTCCGGGCAGCCGCTCTCGGGCCGGTAGAGTCTCGCAAGCTCATCCTGAGGATGGCGGACGACGTGGAGCGGCAACAGACCTGAGAGAGTGATCATGGAGACTTCGGATAGCCTGGTCTGGCGCAAGTCGAGCTACAGCGACAACAACGGCGGCGCTTGTGTCGAGGTTGCCGATCTGGACACGAGTATCGCGGTGCGCGACAGCAAGGACCCCAGCGGGTCGACCCTTCGCTTCACGAGAGGCGCATGGACGGGGTTCGTGCGCAGCATCCGTTAGCTCCCGGTCGCAATACCCAGGGGCAACCGGCAGGCCGTGCACTTGGGGTGGTGCAAGAGCCTCCAGCGGCAGCAGACGGTGCCCCCGTCGAGATCAGATCCGTCCACCGATCCGAGGGCGACGAAGACCGCTGATCCGGCGACACCTTTCGGAACGACGTGCCGGACTGGTTCCGTCAGTACCTGGACCTCGACGGTGACGCGTCAGAGATCCGTCGGTTCCAGCCGGAGATCATCCCCGGAATTCTTCTGAATGATCGACTCGGGTTGCATGAAGCGGGGGTATCCGGGCGAGATTGATACGCCGTTCTCACGGAAGTCGAGCCGATCATGCGACGGCCGGGCAGGTCCATCGACCCTGCACGAGCGGGAACGCCGCGAGCGCGGCAGGGTTTCCTGCCGCGCTCGCGGGGTGGTGGTGCGGTGGTACGTCAGCTGCAGCCGCTGGTGGAGCCGCAGCCCTCGCAGACGTAGCAGCTACCGGCGGGGCGCATCTTCGTGCCGCAGGTGAAGCAGAGCGGCGCGTCGGCGGCCTTGCCGATCACGGCCTCCAGCAGCTCGGTGCTGGAACCCACGCTCGGGGCCGGCTTGGCGGCGGCCACGTCGGCCATCTCCTGGGCCGGCTGGGCGACGGCCTCCGCCTTGGCCGGGGTCTCCACCGGCGCCGACGACGCCATTGCGGTTAGCTCGGCACCGGTAACGGCGGCGGCTTCCGCGTCGGCCTCGGCCCGCAGCTGCGCGGCCCGCTCCGAAGCGGTGAAGATGCCCAGCTCGGCGCGGCGCTCGTAGGGCAGGAAGTCCAGCGCCAGGCGACGGAAGATGTAGTCCATCACCGAGGCCGCCATCCGCACGTCCGGGTCGTCGGTCATGCCGGCCGGCTCGAAGCGCATGTTGGTGAACTTGCTGACGAACGTCTCCAGCGGCACGCCGTACTGCAGGCCGATGCTGATGGCCACCGAGAAGGCGTCCATCACGCCGGCCAGGGTCGAGCCCTGCTTGGACATCTTCAGGAAGACCTCACCGAGGCCGTCATCCGGGTACGACGACGCGGTCAGGTAACCCTCAGCGCCACCGACGGAGAAGCTGACCGTCTCGGACGGGCGCTTCTTCGGCAGGCGCTTGCGCACCGGCCGGTACTCGATGACCTTCTCGACCGCGGCCGGCTCGGCCGGTGCGGTCTCGACGGCGGCCGGCTCGGTGGCCTTGTTGGACTTGGCCACCGAGAGCGGCTGGCCGACCTTGCAGTTGTCCCGGTAGATCGCCAGCGCCTTGAGGCCGAGCTTCCAGCCCTCGAAGTAGATCTTCTCGACGTCCTCGACGGTGGCCGCCTCCGGCATGTTGACCGTCTTGGAGATGGCGCCGGAGACGAACGGCTGGATGGCCGCCATCATCCGCACGTGACCCATCGGCGCGATCGTCCGCTCCCCCATGGCGCAGTCGAAGACCGGGTAGTGCTCCGGCTTGAGGCCGGGGGCGTCCACCACGTGGCCGTGGTCGGCGATGTGCTCGACAATCGCCTCGACCTGCTCCTCCGGGTAGCCGAGGCTGCGCAGCGCGCGCGGAACCGTCTGGTTGACGATCTGCATCGAGCCGCCGCCGACCAGCTTCTTGAACTTGACCAGCGCCAGGTCCGGCTCCACGCCGGTCGTGTCGCAGTCCATCATGAAGCCGATCGTGCCGGTCGGGGCGAGGACGCTCGCCTGCGCGTTGCGCCAGCCGAACTTGTCACCGATCTTGTTGCCCTGGGTCCACTGCTTGGTCGCCTCACGGACGATCGCGGTGGCCACCGGGCTGGTCGGCTTGATCTCGTCGTTGGCCGCGGCGTGCTTGCGCATGACCCGCTTGTGCGGCTCGGCGTTACGGGCGTAGCCGTCGTACGGGCCGACGACGCCGGCCAACTCGGCCGAACGGCGGTAGGCGGTGCCGGTCATCAGGGACGTGATCGCCGCGGCGACCGAGCGGCCCTGGTCCGAGTCGTACGGCAGGCCGGTGGCCATCAGCAGGGCGCCGAGGTTGGCGTAGCCGATGCCGAGCTGCCGGTAGGCGCGGGACGTCTCACCGATCTTCTCGGTCGGGAAGTCGGCGAAGCAGATCGAGATGTCCATCGCGGTGATGACGAACTCGACGGACTTGACGAACTTCTCCACCTCGAAGCCACCGTCGGCGCGGAGGAACTTCATCAGGTTGAGCGAGGCCAGGTTGCACGAGGAGTTGTCCAGGTGCAGGTACTCCGAGCACGGGTTCGACGCGGTGATCCGCCCGGTCTCCGGGCAGGTGTGCCAGTCGTTGATCGTGTCGTCGTACTGCAGGCCCGGGTCGGCACACTCCCAGGCGGCCTGGGAGATGGAGCGGAACAGCTGCTTGGCGTCGACGGTCTCGATCACCGAGCCGTCCAGCCGGCCGCGCAGGTCGAAGCCCTTACCGTTCTCGACCGCCGACATGAACTCGTCGGAGACCCGGACCGAGTTGTTGGCGTTCTGGTACTGCACGCTGACGATGTCGGAGCCGCCGAGGTCCATGTCGAACCCGGCGTCGCGCAGCGCGCGGATCTTGTCCTCCTCGCGCGCCTTCGTGACCACGAACTCCTGGATGTCCGGGTGGTCCACGTCGAGGATGACCATCTTGGCCGCCCGGCGGGTCGCGCCGCCGGACTTGATGGTGCCGGCCGAGGCGTCCGCGCCGCGCATGAAGCTGACCGGCCCGGAGGCGTTGCCGCCGGAGGAGAGCAGCTCACGGGACGAACGGATCCGCGACAGGTTCACTCCGGAGCCGGAGCCGCCCTTGAAGATCAGCCCCTCCTCCTTGTACCAGTCGAGGATCGAGTCCATCGAGTCGTCGACGGCCAGGATGAAGCAGGCGCTGACCTGCTGCGGCGACGGCGTACCGACGTTGAACCAGACCGGCGAGTTGAAGCTGAACACCTGGTGCAGCAGCATCCAGGTCAGCTCGTGCGCGAAGACCTCGGCGTCGGCCGGGCTCGCGAAGTAGCCGTACTCCTCACCCGCGGTGCGGTAGGTGCTGACCACCCGGTCGATCAGCTGCTTGAGCGACCACTCCCGCTCCGGGGTCCCCACCGCTCCCCGGAAATACTTCGTGGTGACGATGTTGGCGGCGTTGACGCTCCACGACTCCGGGAACTCCACCCCACGCTGCTCAAAGTTGATCGAGCCGTCCCGCCAGTTCGTCATGACGACGTCACGGCGCTCCCAGGACACCTCGTCGTATGGGTGGACCCCCTCCGTCGTCCACACCCGCTCGATCTTCAGCCCCGCGCCTGCCTTGCTTCGTGAACGGCTCGTTGTCACGCCGTTGCCCCCCTCGTCTGCGCGGTCACACACCGCGCGTCCCAATCTCTTCAAAAACCGTGAAGTCTCAGCTGGTACGGCCGGCGGCCTCAACCGCATCGGCCCGGCCCTGCTCCCGGGCGCGCGCCGCGGCCCGCAACGTCTCGATCTCGCGCTCGAAGTCGGCGAGCGAGTCGAACGAGCGGTAGACGCTGGCGAACCGCAGGTAGGCGATCTCGTCCAGGTCGCGCAGCGGACCCAGGATCGCCAGGCCCACCTCGTGGCTGGGGATCTCGGCGGCCCCCTTGGCCCGGACCGTCTCCTCGACCCGCTGCGCGAGCAGTGCGAGCGAGTCGTCGTCGACCGGCCGGCCCTGGCACGCCTTGCGCACCCCGCCGATGATCTTCGTGCGACTGAACGGCTCGGTCACCCCACTGCGCTTGACGACCGCGAGGACCGCCTCTTCGACGGTGGTGAACCGCTTGCCGCACTCCGGGCAGGACCGCCGCCGTCGGATGAGCTGGCCATCGTCGGCCTCCCGCGAGTCGACCACCCGAGAGTCAGCGTGCCGGCAGTACGGACACCGCATCGCCCACCTCCTGAAAATGATCAACGCGGGCACACCGGACCCACCCCCCGGGCACGCTCAACCGCGACGGTGCCATCCGCGGATGACGCCCGCCGTGATCGACGTTACGGGAGTGCGGTCAGTAGTCAGACCCAACCTGTAGGCAACTTACGCCCGTGTCACTACTACATTTAGGGGTCGACCGTATGTCGCCGGGGAAGCCGGGTCAAGTTGGCCGGCGTGTCCGGCGCGTCACCGACCATCCGGTCATCCACGCCGAGCGCCGCACCCGAAGACCCAACGCCACGACCCCGCCCGAGTTACCGGCCAGCAGGCCGGAGCAGACCGGAAAACAGCCGACGATCGAACATCAGTACTACCCGACGTACCATTTAGCAGAACATCCGTACGACCGGAGGGCTTTTTCACCCCGACACGCCGGTGAGAGGTCGTACAGATGTTTGAAAATGACTGATCTCACCTATACGGTCATGAACAACGTGGCACCCCGCACGCACCACGAGCCGACGAGGCACCCAGCGCCGACCAGGGAGGACGGACGTGACCGAGGACCGGGCCAGCCGGCCGAAGAGCCCGCAGCAGATCACCGAGGCGGGCCCCCCGGCCACCCGACGCCGCAGCGCCGCGCGCAGCCG
Organism: Micromonospora sp. NPDC050276; assembly: GCF_044459545.1. Lineage (NCBI taxonomy): Bacteria > Bacillati > Actinomycetota > Actinomycetes > Micromonosporales > Micromonosporaceae > Micromonospora > Micromonospora sp. NPDC050276. Next base: position 379,542 of record NZ_JBITJA010000003.1, on the reverse strand, counting down.
GACGGGCCAGCCCGCCGTGCGCCCGGTCACCCCGGTGGTCAGCGCCTTCCCCGACCCGGCGACGGTCGACCTGACCGCCCGCCAGCGTCGCATCCTGGAGTTCATCCGCACCTGGGTGGAGCGACACGGCTACCCGCCGAGCGTCCGGGAGATCGGCGAGGCCGTCGGCCTGGTATCGCCGTCCAGCGTCGCCTACCAGCTCAAGGAGCTGGAGAAGAAGGGCTTCCTGCGCCGCGACCCGAACCGGCCGCGCGCGGTGGACGTCCGCGCCCCCAGCGAGGCGATCGACGACGAGCTGTCGAGGGCACAGCGACCCACCCCGGCGTACGTGCCGATGCTCGGCCGGATCGCCGCCGGTGGTCCGATCCTCGCCGAGCAGGCCGTGGAGGACATCTTCCCGCTCCCCCGCGAGTTGGTGGGCGAGGGCGAGGTCTTCATGCTCCAGGTCAAGGGCGACTCGATGCTCGACGCGGCCATCTGCGACGGCGACTGGGTGGTCGTCCGGCAGCAGCCGACCGCCGACTCGGGCGAGATTGTGGCCGCCATGCTCGACGGCGAGGCGACCGTCAAGACCTACCGACGGCGCGACGGGCACGTCTGGTTGATGCCACAGAACCCCGCCTTCGACCCGATCCCCGGCGACGACGCCACCATCATGGGCCGGGTCGTGGCGGTGCTACGCCGGATCTGACCGGTTGGCGGGTGGGTGCCCGGAGCGCTCACCCGCACCGCTCGTCCGGGGGCAGGTGAGCGCGTCAGCGCCGATCAGTAGCGGTCGCCCCGATGGCCGCGACCGCCCCCTGGATACTGCCGATACGGGTCGACAGGCGCGTCGTCGTCGCGACGACGGCCGGGCCGCTGGCCCCGGTAGTCGGGCTCCTGCCCGCCACGCCGGGGCGGCTCCGCCCGACCGGCGCCGGGCTGACCACCGTCGCCACCGCCGTACACGCCGCCGCCGGGGCGACCGCCGCCGCCCTGTGGACGACCACCACCGCCGTACGGCCGACCGCCGCCAGCCGGGGGCCGACCACCGCCCCCAGGGGGGCGACCGCCGCCACTGGCCGGGGGACGCCCGCCCCCGTACACACCGGCACCGCCGCCGGCCGGCCGAGGAGCGCCGTAGCCGCCGTCGGCCACGGCCGGTCGGCCGCCACCGCCGTATACGGCACCGCCCGCCGGGGCCGGGCCACCGCGACCCGCACCACCGCCGTAGACCGCGCCGCCGGCCGGCGCACCGCCCCCGTAGACACCACTGCGCCGGTCGGCATCGGCCGGGGAACCATCAACCGCACGGCCCGGGCGCGGGCCGAACGGGTCGCCATCCGGGTCCGACGTGTCGGACGCGTCGTCGGTCGGCGGCCGACGGCGGGCCCGAACGATGCCGACGATGCCGGCGGCGACCAGCAGCAGGCCGATCAGCCCGACCGCGCCGACCAGGTACGTGATGTCGTCGAGGCTCAGCCCGTCGGTCCAGGATTTCGAGGCGGCCGGCTTGCCGCCCTCCTCCGGGGCCAGCGGCACGGCGGTCGAACTGGACGGCGTGTAGCTGAGGATGTCGAGCGGCTCGTCCTCGCCGAAGCGAGCCGCGTCGGAGACGGTGACGAACGACTTCCCGTCCGCGGTGTAGCTGATGGCCTCACCGAACGGATCGGCCAACGGGGTCACCCGCGGCTTGCCCGTGGTGAGCGCTCCCACGATGTCGCCACCGGTCACGTCGAACTCGAAGGCGTCCGCGTAGGTGCGCAGGACCACCCGGGAGCCGTCCGGTGCCCGGGCCGCGCCGGTGATGGCGATCCGGCCGAAGGTGTTGAGCGCGTTCTCCGTCTGGGTCTTCGGCAGTGCGATCTCGCCGGCCTTGCGCATCGGCACCGGGTCGGTGTCGCCGCTCTTCAGGGCCGCCGACGGGGTGTAGATCTCGGCCTTGCCGCTGGTCACCTTGGTGATGATCAGCGGTTTTCCGTCGTCGCCGATGAGCAGCGCCTCGGCGTCGTGCGGTTTGCTCTCGGGGTAGGACAGCCGGTGCAGCGTCGGCTGCCTACTTCCGGTAACCGACATCGACCAGAGCGCGACGCGGGTGCGGCGTTCCTTCGCGTCGGCGTTGTCACCGGTGTCGGCGATCCAGAGGGTGTTGCCGTCCTTGGACAGGGCAAGATCCTCGGTGTCGAACGGACCCTGCCCCGAGTAGCGGACCGGCTCCTTCGCGATCTTGCACTTGCTGTCGAGGAAGAAGATCCGCTTGCGTGCCGCGACCTCGGTGCCGTCGTTGATGACGATGAAGCCGGTCTTGGTGGCGACCAGCCCGGACAGCTCCCGTAGCCGCTCGTCAGTGATCGTGCACCGCTTCTGACCGGGATTGGCGGCGGGAGGCCCGGACGACCCGGGAGCGGGAGCCGCTGCGGCGACTCCGGCGAGCGCCACGGTTGCCCCGAGCAGGCCGAGGGCAACCGTGACCGAGGAAACAACGCGGCGCATTCGGCCAGTGTCGCATGCCGCGCGTTTCGCTTGGATGACGCCGTGGCCGCTCAGGACCGGCTGCCGGCCGCCTGCCCCTGCCGCTGCACGTCGAAAGCCGCCAGCTCCGCCGCCAGCTCGGCACCGACGCGGACGTGCAGCAGCGTGCCCTCCGGCAGGTGCGACGTGCTGAGCACCTCACCGGTGCGGTGCACCCGGGCCACCAGGTCGCCCCGGTCGTACGGCAGCACGGCCCGGACTTCCACGGCCGGGCGCGGCAGCCGCTCCTCGATCGCCGCGCGCAGCCCGTCGATGCCCCGCCCGGAGTGCGCGGACACGAAGATCGCGTCCGGCCAGAGCCGCTTGAGTCGCAACAGAGTGTCCTCGTCGGCCGCGTCGGTCTTGTTGACCACCAACAGCTCGGGGAGCCGATCCGCGCTCACCTCGGCGAGCACCGTGTGCACGGCCCGAACCTGCTCCTCCGGATCCGGGTGGGTGCCGTCGACGACGTGCACCACCAGATCCGCCTCCGCGACCTCCTCCAACGTCGAGCGGAACGCCTCGACGATCTGGTGCGGCAGGTGCCGGACGAAGCCGACCGTGTCGGAGAGGGTGTAGAGCCGCCCGTCCGCGGCGGTGGCCTTTCGGGTGGTCGGGTCCAGGGTGGCGAACAGGGCGTTCTCCACCAGCACACCCGCGCCGGTCAGGCGGTTGAGCAGGCTGGACTTGCCGGCGTTGGTGTAGCCGGCGATGGCGACCGCGGGGACGGCGTTGCGGGAGCGTCGGGCGCGCTTGGTCACGCGTACCGTCTTCATGCTCTTGATCTCGCGACGCAGCCGCGAGATGCGGTGCCGGATGCGCCGCCGGTCGGTCTCCAGCTTGGTCTCACCGGGACCACGAACACCCACACCGCCGCCGGCGCCGCCACCCCGGCCGGAACCACCGGTCTGCCGGGAGAGCGTCTCACCCCAACCGCGCAGTCGGGGCAGCAGGTATTCGAGCTGGGCCAGCTCGACCTGCGCCTTACCTTCCTTGCTCTTGGCGTGCTGGGCGAAGATGTCCAGGATCAGCGCCGTCCGGTCGACGACCTTGACCTTGGTGCGCTGCTCCAGGTTGCGCAGCTGCGACGGGGACAGCTCACCGTCGCAGATGACCGTGTCGGCGCCGGTGGAGAGCACCACCGCGCCGAGGTCGTCGACCTTGCCGCGGCCGATGTACGTGGCCGGGTCGGGTCGGCTACGGCGCTGGATGAGCCCTTCGAGCACCTGCGAGCCGGCGGTCTCGGCCAGCGCGGCAAGCTCGGTCAGCGAGTTTTCGGCGTCGGTCACCGTGCCTTCGGTCCAGACGCCCACCAGGACGACCCGTTCCAGCCGCAGCTGGCGGTATTCCACCTCGGTGACGTCGGTGAGCTCGGTTGACAGGCCCGGGACGCGTCGGAGGGACTGTCGCTCCGACAGCTCCATCTCGCCGGTGGTGACGTCGTCGAGCTCGTCCTCGACGGGGACAAAGCTCTCCTGGTCTCGCAAGCGGTTCTCCTGTCCGTTTTGATAAGTAGGAAGTAATCCTGACATGAGGCAACGCCGAACGCACCTGCTATATGCCCATGGTGAAGGTCGCCAAAAGCGGGGGCGAATGCTGGTCGGTCGCGACAACCCGGTAGAAATGCGGGCGGCGGCCGACCGGCCGCACAGCCGTTACGGAGGGATCCCGTGGCCATCACCCGACTGCCGAGCGCCGGATTTTCGATCACCATCCGGATCGCCGTGACCGCGGACGCCTCCTCGATCGGCCGGCTCACCACCTCCGTCGGCGAGGCCGGGGCGATCGTCACGGCGCTGGACGTGGTGGACTCGGACCCGACCCACGTGATCGTCGACCTGACCTGCGACACCGCCGACGCCGGTCACGCCGACCAGGTGGTCCAGGCGCTCACCGCGCTGGACGGCGTGGACGTGCGCAAGGTGTCCGACCGGACGTTCCTCCTGCACCTCGGTGGCAAGATCGAGGTGACCTCCAAGGTCGCGCTGCGCAACCGTGACGAGCTGTCCCGCGCGTACACCCCGGGGGTGGCCCGGGTCTGCATGGCGATCGCCGAGAACCCGGCGGACGCCCGGCGGCTGACCATCAAGCGCAACACCGTCGCGGTGGTCAGTGACGGCTCGGCGGTGCTGGGCCTCGGCAACCTCGGCCCGGCCGCTTCGCTGCCGGTGATGGAGGGCAAGGCCGCGCTGTTCAAGCGCTTCGGTGGGGTGGACGCCTGGCCGGTGGTGCTGGACACCCAGGACACCGACGAGATCGTGCAGATCGTCAAGGCGATCGCACCGGCCTACGGCGGCATCAACCTGGAGGACATCGCCGCGCCGCGCTGCTTCGAGATCGAGGCCCGACTGCGCGAGGCGCTGGACATCCCGGTCTTCCACGACGACCAGCACGGCACCGCGATCTGCGTGCTGGCCGCGCTGACCAACGCGCTGCGGGTGGTGGGCAAGCGGCTGGAGGACGTCCGGGTGGTCGTCTCCGGCGCCGGCGCCGCCGGCACCGCGATCATGAAGCTGCTGCTGCGCCAGGGCGTCGGCGACATCATCGCGTACGACCGCCAGGGCGCCCTGCACCGTGGGCTGACCGGGCTCAACTCGGCGTGGCAGTGGTTGGCGGAGAACACCAACAAGGAGAACTACTCCGGCGACCTGCCCGGCGCGATCCGGGGCGCCGACGTGTTCATCGGGGTCAGCGCGCCGAATCTGCTCACCGGCGACGACATCGCCCAGATGGCCAAGGACGCGATCGTCTTCGCGCTGGCCAACCCGGACCCGGAGGTCGACCCGCGGGAGGCGCGCAAGCACGCCGCCGTGGTCGCCACCGGCCGCTCGGACCAGCCGAACCAGATCAACAACGTGCTCGCGTTCCCCGGGGTGTTCCGCGGCATGTTGGACGCGCACGCCGAGGAGTTCACCGAGGAGATGGCCATCGCGGCCGCCCGGGCCATCGCGGACGTGGTCGGTGAGGAAAAGATCAACCCGACGGTGATCGTGCCGAGCGTCTTCGACTCCCGGGTCGCCCCCGCGGTCGCCGCGGCGGTCCGGGCCGCCGCCCACAACCCCAGCCCGCTGCCAGCGGCCGACCCCGGCCCGGCAGACCTCCCCGAGATCGCGGCCAACGCCAGCGCAACCCCGTAACGAGCGAACCCCACCGCCCACCAACCGCGCTGTTGATCAAGAGGTTTGCGTCAGGAACGACACGAAATCTGACGCAAACCTCTTGATCAACGACGCAAAAAGGCGGTGAGGGCCGGCGTCAGGGGCGCAGGGCGGTGGGGTTGATCTCGCCGGTTGCCACCAGGACGGCGGGGCCGGAGAGCCAGCAGGAGTTCTCGGTGACGGTCACCGTGAGGCGGCCGCCGGGGACATCGACGGCTACCACGCCGGTGTCTCGGCCGGCGTCGCGCAGCACCACGGCACCCACCGCGCAGGCGCCGGTGCCACAGGACAGGGTCTCCGCGCTGCCGCGCTCGTACACCCGCATCAGGGTGTGCCCGTCGGTGCCGTCGACCGGGTCGCCCGCCACGATGAACTCCACGTTCACCCCGCTCGGAAAGACCGTCGGGTCGAACCCGGGCGCGACGGTCAGGTCCAGCGCCGACAACTCCACGCCGGCCGGCAGGACGCAGACCAGGTGCGGGTTGCCGACGTCCACCACGGCACCGGTCAGGGTCAGCCCACCGATGGTGGCGGCGGAACTGTCGTACACCTGGGGTCGGCGCATCTCGACGGAGACGGCGTCGCCCTCGACCAGCGCGCGCACGACGCCGGCCCGGGTGGCCACCGGCAGCGCCGCGCCGGCGGGCGTCGCCAGCCCGCTGTCGAGCAGGTAGCGCACGAAGACCCGGGCGCCGTTGCCGCACATCTCGGCGAACGAGCCGTCGGCGTTCCAGTAGTCCATGAACCACTCGGCCTCACCGGCCTGCCCGGCGCCGTCCGGATGCTTGGCCGCGCGGACCACCCGCAACACCCCGTCCGCGCCGATGCCCCGACGCCGGTCGCAGAGCGCCGCCACCAACTCCGGGGTCAGGTCGAGCTGACCGTCCGGGTCGGGAAGGAGAACGAAGTCGTTGCCGGTGCCGTGGCCCTTGGTGAACTCCACGCCCCCATCATCGCGCAGCGGCCGGCACCAGGCGCAGGGCGGCCCCGATCAGGTCCGGCGCGGACGAGTCCAGCCACTGGATCCGCGGGTCACGCCGGAACCAGGACCGCTGTCGGCGGACGAAGCGTCGGGTCGCCCGGACCGTCTCCTCGTGCGCCTGCGATTCGGTCAACTCACCCGCGAACATGCGCAGCACCTGCTGGTAGCCGAGGGCCCGACTGGCCGTCCGCCCGTCGGGCAACCCGCGCGCGACCAATTCGCGGGTCTCCCGCACCAGGCCGTCGGCCCACATCCGGTCGACCCGCAGCGCGATCCGCTCGTCCAGCAGCCCGGTGTCCAGGTCGACGCCGAGCTGCACCGACGGGTAGTACGGCGTGGGCTGCGGAAGCGTGGCGGTGAACGGCGCGCCGGTCAGCTCGATGACCTCCAGGGCCCGCACGATCCGCCGACCGTTGCCGGGCAGGATCCCCTCGGCGGCGACCGGGTCGGCGGCGCGCAGCCGCGCGTACAGCGGGGCCGGGCCGACCTCGGCCAGCTCCCGTTCCAGCCGCTCCCGCAGCGCCGCGTCGGTGCCCGGGAACTCGAAGCGCTCCAACACCGCCCGCACATACAGCCCGGACCCGCCGACCAGCAGCGGCACCCGCCCCCGGGAGAGGATGTCGTCCACCGCCGCGCGGGCCAGCCGCTGGTACTCCGCGACGCTCGCCGGCTCGGTGACCTCCCAGATGTCCAGCAGGTGATGCGGCACCCCGCCCCGCTCGGCACGGGTCAGCTTGGCGGTGCCGATGTCCATGCCCCGGTAGAGCTGCATCGAGTCGGCGTTGACCACCTCGCCGTCCAGGGCGTGCGCCAACGCGATGCTCAGCGCCGACTTACCCGCCGCGGTCGGGCCGACCACCGCGACGACCGTACCGCTGGTCACGCGCGCTCCCAGGACGCCACGAAGTAGGCCACACCGTAGGGGGCGCTGTCATGCAGCAACTCCCCACGCCACCCTCCGCCGGCCGCCCGGGCCGCGCCGGCCAGCACCTGCCACGGGGCGCGACCGGCGGCCTTCAGCTCCGTCGACACCACCGGGTCGAGATCGAGCAGGACGTCCAGGTCCGCGTCGGCCAGCGCCGTGGCAACCCGCCTGTCGTACGGGAGGGCGCGCGCGTCGTCGTACCCGGGGGCCTTCTCGCCCCGGCAGGCCGACCCGTCCCCGAGCACCAGCACCGCCACCCGCTCCGCCGCGGCGTCGACCTCGTCGGCGAGCGCGGACAGCTCGGCCGGGCCGGCTTCGGCGGCCACCTGCACGGCGGTCACCGGCGGTTGCGGGTCGTGCCGGCCGAGCAACCACGCGCCGATGGTGAGGCTCAACGGCAGCACCGCGCCCCGCTCCGGCTGGCCGGGGGCCAGCGGCACGTCCAGGTCGACACCCCAGGGCTGAAGGGAGCCGGTGGCCGGGGTGCGGATCGGACCGGTCACCGGGCCGGTGCCCAGCAGCAGCAAAATGTCCGAATCGGCGGCCAGCAGCCGGCGTACGGCGGTGTCGCAGGCCGTCCTCAGCTCGTCCAGCTCCGGGGCCGCGGAACCGGCCACCTCGGGCACGAGCAGGGGCGGATGCGGGCAGACGGCGGCGGCGACCAGTGGCACCCGTTCACCGTAGCGGGAATCCCCGGTGCGTCTCCGAGCCGATCCGGTCATTCGGTCCCTAGGACACCGTATGGTCACGGTCGGCGATAGGCGCTCGACGCGGACCGGGGCGGACCTGTGACAATGCCGGAAGCAACTTGGCTGCGCCGTGGCGGCGACGGGGGATCGTTCCCTCGACGCCGGGAGAACGAGGATGGGCACATGAGCGACTGGACTGCCTTCGGACGGGTGGACGCGGACGGCACCGTGTACGTCAAGACCACCGAGGGCGAGCGGGTGGTCGGATCCTGGCAGGCGGGGGCACCGGAGGAGGGCCTGGCACACTTCGCACGTCGCTTCGCCGACCTGGTGACCGAGGTGGATCTGACCGAGGCACGGCTCAAGTCGGGTGCGGCGGACGCCGGGCACTCGTTGAGCACGATCCGGCGGATCCGCGCCACGCTGCCCGAGGCCAACGTGGTCGGCGACATCGACGCGCTGGCCGCACGCCTGGACAAGCTGGCGACCCTCGCCGAGGAGAAGGCCGGCGAAGCGCGCGCCGCCCGGGACGCCGCTCGCGGCGAGGCCCTGGCCCGCAAGACCGCGCTGGTCGAGGAGGCCGAGAAGCTGGCCGCCGAATCCACCGGGTGGAAGACCGCCGGAGACCGGCTCAAGGAGATCCTCGACGAGTGGAAGACCATCCGCGGGGTCGACAAGAAGGCCGACGGTGAGCTGTGGAAGCGGTTCGCCGCCGCCCGGGACGGCTTCACCCGCCGTCGCGGCGCCCACTTCGCCTCCCTGGACTCGCAGCGCAAGCAGGCGCAGACGGTCAAGGAGGAGCTGGTCGCCGAGGCGGAGAAGCTCCAGGACTCCACCGACTGGGCCGCCACCGCCAACCAGCTCAAGGACCTGATGACCCAGTGGAAGGCCGCCCCGCGCGCCTCCAAGGAGGCCGAGCAGAAGCTCTGGGAACGGTTCCGGGGCGCGCAGGACGCCTTCTTCAGCCGGCGCAGTGAGGTCTTCTCCGCTCGGGACAACGAGCAGCGCGGCAACCTGGAGCGCAAGCAGGCCCTGCTCGCCGAGGCCGAGGCGTTGGACATCGACGCCGACCCGAAGGGCGCCCAGGCCAAGTTGCGGGAGATCCAGGCACAGTGGCACGAGGCCGGCCGGGTGCCCCGCGAGGCGGCCGCCGGGCTGGAGCGTCGGCTGCGCGCCATCGACGACAAGGTCCGCGACGTGATGGACTCGGCGTGGCGCCGCACCACCAAGGAGGACAACCCGCTGCTCGCCCAGATGCGGGCGCAGGTGGCGGAGGCCGAGGACCGGCTGGCCCGGGCGCAGAGCGCCGGGGACGCCCGCCGAATCAAGGAGGCTGAGCGGGCCCTCGCCTCCAAGCGGCAGTTCCTCCAACTCGCCGAGCAGGCCGGCTGAGCTGACACCGTCCGGAGCCCCTGGTCCCGCATGGGACCGGGGCTCCGCCGTGTCCGGCCCCGCGCCCCGCGGATCTTGAGACGAACACCTTGCTGCGAAGGCCGCACGGCCCGGGTGGGCAGGGGGCAGGGCGGCGGGCAGGTTGACGCATTGACCTGGGCTGATCAGAATGAGCGACGGAGTCAGGTAGGGCCACCGGCACGAGGGCGACGAAGGCGGAACCACCGCCGTCGAGGGTCGCCGGTGAGCTGCCGCGAGTGACCACGTCCGCGTGACCTGGGCCGTCGCGCACTGTCCGCGTACCCCTGAGGGACCGTGACGTGCGGACGGCCGCTCACCGGCGTCGTTTCTGGACGGCGCCGGACCTCCGAAGTGGAGCCCGAATTGTTCCGTCCTAAAGCTCTTGGCGGGGCGCTGACCGCGCTCGCCACCGTCGCGGCCGGCGTGTTCATCGCCGCCACCGTCAGCACCAGTCCGGCCGTGGCCGCTGGCACCGGTACGGGTTATCTGCACACCAGCGGCAACCAGATCGTGGACAGCACCGGTGCCACGGTCCGGTTGACCGGCATCAACTGGTTCGGCATGGAGACCGACAACAAGACCTTCCACGGCCTGTGGTCGAACAACCCGTGGCGGGGGCAGCTCGACACGATGGCCCGCCTGGGTTACAACACGTTGCGGGTGCCGTACTCGAACGACGCGCTGAAGCCGGGCGCGACCGCCAGCGGGATCAACGACTTCGTCAACCCGGACCTGATCGGGCTGTCCCCGTTGCAGATCCTCGACAAGGTGATCGACTACGCCGGCAGCAAGGGCATGCGGATCATCCTGGACCGGCACCGGCCAACGGCGGCCGGGCAGTCGGCGCTCTGGTACACGTCGACGGTCTCCGAGGCGACCTGGATCAACGACTGGAAAATGCTCGCCCAGCGGTACGCGGGGAACCCGACGGTGATCGGCGCCGACCTGCACAACGAGCCGCATGCCGAGGGCACCAACCCGGCGGCCACCGGCGCGTGCTGGGGCTGCGGCGACACCACCCGGGACTGGCGGCTCGCCGCCGAGCGGGCCGGGAACGCCATCCTCGGCGTGCAGCCCAACTGGTTGATCTTCGTGGAGGGGGTGAGCTGCCCCAGCGGCGGCCTCTCCAACGTGTGGGACAACGACCCGAGCAACGACGAGGACTGCGGCTGGTGGGGTGGCAACCTGTCGAAGGCGGGGCAGTTCCCGGTACGGCTGAACGTGGCGAACCGGCTGGTCTACTCGCCGCACGAGTACGCCACCTCGGTGTACCGGCAGACCTGGTTCGACGCCCCGGACTACCCGGCGAACATGCCGGCCATCTGGGACAAGTACTGGGGTTACCTCTACAAGCAGAGTCTCGCGCCGATCATGATGGGCGAGTTCGGCAGCACCCTGGTCGACCCGAAGGACAAGGTGTGGCTGGAGAAGCTGATGGCGTACACCGGGACCGGGGTGACCGGGATGTCCTTCACCTACTGGTCGTGGAACCCCAACTCGGGTGACACCGGCGGCATCGCGTTGGACGACTGGACGAACATCAACACCGCCAAGCAGGCGATCCTCCAGCCGTATCTGATCGCGCCGTCCGGCGGCGGCACCACGGGGCCGCCGACCGGTGGGCCGACCGACCCGCCGACCGGCGCCTGCACGGCCACCTACCGGCAGGTCAACGCCTGGCAGGGTGGCTTCCAGGGCGAGTTGACCGTGAAGAACACCGGCCCTGGGGCGGTGAACCCGTGGTCGGTCACCTGGAGTTGGCCGTCCGGGGTGACGCTGGGCAGTGGCTGGAACGCCACGGTCACGCAGTCCGGCACGACGGTCACCGCCGCGGCGCCGGGGCACGCTCCGTCCCTGCCGGCGGGCGGGTCGGTCACCGTGGGCTTCACCGCCAACGGCACCGCCAGCGCGCCGGGCACGGTGAAACTCAACGGCACCAGCTGCTGAGCTGCCGGGACGGCCTTCGCCCGGCAGCCTGGTCGCCCGCAACAACCACTTCGTCAACTCGCCCACCGGCCAGGCCGGCGGCAGTGTGGCCAGCATTCCGTACTCCTACCAGCTGGACACCGCGAGCAACGTCAAGTCCATCGTGACCGCGGGCGCCGGCGCCGGCCGGATCACCGTCTGAACGGGCGGCCCCTTGTCGTCGCCGCGCGACGACAAGGGGCCCTCGCGCAGGTCAGTGCGTGGCGCAGCCAGCGGCGGGGGCCGGTGCGACCGGCGGTGCGCCGATCGTCGGCAGACCGAGCAACACGCCGGGGGTACGCGGGGAGCGGCCCGCCTCGGCCGCGTCACCGGCCCGGGTGCGCCGGTGCGCCACCGGCGCGCCGTCGGCGTTCAGGTGGTGCGGTGCGGCGTACGTGATCGTGGTGTGCACGATGTCCCCCGGCCGGATCTGACCAGCGAGGGACTCCCCACCGGGCGTCTCGGTCGCGAAGTGCACCAGTCGGCCGTCGCGGGCCCGACCGGACATCCGGCCGGTCCGCTCGTCCTTGCGACCCTCGCCGACCGCGACCAGCACCTCGACGGTCTCCCCGACGAGGCGCTTGTTCTCCGCCCAGGTGATCTCCTCGACGCAGGCGACCAACCGCTCGTAGCGCTCCTGCACGACCTGCTTGGGCAACTGGTCGTCCATGGTCGCCGCGGGGGTGCCGGGTCGCTTCGAGTACTGGAAGGTGAAGGCCGAGGAGAACCGGGCCTCGCGGACCACGTCCAGGGTGCGCTGGAAGTCGGCCTCGGTCTCACCGGGGAAGCCGACGATGATGTCGGTGGTGATCGCCGCGTCCGGCATCGCCGCCCGGACCTTCTCGATGATGCCCAGGTAGCGCTCGGAGCGGTAGGACCGGCGCATCGCCCGGAGCACGTCGTCGGAGCCGGACTGCAACGGCATGTGCAGCGAGTGGCAGACGTTCGGCGTCTCGGCCATCGCGGCGATCACGTCGTCGGTGAAGTCCTTCGGGTGCGGGCTGGTGAACCGGACCCGCTCCAACCCGTCGATGTCGCCGCAGGCCCGCAACAGCTTGCCGAACGCGTACCGGTCACCGAACTCCACGCCGTACGAGTTGACGTTCTGCCCGAGCAGGGTCACCTCCAGCACACCCTCGTCGACCAGGGCGCGAACCTCGGAGAGGATGTCGCCGGGGCGCCGGTCCTTCTCCTTGCCGCGCAGCGCCGGCACGATGCAGAACGTGCACGTGTTGTTGCACCCCACCGAGATCGACACCCAGCCCGCGTAGGTGGATTCGCGGCGGGTGGGCAGCGTGGAGGGGAAGACGTCGAGGGACTCCAGGATCTCCACCTCGGCGGCGGCGTTGTGCCGGGCCCGCTCCAGCAGCACCGGCAGCGCGCCGATGTTGTGGGTGCCGAAGACCACGTCCACCCAGGGCGCCTTGCGGACGATGTCGCCCCGGTCCTTCTGGGCCAGACAACCGCCGACCGCGATCTGCATCCCGGGGTGCTTGTCCTTCACCGGGCGCAGCCGACCGAGGTTGCCGTACAGCCGGTTGTCCGCGTTCTCCCGCACCGCGCAGGTGTTGAAGACGACGATGTCCGGGGTGTCGTCGGTCGGCACCGCGCGCACGTAGCCGGCCTGTTCGAGCAGGCCGGAGATCCGCTCAGAATCGTGCACGTTCATCTGGCAGCCGTACGTCACGACGTTATAGGTCCTAGCCACCCTCTTGGTGCCCCTTCCCCTCGGGCTACCAGGGTAGCGGCCCGTTCGGGGGCCCCAACCCACCGGCATTGACCCGGCGGCCCATGGCGGGCATCCACGACGGGCAGTACGCTGCACAACAAGAATGTGTTCTGGGCGATTTCGGGGGCTTTGCACTCGGCGCCGACGATGCGCGGCTCCGTTCACGGGGGAGCACATGACGACCCGCGGGAGGCCAACCGTGACGCGACAAGATGCGACACAGCGCACCGTCACGACGCCGGACGGGCGGCACCTCGCCGTAGAGACCTCGGGCGCGCCGGACGGGCCGGCGGTCTTCCTGCTGCACGGCACCCCGGGCAGCCGCAGCGGCCCCCGGCCCCGAGGCATCGTCGTCTACCGCCTCGGCGTGCATCTCGTCTGCTACGACAGACCCGGGTACGGCGACTCCGACCGGCACGAGGGTCGGCGGGTGGCCGACGCCGCGGCCGACGTGGCGGCGATCGCCGACGACCTCGGCATCGACCGGTTCGCGGTGGTGGGCCGGTCCGGTGGTGGGCCACACGCCCTGGCCTGCGCCGCGCTGCTGCCGGACCGGGTCACCCGGGCCGCCGTACTGGTGGGGCTCGCCCCGGCCGGCGCACCCGACCTGGACTGGTACGCCGGCATGGCGGCGACGAACGTGGAGGACTACGGGCAGGCCGACGAGGATCTGGCCGAGCTCACGCTCAACCTGAAGGTCCGCGCCGACGAGGCCCGCCGGGACCCGATGACGCTGCTGGACTTCCTCCGCCCCCAGTTGCCCGACGAGGACATCCGGGTCGTCGACGACGTCGCGATCCGCAGACTGCTGACCGACATGTACTCCGAGGCGCTGCGCCACGGCCCCGAGGGTTGGATCGACGACGTGCTGGCGATCCGGCGCGGCTGGGGGTTCGACCTCGGCGCCATCCGCGCCGAGGTCCGGCTCTGGCACGGCGAGCAGGACCGCTTCTCCCCGGTGGAACACTCCCACTGGCTCGCCTCCCGGATCCCGCGGGCCGAGGTCCAGGTGCAGCCCGGCGCCGCGCACTTCGGGGCGGTGGAGATCCTCCCGCAGACCCTGACCTGGCTGGCCACACCGGACCTCGCGACCAGCCCGCAGCTCTGAGCGGGCGACGCGGCACGGCCGCAACGACGGGCCGGGCCAGACACCCGACCCGCCGAACCGACGAGGTCAGATCGTGTGTGGGTCGATCACCCGGACCACGAACCGGCGTTCGCGCAGGGTCTGCACGGTCGGATGCTCCAGGCCGATCACCTCGGCCAGCCGGTCCGCCACCGCGCCGACGTCCTCGGTGTGCGCGCCGTCGCCGGCCCGCCGCGACACCAGGGCGAGATCACCGAGGCAGCGCAGCGTGTCGGGGTGGTCCGCACCGATCACCGCGGCCAGCCGGCCGGCGGTCTCCCGCAGCCGATCCCGCGCCGACTCCCAGTCACCCTCCTCGGCGAGGCACACCGCCTGGTTGACCTCCGCCGCGAGGGTGTGCGGGTGGTCCGGGCCGAGCACCTTGCGCAACTCGCCGACCGCCCGAGCCGCCGACGCGAGCGCGTCCGACCGACGTCCGAGCGCGCGCTCCGCGGCGGAGATGTTGCTCACCGTCGCCAGCGTGTGCGGGTGCTCCGGGCCGAGCCGCAGCTGCTCCTCGAACGCCTGACGTACGGCGGTCATCTCGGTCAGCGCCCGGGCCGCGTCGCCGAGGGCCAGCAGGTTCGCCGCGCGGCTCGACCGGCACGCCACCGTGTCCGGGTTGTCCGGCCCGAAGCGCTCGTCGAGCTCGCGGTAGGCCGTCTCGAAGAGCGGGGCGGCCTCGCTGCCCCGGCCGGAGCTGCGCAGGGACACCGCCAGGTTGACCTGCGCGGCGAGACTCTGGCCGTCGTCCGGCCCGAGCACCTCGCAGTACGTCTCGTACACCGTGCGCAGCAGGGTGGCCGACCTCTCGTACTCGCCGGCTTCTCGCAGGTCACTGCCCAGCCGCACGGCGGAGACGAGGGTGTAGGGATGCGTGGGGCCGAGCACCAGCCGCCGCCGCTGGTGCACCTCGTCGTCCCACCGCCGAGCCGACCGGTAGTCACCGACCAGGCGGTACGAGACGGCGAGGTTGTTGGCCGCGCTCAACGTCCGAGGATGGTCCTCGCCGAACACCTGGAGCCAGGAGGCGTAGGTGGACCGGTCCCGTTCCAGGGCCTCGGCGTAGCGGCCGAGCGCCCGCAGGTCGCCGCCGAGGCTGCCGGCGGTCATCAGACTGTGCGGGTGCAGCGGGCCCAAGAGCCGGCGTTGCTCGGCCAGCACCGCCTCGTCCAGGTCCCGGGCCTCGTCGAACCGGCCCAGGCTGCGCAGGATGTTCGCCCGGTTGAACCGCAGGTGCAGCAACTGTCGGCCCAGCGCCGACGCCTGGGCCTCGTCAGACATGTCGCCGAGCCGAGCGCTCCAGGTGTCGTCCACCTCCTGGCTGAACCCGTCGGCCTGATCCAGACCGCCGCGCTGCCACAGGTACCGGACCCGGTCGATGAGCAGCTGACACACCGACTCGTCCGGGCAGGTCAGCGCCTCGGAGACCTCCAGGTGCGGCCAGAGCATGCGCAGCCGGGCCCAGGTGGTCGGGTCGTCCACGTCGCCGCGCGGCCGGGACGCGGCCAGCACCAGGTGCACCTGGTGGCGAGCGGCGGTGATCTCGTCGTCGGTCATCCGGTCGCGGACCACCGCCTGCAGCAGCCGGTGCACCTGCACCCGACCGCCCTGGACGTCGAGTTTGAGCAACGCCAGCCGGTTGATCTGCTGGACCAGTGCGCCGCGCACGAGCCGCTCCGACACCGACGGGTCGAACGGCACGAGGGCCGCCGCCATCTCGTCGCTGTAGATGAGTTCGAGGGCGATCTCCGGGGCCAGCACCGAGCAGAGCTGCAACAGCCGGTACGCGGCGGGCGCCTGCTCGAGCAGCCGGTTGAGCGACAGGTCCCAGGTCGCCTCCACGGACAGGGCGCTGGGACCGTGCCGCTCGATCTGCCGCAGGTAGTCGGCGACCGACGTGCCGGTGTCGGCGAGCCAGGCGCCCGCCGCGGCCACCGCGATCGGCAGGTCGCCGAGAGCCTCGGCCACCCGGTCGGCCTCCTCGGCGCTAATGGTGGGCACCCGCTGGGCGAGGTGCGCCACGCTCTCGGTGCGGTCGAAGACGTCCACCTGGATCGGGTTCGCCCGATCACCCCAGGCGCGGTTGCGGGAGGTCAGCAGAACGTGCCCGGGGCCCTGCGGCAGGAAGGGTTCGATCTGGTCGAGCTCTTCGGCGTTGTCGAGCACCACGAGCCACCGCTCGTACGGCTCGCCACGGCCCAGCACCTGCAGCACCGACCGGACCGTGTCGGGCAGGGTGGGCCCGACGAGGATGCCGAGGCGTCCGGCGAGGTCGGCGAGGGCGCTGTCGACGAACTGCGGCGGGTCCGCCACGATCCACCAGACCACGTCGTACGCGGCCTTGAACCGGTGCACGTACTCCAGGGCCACCTGCGTCTTACCGACGCCGCCCATGCCCTGCAGGGCGACCGGCAGCACCACCGCGCTACCCCCGCTCTGCAGTTGCGCGCGCAGCCGCGCCAGGTCGTCCTCCCGGCCGGTGAACCGGGCGTTCCGGTTGGGGGCGTTGAAGATCAACGGCTCGGTGCCGGGATAACGGGTGGCCCCGGCCGCCGGGCCGTCCGCCGACGACGGCACCGGCCGGCCGACCAGTCGCAACACCCGCTCCACGGCGGTCACGGCGCTCACGTTGACCAGGTTGGTGGAACTCTGGGACGGGAACTCCGCCAGCGGGCGCAGGTCGGCGACGTACACGGCGAGGGCGGTGGATCCGGTGCTCGTGTCCCGGTCGGGCAGACCACCGGACGGCGTCGCCACGTAGGCCGGCGAGACCACGGTGAGTGTGCGAGGGGCGGGCGTACCGGCCGACCCGACGGCGGCCGTGGGCTCCACGACCCGCAGCCCGGCCGAGCTGAGCACGCGCTCCAGCCACTCGGCCCAGATGGCGTCCTCCGGTGCGTAGCGGAGCACGATCTGGTCGTCGATCGCCTCGGTGCGTCGGCGGAAACGAGCCTTGCCCCGCTCCCGGACCGACTCGTCCATCACCGGCAGCGCGGTGACCGCGCCGTCGGTGAGGATGCCGGTCAACGTCTCGAACGCGGCCAGCAGCGACGTCGGCGAGCCGGGCGGATCGCCGAACGTGGCGAGGGTCTCCTCGTACGCGTAGAACGGCCGGTACGGGACCTCCACCGCGGCCCAGTACCGCCGCCGTTCCGCCTCGGTCATACCGGCCGGCAGGCCGGCGAAGCGGCGCATGGCCAGCATCCGCCCCGCCTCGGCCCGCTCCTTCTCGGCCTGGTCGACGCGCATCGGCACCGGCAGGACCCGGATGTCGCGCCGCCGGTACCGGTCCCGTACCGAGTGCGCCACCCGGGCCGCGCCGTCGATGCCCTGGTCGCTCAGCGTGAAGCAGTCGACCAGGGTGTCCGGCAGGTGCAGGGTGCAGATGTCGGCGACGTCGCTCAAGCCCGTCCGGCTGTCGATCAGGGTGAAGTCGTACTGGCGCTTCATGTCCGCCCGCAGCGCCTCGAAGAACTGCGCCCCGCCCAACCGGTTGTAGAAGTTGTCCCAGTCCAGCCCGCTCACCGAGACGGCGTAGTCGCTGTTCTGCCGGCCGGCGGAGAGGAAGTCGAGGCCGCCGCCGTCCGGGAAGTTCCAGCGCAACGAGAACGCGTGCCGCCCGACCCGGGCGTACTGCTCCATCCAGCGGTCCGGCCGATCGTCGACCCGGGTCGTCTCCCACTCGTAGTCGCGGATCATGTCGATCACGCCGCTGGTGCCCTGGATCGCCTCGGCGTCGAGGAACGGGTGAAAGAAGCGGTGCAGGCCGGGTGACTCGAGGTCCCAGTCGGCGACGAGCACCCGCCGACCGCTGGCCGCCAGGATCCAGGCCACGTTGGCCAGCGCCATCGTCCGACCCGTTCCACCCTTGAACGAGTAGAAGGTGACGACCTGGCCTTCGCGATCGTTGTTCATCGGTTTTCTCCGTGGGACGGTGGGGCCGGATCATCAGGCGGAGACGCGGGGTCGGGGGAAAGCGTCGAGCCGACGGCGGGCAGGCCGTCGCGCAGGCTCGGCACCGGCTCCGGCGGTGGTTCGAAGGGAACGACCGGGCCGTACTTGAGGAACTGCCGGCGTGCCTCGGTGACCAGGGCCGGCATCAGGTCGACGAACTCCGGCATGCTGCAGGCGCGCTTCACCTGGGGCAGACCGGCGTCGTGCAGCAGTTGCGTCACCTCGCTGGCCCACCGGCTGGCGTCCTGGGCGTCGTCGTCGTCGGTGACCACCAGCGGAACCACCCACTCCCGCAGACCGTGCAACATCCGGGCGAGGACTCCGGGCGCGTCCGGCGCCGCCGCGATCCACGGATCGACCAACAGCACCGCCGGCCGCCGGTCGAGCAACGCGGAGGCCTGCGCGAAGTCCTCGGTACGGGCCGACAGCCCGAGCCGCTCGGCGGTGCTGGCCGCGTACTCCGCGGCGGGCAGTTGCTGGCTGCGCCCGTACGGCCGCCAGAGCCGGCCGCTGGCGGCGTAGCCGGCGGGGTCGCGATCGGTCGGCAGCCGGTCCCGGGTCGGGGCCAGGACGGCGACGACGAAGTCCGGATCGGTCGGCGCCGGACGGACGACCTCGTCCAGGCCGGGCGCCCGGGACGGGCCGATCGGTCGCCGCTCGGCGATGTGCACGATCCGGCTCGCCAGGCGGTTCAGCAGCAGCTCGTACTGCGCGCGGTAGGAGGCCAGCATGCAGAAGGCGCGCAGGCCGTCGGCGGCATACTCCGGGACGTCTCGGCCCAGGTCCAGGGCGCCGTCCAGCTCCGGATGGGCCTCCCACGGGGGGAACGGGATCCACAACACGGGGGTGAGGTGGCCGGCGGTGACCCGGGTCGGCCCGGCCGCGGCCAACCGGGCCCGGAAGGACTCCTGCTCCCCCAGTGCCCACGGGCGACTGAAGTAGCCGGGTGAGTAGAGCGGGACGAAGACCTCGGCGTCGCCGAGCGCCTCGGCGAGAGCGGCCTTCCAGTCGGCGCCCAGCGGGATGTGCTGGTCGAAGAAGCCGATCCGCATGCCGGCGACCGGTCGCGCCTGGCGGCGCACCTCGTCGGTCAGGTCGGCGAAGAACTGGCCGACCCATACGTCGGCGTCGGCTCGGGCGCCCGGCGGCGGCGCGGAGTGGGCATAGCTCAGGAAGAAGTACGTCCCGCGCGCCCCCGATCGGCGTCGGTCGGCCGGCGGGCTCATGCCGACTCCTCGGAGAATCGGTTGCACAGCTCGTCCACGCTCGCCGGCACCCAGGGTTCGACCAGGTACGACCGGTGGATGGCCACGATCCGCTGCGCGAGCCGCCAGACCACCGCACGGTAGGCGTTCTCCCACTGCATGGTCAGCAAGCCATAGACCCCGTCCCGCTGGTAGTGCACCGCGATGTCGGGATCCGGCATCGCGGTCGGGGTGAATCGCTGGATGTCGCGGAGCACCCGGGGCAGTGCCGTGCCGTTCGTCGGCGACCAGGTGACCGGCACGATCGCCGTCTCGTGCACGGAGGCGGAGCTGTGCCGCGGGATGATCCGTCGCCGGGAGAACGCGTCCCACTCGCGGCCACACCAGTCGCTGCCGAGCAACGCGCTGGACACCAGCGGAACGAAGACCTGACAGGTGCCGGCGGCCTGCAGAAGCTCCGGACTCCAGCGTTCCCCGCCCGCGATGGAGCTGTCCAGGAAGCCGGCGTCCACACCGGTCACCGGACCGACCAGCTCACTGACGTGGACGGAGAGGTCCTCGAAGAAACGGGAAACGTACTCGGCGGGCTTGCCGGTGGCCCGGCCGATCGGGGCCCGGGAATAGCTGATGAAAAAGAGCGGGGCGCGCGTTCTGGAGGGTGCGTCCACTGTGCTCACCGCTGCCCCTCCGCCCTCCCCACGCGGCCGGAACATCAGCGTAGTCCCCGCGTCAACGTCGCGCCGCCAACCGATTCGTGGCGAACCAACCAGTCGCGAAGTCGACAGCGGCCCGCGCCGGCAGCAGCCGGGCGTTGGCCCGCCCCACCCGACCGTGCCGCACGATCGGTGTGTCGTCGAGCGCGGCACCCACCTTCGGGAAGTCCCGGTCGTCCAGGTCCAGAGCGCGGAAGTCGAGGCGCACCCGCCGCCCGTCGACGAGCCGGAAGCAGTGGTAGTCCCGCTCGGGTGGCGGCACCGGCAGCCGGTACTCGGCCAGGTGCAGTGCGCTGCACGCCTCATAGCCGAGCCCGAGCAGCAGGATCTGCCCATCCGCCGCGTACAGGCCGCCGACCGGTGAGCGCTCCCCGAGGTGGCAGGTGAGGTCGTGGCCGTCGGTGAGTTGCCGGGCCCGGGGGCCGAGCGCGGCGAACGAGGTCTGCGGGTGGTCACTGCGCACGGCACCGGGGGTGCACCGGACGTACTCGGCGAGCACACCCATCCGCTGCGAGGGGGTGGTCCGGCGGTCCCAGCCCGGCAGCGCGGCCTCGTACCGGTCGCGCTGCGCCTGGTCCATGCCGGCGATGGCCGCCAGGTGTGCCCGGGAGGTGGTCGAGTTGCCGTCGGTCTGGGTGGGCACCAGCAGCGTGCCGGCCGGGCCGAGGACGTCGCGCAGCGCACCGGCGAGGGTCGCAGGGCCGTGTTCCAACGGGCCCACCCGACGAAGGCCGCAGTGCACCAGCAGGCACACACCCGGGCGTACGCCCAGCGCCCGCAGGTCGTCGGCGAGGCGGGGGCGGCCCAGTGCGGGCGGTCGGTGCTCATCTGGACCCGACACGGGTCTCCTCCAGGGCGTGACGGAGCTGGCCGACGAACCGTTCACCCGCCTCGGTGAGCGACCGGCTGGCCAGCAGCGCGTCGGCACCGTCCCGGGTCCACGCCAGGTAACGGGCCGCGTGCGCCGACGCGTCCCCCGGATCGGTGGCCGCCCGGGACTGCCACACCTGGGTGACGGCGAGGTGGGCGTAGACCCCCTGCAGCACGCCCTCCGGCGGCCGCGGGTCGGGACGCCAGGGCACCCGGATCCGGGTGCCCTGGTTCGGCTCGACCAGGTCGTACAGGTCGAGCACCGCCCCCAGCTTTGCGTGCTGCCACTCGTGCACGAGCAGCACCGCCACCGTCTCCGGGTCGGGATGGGGGGTGACGGCGACCGCGCCGAACGCGTGCCGGGCGGTCGCGCTCCGCAGGGGTCGCGCCGGGTCGGGAGCCAACGGCACGACGGCGCGCAGACCGCCGTCGAGCGCCGCCGCGTGCGCCGGCACGTCCCGGTGCACGACCCGCCAGGCCTCGGCCAGGGTACGACCCAACGCCCGGGCCGCCGGACCGTCCAGGCGGGACGTCACCGGTTGTCCGTAACAGTCCCGGTACGGGTCGCCGTCCTCGACAAGCAACCGGCCAGCGGGCACCGGCACGTCGCGGGTGGGAAGCCAGCCGGCCGGCGGCGGCGCCAACGGATCGAGGAGCACCGTCCGCTCGACCGACCCAGCCCGGACCTGGAACCCACCGGGCCGGACGGTCACCTCGGCGCTCTCCCCCAAGCCGGGCAGCACCAGGCTGCCGAGCGTGGGCAACGTGATCGCGTCGGCGCGTACCGGGACCCGCAACACGGCCGGGATGCCGGCCCGCAGGGCCGCGGCGATGGCGAGGGCCGGCAGCGGGTCGACCGCTGCCCTGACGCCCGGCAGCGCCCACGGGTCGAGGCGATGCACCAGCCCCGGCCGGACGAAGGGGTGCTCCAGGACCGCCCGGACCGCCTCCGGCGCCGCCCGGTCGAGGTGGACGAGCAGTTCCCAGGCGGCCGTCGTGCCGGACCTGTCCCGGCAGGAGGCCAGTAGCGCCCGGGTGATCGAGAGCTGCGTGGCGGCGAGCAGCGTCAGCGTCGACGGCGAGCCGTGCCCGGTCGCCAGGTCGTCCAGCACCTCCTCGACCGGCGAGGTGGCGGACCACTCGGCCGAGGCCGGCGGGGCGGGTGGCGGGTAGGCGTCCACGGTCTCGATCAGGCGAAGCAGGTCGGCGCAGTAGACCGAGGGGTTGTCGAAGCCGGAGCCGGTGCGCCAACGGTGGGCGTACAGGCCACCGCCACACCGGTCGAGCACCGGGCAGGCTCGGCAGGTCGCGCAGAGCCCGTCCGCGCCGTCCTGCCGGACGGCGACCGCGGGGTGCCGCGCGGCCTCATCCACCGAATGCTCGAACACGTCGAACCCGGTGCCGGCCGCGCCGTGGTACGCGGTCTTGAGCGAGTCGACCTGCTCCCAACTGCCGTCCGCCTCGATCACCAGCACGTCGGCCGGCGCGAGACCGAACGCCTCGGTGCCGCCGCCACCGGGGTGCAGCGCCTCGAACATCCGGATCGACATGGGGCGACCGTCGTCCACCCACCGCCGGTGGATCCGCCCCAGCCAGTCCGCGTACGGGGTGGGATCGGGGCCGGGGCGCTGCGGGGGGTGGTCCCAGGTGGCGTGGGGCAGCAGCAGGTCGACCCGGGGCGGGTCCTCGGCCAGCAGCGCCTCGTACACCCGGTCGGGATCGTTGCGGACGTCGATGGTGCAGAGGATGCCGGCGTAGCTGGCCCGGTGCTCCGGCCGCCGGAGCAGGGCGAGGGCCCGTCGGACGTGCTCGTGGCTGCTGCCGCCGTGGGCGAAGACCCGGTGCCGGTCGTTGGCGACGCGGTCGCCGTCGAACGACACACCGACCTTGACGTCGTACTCGACGAACAGCCGGCACAGCTCCTCGTCGAGCAGCACGCCGTTGGTCTGCATGCGCAGGTCCAGTCGCGTCCACGGCGTGATCGCCGTGCGCAGCTCGGCCAGCACCTCCCGCAGCCCGGCGGCGCCCAGCAGGAGCGGTTCACCCCCGTGCAGCACCACGTGCACGACCGGCAGCTTGTGCTCGCGGGCGTGCTCGGCGATGCGCCGCGCGGCGGCCCGGACGGTGGCCGGCGGCATCCGCACCGGACGGCCCCGCCAGGTCTGGTCGGCGTGCTGGTAGACGTAGCAGTGGTCGCAGCTGAGGTCGCACCGGCTGTGCACCTTCAGCACGAACTGGCTGATCCGCCGGCAGGATCCGCCCACTGGGGGTGGACCGCACCGGCAGACCATCACTCAGATGGACGAGTTGAAGGCGGCGACGGCCACGATGCCGGACGGCGCGGAGTCGTTGGTGACGACGCGCCTGCGCACCGCCTCGATCAGATCGGCGTGCTCGACGGCGATCCGTTCCAGCGGGGTGTGCAGGCTACGCGTGAGATCGTCGAGGTCGGGACGGGATGAGCGGGCGGGGGCGTGGTCCACAATGAGTCTCCGGGGGCCCGGGGCGCTGGGAGCGCGAGCGGCGGCTGTGGCTCGAACGGCTCTGGTCCGTGACCAGGATAGACAAATATCGACCCAGTGTCACCGTCGGTACAATCGCCGGCACGGCGGGTGGCAGACCGCGGTCGACAGAAGAGGAGCGGATATGTGCCGGAGCATCAAGACGTTGCGTGAGCCGTTCACGCCGCAGGTGACCGAGGCGGACGTCGAGGCGGCGGCGTTGCAGTACGTCCGGAAGATCTCTGGCTTCCGGGCGCCCGCCGCGCACAACGCCGCCGCTTTCGACGCCGCGGTCGCCGCCGTGACCGAGGCGACGCGCACCCTGCTCGACCAGTTGGTGGTACGGGGCGCCGGATCGGGCAGCACGGACCGAGCGGCCGCCGCCAGCTGACCGCCGGCCCGGCGGCACGGCACCCGCGCGGGCCTGACCCTGGGCAGGGTCAGGCCGCGGCGAGCGCCGGAGCGACCGTGTCGGGCGCCCACCGCGAGCGGTGACACTGCGACCAGCCCCGACACCCCGGATCACCCAGCGAGCAGAGCCGCAGCTTGCTGAGCACCTCACCGTCGTCGGTGTCGCGCACCTCGAAGTGCACCGGACGGACCGTGCCGTCCGGGGCGACCAGCAGATGCCGGCCCGCGTCGAGGGTGTCGTCGCGCAGCAGGCAGTTGCGACCCAGCAGTCGGGCCAGCGCGGCGATGCTCGCATGCTCGGAGAGCTGCTCGGGCACCCCGTAGCAGTCCACGACCGTCGCGAACTCGCCCGGCGCCTGCCAGACGTCACACACCACCGCGTACGCCGGCAGCCGCGCCGGGTCGGCCACCGCCAACGGCATGACCACCCGACCAAGCGCCTCGGCCAGCGCCGGGTAGACCTCCACGGGCTGAGCCCCGTCGATTCTCCAGTTCCACAGCTCGGTCATTCCGCCTCCTCGCTGCGTTCGTCCCCACCGGCCTCCGGATCGGGCCTTACACACGATGGTGGGGGGCATTTGACCCCAGCCGGGGGCAAGTTACCGGTCTGTGACCATTCCGGGCAAAATTTCCCTGAGCGGCATTGCTCGGAGTAGCGGGAAGGTGACAGTTTATCGGGTATGGTGCGGCATCCGCACCACCGCCACCGCGTGTCCTCGGGCCACCGCGCCGCCGTCGGTCACCGCAGGACGACCAGGTGCTCACCCCGGGGTAACAGCTCGCCCACCACGGGAGCGCCGGGCACCTCACCGGCGACCAGCAGGCCGCCGGAGGTCTGCGCGTCGGCCAGCAGTAGCCGCTCCGCCTCGCCCGCCGCGCCGAAGTCGGTCCACGGGGTCACCCACTCCAGGTTGCGCCGACTGCCGCCGCTGACGAAACCGTCGCGCAGCGCCTCCCGCGCGCCGGCCAGATAGGGCACCCGAGCGGTGTCGATGGCCACCGTGAGCCGACTGGCCCGGGCCAGCTTCGAGGCATGCCCGAGCAGCCCGAACCCGGTCACGTCGGTGCCACACCGGATGCCGGCCGCGACCGCCGCGCGGGCGGCGTCCCGATTGAGGGCGCTCATCGACGCCACCGCCTCCGGGAAGGTCTCGCCGGTCGCCTTGTGCCGGGTGTTCAGCACGCCCACCCCGAGCGGCTTCGTCAGCGACAACGGCACCCCGGCCTGCCCCGCGTCGAGGGTGATCAGCTCCTCCGGTCGGACCGTGCCGGTGACGGCGAGGCCGTACTTCGGGCCGTCGTCGTCCACGCTGTGCCCGCCGGCCAGGTGACAGCCGGCCTCCCGCGCCACGTCCTGGCCGCCGCGCAGGACCTCGCCGGCCAACTCCAACGGCAGCACGTCGCGCGGCCAGCAGAGCAGGTTGAGCGCGATCAGCGGGGTGCCGCCCATCGCGTACACGTCGGAGAGGGCGTTGGCCGCGGCGATTCGACCCCAGTCGTACGCGCCGTCGACCACCGGGGTGAAGAAGTCGGCGGTGCTGACCAGACCGGTCCGCTCGTCCAGGCGTACCACCGCCGCGTCGTCGCCGTGATCCAACCCGACCAGCAACTCGGCGGTACCGGTCGCCGGGCCGAGACCGGCCACCATGAGCTCCAGTTCCCCCGGCGGGATCTTGCAGGCGCAGCCACCGCCGCGGGCGTACTTGGTCAGCCGTACCGGTTCGGTCATCTCCCCATGATCTCGACAACAGGCCACGATCGCCACCGCCGCGACCCCGTGCGGTGACCGGAATCGGACGCCGCACGACGATCGTGACCGGTGTTACCGCTCCGTGACCCGCCGAGTTGCATTCCGCCACATCAGGCCGCCTACAGTGGCCGCACCGGGGGTCAACCGACCCCGATCCGGGAGACGACAGGGGACGGTGGACGACGTGACGACGGGCGAACCGCTCATCGTGCTGGACGCGGTCAACAAGTGGTTCGGGCCGCTGCACGTGCTGGACGACGTCTCGCTGTCGGTGGGTCGGGGCGAGGTGGTCGTGGTGATCGGCCCGTCCGGCTCCGGCAAGTCGACGCTGTGCCGCGCCATCAACCGGCTGGAACCGATCAGCTCCGGCACCATCACCTTCGACGGCCAGCCGCTGCCCGCCGAGGGCAAGCCCCTGGCCAAGCTGCGCAGCGAGGTGGGCATGGTCTTCCAGTCCTTCAACCTCTTCGCGCACAAGACCATCCTGGAGAACGTCACCCTCGGCCCGATCAAGGTCCGCAAGGAGAAGCCGGCCGTCGCCCGCGAGCGCGGCCTGGCCCTGCTCGACCGGGTCGGCATCGCCAACCAGGCGGACAAGTTCCCGGCCCAGCTCTCCGGCGGTCAGCAGCAGCGGGCGGCCATCGCCCGCGCCCTGGCCATGCAGCCCAAGGCGATGCTCTTCGACGAGCCGACCAGCGCCCTGGACCCGGAGATGGTCGGCGAGGTGCTCGACGTGATGACCTCGCTGGCCAGCGAGGGCATGACCATGGTCGTGGTCACCCACGAGATGGGCTTCGCCCGGCACGCGGCGAACCGGGTCATCTTCATGGCCGACGGCAAGCTCGTCGAGGACGCGTCCCCGGGCGAGTTCTTCGACAACCCGCGCAGCGACCGGGCCAAGGACTTCCTCTCCAAGATCCTCACGCACTAGGCGTCCGTAGTGGAGCGTGCCGCACCTCGGTGGGCTCCGTTGAAGAAGGAGAAGAGTATGCGTATGAAGCGCGTGGCGGCGGTCGCCATGATGGCCTCCCTCGCCCTTTCGGCGGCGGCCTGCGGCAAGGAGGGCGAGCCCACCCCAAGCGCGGGCGGAAGCGCCTCCGGTGCCGCCCAGGGCGACACCTGCAAGAGCTCCGGCGCCACCTTCACGCCGAAGACGGACGCCGCGATCGCCGGCAGCCCGACCTTCGAGAAGATCAAGGCGGCCGGCAAGGTCTCCGTCGGGGTCAAGTTCGACCAGCCGAACCTCGGCTACAAGGACGCCAAGGGCAATCGGTGCGGCTTCGACATCGAGATCGCCCAGTACGTGGCGAGCACGCTGGGCATCGACCCGGCGAAGATCGAGTACAAGGAAATCGCCTCCGCCAACCGGGAGACCGCGATCAAGGGCGGTGAGGTCGACTACTACGTCGGCACCTACTCGATCACCGACAAGCGCAAGAACGACATCTCCTTCGCCGGCCCGTACTTCGTTGCTGGCCAGGACCTGCTGGTCCGTAAGGACGAGACGTCGATCACCGGCAAGGACACCCTCAAGGGCAAGAAGGTCTGCTCGGCCACCGGCTCGACGCCGATCCAGAAGGTCCGCGACGAGGGCCTGACCGAGCCGGACAACATCGTCGAGTTCAAGACCTACTCGGAGTGCGTCTCGCAGCTGCTCGACAAGAAGGTCGACGCCGTCACCACCGACGACGCCATCCTCAAGGGGTACGCGGCGCAGAGCCCCACCGAGCTGAAGGTAGTCGGCCAGCCGTTCAGCACCGAGAAGTACGGCATCGGCCTGCCGAAGGACGACAAGGCGCTGCGCGACTACGTCAACAACCAGATCGAGGCGTCGTTCGGCGACGGCACCTGGCAGAAGATCTACGACGGCACGCTCGGCCTGTCCGGCTCGGCGGGCACCCCGCCCACCCTCGAGCGGTACTGACCGAACGGCTCGACAACGAGTTGTGGCGCCGGGCGGGGCTCGTCCCCGTCCGGCGCCCGTCCGAGGAGTGAGAGCGAGGCATGGGCGAGTTCTTCCGCGTACTGACGGACAACGGGCAACTGTTCGTTGACGGGTTCACCAACACCGTCAAGCTTTTCCTGATCGCCGCGGTCGGCAGCCTCGTCCTCGGCACGCTGCTCGGGGCGATGCGGGTCTCTCCCGTGCCGGCGCTGCGCGCGTTCGGCGCCACGTACGTCAACCTGGTGCGCAACACCCCGCTGACGTTGGTCTTCGCGTTCCTCGTGTTCGCGGTGCCGAAGCTGGACGTCAACATCGAATACTTCTCCAGCGCGGCCATCGCGCTGACCGTCTACACCTCCGCCTTTGTCTGCGAGGTGATCCGCTCCGGCGTGAACACGGTCGCCGCCGGGCAGGCCGAGGCGGCCCGCGCACTCGGCATGACCTTCGGTCAGGTGCTCACGCTCATCGTGCTGCCGCAGGCGCTGCGGGCCATGGTCCCGCCGATGATGAGCGTCTTCATCGCGATGCTGAAGAACACCACCATCGCCGCCGGCTTCTCGGTGCTGGAGGCCGGCGCGATCCCCGCGTACATGGCGGAGCGGGGCGAGCCGCAGTTCGCCGTCCTGCTCTGGATCACCATCGGCTTCCTGATCCTGATCCTGCCGCTGGTGGCGTTGCAGCGGTTCCTGGAGCGCAAGTGGAGGGTGGCCCGATGAGCGGGTTGGCGAGCCGCACGACCGCGAACGAAGGGTGGCTGAGTTGAGCCAGGCGTCGATCCTCTACGACCTGCCCGGGCCCCGCGCCAAACGGCGCAACGCGATCCTGGGCGTCGTCTCCACGGTCGGCATCATCGCTCTCATCGCCTTCATCGGCTACAAGTTCGCCGACACCGGGCAGTTCGAGGCTCGTAAGTGGGAGCAGTTCCAGTACGCCTCGGTGCAACGCGAACTGCTCGGCGGCTTGTGGGCGACGCTGAAGGCCGCTGGCATCGCCGCGGTCCTGGCGCTGCTCTTCGGCGCGGTGTTCGCCAGTGCCCGGCTGAGCGACAAGTGGATCCTGCGCACCCCGGCGACCTTCGTGGTCGAGCTGTTCCGGGCGATCCCCCTGCTGATCCTGATCTTCTTCGGCTACTACGTGCCCCTGCAGTACGGCTGGTCGATCGACAAGCTGTGGGCGCTGGTCATCGGTCTGATGCTGTACAACGGCTCGGTGCTCGCGGAGATCTTCCGGGCCGGCATCAACGCGGTGCCGTACGGGCAGACCGAGGGCGCGTACGCGATCGGCATGCGCAAGAACCAGGTGCTGCGACTGATCCTGCTGCCGCAGGCCGTCCGGTCGATGCTCCCGGCGATCGTCAGCCAGCTCGTCGTGCTGCTCAAGGACACCGCGCTGGGTTTCATCATCACGTACCCGGAGCTGCTCTTCGTGGGTAAGCAGATCGGCGGCCGGTTGCCGTTCGGGCTGCCGTACGTGCCGACGTACCTGATCGTGGCGGCGATCTACATCGCCATCTGCGGTGCGCTGTCGATCCTGGCCTGGTGGCTGCAGAAGCGGATGGGTCGTTCCCGGCGGACGGCGGCCAAGGTGCTGCCCGCCCAGGACGCCGGCGATGACGCAGGACGGATGATCTGACCTGACGCGCGGCTGAGTTGCCCGGCGCCTGATCGACTCGAGTCTTCTGATATCGGGGTATCCCTTCGTCAGGGATACCCCGATATTGCTGTGCTCGTGGTGATCAGGCTGGTCAGCGGGCGATCTCGGTGACCCGGGACTCGCGGACCACGGTGACCCGGATCTGACCCGGGTAGGTCAGCTCCTCCTCGATCTGCTTGGCCACGTCGCGGGCCAGCACGGCCGCCCCGATGTCGTCCACGTCGTCCGGCTTGACCATCACCCGGATCTCCCGGCCGGCCTGCATGGCGAAGACCTTGTCCACGCCGAGCTTGCCGGCCGCGATCTCCTCGATCCGCTCCAACCGCTTGACGTACGCCTCCAGGCTCTCCCGACGCGCGCCCGGCCGACCGCCGGAGCAGGCGTCGGAGGCCTGGGTGAGCACGGCCTCGATGGTCTGCGGCGGGACCTCGTTGTGGTGCGCCTCGATGGCGTGCACCACGTCCTCGTGCTCGCCGTACTTGCGGGCCAGGTCGGCGCCGATGATGGCGTGGCTGCCCTCGACCTCGTGGGTGAGCGCCTTGCCGATGTCGTGCAGGAACGCCGACCGTTTGATGATGGGCACGTCCAACCGCAGCTCGGCGGCCATGATGCC
Source organism: Micromonospora sp. NPDC050276 (assembly GCF_044459545.1). Taxonomy (NCBI): domain Bacteria; kingdom Bacillati; phylum Actinomycetota; class Actinomycetes; order Micromonosporales; family Micromonosporaceae; genus Micromonospora; species Micromonospora sp. NPDC050276. The sequence goes on along the minus strand of NZ_JBITJA010000003.1, from coordinate 349,447 downwards.
GGCGATGTGCGCGGTCTCGACCAGGTGCTTGAGCACGTTCTGCCCGTACGAGGTGCGGTAGCGCAACCGGCCGAGCAGGGTCACCAACTCCGGGTGGATCTCGGTGATGCCGACCTCGACGAGGGCGTCCTCGGCGGCGCGCAGACAGAGCTGTTCCACCTCCTGCCGAGCCAGGTCGTAGACCTCCTCGATCCGGTGTGGGTGGATCCGCCCGTCCAGGACCAGCTTCTCCAGGGTCAGCCGGCCCACCTCTCGACGGACCGGGTCGAAGCAGGAGAGCAGCACCGCCTCAGGGGTGTCGTCGATGATCAGGTTGACGCCGGTCACCGACTCGAAGGCGCGGATGTTGCGCCCCTCCCGGCCGATGATCCGCCCCTTCATCTCGTCACCGGGCAGGTGCAGGACGCTGACCACGCTCTCCGCGGTCTGCTCGCTGGCGACCCGCTGGATCGCGTCCACCACGATGTGGCGGGCCCGCTGCTCGGCGGTGCTGCGCGCGTCGGACTCGATGTCCCGGACGAGCAGCGCCGCCTCCCGCTTGGCCTGCGTCTCGATGGCGTCGATGAGCTCCAGTCGCGCCGACTCGGCGGTGAGCCCGGCGATCCGCTCCAACTCCCGGCGGCGCAGCTCCTCCGACTCGGTCAGCTCGATCTCCCGCTGGGCGAGCGCGGACTCCCGGGCGGCGAGGGCAGCTTTCGCGGCGGTGAGCTGGCGCTCCCGCTCGGCGAACCGCTCCACCTCCTCGGTGTGCATCCGCTCCCGCTCGTCCATCCGAGCCGCCCGACGTTCCACCTCGGCGGCCTGCTCCCGGGTGGTGGCGGCGAGCACCGCGACCTCCCGCTCGCCGCTGCGCCGAGCTGCCTTGCGCAACTGTTCGGCGTCCGCCTCGGCCTGCTTGTGGGCGCGCTCCAGCACGGTGTCCGCCTCGGCCCGGGCGTCGTCGAGGACCCGCCGCGCCTCGGCACGGGCCGCCTTCGCCTCGGCCTTCGCCGCCGCCGCCTCGGTACGGGCTGCGGCGGCCGCGGACTTCGCCACGTCGATCGTGCTGTTCGCCTCGTCGGCCGCGGTCCGCAGGGCAGCGAGGGACTGCTCCTGGCGGTCCTTCTCGGCGATGAAGGCGGGATCCTCCGGAGCCGGCGCGGCGCCCATCCGGCGCAGTGTCCGGATGCCCACGAGCACGGCCCCGATCACCACCACCGCGAGGACGAGGACGGCCGCGAGGAGCACGACGTCGAAGGCGTTCATGCGGGGACCCCATCGGGTCTACCGGTGAACCTGTGCCGCCGCCCCGCCATGGCCGCCTCCCCTAACGTCGAGACCGCAGCGACCGTGCCGGGGGCACACTCCTGCGGCTGTGGACGCCCGACCGGAGCGGCTGGCCGTGGGTAGCTTTCTCCGCCGGCGGTGCCCCGTGGGCAGCGTCGGCGACCGGGTGCAGTTGTCGCAGCGTTCCGGACCGGCCTGTCCGGAACTGCCGCCAAAGGCCGCGGAGTCGGCCAAAGTGATGCTGTTCTGTTACGCGATCTATGTTGTGCGCTTAGCCTGCGCTGGTCGGGCAATGTGAGCCTGTATGGCGAGGCTAGGTCGCCGGGGGTGCTCTGGTCAAGGACTCATGATCAAACCCCCCGAACGGAGAGAAGTTGAATCGTCACCGCGTGCTGATGTCGCGCCGGACACGAGGGGACAAACTCCGCGAGGCGTACGAGCCGCCAAACACGTCAGGCCTGCTCAACCCGGGCCTAACCGGGCTTCCGGTGCCATCCGGCCGAGGTGCGCCGGCCGGTGGGCGGGTGTGAGCCAACCGTCCAATTGGCGGACAGCCAGCGGGGCGAACGGCATCGGTCAGTCAGCGGAGCGGGCGTCGCGCTCCAACTCGCCCTCGGCGTCGGCGAGCGCGTCGGCGTCGATCTGCTCGGCGAACTCGGCTGCTTCGGCACTCTGCGCGGCGAGCGCGTCCTTCACCGCCCGGATGGCCACGCCGGGCGGGTAGCCCTTGCGGGCCAGCATGCCCACCAGCCGGCGGAAGACCGCGTCCGGCTCACCTCGGGCGGTACGCAGCTTGCGCTCCACGAGGCCACGGGCGGTGTCCGCCTCGGTCTCCTCGTCCAGCTCACCCAGCGCCTCGGTGGCCACCTCGCCGTCCACACCCTTGCGGCGCAGCTCGTTGGCGAGCGCCCGGCGTGCGAGGCCGCGCCCGGCGTGCCGGCTGGACACCCAGGCTCGGGCGAACGCGGCGTCGTCGATGATGCCGACCTCGTCGTACCGGTCGAGCACCTCGGCGGAGACCTCCTCGGAGATGCCCCGCTTGGCCAACGCCCCGGCCAGCTCGGCCCGGGTGCGGGGCCGGACGGCAAGCTGGCGCAGGCAGATCTCGCGGGCCACCTCGGACTCGTCGCGCGGCGTGGGCGCCAGCTCATCCGTCGGCGAATCGGCCCGGCGCCCCCGGCGGGGACGCGGCGGATCAGCGGCGTCGCTCGCACGAGGGGGACTGGCATCCCAGCCCCGCCCCGTACGAGCGCGTCGTCCTGCCATGGGTCAGCGACCGATCAGAAGTCGACCGGCGGCAGCTCCGGGCCACCGGCGGCGTCACTCGCGCCGACCCCGACGCCGAGCTTCTCCAGGATCTTCTTCTCGATCTCGGCGGCCACGTCCGGGTTTTCCTTCAGGAACTCCCGGGCCTTCTCCTTGCCCTGCCCGAGCTGGTCACCGTCGTACGTGTACCACGCTCCGGACTTGCGGATGATCGCCTGCTCCACGCCGACGTCGATCAGCGAGCCCTCACGCGAGATGCCCTTGCCGTACATGATGTCGAACTCGGCCTGCTTGAACGGTGCGGCGACCTTGTTCTTCACGACCTTGACCCGGGTGCGGTTACCGACCACGTCGGTGCCGTCCTTGAGGCTCTCGATGCGTCGCACGTCGAGCCGGACCGAGGCGTAGAACTTCAGCGCCCGACCACCGGTGGTGGTCTCCGGGCTGCCGAACATCACGCCGATCTTTTCCCGCAGCTGGTTGATGAAGATCGCCGTGGTGCCGGTGTTGCTGAGCACACCGGTGATCTTCCGCAGTGCCTGGCTCATCAGCCGGGCCTGGAGGCCCACGTGGCTGTCGCCCATCTCGCCCTCGATCTCGGCGCGCGGCACCAGGGCCGCCACCGAGTCGATCACGATGATGTCCAGAGCACCGGAGCGGATCAGCATGTCCGCGATCTCCAGCGCCTGCTCGCCGGTGTCCGGCTGGGAGACCAGCATCGCGTCGGTGTCGACGCCGAGGGCCTTCGCGTACTCCGGGTCGAGCGCGTGCTCGGCGTCGATGAAGGCGGCGATGCCCCCGGCCCGCTGGGCGTTGGCCACCGCGTGCAGTGCCACCGTGGTCTTACCGCTGGACTCGGGACCGTAGACCTCGACCACCCGGCCGCGCGGCAGACCGCCCACGCCGAGCGCCACATCGAGCGCGATGGAGCCGGTCGGGATCACCGCGGTCTGGATGACCGGCCGCTCCCCCAGCCGCATCACCGAGCCCTTGCCGAATTGCTTGTCGATCTGAGCGAGAGCAAGGTCGAGTGCCTTCTCCCGGTCAGGCCCTGCTGCCATGGTTGCCACCCCTGCCTTCGCCGGCGTCTTTGCTGAGCTTCGCGTCACGCGGACACGCTAGGCGCTAGGTCCGACAGAAAACCAGCCGACGGGCCGCGAGCTGTGGACGAGCACCCCGCTGTGGACAATAGCCGAACAGGTGTACGACTCGACAAGCGACACGCGGGAGCGGCGAAAAGGCTGCTCAGCGTAGTCGCGCGGGCACGCGGTCGGGGTACGCGGCACAGACCGCCCGCCACACCACCTGCGTCTGCTCGCCCGATGCCAGTGCCTGCTCGATGGTCCGTCCGCCGAGTTGGGACAGCACCTGATCGCGGGCGATGCTGGCCGCGTAGCCGGGCCCGAACGCCTCGTCCAACCGCGCCCAGAAGTCGGTCAGCCGCACAGTGATCAGCCCTCCTCGTCCGGTGCCCCGGTCGGCACCGGGCGCAACGCTAGCGCCACCAGGGGCGCCGTCGCGACCGCCGCGAGCAGGGTGAGCACGGGATATCCGGCGAACTGCATGACAAACCCGCTGGCCACGGCGGCCCCGGCCCCGGCCAACCCCATGATCAGATCGGACAGCCCCTGGACGCTCGGCCGCACACCGGCCGACACCGACTCGGACAGCAGGGTCGAGCCGGCCACCATCGTCCCCGACCAGCCCAACCCGAGCAGGACCAGACCCACCGAGAGCCGAGGGGTGTGGTGCCCGGCGGTCCCGGCGACCGCGCAGGCGGCCAGCAACAGCCCGACCCCACCGAGGATCACCGCCCGTCGACCGAGCCGGTCGGTGAGCCAACCCACCACCGGGGAGAACGCGTACATGCCGGCGATGTGCAGACTCAGCACGATGCCGACCAGCCGCAGCACGTCGGCGTCGGCGTGCGACTCACCGAGCCGGACCGGGGTCATCGCCATCACCGCCACCATCACCAGGTGACCCACCGCCACGGCGGCGATGCCGAGCCGGGCGGCGGGCTGCCCGCGTACCACCGACCAGGCCAGCCGCATCCCGGCGCCGCGCGGCGCGCGCACGCCGAGCGGCGCGGCGGCCGGCGCTGGGCCAGCGGCCGCCGGCGTCTCGGCCGCCACCGCACTCGCCGTCGCGTCGGCGGCCGGCGGCCGGTCGGCGGCGGGCGCGTCGGCCGCCGCGAGCCGCCGCGCGGTGAGCAGCGGGTCGGGGCGCAGCAACCCGAGGAGTACGACGGCAGCCAGCACGAACGCGACCGCGCTGAACGCGAACGGGCCGGCCAGCGGTGGCAGCCCCCAGCCGGTGGTGACCCGGTCGGCCAGGGCCGCGAAGTTCGGCGCGGCCACCGCACCGATGGTGGTGGCCCAGACGATCAGCGAGAGCTGACGCCCACGGCGGGCGGGCTCGGCGAGGTCCACCGCCGTGTAGCGGGCCTGGAGGTTCGCGGCGGTGCCCCCGCCGAAGAGCAGCATGCCGAGAAAGAGCAGCGGCACCGACCGGGTGGCCGCCGCCAGGACGACCAGCACGCCACCGACGGCACCGACGGCGTACGCCAGCACCAGGCCGGGCCGACGACCGTGCCGCGCCATGATCCGGGTGACCGGGACGGCCAGCAGCGCCGCGCCGACCACCCCGGCGCTCTGCGCGACGCCGGCCACCGCGGTGCCGGCGATCCGGTCGGCGAGCAGCGCGCCGACGGCGATGCCGATGGTCACGCCGATGCCGCCGATGATCTGGGTGCTGAAGAGCAGCCGCATGGTGCGCCGCTGGATCGACGCGACGTCAGACCGGACGGTGGTCTGCGCCGCGGTCAGGTCGGTGGCCATCGTGCGCTCCTCAGGACAGGCGGTGACCCCCATCCTGACGCACCCGCACCGCACCCCGCCGCCCCCGCCGGGCTGGCGCGCACGGAGCGTGGTCGGTCAGCCGGCCAGCACCCGCTGGTGCAGCGACGTCACGGCCGACCGGGCCGCCACGAACGCGCCGTGCTGCCAGGCCACCTCGTGGCTGAGCCAGTCCCCGGCGAAGTAGACCCGACCGGCCGGCTGGAGCAGCAGGTTGTATCCGGGTGTGCCGTACCGGGGTGAGGTCCAGGCCCCCTCGATGTAGCGGGTCCGGTCCCAGGCGTGGGAGTACGACGTGACCAGCTCACTGCGGTACTTGTCGCCGTGGATCTTCACACCCTGGCTGACGGCGCGCTCACGGCGCTGCTCCGGCGTGAGCGCGCTGTACGCCCGAGCGTTCGCCCCGGTGTTGTAGTAGCCGACAACCAGGCCGCGCTTTCCGTGGAAGCCGTAGGACGGGTACCAGATGTGCGACAGGTCCAGGTCGGTCTCGGTGATGCCGCCGTAGATCCGCTGGTCGGTCTCCCACCAGCGGCTGCGATATTCCAGGCCGATCTTTCCGGACGCGGTGACCGGGAAGTCGGCCAGGGCGGCGGTCACCGCCGTACCGAGGTTGTGCGGCACCCGGGCCATCAGGTGCGGCGGTAGCGCCGCCACGCAGTAGTCGGCGGTGATCTGCGACTGCCGGCCGCCCTGCCGGTAGGTCACCTCGACCCGGCTGCCCCGGTCGGTCACCGCGGTCACCTCGGCGTTGAGTCGGATCCGGTGCGGGCCCACCGCCCGGGCCAGGGCTCGGGGGATCTGGTCCATCCCGCCGACCGGCTGGAACATCAGCATCGCCTGGTCGTAGCCGAACTCGAAGGAGAAGTACCGGCCGACGTTGCTGGCGAAGACGTCAGAGAGCGCCGGCGGTGTGCCGAGCGGGCTCCCCACGTCGTTGCCCGCACCGGGGTACGCGGAGAAGCCCCGACGGTTCGTCCCGGTGTAGGCCCAGTCGCTGGTCCGTCCGCCGATCGCGCCGAAGCTCTGCAGGAACGACAGCAGCCGGTCACGGTCCTCGGTGGTGAGCCGGGCGTCCAGCGCGCCCTGGTCGGTGGCCTTCGCGAGCAGTTCCGAGACGTAGCCGTACACGTCCGCCTTGGCGGTGCGGTACCGCACCGGCGCGGTCATCCCGGCGGACTCGTTGTAGATCCAGGCGTCGGCGTTCTGGTTGGTGAAGACCTCGATGGGTACGCCCAGCTCCCGGCAGTAGTCCATGGTGACCATCCACTGTGCGATCCGGCCCGGCCCGGCGTTGAAGTAGACCCCGTCGGAGAAGCCGGCCCGCTGGGTACGGCCGTCGAGGTCCGTCTCGACGTCGCCGCCCCGGATGGTCAGGTTCCGCCCACCGACGCGGTGCCGGGCCTCGAGGATGGTGCAGTGGTAGCCCGCCTTGCCCAGCTCGTACGCCGTGGTGAGCCCCGCGATGCCGCCGCCGAGCACGACCACGCTGGCGCCCGACCGCCCGGTCAGGGAAAAGTCGGATCGCTCCGGTGCTCGGAACGCCGGGGTCGTCGAAGCGGCCGCGCTGGGAGCCAGCCCCATCGCGCCCATCGTGGCGAGCATCGCGCCGGCTCCGCCGCTGATTCCCACGGCGCGCAGGAACCCACGCCGGCTGACCATCGACTGCGTCTGATCGCTCATAACGGCCTCCCCTACAAGATCGACTCGCATGAGTCTGCAGAGAAGCTGTTACGCGGATCGCGCGATGCCGTTTCCGGTAGGTATCGGGCTCACCGATGACAGGGATGGCCGGGACTCGCGTGGCCACCGCCGGTTCAGGTCCGCATCAGCCGCCGCGGGCCAGTGCCGGTCGCAGAAAATCGCTGTGGGCCAGGACAGGGCACATGCGACAGTTCCCCTTTGCCGGCTGGCAAGGAGGTCCTGTTCATGCCTCTGCTGCGAGTCCGGGTCGACAGCGACCCCAGCACCGCTCGTCGCGTCCGGCAACTACACCAAGAGGGCAGGAGCCATCACGAGTCGCGCGAATCGGCCCGGGAACAGGTGTGGCGTCAGGGCCGCACCCCGGCCGGTGATCCGATCTTCGTCGGCGTCACGAACGGTCGTCAGCACGTGCAACTGCTCTACGACGTCGAGGTCTACTCCGACACCGCTTCCTGAACGCTCGTCCCTGTCGGGCTGCTCGGGTTCAGCACGGTCACGACGAACGGTTGATCCGCCGCTGTCCGGCGATCGCGCGGGCCGCGACGGTGAGGTCGGCGACCAGACCCTCGTACGCCTTGTCCTGGTCGTCGGCGCGCAGCACGGCGGACGGGTGGATGGTGGCGAGCAGCTGGGCCTGCGGTGCGTCGGCCCGCTTGCCGGCGCTGTCCACCGGCACCTGCTCGAAGTCTGCGGGGTGTTGGGCCGACTCCGGCCAGGGCAGCAGCTCGCCCCGCTGCCGGGTGACCCGGAAGGACGGCCCCAACAGCGCCTTGGCGGCGGTTGCGCCGAGCACCACCACGATCTCCGGACGCAGACGGGCGAACTCGGCGACCAACCACGGCCGGCAGGCGGTGATGTGCACCTGGTCCGGGGTCTGGTGGATCCGCCGCTTGCCGCGCAGCTCAAAACGAAAGTGCTTGACCGCGTTGGTCAGGTAGAGGTGACCCGGGTCCAACCCGGCGTCGTCGACCGCGCGGCGCAACAGACGCCCGGCCGGGCCGACGAAGGGCAGGCCCTTCTGGTCCTCCATGTCGCCGGGCTGCTCGCCGACCAGCACCACGCGGGCGCTCTCGTCGCCCCGGCCGAAGACCGTCTGCGAGGCGTCCCGATACAGCTCGCAACCCCGACAGCCGCCGGCGGCGGTGCGCAGGTCGTCGATGGTGTCGGCGTCGGGCGGGATGAACCGCTGGGCGCCCGGAGCGCTCCTGGTCTGCTCGGCCATGCCGACTGTTATATACCTGTTCGGTGCCCGGTGCCCGGTGCCGGGTACGCCCCGGCGCTCTGCCCGTCGCGCGTCAGTACCCGCCCCCGCCTCCGTCCCCGCCGGACGCGATCGCGATCAGCACGATGACGATGATGATGATCACCAACGCCACCGCGATCCAAATCCCCTTACGAGCCCCACCAGATGCCATGTCCCCACACCTCCGGGCGCCCGCATACCCGTCTGCGCCGTCCCAAACCCCCGCGATCTTGCACTTTCTGTCCCGACCACACCAACACATCGGGCATTTCGACAACAGAAACTGCAAGATCGCGGGGGTGGGGGTTTGGGGTTTGGGGTCAGGGTTGGGGGTCAGGTGGGGAAGCCTGGGGTGGGGGGTGGGTTTTCGGCTTGGGCCAGGGCGGCGGCCAGGGGGGTCAGGTCGGCCGTGTCCAGGGGGCTGACGGTGATGCGCAGGGCGGGCGGGGCCGCGATCCGGTAGAGCGCGCCGGGGGCCACCGCCCAGCCGGCGTCGCGGAGCGCGGTCACCGTACTGGTCTCGTCCGCCACCGGCAGCCAGACGTTGATGCCGCTGCGACCGTGGCCGGTCAGGCCGTGCTCGGCCAGCGCGGCGAGCAGCCCTTCGCGCCGCTGCTCGTAGCTCTGCGCCGCCCGCTGCACCAACTCGGTGACCGCCGGATCCCGCCAGAGGGCGAGCACCAGGCGTTGCAGCACCGTGGAGACCCAGCCGGCGCCGACCCGGGTCCGGCCACTCACCCGGGCCACCGTCGTCTCGTCGCCGACCAGCACCGCCAGCCGCAGGTCCGGGCCGAAGGGCTTGCTCACCGAGCGGAGGAAGGCCCAGCTCGCGGTCGCACCGGCGAGCGGATGCAGGGGTACGCGGGCCAGCTCGGCGGCGTGGTCGTCTTCGATCAACAGCAGGTCCCGCCGGCCGGCGAGCAGCCCCCGCAGCTCCTCGGCGCGGGCGGCGGAGACGGCGGCGCCGGTCGGGTTCTGCGCCCGACTGGTGATGATCAGCGCCCGCGCTCCGGCGGCGAGCGCCGCGGCGACCCCGGCTACCAGTGGCCCCTCGTCGTCCAGCGGTACGCCGATCGGGCGCAACCCCAGCGCGGCGACCAGGTCGAGCAGGTTGGCCCAGCCCGGATCCTCGACCGCCACCGCGTCGCCGGGGCGCAGGTGGGCACCGAGCAGCCGCTCGATGCCGTCCAGCGCGCCGCCGGTGAGGGTCAGCTCGCCGGCCGGTACGCCGTCGGCGCGCAGCCGGGCGCGGGCCGCCGCCGCCAACTCGGGCAGCACTCCGGCGTCGGAGTAGCCGACCGACGGAGCGCCGTCGGCGGCGAGCGCCGCCAGGTGCGGGCCCAGCGGGGGAAGCAGCCGGGGGTCGGGTTCACCCCGGGACAGGTCTCGGGCGCCGGGCAACGGTGGGGGGCGCAGCGCGGAACGCCGAGCGGCCACCGGCGGGCGCGGGCGGACCCGGGTGCCGTGCCGACCGGCGGTGGCGAGCAGGCCGCGCTGGCGCAGCTCCTGGTAGGCGCGGGCCACGGTGGCGGGGCTGACACCCAGCTCGGCGGCGAGCGCCCGCACGGGCGGCAGGGTGGCCCCCGGTGACAGGGCGCCGGTACGGATGCCCGACTCGATGCTGGCCGAAATCTCGACGGCTGTGGATCCGGTGAGCTGATAGTGTTCTGACACAAACAGGAGATTGTACTAGAACAAAGGGGCGCGCGCATGTATCCACCCACCGCCCGGACCACACCCCACCGCTCCCGCGACAAGATGAGCTACGACCAGGCCGCCGCCCACGCGGTGCTCGACGAGGCGTACGACTGTGCGCTCAGCTTCACCGTCGACGGCCAGCCACGGGTGCTGCCCACCCTGCACGTCCGCATCGGCGGCACGCTCTACCTGCACGGCTCCACCGGCAGCCGGCCGCTGCTCGCCGCCCGCGGCGACGACGGGCTCCCGGTCTGCGTCGCGGTGACCCTGCTCGACGGGCTGGTCTACGCCCGCTCCCAGTTCCACCACAGCGCCAACTACCGCTCGGTCGTCGCACACGGCACCGCCCGACTGGTCACCGACGAGCGGGAGAAGCTCGCCATGCTCACCGCGCTGGTCGAGAAGGTCGGCCCGGGACGCAGCACGGCCACCCGCCCGCCCAGCCGACGCGAACTGGCCGAGACCGCCGTACTGGCCCTGCCGCTACGCGAGGTGTCCGTCCGCGCCCGCACCGGCGGGGTTCGCGAGGACGAGGCCGACCTGCACCTGCCGCACTGGGCCGGCGTGCTGCCGCTGCGACTGACCGCCGGCGCACCCGAGCCGGACGCCGGGGTCACCGCGCCGCTGCCGGCGTACCTGCGGACGGCCCGCACGCCCTGGCACGACCCGGTACCGCTGCACGGCGAGCACGTCCGGCTGGAGCCGTTGGAGTTGGCGCACACCGACGAACTGCACGCCGCCACCGCCGACGCGGAGGTGTGGCGGCACCTGAGCGTCGCCGCGCCCACCGCGCCCGCCGAAACCGCCGAGGTGATCGCCACCGCCCTGTCCGCGCAGCACCGGGGCGAACGGGTGGCCTGGGTGCAGCGGTGCGCGGCGACCGGGGCCGTGGTGGGCAGCACGTCCTTCTACGAGATCGACCCGGAGCGGCGGGCGGTGGCGATCGGGCACACCTTCCTCGGTCGGCCCTGGTGGCGTACCGCGATCAACACCGAGGCGAAGCTGCTGCTGCTCAGCCGGGCCTTCGACGACCTGGGCGCGGTACGGGTGGCCTGGCACACCGACATCCGCAACCTGCGCTCCCAGGCGGCCATCGAACGACTCGGCGCCACCCGGGAAGGGGTGCTCCGGATGCACCGGCAGCGCCCGGACGGCTCCTGGCGGGACACCGTGCAGTACGCGATGACCGTCGACGAGTGGCCGAGTGCACAGGCCAGGCTGCGAGAAAGACTTCGCCGTACGGCACCGGTGGCGTGATGATGGCGGGCGTGCTGGGAATCACCGACATCTGGACGTACGTGCTGGGCACCGTGGCGATCATCCTGCTGCCCGGGCCGAACTCGCTCTTCGTGCTCTCCACCGCCGCCAAGCGGGGCGTCGCGGTCGGCTACCGGGCCGCCGGTGGCGTGTTCGTCGGCGACGGGGTGCTGATGGTCCTCTCCGCCGCCGGGGTGGCGTCGCTGCTCAAGGCGTACCCGCCGCTGTTCATGGTGATCAAGTACGCCGGCGCGGCGTACCTCGGTTATGTCGGGGTGACCATGCTGCTCGGCGCCGTGCGGCGCTGGCGCGACCGCAACGACCCGAGCACGCCGCGGCTCATCGACGCCGCAGAGCCGGCGGAGATGCGCAGCCCGTTCCGCAAGGCGCTGGTGATCAGCCTGCTGAACCCGAAGGCGATCCTGTTCTTCATCTCGTTCTTCATCCAGTTCGTCGACCCCGGCTACGCCTGGCCGGCGCTGTCGTTCCTGCTGCTCGGCCTGATCGCCCAGGTGACCAGCGCGCTCTACCTGACCGCGTTGATCTTCGCGGGCACCTTCCTGGCCACCCAGTTCCGCAGACGCCGCCGCCTGGCGGCCGGCGGCACCACCGCCGTAGCCGCCCTCTTCCTAGCCTTCAGCCTCAAACTAGCCACCGCCTCCGCCGGCTAACTCGGAAGTAGACCTACTTCCTCCCGATTAGGGCCGCTTCGCGCAGCGGAGCGGCAGGGACTAACCCCGCCCCGCCGCCACCCGCCGCCCGTCGCCCGTCGCCCGCCACCCGTCGCCCGCCACCCGCCACCCGCCACCCGCCACCCGCCACCCGCCACCCGCCACCCGCCACCCGCGATCTTGCGCTTTCTGTTGTCGGCATGCGCGCTTTGTGCTGATTTGTCGCCACAGAAATCGCAAGATCGCGGAAGGGGACGGGCCTGGGCGGGGTCGGGGGGCGGGGGACGGGGGGCAGGGCGGCGGGGCTGGGGAGGGCTGGGGGTCAAGTGCCGTCGCCGCCGGAGCCGGCGCCGCCGGCGGTGCCGCCTAGGCCGTAACCGGGGCGGATCGGCTCGTCGGGGTGGCGGCTGACGTGGGCCGACCCCGCGATCTGCGCGGACCAGTCGGCGTGCGCGGCCGCGGCGGCGTGCCGGTTGATCGCCTGGCGGATCCAGCCGTCCACGGTGGCGACCCAGTCCCGTCGGCCGGCGTCCTCGTGCCAGATCCGGAACCGGCTGATGCTCTGGTGCGTGATCCCGGCCAGCGCCAGTCGGCGGTCCATCCAGAGGATCGCCTCCAGGCCCGCCGAGTTGGTCACGAAGATCACCTCCAGCTCGGTGATCGGGCCGGCGTAGAGCGGCCCGACCCAGTAGCCCCAGCGCTGGTGCAACGGCAGCGTGTGCTCCACCCCCGGCAACCCGCCCTCCAGCAACCCGGACTGGCGGATCATGAAGCCCAGCGTGTCCAGCGCCGCCAGCACGTGCTGCTGGGTGGGGATTGGGTGCACGAAGACCGGCACCATGGCCCCCTGGTCGAGGTCGGGGTCGAGCGACACCTCGGTACGCAGGCCCATCCGCAGGCTCAGCAGCGGCACCCCGCCGAAGGTGGTCACCGGGGTCTCCCACGGCAGCGGCAACGCGAAATCGACCGCCCGCCGCCGACCGGCCGGCACGACGAACCGGCCGGCGATCGGCAGTTGGTAGAACTGCATGAGCCGCCGGGGAGCGCCCGGGTCGTCCGGCTCGACGGTGCTGACGAGACCGAGCCGGATGTGCCGCACCAGCACGTCGTCCGGCCCGGCCGCGAGGGTCACCCGCCCCGGCAGGCGCAGGCCTGGCCGGGCGCTCGGATTGGGGAGCGTGGTCTGCACGGACAGCCCGGTCTTACCGGACTCTGGGGACACTCCCGTCAGCCGCACCGCACCCTCCACGCCAGGCTAGGTGGCCTCGCCGCCGCGAGGCCACCTCAACTGTCGCGGACCCGGCGCGCGGTCACACCGACTTCCACGAAGAGGGACCACCCCTCCGGTTCATCGCAACCGACGTCCGCGCGGCACCGTGTCGGTCTCGTCGTCGAACTCCCCGATGACCTCCTCCAGGAGGTCCTCCAGGGCCACGAAGCCGATCGGTCGGGCCGGGCCGCCGCCGTTGCGAACCAGCGCGAGCTGGGACTGTCGGGCCCGCATCGCCGCCACCGCCTCGGTGACCGTCGACGTCGCGGGCAGGGTGAACGCGGGCGTCATCAGCTCCCCGGCGGTGGCGACCCGGCCGGTGGTGACCACCCGTACCGCCTCCCGGACGTGCACCAGGCCGCACACGTCGCCCGCCTCGTCGAGCACCGCCAGCCGGGATCGGCCGCTGTCGCGGCTGACCTCTTCGATCCGCCCGGCCGGGTCGTCCCGACGGACGGTGACCATGGTGGCGAACGGTTCCATCACCTGCGCCACGGACGTGCCCTGCAGCTCCAGCATGCTGGTCAGCAACTGGTGCTGCTCGGCGCCGAGCAGCCCGTGCTCGCGGGACTGCTCCAGCAGGATCCGCAGCTCGTCCGGGCCGTGCACCTGGGCGAGCTGGTCCTGCTGGTCGACGCCGAACAGCCGCAGGATCGCGTTGGCCAGCGCGTTCAGCGCGGAGAGCACCGGCCGGGAGACCCGGGCGAAGGCGCGGAACGGCAGCGCCAGCAGCGTCGCCGAGCGCTCCGCATCCGTGATCGCCCAGGACTTCGGCGCCATCTCCCCCACCACCAGGTGCAGGAAGGTCACCACCCCGAGAGCGAAGACCAGAGCGATCAGGTGACTGGCCGTGTCCGGCAGGCCCACCGCGTGCAGCAGCGGGCTGAGCAGGTGCTCGATCGCCGGCTCGGCCAGCGCGCCGAGACCCAGGGTGCACAGCGTGATGCCGAGCTGCGCACCGGCCAGCATCAGCGACAGCTCGCGTACGCCGTCGAGCGCGGCGCGGGCGGCCCGACCGCCCGCGGCCGCCGCCTGCTCCAGTCGGTACCGCTTGCTGGCCACCAGTGCGAACTCGGCGGCCACGAAGAACCCGTTCAGCGCCAGCAGGATCACCGAGCTGAACAGCGCGATCCCCGGGCTCATCGATGCTTTCCTTCATTCGCGACTGCGGTGCCCGCAAGCTCACTCCTCGCGCTCATGCAGTCACCTCAGGTTTGCTCAGCTGCAACCGCACCGAGTCGGCCACGTGCCGATCCACGGCCAGCACCTCGACCAGCGCCCGGGGTTCCGCCTCGTTGTCCTCGCCGTCCGTGCCCTCCGGCAGCAGGCTGATCTCCAGCCGGTCACCGACCTCCGGCACCCGGCCCAGCTCCCGCATCACCAACCCGGACAGGGTGTCGTACTCGGGGGCCTCGGGCAGGGCGATGCCGGTGCTGTCGGCGACCTCGTCGATGCGCCAGCGGGCCGGCACCACCCAGGACCCGTCGTCCTGCCGGGCCGGTGCCCGCTCCGGTGGGTCGTCCTCGTCGCGGATCGGGCCGACCAACTCCTCGGCGATGTCCTCCAGCGTGATGACGCCCGCGAAGCCGCCGTACTCGTCGACCACGCACGCCATCTGCCGATGCCCGGCCCGCAGCCGGTCGAGCACCGTGGGCAGCGGCAACGTCTCCGGTACGAGCAGCGGCGGCCCGGCCACCGCGCTCACCGGGGTGGTGGCCCGCTCCCCCGGGGGTACGCCGAGCACGTCGGCGATGCCGACGACGCCGAGTAGGTCGTCGACGCCCTCCGCACCGCGCACCGGGAACCGGGAGTGGCCGGTGTCCAGCAGCTCGACGACCCGGCTGACCGGTTCGTGCGCCCGTACGGTGTGCACGTCGACCCGGGGCACCATGGCCTCCCCGGCGGTCAGCTCACGGAAGTCCAGACCTCGGTCGAGCAGGATGGACATCTCGGCGTCGAGGCTGCCCTCCTCACGGGACTCGGCAATGATCTGTTCCAGGTCCGCCGGGGTGGCGCCGCTGGGCAGCTCCTCGATCGGCTCGATGCCGACCCGGCGCAGCAGACGTACCGATGCCTGGTCGAAGAGTCGGATCAGCGGCCCGGCGACGGCCAGGTAGATCAGGGTGGATCGGCTCAGCGCCCGGGTCAGCGGCTCGGCCCGCGCGATGGCCAGATTCTTCGGGGCCAGCTCACCGAGGACCATCTGGACCACGGTGGCGATGATCAGGGCCAGCGCCACCGACAGCGGCAGGCTGACCGCCTCGCTGACGCCGGCCACGCCGAGCAGGTCGGCGAGGCCCCCGCCCAGGTACGGTTCGGCGACGTAACCGACCAGCAGTGCGGTGACGGTGATGCCGAGTTGGGCTCCGGAGAGCATGAAGGAGAGCCGGCTGGTGACGGTCAGGGCCCGGGCGGCGGCCTGGTCGCCGTCATCGGCGAGCTGGCGCAGCTTGCCCCGGTCCACGGCGACATAGCCGAACTCCTGCGCCACGAAGTAACCGGTGGCGGCGGTGAGAACGATGATCAGAAGAAGACCAACGACGATCAACACGGGTCGCTCAGGGCTCCCGGGGTCGTCGGTACGGGGATATGCCGGGCACGACCCGGCTGGCTACTGCTGCCCTCCTGGGCAGAAGAGTCGATCATGCCGCCATTTTATCGGCGTTGGCTGGGACTCCGCTGGGGGTGGGCCGAAGGAGCGGATCGTCCGGTTCACCGGCCGCCCCGATCGTCACGCCGGCCCGGCCGACCCGCCACCCGACCCACGTTCGGCCAGCTCATCGGCGTCGAGCAGGCCCCGGTCGAGCCGCCCCGACCGGTACGCGGCCCGCCCGATCATCTGTGCCGCGACCGGCGCGGTCGCCAACTGGAAGACCCCCACCAGCAGGACCATGCCCAGGTCCGCCGGGGACCGCAGCCGCAACGCGATGCCCACCAGCAGCAGGAGCACCCCGAGCACCTGCGGTTTGGTGGCCGCGTGCATCCGGGACAGCGCGTCCGGGAAACGTAGTACGCCGATCCCGGCGGCCAGGCCGAGCAGCGCGCCGGCCACCAGGCAACCGGCGCCGAGCCAATCGGCGATCGTCGCGATCACTGCTGCTCCCGGACGGCGAAGCGGACCAGCGACACCGAGCCCACGAAGCCGAGCAGGGAGAGCACCACCAGCACGGGCAGCGTGGTGGCGTGCCGGTTGACCGCCGCCTCGGCGCCCACCGCGCCGACCATCGTGGCGAGCAACATGTCCGCGGCGATCACGCGATCCACCAGCGACGGGCCCCGGTAGAGGCGGACCAGCGCGAGCAGCGCGGTGACCGACAGCATGGCGGTGAGGACGACGGCCAGGAACGTGGTCACCGGCGGTTTCCCTTCTCGGACGACGGAACGTCGAGGTGGCGCAGCTCGGTGGTGGAGCCCACCGCCCGGACGATTCGCCGCTCGACGGCGAGCGTGCGGTCCCGGGCCCCGTCCAGGTCGGCCGGGCCGTGGGTGTCCAGCACATGCAGGTAGAGCGTTCCGGAGTCGCGGTCCACCCCAAGGATCAACGTGCCCGGCACCAACGAGACCGCCTCGGCGGTGAGGGCCAGGTTCAGGTCGGTGGACAATCTCAACCGGACCGCGATGATCGCCCCGCGCGGCCGGTAGCCGGGCTGCACGGCGATCCGGGCGACGTGCAGGCTCGCGCTGACCAGCCCGACGGCGAACCGGCCCGCGAAGACCAACAGCGCCCACGGCCGCAGCCGGCCACCGAAGCTGACCGCCGGTAGCGGGAAGAAGACCAGCACCGCCCCACCCACCACCAGGCCACCGACCAGGTTGGCCCAGTTGATGTCGCCCCAGAGCAGGCTCCAGACCAGCACCAGCCACCCGAGCGCCACCGCCTGGTCCCGCCAGCGCCCGAGCCGGCCACGCGACGTTCCCGGCCGGCCGGCTGTCCCGGACGTCGGCGGCGGGCCGGTCACGGCACACCGCCGGGCAGCACGGCACGGACGTACGGGGTACGCAGGCGCAGGTCCGCAGCCGCGTCAGCGGTGACGTCGAAGAGCGGACCGGCCAGTACGGTCAGCGCCAGCCCGAACGCGACCAGGGCCACGGTGGCCCCGACCATCAGCCTCGGCAGTCGGACGACCGGCGCGCTGGTGGCCAGTCGGGGCGCGCGCCAGAAGGCGATGTTCCACACCCGGGACGCCACGTACAGGGTGAGCAGGCTGGTCAGCGTGCCAACCGCGACCAGCACCCCGGGCAGCGGCCCGCCTACCGCCACCCCGGCCTGGAGCAGGCCGAGTTTGCCGAGGAACCCGGAGAACGGTGGCACCCCGGCGAGATTCATGGCCGAGACGAAGAACAGTGCGCCGAGCAGCGGCGCCACCCGGCCCAGCCCGCTGAGGCGGCGCAGGTCGGTGCTGCCGGCGCGCTCCTCGACCAGCCCGGCGACGAGGAACAGCGTGGTCTGGATGGTGATGTGGTGCACCACGTAGAAGATGGCGCCGGAGAGCCCGGCGGCGGTGCTCAACGCCACCCCGAAGATCATGTAGCCGATGTGACTGACCAGGGTGAAAGAGAACAGCCGCTTCAGGTCGGACTGGGCCACCGCGCCGAGGATCCCGATCATCATGGTCAACCCGGCGCCGATCATGAGCAGCACATCGGCAGGTCCACCGGGAAACAGCAACGTCTCGGTGCGGATGATCGCGTAGACGCCCACCTTGGTGAGCAGACCCGCGAAGACGGCCGTGACCGGGGCCGGCGCGGTGGGATAGCTGTCCGGCAGCCAGGCCGACAGCGGAAAGACCGCCGCCTTGATCGCGAAGGCCAGCAGCAACATCAGCTCCAGGGCCAGTCGGACGCCGTCGGGCAGGTCGTCGAGGCGCTGGGCAAGTTGGGCGAGGTTGACCGTGCCGGTGGCCGCGTACACCAGACCCACCGACGTCAGGAAGATCATCGAGGAGAGGATGCTGACCACCACGTAGGTCGACCCGGTCCGGATCCGGGTCTCGGTGCCGCCCAGGGTGATCAGGACGAAGCTGGCGGCCAGCAGGACCTCGAACCCGACGAACAGGTTGAACAGGTCACCAGCCAGGAACGCGTTGGTGACACCCGCGGTGAGCACCAGGTACGTCGGGTGGAAGATCGACACCGGCGAGCTCTCACTCGTCTCGCTGCGACCCTGGCCGATCGAGTAGAGCAGCACGCAGAGGGTGACCGCCGAGGACACCACCAGCATCAGCGCGGCCAGTTGGTCGGCCACCAGGACGATGCCGACCGGCGCCGGCCACGCCCCGACCGCCACCACCACCGGCCCGTGCCGGTACGCCTGCACCAGCAGCAGCACCGCCACCGTGAGCGTGCTGCTCAGGCACAGCACGCTGATCGCGCGCTGGAGCCGGGGCTTACCGGCCAGCAACAGGGTCAGCGCCGCACCCAGCAGTGGCACCACCACCGGCAGCGGCACCAGCGTGCTCAGCACGCCTCATCCCCGCGTCGCAGCCGACGGCGGGCCGGCTCGGGATCGACCTGTTCCGGATCGCCGTTCGGGCCCTCCCCACCGAGGTCGACCGCGCCCGCCTCGTTCCGACCGGCCCGGCGGATGATCTGCCGGTCCTCCATGTCGTCGGGCACCTCGTCGTCACCGGAGAGATACCAGCTGCGGTACGCCACCGCGAGCAGGAACGCGGTGAACCCAAACGTGATCACGATGGCGGTCAACATCATCGCCTGCGGCAACGGATCACTCATCTGCTCCACCGGCCCGGTACCGACGACCGGCGCCCCACCGGACCGTCCGGCCAACAGGATCAACAGGTTGACCCCGTTGCCCAGCAGGATCACACCGAGCAGGATCCGGGTCAGGCTGCGCTCCAACAGCAGGATCACCCCGCACCCGACCAGCACCGCGACGGCCAGCACCAGCACCAACGTCGGCCGCGCGCCACTCGCCGTCACCGGGACGCCTCTGTTCGCGACTGCGGGGCTCGCAAACCCGGCTCACTCCTCGCGCTCACGCCCGCTCTCCCTTGTCGACGGCCAGTCCACCCGTCGCCGATCCGGTGGCCTCGATGTGCCGGTCCACCTCGGCACCGAGGCTGCGCAGGATGTCCAGCACCAAGCCGATCACCACCAGGTACACACCGATGTCGAAGAAGAGCGACGTGACCAGGTGGACGTCGCCGATCAGCGGCAGGGCCCGGTCGACCTTGGCGCTCTCCAGCACCGACCCACCCGCCAGCAACGCCACCGCACCGCTGCCCACCGACACGGCCAAGCCGGCGCCGAGAATCGCGCCGGCGCCGATCGGGGCCGCCTCGGTCAGTTCGTACCGGCCGCCGGCCAGATAGCGGACCACCAGGGCGAGACCCGCCACCAGACCGCCGGCGAAACCGCCGCCGGGCGCGTTGTGCCCGGAGAAGAGCAGGAACAGCGAGAACAGCACCACGGTGTGGAAGATCAGCCGAATGACCACCTCCAGCACGATCGAGCGACGCTCCTCGTAGAGGGTGGGACCACCGCGTAGCCACACCGGCCGGTCGCGTCCACTCCCCCGCTGGTCCGTCTCGGCCCGCTGCGGCCGCGGCCCGGTGCGGGACCGCTCGAAGATCAGACTGGCCACCCCGGTCGCGGCCACCACCAGCACCGCCAGCTCGCCCATCGTGTCCCAGGCGCGGATGTCGACCAGAGTCACGTTGACCACGTTGCGGCCGTACCCCTGCGCCACCGCAAGATCCGGGAAGGCGGCGGAGATGTCCGGGGCCCGGCGGGCACCGACGGCAGTGAGGGCCAGCCCGGCGGCCACCACACCCGCCGCCACCCCGATCGCGCGGCGGACCCACCGGGTGCGGCGCAGCGGACGGGCCGAGAACCGCTCCGGCAGGCGACGCAGCACCAGCACGAAGACCGCGATCGTCGAGGTCTCCACCAGGAACTGGGTGAGCGCCAGGTCGGGTGCTCCGTGCAGGACGAACAGCATCGCCGTGCCGTAGCCGGTCATGCCCACCAGCAGCATCGCGGTCAGCCGGCGGCGGGCGCCGACCGCCAGCACCGCCGCCACCGTGATCACCAACACGACCACCGGTTGCAGCAGGGAGTCCCAGAGCGGAATCCGCGCCCGCCAGGGGCTGGCGGAGACCATCGCCGCACCGGGCACCAGCACCAGGGTCACCAGGATGATGCCCAGATACTGCGGCAGGGAGCCGCGCTGGGTCGCGCTGGTCACCTCGATGGCCAGCCGGTCGAACCGGCCCACCAGCCACTCGTACCCCTGGTTGCCCCCCACCGGCGACCGGAGCCGGGCCAGCACCGGGGCGAGCGGTCCGCGCACGGCGAAGAGCAGGCCGCCGCCGACGAGCGCCAGCACGGTCAGGCCGAGCGCCGGGGTCGGTCCGGCCCAGAGCGCCAGGTGCGCGTCGACCCCGCCGAGCAGATCGGCGTACGGGCGCAGCAGGTCGTCCAGCACGCTCGCGGCCGGGCCGGCGAGCAGACCGACCCCGGCCAGCACCGCGGGTGGGACCAGCAGCGACGCGGCGATCGGCCCCGGCGGGACCGGCGCCACACCCGGCCGGTCGGCGAACGCGCCCCAGAGGAAGCGGGCGCTGTACGCGACGGTGAGCACCGTCCCGACCACCAGGCCGGTGAGCAGCACCGGTTGATCGGTGAACGCCCCGAACACCGCCTCCTTGGCCACGAAGCCGACCAGCGGCGGCACCCCGGCCATCGACGCCGCGGCCACCACGGCGACCACGAACAGCGGTCGGGACCAGTGCCGCAGCCCGGACAGCTCGCGCAGGTCACGGGTGCCGGCACTGTGATCGATGATGCCGACCACCAGGAACAACGCCGCCTTGAACAGGGCGTGCGCCAGCAGCATCGCGGTGCCGGCCAGGGCGGCGTCCGGGGTGCCCGAGCCGGTCACCGCGACCAGCAGGCCGAGCTGGCTGACCGTCCCGTACGCCAGCAGCAGCTTGAGGTCGGTCTGCCGCAGCGCGGCCCAACCGCCGACCAGCATGGTGGCGACACCGGCGACCTGCACGACTGGTCGCCACGGACCGACCGTGGCGAGCACCGGCGCGAGCAGCCCGACCAGGTAGACGCCGGCCTTGACCATGGCCGCGGCGTGCAGGTACGCGCTGACCGGTGTGGGTGCCGCCATCGCCACCGGCAGCCACGAGCTGAACGGCAGCACCGCCGACTTGGACAGCGCACCGGTCAGGATCAGCAGCACGGCGCCCACCAGGTACCCGCCGCCGGGCAGCGACGCTGGGATGATCTCCGACCAGCGGTAGGTGCCGGCGTGCGCGCCGAGCATGATGAAGCCGACCAGCATGGCGAGCCCACCCAGCGTGGTGACGGTCAACGCCTGTGCCGCCGCCCAACGGCTGGACCGCCGTTCGGTGCTGTGTCCGATCAGCAGGTACGAGAAGATCGTGGTGAGCTCCCAACCGACGTAGAGCAGCAGCAGGTCGTCGGCGAAGACCAGGACGAGCATCGCGCCGGCGAAGGCGACCAGGACCGCGGCGAACTGCGCCAACCCGGCGGAGCCGGCGCTGAAGTAGCCGGCGCTGTAGACGAGGATCAGCGCGCCGATGCCGCCGATCAGCAGCGTCATCAGCCAGGAGAGCGTGCTGAGCCGTAACGCGATGTCGAGGCCCAACTGCCGGATCCACGGGTACGTCTCGACCACCGCCCCGCCATCGGCGACGGCCGGGGTGCGGGCCACCGCCCAGCTGAACGCGGCGGCCGGCGCGAGCGCCAGTGGGTAGCACGCGCGCGGACCCCACCAACGAACGAGCAGGGGCGCGGCGAGGGCCGCCACGAGATGGAGGATGAGCAGTACCAGCACCTGCACTCCCGATCGACGTGGCCGACGCCGTGGCAGCGGTGGCGCCTAGCAGCGATCAGACGCCAGTTCGTTCCTCGCCGGGCGGTTTTGCGGGAATTCGCCCATTGGGCGCCGTCCGGTGCCTGGGCAAGGGCGTCAGCGCAGCAACGCGCTGTCGAGGGGCTGCGCGTCGTCCGGCGCGGGGCGATCGCGACACAGCTCGGCCAGCAGGTCGGGGCGGCCGAGTTGGCGGGCGACCCGGTCGACCACCCGTTCCGCGGCGGTCAGCGATCGCACCGAGAGCAGGCGGCCACGGCTCTCGCGACGCAACACGAAGTAGTGGACGGCAACGCGGACCTGCCCCCGATCGGCAGCGCTGGCCTGGGCGGTGCATCGGACCAACTCGCGTAGGCAGTGGGCGAGGCGTTCGGCGAGCTCGAGCTCGGGGCCGTGCAGGCCGGTGCGGAGCGCGGCGAGGTGGCTGTCGACCTTGCGAATCAGCACGTCGGTGCCCGCTTCGACGGTGCGCTGCTCGCCGGCCATCACGTCCCCTCACCCCGGTTCGCGTTGCGGGTGAAGTTACTTTATGTTGCTCCTTAGAAGCAAGCAGTTAAGTGAGACTTAACGCATTAAGCGCACGTTCCACGCTTTTTGCCTTTTGTTGACTCATTCCGTCGCTAGGTCGTTCGTCGTTGTCGTACCGGCGGGGCACGATGGACCGGTGACCGGGGCAGACGCAGACGCCGGCGCGGTGCTCGCCGGGTTCGGCCCGGCCACCCGTGCCTGGTTCGACGCCGCCTTCGCCGCGCCCACCGCCGCCCAGACCGGCGCCTGGCGATCGGTCGCCGCCGGTCGCAACGCGCTCGTGGTGGCGCCCACCGGCTCCGGCAAGACGCTCGCGGCCTTCCTCTGGTCACTGGACCAACTGGCCCGCGAGCCCGCCCCGGCCGAGGCCCGCCAGCGGTGCCGGGTCCTCTACGTCAGCCCGCTCAAGGCCCTCGCCGTCGACGTGGAGCGCAACCTGCGCGCCCCGCTGGCCGGCATCCGGCAGGCGGCCACCCGGCTGGGCGTCGCACCGCCCGACATCACCGTCGGCATGCGCACCGGCGACACACCCGCCGACGAGCGACGAGCCTTTGCCCGCACCCCGCCCGACATCCTCATCACCACGCCCGAGTCGCTGTTCCTGCTACTCACGTCCGCGGCTCGCGATTCGCTGCGCGGCATCCAGACGGTGATCGTCGACGAGGTGCACGCGGTGGCCGGCAGCAAACGCGGCGCCCACCTCGCCCTCTCCCTCGAACGCCTCGACGAGCTGCTGCCCGCCCCGGCGCAGCGCATCGGCCTGTCGGCCACCGTCCGCCCGATCGACGCCTGCGCGCAGTTCCTCGGCGGTGCCCGCCCGGTCGACGTGGTGCAGCCGGCCACCCCGAAGACCATCGAGGTCAGCGTGCAGGTCCCGGTGGAGGACATGACCCGCCTGGACGAGCAGGAGCAGCCGCCGGAGGACGACCTCGGCGGCCCCGGGCCGCGTCGGGCGTCGATCTGGCCGGCCGTGGAGGAGCGGGTCTTCAGCCTCATCGGGCAGCACCGCTCAACCATCGTCTTCACCAACTCCCGGCGCAGCGCCGAGCGGCTCTGCGCCCGGCTCAACGAGCTGGCCGCCGAGGCCGTGGCCGCCGCGTCGGGCGAGGACGCGATCGGCGTACCCGAGGGGTTGCCGGCGGTCGACGACCCGGCCGGCGACGACGACCCGACTTCCGGCGCGCAGCGGTGGAGTGGCCCCGCCGGTCCGGTGCGCAACCGGCCGCCGGCCGAGGTGATGGCCCAGTCCGGCGCGGCCGCCGGGGCGGCACCCGTGATCGCGCGCGCCCATCACGGCAGCGTCTCCCGCGAGGAGCGCAAGCACATCGAGGAGGCGCTCAAGTCCGGCCAGCTGCCGGCGGTGGTGGCCACCTCCAGCCTGGAGCTGGGCATCGACATGGGCGCGGTCGACCTGGTGGTGCAGATCGAGGCGCCGCCGAGCGTGGCCGCCGGGCTGCAGCGGGTCGGCCGCGCCGGGCACCAGGTGGGCGCCGTCTCCCGGGGCGTGGTCTTCCCCAAGCATCGCGGCGATCTGCTCTCCTGCGCGGTGGTCGCCGAGCGGATGACCGACGGCGCGATCGAGGAGCTGCACTACCCGCGCAACCCACTGGACGTGCTGGCCCAGCAGATCGTCGCGATGGTGGCGCTGGAGCCGTGGGCGCTCGGCGACCTGGCCGTGCTGGTCCGGCGGGCCGCGCCCTTCGCCGAGCTGCCCGACTCGGCGCTGCACGCCGTGCTGGACATGCTCTCCGGCCGCTACCCGTCCACCGCCTTCGCCGAGCTGCGCCCCCGACTGGTCTGGGACCGGGCCACCAACCTGCTCACCGGTCGCCCCGGCGCGCAGCGACTCGCGGTGACCAGCGGCGGCACCATTCCCGACCGGGGCCTGTTCGGGGTCTTCCTGGCCGGCGCCGAACGGGCCGCCCGGGTCGGTGAGCTGGACGAGGAGATGGTCTACGAGTCCCGGGTCGGCGACGTCTTCCTGCTCGGCTCCTCCTCCTGGCGGATCGAGGAGATCACCCCCGACCGGGTGCTGGTCTCGCCCGCCCCCGGGCAGGCCGCGCGCATGCCGTTCTGGAAGGGCGACCAGCTGGGCCGGCCGGTGGAGCTGGGCCGGGCCATCGGCGCTCGGGTGCGCACCCTGCTGCGTCAGACCGACGAGGCGGCACTGGCCGCGCTGCGCGACGGCGGGCTGGACGACTGGGCCGCCGGCAACCTGATGGCCTACCTGCGCGAGCAGCGGGAGGTCACCCGTTCGCTGCCCGACGACCGCACGGTCGTGGTCGAGCGGTTCCGCGACGAGTTGGGCGACTGGCGGCTGGCCGTGCACAGCGTGCTCGGTGCCCGGGTCAACGGGCCGTGGGCCCTCGCGGTGGGCCGCCGGCTGGCCGAACGATACGGCGTGGACGCCCAGGTGATGCCCTCCGACGACGGCATCGTGGTGCGCCTTCCGGACACCGCCGACGAGCCCCCCGGCGCCGACGTGGTGGTCTTCGAGCCGGACGAGATCACCCAGCTCGTGGAGGAGTCGGTCGGCACCTCCGCGCTCTTCGCCGCCCGGTTCCGGGAGTGCGCCGCGCGGTCACTGCTGCTGCCGCGCCGCGACCCGCGCCGCCGCCAGCCACTCTGGCAGCAACGGCAACGCGCCGCGCAGCTGCTCGACGTCGCCCGCGAGTACGCGGACTTCCCGGTCACCCTGGAGGCGGCCCGGGAGTGCCTCCAGGACGTCTTCGACCAGCCGGCGCTGGCCGGGCTGATGCGCGATCTGGCCAACCGCAAGGTGCGGCTGGTCGAGGTGGAGACCAGCGCGCCGTCCCCGTTCGCGCGGTCACTGCTCTTCGGCTACGTCGGCGCGTTCCTCTACGAGGGCGACGCCCCGCTCGCCGAGCGCCGCGCCGCCGCGCTCGCCCTCGACTCCACGCTCCTCGGCGAGCTGCTCGGCCGGGTCGACCTGCGCGAGTTGCTCGACCCGGCGGTGCTCACCGAGACCGATCGACAGCTGCGGTGGCTGACCGAGCAGCGTCGGCCGCGCGACGCCGAGGACGTCGTCGAGCTGCTGCGGGTGCTCGGTGACCTGAGCGACGCCGAGTTGACCGAACGGGGCGTGCCGGAGACCTGGCTGACCGAGCTGGAGGCCACCCGCCGGGTGCTGCGGGTCCGGATCGCGGGCGAGCAGCGCTGGGTGGGCGTCGAGGACGCCGCCCGCCTGCGCGACGCCCTCGGCGTGGCGCTGCCGGTGGGGGTGGCCGAGGCGTACCTCGCGCCGGTGGCCGACCCGCTCGGTGACCTGGTGGCCCGCTACGCCCGCACCCACGGGCCGTTCGCCGCAGCCAGCTGCGCGGCCCGCTTCGGGCTCGGCGTGTTCGTCGTCGAGCAGGCGCTGC
This sequence comes from Micromonospora sp. NPDC050276, assembly GCF_044459545.1. Classification (NCBI taxonomy): domain Bacteria; kingdom Bacillati; phylum Actinomycetota; class Actinomycetes; order Micromonosporales; family Micromonosporaceae; genus Micromonospora; species Micromonospora sp. NPDC050276. The sequence goes on along the minus strand of NZ_JBITJA010000003.1, from coordinate 323,437 downwards.
GCCGGCTCGGCGCCACCGGGCGGGTGGTCTCCGGGGAGTTCACCCCGGATTCGGCCGGCGCCCAGTGGTGCGACGCCGAGGTGCTGCGGATGCTGCGCCGCCGCTCCCTCGCGGCGCTGCGCCGGGAGATTGAGCCGGTGCCGCCCCGGGCGCTGGCCACATTCCTGCCGCGCTGGCAGCAGGTCGGCTCGTCCGCCCGAGGTGTGGAGGCACTGGCCGCCACCGTGGAGCAGTTGCAGGGCGCGGCGGTGCCCGCGTCCGCCCTGGAACGGTTGGTGCTGCCCGCGCGGGTCGCGGACTACTCCCCCGCCCAGCTCGACGAGCTGTGCGCGAGCGGGGAGGTGCTCTGGGCGGGGTCGGGCGCGATCTCCGGGGGTGACGGCTGGGTCACCCTGGCGTACGCGGACGCCGCGCCGCTGCTGCTCCCGCCGCCCGACGAGGCGTTGACCCGTACTCCGCTGCACGACGCGGTGCTCGACGCGCTCGGCGACGGGCAGGCGCTGTTCTTCCGCCCGCTGGCCGACCGGGTCGGCGCGACCGACGACGCCGCACTGACCGGGGTGATCTGGGACCTGGTCTGGGCGGGGCACCTCACCAACGACACCCTGGCCCCGCTGCGCGCGGTGCTCGGCGCCGGCGGCGCGCATCGTGCCCGGCCGTCCGCGCCCCGCACCCGGTACCGGCGGCCCGGTCGGGTGGCGCTGCCCACCCGAGGTGGCCCGCCGACGGTCGCCGGCCGCTGGTCACGCCTCCCGGATCGGGACCTCGACCCGACCCGCCGGGCCGCCGCGCTCGCCGACCTGCTGCTGGAGCGACACGGGGTGGTCACCCGTGGCGCGGTCATGGCCGAGCAGGTGGTCGGCGGGTTCTCGGCGGTCTATCCGGTGCTGTCGGCACTAGAGGAGCGCGGCGCGGCCCGCCGGGGGTACTTCGTCGAAGGGCTCGGCGCGGCGCAGTTCGCCGTACCCGGTGCGGTGGACCGGCTACGCGCGCTGGCCGAGCCGGCCGACGGCGTCCGGGGCCGTGGCGCGGCGGCCACGGTGCTCGCCGCGACCGACCCGGCCAACCCGTACGGCGCGGCGTTGCCCTGGCCGGAACGGGTCGTCGACTCCGGCGACGGTGCCGCCCCGGCGACCGGGCACCGGGCCGGCCGCAAGGCGGGTGCCCTGGTGGTGCAGGTCGGTGGCGACCTGGTCCTCTACGTCGAACGCGGCGGCCGGACGCTGCTCTCCTTCAACGACGACGCCGAGACGCTCGCCGCGGCCGGCAAGGCGCTCGCCGACGCCGTCCACTCCGGGGCGCTCGGCGCGATGTCGGTGGAGCGGGCCGACGGCGAGGCGGTGCACTCCTCGCCGCTGCGTGACGCGCTGACCGCCGCCGGGTTCCGGGCCACCCCCCGCGGCCTGCGCCTGCGCGGCTGACCCGCCACGCACCGGTGCTCAGCGCAGGCCGTTGAGGACCTTTTCGTAGCGAGAGCGGTCGGCGGCCGGCGTCTTCGCCTTCAGGTAGTTGAGCACCACCGCGCCACGCTGGTACGACTGGCCGCCCCAGGTCTCCGCGATGTCGCTGGCGCTGATCTCGTCGGGAAACACGTAGACGGTGACACCGTCGGTGGCGATCAACTCGGAACACCCCAGGCCGAGGCCGTCCGGCCCGCAGTCGACCGAGCGGTCCGTCGGGTGGGACACCTTCAGGCCGGCGGCCCGGAAGGCGTCGACGACCTGCTTCGCACTCGGCGCACTGGCCGGACGCTTGGGTAGCACCACCGGAGGCGGGCTGGCCGGTCGCCGCTCCGTGGTCCCCTGTACGGCGGGGGGCGGCGGGGTCGTGCCGTCGACGCTGGGCGAAGCCGGGGGCGGCGGCGGGGTCGTGCCGTCGACGCTGGCCGAAGCCGGAGGCGGCGGCGCGGTCGATTCGGACGAGGCCGACGCTGCCACCTCGGGGCGGCCGGCGTCGTCGCTGCCGCAACCGGCGCCGAGGGCGACGGCGACCAGCAGGATTCCGATCGCGGGGAGGTTCCGTGTTGTCACCAGGGCAGTCTGCCCAACACCATCCGGTGGCGGGAGGGGCCAGTCGGCCACTGCGCTGTCCCGTATCCGCCACCGCACTGCCGTTCGATTAGCCTGCGGGCATGTCCGCCGTGCCCTGGATCTCGTTGACCACCGACTACGGCCTCACCGACGGCTTCGTGGCCTCCTGTCACGGGGTCATCGCCCGGATCGCACCGACTGCCCGGGTGATCGACGTGACCCACCTGGTGCCGCCGGCGGACGTCCGGCGGGGTGCCGCCGTGCTGGCGCAGACCGTGCCGCACCTGCCGGTGGGGGTGCACGTGGCGGTGGTCGATCCGGGGGTGGGCACCGCCCGGCGGGGCGTCGCGCTGGCCACCCCGGGCGGGTTGCTGGTCGGCCCGGACAACGGGTTGCTGGTGGACGCGGCCACCGCACTCGGTGGGGTGACCGACGCGGTCGAGCTGACCGAGCCGCGCTGGCTGGCCGCCCGGGTGTCCGGCACGTTCCACGGCCGGGACGTCTTCGCGCCGGTGGCGGCCCGGCTGGCGCTCGGCGCGCCGCTGAACGAGGCGGGTCCGCCGGTGGACCCGGCCGGGCTGATCCGACTACCGACGCCGACGGTGACCCGGGACGCCGAGGGCTTCACCGCCGAGGTGGTGACCGTGGACCACTTCGGCAACGTCCAACTGGCCGCCCCGGCGGAGCTGCTCGATCCGCTGCCGGCCACGCTCCGGGTGGGCCGGCCGGGACCGGTGCCGGCCCTGGCGGCGGTGCACGGGCGGACCTTCGGCGACGCCCCGGCCGGCGCCCTGGTGGCGTACGTCGACTCGGCCGGCCTCGTCGCGGTCGCGGTCAACGGTGGTCGGGCCGCCGACGTTCTTCCGGCGTCCCCGGGGGACCTCCTGCGGGTATCGGGCTGATGTTCGACTGTGGAATGCTTCTCCGGTGGGTGAGCATGTGGTTCCTGTGGGATGTCCCTGCTGTGCATCACGGACCGGCGGGGGGACCTGCCCGGTCTGTTTCTGGACCGACGACGGCCAGACCGACGCCGACGCCGACGCCGTGCGGGGTGGTCCCAACGGCGATCTGAGCCTTTCGCACGCCCGCCTCAACTACGCCGTCTACGGTGCCAGCCACCCGCGCTACCAGGACATGGTGCGTGCGGCCCGCCCCGACGAGCGACCCTGAGGCGACGCCCGACGGGGCGAGCGCGGGCTCAGCAGACCGGCACGCTGCCGCCGTACACAGTGGAGATGTACGCGTGGCTGACGTACTGGCCACTGGCCAGCCGGTTCCAGCGGGTGGTGGTGCGGTACGGGCCGGCGACCGACTGGCCGACGACGTAGCACTGGATCGGCACGTGGGCCAGCCGGGCGGCGAGGCCACGGATCGAGGACGACGTGCTGGCCCCGGTACGGATGTTCAGCGGTCCGTCACCGACCACGCCGCGTGGCCCGCCTCCGGTCCAGAGGTAGGCGACGTCCACCCAGGCGTTGGTGGTCAGCCGCAACCCGTCCCAGAAGGTGCCGTCGGCCAGGTCGATGCCGGCCGGGTTGAGCACGGTCCGCCCGAACTGGTCCCGTCCGCCGTTGTAGCCGGACTGGTACGCGGCCTGCGCCTCGGGCCGACCCTGCGGCAGGTCCTTCCAGTTCTCCCGCACCGATGAGGGGTTCCAGTAGTCGTCGCGGGTGTTCCACGGCCCGACGTCCCAGACTGGGGCGTACTCGCAGCGGGAGCCGCTGGTCGTGCAGACCCGCACGGTGTAGTCGCCGGTGTTGAGCGGGGAGAGACCCCGCCGCGACGGCAGCGCCACGAAGTGGTCGCGGGGTTGGACGGTTCGGCCGTTGGCGGTCAACTCGCCGACCAGCCCGATCCGGGTGGCGTACACCCGGTAGGTGCGGCCGGGCGTGGCGGCGGAGACGGCCGCGGTCGCGTCGGCGGTGAACTGCACGCCCCGGACCGTCGCCGTGGCGCCGCCGTTGGGGGCGGTGAGCACCACCCGGGTCTGCACCCGGGTGACCGGCCGGTCGAAGACCGCACCGGCGGTGGCGGCCCGCCACTCCGTCCAGCCGGCGGCCCGCCAGGCCCGGACCTGCGCCTCCACGGTCGCCCCGGTGGGGACCGAGGCGCTGATCTGGGCCTGGACGCGGGTGGCTGGCCGGGCGAGGGTGCGGGGAGCGGTCAGCAGCATCCCCTCGGCGACCGCGCTGTGTGGGCTGCGGGCGCCGCGCCCGCCGGGCCGGGCCTCGCGCAGTCGTAGGCCGGCGGCGGTGCGCCGGACGTTGACGTCGTCGCGGTCGACGGTCGAGAGGTCGGCGTTCCATCGTTCGCCGCCGGGTGCGGCGGCGACGAGGGCGATCGGCGCACCGGTGGGCGCGGCGGCCACAACGGCGCCGGTGGGCAGGAGCGCGGCGGTGAGCAGGAGGGTGAGGGTGGCGATGAGGGCGAGGGATGGGATAGGACAACGCGGTCGCGTCATGGGCATTCTCCTCAGAACCCCCTGACACTCGCATGTCAGGAGATCATGAGGAACCGGTGTACAAATAGCGACACATGCGAATCTTGCTCGAAAGAGGGAGGATGGCAGGGTGCCCGAAGGCGACACCGTCTGGAACACCGCGCGCGTGCTGCACCGCGCGCTGGCCGGCGCGCGGATCACCGGCAGCGATTTCCGGGTGCCGCAGCTGGCGACCACGGATCTCACCGGCTGGACCGTCCGCGAGTCGGCCAGCCGGGGCAAGCACCTACTGCTGCGCCTCAGCACTCCGACCAAGGAGCCCTGGACCCTGCACTCCCACCTGCGGATGGACGGCGCCTGGCGGGCGTACGCCCCGGGGGAACGTTGGAGCGGCCGACCCGCGCACCTGATCCGGGTGGTGCTGCGCAGCCCCGGCGCCGTCGCGGTCGGCTACCACCTGCACGACATGGCCCTGGTGCCGACCGCGGAGGAGGACGAACTGGTCGGCCACCTCGGCCCCGATCTGCTCGGCGCGGACTGGGACCCGGCCGAGGCGGTCCGTCGGCTCGCCGAGCACCCGGAGCAGACCATCGGCGAGGCGCTGCTCGACCAGCGCAACCTGGCCGGCGTGGGCAACCTCTACAAGTGCGAGGTGCTGTTCCTGCGCGGGGTGTCACCGTGGACACCGGTCGGTGGGGTGCCCGACCTGCCCGGCCTGGTGACCCTCGCGCAGCGGCTGCTCGCCGCCAACCGCGGTCGGTGGGCGCAGAGCAGCACCGGCTCGCTGCACCGCGGGCAGACCAGCTACGTGTACGGCCGCCGCGCCCAGCCCTGCCGCCGCTGCGGCACCGCGATCCGCAAGGAGGAGCTGGGCGACCGGGTCACCTACTGGTGCCCGGCCTGCCAGCCTGCGCGCCCGGGTCCACCGTCATCCGGCTGACCAGGGCACGCGTTGAGCAAGACCCATCACAGAAACGGACGATTGGGTAATTCCTATCCGGCCGCCGGAGTCGCATGCTGCGGTTGAGCGCTCACCGACCGTCAGCAGAGTGCCGAGGTCCCCACGCCGGGGTGGCGGACTTCGCGCCCCGAACCCGGGGAGAGTCATGGCGATGTTCCGCAGACTCCGCTCCACCTTCTTCGAGCGGACCACCCGCGACACCGACGCCAGCGCCAACGGCCGGGCGGTGTCCGTGCCGACCGCGCGTACCGCCGAGGAGGCCCTTCCGACGCCGAGCCTGGACCCGGCCGTGGTGCCCCGCTACTTCGGCCCCGTGCCGAACTTCGCCCACAGCCCTCGCCCGACACGTGGCCCCGACGGGCAGCTGACACCGGGGACCGGGCTGCGCAAGTTCGTCGACCCGCTGCCCATCCCCGGTCAGCAGGGCCGCGGTGACCTCGGCAGCCACCTGCCGGTGGCGGCACCGGACACGATCAGCTATCCGGGCTGCGACTACTACGAGATCGGCCTACAGGAGTACGCGCAGCGGCTGCACCGGGACCTGCCGGCCACCCGGCTGCGCGGCTACCGCCAGCTCAACCTGGGCACCGACCCGGCCGGGCACAACACGGTGGCTCCCCCGGAGCGACCCTGGCACCTCGGACCGATGATCATCGCCCGTCGGGGTCGACCGGTCCGGGTGAAGTTCATCAACCAGCTCCCCACCGGTCGGGCGGGTGAGCTGTTCCTGCCGGTCGACGACACGATCGAGGGAGCGGGCCTCGGCCCACTGGACGGACCGGCGCCGTACCCGCAGAACCGGGCCGTGCTGCACCTGGCCGGGGCGCAGACCGGCTGGACCAGCGCGGGCAACCCGGGGCAGTGGATCACTCCGGCCGGGGAGATCACCCCGTACCCGAGCGGGCCGGGCCTGGTCCACGTGCCGGACATGCCGGCGCCCGGCAGCGGGGCCACCACGCTCTACTTCCCGAACGAGCAGAGCGGCCGGCTGCTGTGGTTCCACGACAACACCCCCGGCCTGGCCCGGCTCACCGTCTACGCCGGGCAGCTCGCGCTCTACCTGCTCACCGACCCGGCCGAGGACCAGCTCATCGCCGACGCGGTGCTGCCGGCCGACCAGGTGCCCCTGGTGATCGAGGACAAGACGTTCGTCCCGGACGACACCCAACTCGCCGCCGAGGACCCCACCTGGGACCGGGAACGCTGGGGCGCCCGGGGCAGCCTCTGGCACCCGCACATCTACCAGCCCCGGCAGAACCCGTACCGCTCCGGTGGCCGCAACCCCACCGGGCGGTGGGACTACGGCCCCTGGTCACGTGGCCCCGCCCGCACCGACGGTTGGGTGCCGAACCCGTACCACGATCCGGTGGGCGCGCCGGACGAGCCGCCGGTGAACCCCGGCGTGCCGCACCCGTCCGCCGTCCCCGAGGCGTACGGCGACACCCCGCTCGTCAACGGCGTCGCCTACCCGTACCTGGAGGTGCGCCCACGCGCGTACCGGTTCCGGATCCTCAACGCCTGCCTGGACCGCAGCCTCAACCTCCAGCTCTACCGCGCCTGCTCGGACGCGGCGATGTGGACGGCCGACGGCGTGCTCGCCGACGGTGACGCCGGTGAGGTGCCGATGGTGCCCGCGTCGCGGGCGGCGGACCGGCCGGCGGACTGGCCGACCGACGGACGCGACGGCGGGGTGCCGGACCCGCGCGCCGCCGGGCCGGAATTCGTCCAGATCGGTAACGAGGCCGGGCTCCTGCCAGCGCCGGTGGTGCTGCCGAACCGTCCGATCGGCTACCGCTACGACCGGCTCGACCCGACCGTGCTGAACGTCGACGGGCACACCCTGCTGCTCGCCCCGGGGGAGCGGGCCGACGTGCTCGTCGACTTCTCCGCCGTGCCGCCGGGCAGCACGCTGATCCTCTACAACGACGCCCCGGCCCCGCTGCCCGGCTTCGACCCCCGCTACGACCAGCACACCGACGCCCCGGACCGCAGCGCCGAGGGCGGGCCACCCCCGACCGAACCGGGGTACGGCCCGAACACCCGTACCCTGCTCCAGTTCCGGGTGACCGGGACACCCGCGCCGCCGTACGACCTGAGCCGACTGCGGGAACGGCTGCCCCTGGCGTACGCGGCCAGTCAGCGCCCGCCGATCGTCCCGCAGCCGGCGTACGACGCGGCGTTCGGGACCCGGACCCCGGCGCAGACGACAGTGCCGGTGCATGCCACCACTGTGACGTTCACGCCGCCGGCCGGCACCGGCCCGGTGACCCTTCCGATCACGGTCAAGGCCGCGCAGCAGATCTTCGAGCCGGACCACGGTCGGCTGGCCGGCCGCCTCGGCGTCGGCCACCCGCACGCCGGGCCGCTCGGCCCGGCGACCCTGCCGCTCGGCTCGACCGACCCGGTCACTGAGGTGCTCTTCGCCACTGACCCCGCCGTGCCGGTGGGCGCCGCCACCGACGGCACCCAGCTCTGGCGGATCAGCGGCAACGTCCGGCAGACCGAGCCGCTGCACATCGGCGGCTGCGACGTGCAGGTGGTCAACCGGGTCGGCTGGGACGGCACACTGCGGCTCCCGCACGGCACGGAGCTGGGCTGGAAGGGGATCGTCCGGGTCCACCCCCGGGAGGACGTGGTGGTGGCGCTGCGCCCGGTCGCCCCGGTGCTGCCGTTCAAGCTGGGTGACAGCCTCCGGCTGCTCGACCCCGGTCGCCCGGCCGGAGCCCGGACCGGGTCGACCCCGATCAGCCCGGCGGACGGGCGACCCGCCACGGTGGTCAACCAGCTGGTCAACCTCGGCTGGGAGTACCGCTGGCACAGTCAACTCGCCGGCCACCGGGATGGCGGGATGACCCGACCGCTGGTGCTGCGGGTGGCGCCGAAGGCGCCGACCGGGCTGACCGCCACACCGGTGCCCGGCTCGGCCACCGCGCTACCCGCGATCGCGCTGGCCTGGACCAGCAACGGCGGGCGGCCACCGGCCACCAGCCACCTGCTGCAACGGGCCACCGACGCCACCTTCGGCGGCGACGTCACCACGATCACCGTCGCGGCCGCCGCCACCCGGTACACGGACGCGACCGTCACTCCCGGGGTTACCTACCACTACCGGATCCGAGCGGAGAACGCGGTCAGCTACTCGTCCTGGTCGAACGGGGTGCCCGCCTCGGTGCACCTGGCCGCGCCGAGCGGTCTGGTCGCGACGCTCCCGCCGGCCGCGCCGCTGCGGGTGGCGCTGCGCTGGACGAACCGGTCGTTCGCCACCGGCATCGACGTGCAGCGAGCCACCAACCCGACGTTCACCAGCGGCCCGGGCACCACGGCGATCGGGGTGGGCGACAACCACCTGGACGCGACCGTCGCCCCGGACACCACGTACTACTACCGCGTCCGGACCACCTACCTGGGCGCCGCCTCGGCGTGGTCGACCGTCGCCACGGTGACCTCGCCGCCCGCGCCCGGCACCCCGAGCGGGGTGAGCGCCACCGCCAGCGCGCCGGGACCGGACACCGCGACGGTGATCCTGGCCTGGGCGGCGAGCACGCCCGGCGGCCCGGGTGCCGGATTCACCGTGCAGCGGGCGCTGGACCCGGCGTTCGACCGGGAGGTGGCGACTTTCACCGTGACCGGGCGCAGCTTCACGAACACCGGGCTGGCCCGGGGCGTGACCTACCACTACCGGATCCGGTCGTTCAACGTCGTGGGCACCTCGCCGTACAGCGGGCCCGTCCTGGTGACGACGCCGCCGTGACCGGCCGGGACCGGCGCGCCGCCATCCGCGTTCGCGCGCCGTCAGCGCGTCGGTGCGCCGTCAGCGCGTCGGTGCGCGCAGCGGGGTGCCGGTGGCGCGCAGCTCGGCAAGGGCCCCGGCGACGCCGTGCAGCAGGTCGGTCGCCTCGGTGAGCCGGTCGGCGGCCGGGTGGGCGGTCTCCGGTCGGGCGTCCTCGGCCAGGTAGCCGGCGGCGGCGACCACCAGCCGCTCGTACGCCGCCACCCCGCCCTCGAGTTGAGCGGTCAGCACGGCGTGCGCCTCAGCCAGCGGCGGCCGGGCGTCGGCCGGGGCCAGCCGCAGCGCACGTTCGACGCTGGCCACCCGCGCGGCCAGGTCGCGCAGCGAACGGTCGGCGGCTGCCGCCTCCAGCACCGCCGGCTCGGCCAGCCCGGTGAGCCGTGGGGCCATCCCGGCCAGGGTGAGCGCCGCGCGGTCCAGTCGGGCCCACTTCTCCCCGGCGCTGGTGCCGCGCAGCGCGATCCGCGAGCGGACCCGACGCACCTCGGCCAGCACACCCGGGCCGACCGGCAGCCGCTCGACGGCGGCGACCAACCGGGCCCGCGACCGGGCCGCCGCCTCGGCCGGGTCGAGCGCGGCAGGCGCCGGCTGGGCGGCCAGGGCACGCACGTCGATCCAGCGCCAGGCGGCCAGTGCCACCGCACTGCCCGCGGCACCGGCCCAGGCCGCGTCGGGCAGACCAAGGCCGGCGTACGGAGTCAGCACCACCGCCGCGCCGCCGAGCCCACCGGCCAGCACACTCCACCGGCGGGCGGACCGGCGCAGCCGACCCAGCCTCCGGAAGTACCGCGTCCGCTCGTCTGCCACCCTGACCTCCTCGGCTCAGTCGTTCAGCCGGCGGCGGTCGGGTCGCCGGTGCCCCGCTCGCGGGCCATGCTGGCGCGCAGCTCGTCCAGCCGGGCAGCGGCCGACGGGTCGTTGGCCGGGCTGGTCCTCTCGGCCTGCGGCACGGCCGGTCGCTGTGCCGCGCCGCCGAGCTGCTCCCCCGCCATGCTGGACCGGATCTGCTCCAGCCGAGCGGAGCCGGCCGAGTCGATGGTGGCCTTCTGAATCTCCAACATACGGCCCTCGACGGAGTTGCCGGCCAGTTCGGCACGACCCATCGCGTTGGCGTACCGGCGCTCGATGCGGTCGCGCACCTCGTCCAGTGACGGGGTGGTGCCCGGCGCGGTCAGCGACGACATCGACTCCAGCGAGCGGGCCACCGTCTCCTGCATCTTGGCCTGCTCCAGCTGGCTGAGCAGCTTGGTGCGCTCGGCGAGCTTCTGCTGGAGGATCATCGAGTTGTTCTCGACTGCGCGGCGGGCCTGGGCTGCGGCGCCCAGCGCCTGGTCGTGCAGGGTCTTCAGGTCCTCGGTGGCCTGCTCGGCGGAGACGAGTTGGCTGGCCAGGGTCTGCGCCGACTGCTCGAAACGCGCCGCCTCGGCCTCGTCGCCCTTGGCCCGGGCCTGGTCGGACAGCACCAGGGCCTGCCGGGCGTTGCCCTGCAACCGCTCGACCTCGGACATCTGCCGGGACAGCTTCATCTCCAGCTGACGCTGGTTGCCGATCACGGCGGCGGCCTGCTGGACCAGCGCCTGGTGCTGCCGCTGGGCGTCCTCGATGGCCTGCTGGATCTGCACCTTGGGATCGGCATGCTCGTCGATCTTCGCACCGAAGAGCGCCATCAGGTAGTTCCAACCCTTGACGAACGGGTTCGCCATCTCCGTGGTATCCCCTCAGTAGCGTCGCTCCACCACGGCCGGGCCGGCTGAACCGACCGACCATGACCGGCCGGTCTCCATCGTCCCAGCCGAACGCCACCGAGGCATCCGTACCGGCGGTCGACAGCACCGGCGGCTCCTGCGAGCAACCCTACGCGGCCGGGGCCAGCCCGCCCATGGTCAACCGGATCGGCGGCTCAGGCGGCGCAGACCACGTCCCGGTCGCGCTCGGTCGGGCGGACACGGGTGCTGCGCAGCGTGGCCTTGAGCGGCGACTCCTGGCGGACCGAGACAGCGACCTTGCCGTCGGAGGTGACCTGACGGACGCCCCGGCTGGTGCTCTTGGCAGCGGCCTCGGCCGGCTCGTCCTGCATCGAGACGAGCACCTCGGGCATCTGCTCGGCGAGCGCCACGGTGTCGCTCACCTCGCGCAGCAGCTCGGACAGGCGGGCGCCCAGGGCGTCACAGATCGCGGCGAGCAGCTCGCTGGACGGCTCCTTGTGCCCCCGCTCGATCTCGGAGAGATAGCCAAGGCTGACGTTGGCGGCGGTGGAGACCTCACGCAGCGTGCGCTGCTGCCCCTGGCGGCGCGCTCGCAGTGCGTCACCGATCACCCGGCGTAGCAGGATCATCGCACCTCCCCCTGAGGGATACCTCGCGCCCGGCGCTGGGCGGCCGGTCGCGGCGGGCCGCGCCGACCCCGAACGTCGGAGCCTTCCCGCAACCGTACCCGTTACGGGCCCGGGCGACATCCCGCCCCGCCCGTCGGTTCGCCGCGACGGGCTCACCGGGGCGCGTCGGCGCCCGCTCCCGACCCTCCCCGGGCAGCTCCGGCCTTGGCTACCGCGGCGTCGGCGTCGGCGTCGTCGTCGGCATCGGCGGCATCGGCGTCGTCGGCGGCGTCGGCGGCGTGGAGCCGCTCGGCGAGCAGGCGCAGTCCCTCGACCACCGCCGCCGCACGGACATGGTCCCGGCCACCGTCCAGGTCGAGTTGGCGGATCGCACCGCCGTTCGGGCCGGCCACCGCGACGTAGACCAGGCCGACGGGTTTGCCGTCCTGCGGCTCGGGGCCGGCGACGCCGGTGGTGGCCAGCCCCCAGTCCGCGCCGCAGCGCTGGCGGCCCCCCTCGGCGAGCGCCGCCGCCACGTCCGGGTCCACCGGTCCCCGCTCGGCCAGCAGGTCGGCGGGTACGCCGGCCAGGGTGCCCTTCAACTCGGTGTCGTAGACCACCAGGCCGCCCCGATAGATCCCGCTGACCCCGGCGATGTCCACGATCGAGGAGGCCAGCGACCCACCGGTGAGCGATTCGACGGTGGCCAGGGTCTCGTGCCGTTGGGCCAGCCGGTGCACGACGCTCGCCGCCGCACTGCCCGTCTCGGCACCGTCCGCCTCAGCGTCCGCCGGTCGCCCGGAACCTGCCGCCCGCTGCATGAACGACTCCTTCCCCACCCACCAACCCCCAACCCTGCTGCCCCCAACCCTCCCGACCCAATCGCGTCGATCATTAAGTTGGCGGCGCGACACGCCGCCCTGAGGGCGCCAACCTCATGATCAACGAGGTGTCGGCCACCCGGGTGGGGCTAGCGCGGGCGGCGGAGGCGCAGGGCCTGGGCTATGTAGTCGAAGCCGGTGGCGACCGTGACCAGGACGGCGGCCGCCATGATCCACGGGCCGACGGCGGCGAGGGCGGCCGGCATCGGCCAGAGATACCAGGCGATGGCCAGGATCTGTAGCGCGGTCTTGACCTTGCCGCCCCGGCTGGCAGCGATCACGCCGTGGCGGATTACCCAGAAGCGCAGCCCGGTGATGCCCAGCTCGCGGACGAGGATCAGCGCGGTCACCCACCAGGGCAGCTGGTCGTACCAGGAGAGCAGCACCAGCGCCGCGCCGGTGAGCGCCTTGTCGGCGATCGGGTCGGCCACCTTGCCGACCGAGGTGACCAGCCCGAACCGGCGGGCGATCCAGCCGTCCACCAGGTCCGTCGCCGAAGCCACCGCGAAGATCAGACAGGCCGCGATCCGCCAGCCGGCATGGGTCATACCGGACATGATCACCGAGGCGGCGAAGACCGGCACCAGCACCAGCCGCAGGGCGGTCAGCGCGTTGGCCGCGTTGACCACGGGCACCACGGCCACCACCCGGCCCGGCGTCGACTCCGTCGCCCCGGTCACCGCCGCACTCCGCTCGGGCTGCCGTGGCGTTCCCGGCACCGCACCACCTGGCTCCCCCGCTCCGCTCGGACCCGCCGTCACCGTGCCGCGCCGGGCGCCGCCGAGATCATCTCATCCGGCACAGCGAGCAGGTCCACCCCTTCGGTGCCGGTCACCGTTGCGCGCACCAGGTCACCCGGGCGCAGCGCGGCCAGGTCGACCCCGCCCTCGGCCGGGGCGACCAGGGTGGTGGAACCATCCACCTCCGGCGCCTGATGCGCCGCCCGACCCTCCACCACGCCGTCCGAGATCGAGTCGACCAGCACCTCGACGGTCGAGCCCAGCCGGTCCTCGGCCCGCTGCGAGCAGAGCTCGTCGGCGAGGGCGCTGAGCCGGTCGTAGCGTCGCTTGATCGTCGCGGCGGAGACCTTGCCGGGCAGCCCAGCGGCCTCGGTGCCGTCCTCGTCGCTGTAGTCGAACATGCCGATCGCGTCGAGCCGGGCCTCGGTCAGGAACCGGACCAGCTCGTCGACGTCGGCGCGGGTCTCGCCGGGGAAACCCACGATGAAGTTGCTCCGGGCACCCGCCTCCGGAGCCAGGGCACGGGCGCTCGCCAGCAGCTCCAGGAATCGGTCGGTAGAGCCGAAACGTCGCATCCGGCGCAGCACCGACTCACTGGAGTGTTGGAACGACAGGTCGAAGTACGGTGCCACACCCGGGGTCGTGGCAATCGCCTCGACCAGCCCGGGCCGGGTCTCGGCCGGCTGGAGGTAGCTGGCCCGCACCCGGACGATGCCGGTCACCGCGGCGAGCTGCGGCAGCAGCTTCTCCAGGGCACGCGGGTCACCCAGGTCCTTGCCGTACGAGGTGGAATTCTCACTGACCAGCACCAGCTCGCGTACGCCGGTCTTGGCCAGCCACTCCGCCTCGGCGAGCAGTTCGTCCGGCGTACGCGAGACGAACGCCCCCCGGAAGGCCGGAATGGCGCAGAACGCACAACGGCGGTCGCAGCCGCTGGCCAGCTTCAGCGAGGCCACCGGGCCGGTGTCGAGCCGTCGGCGCAGCACCTGGCGCAGGTGTGCCGGGGTGTGCTCGTCGGTATCGACAACAGTGCGGGTCACGGTGCCGTGCCCGGGCAGCGACACCCCGCTGTCGCGGCGCCGCACCGGAGTCAGCGGCAGCAGCTCACGCCGGTCCCGTGGGGTGTGCGCGGTGATCTGCTCACCGGCGACGACCGCGTTCAGCCGGGCGGCGATGTCCGGGTAGTCGTCGAAGCTCAGCACCGCCTGCGCCTCGGGCAGGCTGTCGGCCAGCTCCCGGCCGTACCGCTCCGCCATGCAGCCCGCGGCGACCACCTTGGCGCCCGTTCCGGCGGCGGCGAGCAGGGTCTGGATCGAGTCCTGCTTGGCCTTCTCCACGAAACCGCAGGTGTTGACGACCACCACGTCGGCGCCCTCGCCGTCGGTGGTCACCTGCCAGCCGTCGGCGTGCAGACGGGCGGCCAGCTCCTCCGAGTCGACCTCGTTGCGGGCACAGCCCAGGGTCAGCAGGGCGACGCGACGGCCCTCGGCGTGGTCAGCGGGAGAAGGAGAGGTGGCAGACACCATCCGAGGGTACCGGGCCGGCCGGGCAAGCCCACGCACGCGGGCTGCGGAGACGGTCGACACCATGTCGGTCAGCCCTGTCCCACCGGCCGGTCAGCGCGCCCCGGCTGCCACCCGGGTCAGCGCGTCGAGCAGGAAGACCTCGGTGCCGGCCAGGCCGGTGGAGCAGAAGACGGAGACCTGGTCCGCGGTGCCCCGGCCGGGGACCGCGCCGGCCAGGATGGCGCCCAGGTCGCGCAACCGCCCGGCGTACGGGGGTGTGGCGGCGAGCATCGGCGGTTGGTAGTCCGCTGCCTGAGCCGGCGAGTCGGTGACCAGCAGATCGGCGGCGTCCAGCAGGTCGGTGCCGAACTCGCTGCGGTCGCGCTGCTTGAACCCGACCGCGTTGACGTGCGTGCCGGGGCTGAGGTCGGCGGCGCAGAGCACCGGGGTCGGGCTGGTGGTCGCGAGCACCACCAGGTCCCGCCCGGCGACGGCCGAGCGCGGGTCGGCCACCGCGCGGGCCGGCACGCCCAGTTCGCTCCGCACCCGGGCGGCGAAGGCGTCCCGGCGGGCCGCGGAGCGGCTGTGCACCACCACCTCGCGCAGCGGGCGGACGGCGGCGGTGGCCCAGACCTGGGTCCACGCCTGCCGGCCGGAGCCGATCACCGCGAGGGTGGCGGCGTCGGGCCGAGCCAGCGCGTCGACCGCGAGACCTCCCAAGCCGCCGGTACGGCGGGAACCCAGCTCCGCACCGACCGCGACCGCCCGGATCGCCCCGGTCCGGGCGTCGTGCAGCACCACCAACTGCTCGCCCTGCGGGTGGCCGAAGGTGTCGTACGAGCGGAAGCCGTACCACTCGCCGACCAGGTGCCCGGCGGTCAGCACCATCCGCCCGCCGCCGAGCGGTGCGGCGGCCCGGGGCGGTGCGATGAGGCGTCCCTCGTACGCGGCCAGCAGGGCGGCGCGCATGGCCTCGACCGTGGTGGCGGCGTCCAGCGCGGCGGCGACCTCGGGGTCGGCGTAGAGCAGGGTCATGCTGGCGATACTGCAAGTTGAAGTCAGGTGGAGGTCAACAGAGCGTGTCGATGGTCACCGCCACGCCGCCCGAGCCGGTGCTAGCGTCGGCACTGGCGGCTCCGGATGCCCGTGGCCGCTCCGGACGAGTGGTGGGCGTACCCGGTCAGGCCAAGACGCCCCGCGTGACGTGCAGACTCGTCCCGGCGCGGCAGCCCCGGGCACTCCCGGTGAGGTGAACGATGGCCTGGCTCGTACTGGTGATCTCAGGACTGCTGGAGACGGCCTGGGCGATCGCCCTGGACCGCAGCGCCGGCTTCAGCCGGCCGATCCCGTCCGTGGTGTTCGCGGTGACCCTGCTGCTGAGCATGGCCGGGCTGTCATACGCGCTCCGGGACATCCCGGTCGGCACCGGCTACGCGGTCTGGGTCGGCATCGGCGCGGTCGGCACCGCGCTGGTCGGAATGCTGGCACTCGGCGAGTCGGCGAGCCTGCCCCGGATCCTCTGCCTGTTGCTGGTGGTCGCGGGAGCGATCGGGTTGAAGATCTTCCACTGAGAACGCACGCGTGACAGCCGCCCGCAGTGGGTAGTGATCGATACGTCACGACAGGCTCTCACCCGGAGGAAGACATGGCCGACATGCCGAGTACCGCCCGTCCCCGCAGCAACGCCGCCCGCATCCTCACCATCGTGGGCTTCGTCTTCGCGGTCCTCGCCCTGCTGCTCAACCCGATCATCTTTGGCGTGCTCGGCGTCATCGCGGGCGTCGTCGGCGCGGTGCTCGGTGACAAGCCACTGGGCTGGTACGCCGCCGTGGCCAGCGTCGTCGCCGCGATCATCAGCCTGGTGATCATCGGGGCCCTGATCAACAACTGACCGCTCCCACGACACGGGCCCGCCGGCTGTCGGCGGGCCCTTCGCGTGTCCGGCGGTCGGCTGCCGGTCAGTCCACGTCACCGCGCAGGCCGACCAGGACCTCCTCCAGCTCGTCCGGCTTGACCAGCACGTCGCGCGCCTTCGACCCCTCGGACGGGCCGACCACGCCCCGGGTCTCCATTAGATCCATCAGTCGGCCCGCCTTCGCGAAACCGACCCGCAGCTTGCGCTGAAGCATCGAGGTCGAGCCGAACTGCGAGGTGACCACCAGCTCGACCGCCTGCACCAACAGGTCCAGGTCGTCGCCGATGTCCTCGTCGATCTTCTTCTTGCTCTCCTGTGCCGGGGCCAGCACGTCCGGGCGGAACTCCGGCTCCCGTTGGTCCTTGCAGAACTTCACCACGTCGGCGATCTCGCGCTCGGTGACCCAGGCGCCCTGGATGCGGACCGGCTTGGAGGCGCCCATCGGCAGGAAGAGCCCGTCACCACGGCCGAGCAGCTTCTCCGCGCCCGGCTGGTCGAGGATGACCCGGGAGTCCGCGAGGGACGAGGTGGCGAACGCCAGCCGCGACGGCACGTTCGCCTTGATCAGACCGGTCACCACGTCGACCGAGGGGCGCTGCGTAGCCAACACCAGGTGGATGCCCGCCGCGCGGGCCAGCTGGGTGATCCGGACGACGGAGTCCTCCACGTCGCGCGGCGCGACCATCATCAGGTCGGCCAGCTCGTCCACGATCACCAGCAGGTACGGGTACGGGCGCATCTCGCGTTCGCTGCCCGGCGGGGCCTTGATCTCGCCGTTGCGGACCTTGCGGTTGAAGTCGTCGATGTGCCGGACCCCGTTGGCGGCGAGGTCGTCGTAGCGCATGTCCATCTCGCGGACCACCCAGTCCAGCGAGTCGGCCGCCTTCTTGGCATTGGTCACGATCGGAGTGACCAGGTGCGGGATGCCCTCGTAGCCGGTCATCTCGACCCGCTTCGGGTCGATCAGGAGCAGCCGCACCTCGTCCGGGGTGGCCCGGGTGAGGATGGACACCAGCAGGGTGTTGAGGCAGCTCGACTTGCCCGCGCCGGTGGCGCCGGCGATGAGGATGTGCGGCATCTTGGCGAGGTTGGCCACCACGTAGCCGCCCTCGATGTCCTTGCCGAGCGCCACCACCATCGGGTGGTGGTCGCTGGTCGCCGCGCGGGAGCGCAGCACGTCACCGAGGGCGACGTTCTCCGGGTCGGTGTTCGGGATCTCCACACCGACGGCGCTCTTGCCCGGGATCGGGCTGAGGATCCGCACGTCCGGCGACTTCACCGCGTACGCGATGTTGCGGGACAGCTGGGTGATCCGTTCGACCTTGACGCCGTGCCCCAGCTCCACCTCGTAGCGGGTGACGGTCGGGCCACGGGTGAAGCCGGTGACCGCGGCATCCACATCGAACTGGTCGAACACGCCGGTCAGCGCGGCGATCACCTCGTCGTTGGCCTTGCTGCGGGTCTTCGCGGCGGCCCCGGCGCTGAGCATGTTGGCCGGCGGCAGGGTGTAGTCCCCGGCCAGCCCGGTCAATGCCAACTGCTCGGCCCGGGTCGGGGCGGGTGAGTGCTCCGGCGGCTCGACCGGCGGCTTGCGGCTCGCCGGCACCTTCGCCGGCGACTTACGCGGCAGCACCATGGTCTCCTGGAGGTCCGCGCCGTCCAGGTCCTCGAAGTCGTCCGGGTCCAGCGGCGGGGGCATCCGCTTCGCCGGTCGCTTACGCGCCGGCTTGGCGGCCGGCTCGTCCGCGTCCTCCTCGGCGCTCTCCGGCGTGCTGACCAGCCCGCCCGCGAGCAGGCCCAGCCGCTCGGGGATCTTGTTGATCGGCGTCGCGGTCACCACGAGCAGACCGAAGAGCAGCAGCAGGATCAGCAGCGGCACCGCCACCCAGGCGGTCACCGCGCGCTCCAGCAGCCCACCGACGCCGGCGCCCACCAGGCCGCCCGCGAAGTCACGTTGCAGCGGGTCGGCCGGGTCCTGACCGATCTGGAGCAGCGCGGCGGTCGACACGAGCAGCGAGCCCCAGCCGATCAACCCACGGCCCCGGTGCTCCGGATCGGCCGGCTGACGCATCAGCCGCCACGCCCCGATCATCAACAGCACCGGTACGACCACCGAGATCGCGCCCAGGAACAGCCGGATCGTGTCGGCCAGTCGCGCGCCCACCGGGCCCGCTCCGGACAGCCAGAGCGCCACGGCGCTGAGCAGGGCAAGTCCGAACATGAGCAGACCCGCGCCATCCCGACGGTGCTCCGGGTCGAGGTCGCGGGCCGAGGCGGCCTGCCGGCCGGCGGCGCGCACGGCCCAGCCCATTCCGTGCGCCAGCCCCATCCACAGTGCACCGACCGCGCGGCCGACGTAGACCGCCGGCCCGGGCCGGGGCGGCGTGGTGCGACGTCGGACCGGTGCCCGGGTGGTCTTCTTCGCCGGCTGACGGGCACGACTGTTGGTGCCACCGCGCGGCGACGCGCCGCGCCGCCGGCTCGCCTGAGAGGTACGGCCCGCCATAGAGTCACGGTAACGGTGGGGCCGGGCAGATCCCCGCTTTTCCGGGTCGTGTCCGCGCGTCGTAACACGAACCCCACCGCCGGTCGTGATATCCGCCTCAGAAGGGATGCCCCATGGCGTCGCCGGAAATCGAGGGCGATCCGGACGATCCGCTGGCCGGGCACCCTGGCGCACTGCGTCCGCTGACCGGCGAACTGGTCGCCGCGGTGCTCGCTGCCCGCGGCCGGTCCGTCGGCCAGACCCCGGACGGCGAGCTGGTGGGCCACTTCGACGACAACACGATCTGGTTCCTCCGGGTCGGCGGGGACGGGGAGCTGCTCCAGATCCGCACCATGGTGGATCCCACCTTCGGCATCGAGCGGGTGCCCGACCTGTACGCGTTCTGCAACTCCTGGAACCACGACCGGCTCTGGCCCAAGGCGTTCGTGCACGTCGACGACGACGGTCGGGCCCGGGTGTACGGAGAGGTGATCACCGACCTGGAACGCGGCGTGACCCCCCACCAGCTCGACCAACTGCTCGACTGCGGCATCTCCACCGGCTGCCAGTTGGCCGTGGCGGTCCGTCGGCTGCCCGGCGCGGTGCCGTCGTGACCGGCCGGGACGAGTTCACCGGCAGCCGCACCGGCACGTCTCCCACCGGCGGTGGTGGGGACCGCTTCGCGCGGGGGCGGGTGCCGGCGCTGGGGGCCGCGCTCGCCGATGCCCGGGACCTCCCCGACGGCCCGGCCCGGCAGGTGGCGCTGGAACGGCTCGCCGAGCGCGCCGACGCCGCCGGCGACGTCCGGTCCGGGATGGACGCGCGGTTCGCGCTGATCGAGGCGTACCTGCTGCACGGGGAGCGGTGGCGCCTGGTGGAGCCGGTCCGGCGCTGCCGAGCCGCCGCCGACCACCGGCCCGACCTGCTCACCGACACCGAGGCCGGGCTGCTGCTGCGCTACCAGCGGTACGCGGTGGAGGCGCTGCTCGGCACCCCCCGGGTCGGGCTGGACCAGACCCGGTCCCTGCTGCACGACCTGGCCCACCGGGTCGGCGCGGACGGCCCGGACACACCGACCGTCGCCGAGCTGCACTGCCGGATCGCCGATCATCTGGGCGACGAGCCCACCGCCCGGCATTGGTACGAGCGGTGGTCCGGAAGGCGGCCCGGCCCAGCCGGGGGCTGCCCGGGCTGCGCCTCGGCCCGGCGCGCCGAACTGCTGACCGGCTGGGGCGAGTGGACCGCCGCGCTCGCCGAGCTTGCCGAATCCGACGGCGACCCGCAGTCCTGCACCGACCAGCCCGAGCGGGACCTGGTCGCCGCTCTGCTGCCGGCACTGCGCACCGGCGAGCCGGAGCGGGCGGCGGCGGCACACGTGCGGGCGTACCGCCGGCACCGCCATGAGCGCGCGGCGTTCCCGCACCTCGCCGTGCACCTGCGGTTCTGCGCCCTGGGCGGGCACCTGGAGCGCGGGCTGGCCATTCTGGCCGAGCAGCTGCCCCGGTTGGACCGACCGACCGACGACCTCGCCGCCATGGAGTTCGCCGCCGCCGGCGCGCTGGTCTGCGGGCTGGCCACGGAGGCCGGGCTGGGCGGGCGGACGATGCCCCGCCCGGCGTACGGCGAGCGGACGGCCAGCGAGCTGGACGTCACCGCGCTCGGGGCACTGCTGTTCGGGGTGGCCAGCGAGTTGGCCGGCAGCTTCGACGCGCGCAACGGCACCGGGCACCACTCCGGACGGATGGCCGCCCGGCTGGCCGAGCGCCCCCTGGCGGCGCCGGTCCCGCTGCCCGCCGACGACGACTCTGACGGTCTCGACGAGCCCGACACCGACCGCTCCGACGCTGAGCTCGAGCTGGGCGACCGCGAGGTGTCCGCGTTGTCCCTCGGCATGATCACCGCGGCGTTGGACGGGCGCGGCGACCGGTACCTGGTGGACGAGGGCGAAACGGTGGTCGGCCACTGGGACGGCGCGGTGATCCAGTTCCGGCGGGCCGGTGAGCGCGGTGAGGTGCTGCACGCCCGCGCCATGGCCAACCGCCGACTGCCGACGGCCCGCCGCGCCGAGGCGTACGCCTTCTGCAACGCGTGGAACCACGACCGGCTGCTGCCCAAGGCGTACGCGCACGACCTCGGCGACGAGTTGGTGCTGGCCGGCGACGTGGCCACCGACCTGGCGCACGGGGTCGCCCCGGCACAGTTGCGAGTCCTGGTGGACGCCGCCATCGCCACCGGCCTCGCGTACGCCGCGGCGGTCGCGGCGCTGCCCTGACCCCGGACGCGGCGACGCCGGCCCACCCCGAACGGGTGGACCGGCGTCAGCGGGAGTTGGTCAGACCTCGACCACGGTGGGCACGATCATCGGCCGACGACGGTACTTGTCGTTGACCCACCGCCCCACGGTCCGCCGGACGATCTGCTGGAGCTGGTGCGGGTCGGTGATGCCGTCCGCCGCGGCCCGGTTGAGCGCCTCGGTGACCAGCGGCACCACCGGGTTGAACGCCTCCGGGTCCTCGGAGAAGCCCTTCGCGGACAGCGTCGGGCCGGCGACCACCTTGCCGGTGACCGAGTCGACGACCACGGTGGTGGCGATGAAGCCGCCGTCACCCAGGATCCGCCGTTCGGTGAGCAGCGACTCGCTGACGTCACCGACGGCGAGACCGTCCACGTAGACGTACCGGCTCTTCACGTGCCCCACCAGGCTGGCGCGGCCCTCGACCAGGTCGACCACGTCGCCGTCCTCGCAGATCACCACCCGGTCGGCGGCGACCCCGGACTCGATGCCGAGTCGGGCGTGGGCGCGCAGGTGACGCCACTCGCCGTGCACCGGCATCAGGTTGCTGGGCCGGACCACGTTGAGCAGGTAGAGCAGCTCCCCGGCGGGGGCGTGCCCGGAGACGTGCACCTTCGCCACGTCCTTGTGCACGACCACCGCGCCGGCCCGGGCCAGCCGGTTGATCACCCGGTAGACCGAGGTCTCGTTGCCCGGCACCAGCGAGGAGGCCAGCACGACGGTGTCGCCGGGAGCGATGGTGATGTGCCGGTGGTCGCCGCTGGCCATCCGGCCCAGCGCGCTCATCGGCTCACCCTGCGAGCCGGTGGACATCAGCACGATCTGCTCCGGCGGCAGCGTGGTCGCCTCCTCGATCCCGATGACCAGGCCGGCCGGGATGTTGAGCAGGCCGAGGTCCCGGGCGATGCCCATGTTGCGCACCATGGACCGGCCGATCAGCGCGACCTTGCGGCCGTGCTCGGCGGCGGAGTCGAAGACCTGCTGCACGCGGTGCACGTGTGACGCGAACGAGGCCACGATGATCCGACCCTTGGCCTTCGCGAAGATCGAGTCGAGCACCGGCCCGATCTCCCGCTCCGGGGTGACGAAGCCGGGGATCTCCGCGTTGGTGGAGTCGGACAGCAGCAGGTCGACGCCCTCCGCGCCGAGCCGCGCGAAGCCGGCCAGGTCGGTGATCCGGCCGTCCAGCGGCAGCTGGTCCATCTTGAAGTCGCCGGTGTGCAGCACCAGGCCGGCGGGGGTGCGGATGGCCACCGCGAGGGCGTCCGGGATCGAGTGGTTGACCGCGAAGAACTCACACTCGAACGGGCCGAGCCGCTCGCGGCCACCCTCCCGCACGGTCAGCGTGTACGGCTGGATGCGCCGCTCGGCCAACTTCGCCTCGACCAGGGCGAGGGTGAACTGTGAGCCGACCAGCGGAATGTCGGGCTTGTGGGCGAGCAGGTAGGGCACCGCGCCGATGTGGTCCTCGTGACCGTGGGTCAGCACGATCGCCTGGACGTCGGCCAGCCGGTCCAGGATCGGGCCGAAGTCGGGCAGGATCAGGTCCACACCCGGTTGCTCGACGTCGGGGAACAACACCCCGCAGTCGACGATCAGCAACTTGCCGTCGTACTCGAAGACGGTCATGTTCCGACCGATGGCGCCGAGCCCGCCGAGCGGGATGATCCGCAGGCCACCTTCCGGCAGCGGCGGGGGTAGTTCCGCCTCGATGTGCGCCTCGGTCACGCGTCCACCTCATTCTGCGACGCCGTCACTCGGCGTCCATCGTGTCGTTCGTTCATTCGGGCAGCTCCAGGCCCGCTGCCGCGAAGTCCGCGCGCAGCTGGGCGATCTCGTCGTCGGTGGCGTTCACGAGCGGGGGTCGCACCGGGCCGGCCGGCAGGCCCAGCGACGCCAGGCCCGCCTTCACCAGGATGGTGCCCTGGGTGCGGAAGATGCCGGTGAACAGCGGCAGCAGCCGCCGGTGCAGGGCCAGCGCGGTGAGCATGTCCCCCGCGTCGTACGCCTCGATCATCTGTGCGGTCAGCGCCCCGGTGAAGTGCGTCGAGGTGCCGACCACGCCCACGGATCCGACGGCCAGCGCCGGCAGGGTGAGGGCGTCCTCGCCGCTGTAGAAGGCGAGGTCGGTGCGGCTGGTGACCCAGCTGGTGGCGGTCAGGTCGCCCTTGGCGTCCTTGACCGCGACGATCCGGCCGTGTTCGGCGAGCCGGACCAGCGTCTCGGTGTCAATCGGCACGCCGGAGCGGTGCGGAATGTCGTACAGCATCACCGGCAGGCCGGTGGCGTCGGCCACCGCGGTGAAGTGTCGCAGCAACCCGCTCTGCGGCGGCTTGTTGTAGTACGGGGTGACCACCAGCAGGCCGTGCGCGCCCGCCTTCTCGGCGGCGGCGGCCAGCTCGATGGTGTGTCGGGTGTCGTTGGTGCCGACGCCGGCGATCACTCTGGCGCGGTCACCGACGGCCTCCACCACGGCCCGGATCAGCTGTTCCTTCTCCGCGTCGGTGGTGGTCGGCGACTCGCCGGTGGTGCCGTTGACCACCAGCGCGTCGTTGCCCTGCTCGTCGACCAGGTGGTTCGCCAGCCGGGCGGCACCGTCGAGATCGAGGGAGCCGTCTGGGGTGAACGGGCTCACCATGGCGGTGAGCAGCCGGCCGAAGGGGCGGGACGCCGGTCGGGCCGCGGCGTCGAGGTGGTCGTGCGTCATACCCTCCAACCTAGCGGACGACCAGCCGAGGCCCGCCGGGGAAGGGCTCAGGACGCCTCGTGCGGGCTGGCCGCCACTTCGGTGCCGTCCGGCAGCGTGGAGATCACGAAGTCGGCGAACACGTTCGGGGCGACGCCCTGGAGCTGGCGTAGGCACTCCACGGCCAGCTCACGGATCTCCACATCGGCGTGCTCGGTGGCCCGCATCGCGATGAAGTGCCGCCAGGCCCGGTAGTTGCCGGTGACCACGATCCGGGTCTCGGTGGCGTTGGGCAGCACCGCCCGGGCCGCCTGCCGGGCCTGCTTGCGGCGCAGCGTCGGGTTGGGCTCGTCGGAGAAGCGCTGCTCAAGGCCCTCCAGCAGCTCGGTGTACGCCCGAACGCTGGCCTCGGCGGCCTCCACGAACTTCTTGTGCAGCTCCGGGTCGTCGGCGATGACCGCCGGCTCGACCATGGCCGCGTCCCGCTCGGGGACGTAGCGCTGGGACAGCTGGGAGTACGAGAAGTGCCGGTGCCGGATCAGCTCGTGGGTGAAGGAGCGGGACACCCCGGTGAAGTAGAAGGTGACCGACCCGTGCTCCAGCACGCTCAGGTGGCCCACCTCGAGGATGTGCGCCAGGTAGCCGGCGTTGGTGGCGGTCGCCGGGTTCGGCTTCTTCCAGGACTGGTAGCAGGCCCGGCCGGCGAATTCGGCGAGCGCCTGGCCACCCTCCGCGTCGGTCGACCACGGCACGTCGTCCGGGGCCGCGAATTGGGTCCACGCGATCAACTTGACCTGGGGCTGCACCATGTCCGGCATTCCTGGGACTGTAGTGGCGCAGCGCCTCCCGGCCCAACTCAGGCACGCCCCCTGCAATGTCGATCACTCAGACAGCGGCGGAGCCGACGACGACAGCGCCGGAGCCGACGACGCCCCGGGACGTGGGCGGGTCCGAGGGCGCGGGTGTGCGGCCGCTGGCGGGGTGATCGACTCGGGTTCCTGGAGGTGGGGGTGTCCGGGTCCCCTGGATGGCCCGATTTCCTGAAGCCCGAGTCGATCATGGCCCGCGAAGCGGCGCATCGGTCGGACGACAGGTTAGACGGAGAGCGAGTCAGACGTAGAGCGAGGTGAACGGCGCCCAGGGCAGGTTGCGCAGGACCGAGAAGGCCAGCCACGCGGCCAGGAAACCGCCGATGACCTTCGAGCTGATCCGCAGCTCGGGCAGTCGCCAACCGAACGCCTGGCTGCCCGCCCACGCCACGAAGAGGTACGCGAGGAACGGCAGCGCGAAGACGAACAGGAAATGGTGCCGGGCGGCGGCCGGCAGGTCGCCGTGCAGCACGTACCAGAGGGCGCGGGTGCCGCCGCAGCCTGGGCAGTCCAGCCCGGTGGTCAGCTTGAGCAGACAGGTGGGCGCGGCATCCGGGTCGGCGTGGGTCGGGTTGCTGAGCAGCGCGTAGCTCATGCCGACGGCGACGCAGCCAACCGCCGCCAGCGGCACCGCCCAGCGCGGGGACCGTTCATAGAGTCGCAGCACGAACCGGGTGAGCCGGTCCGGCTCGGGAGCCGCGTAGCCACCGGGCGGGGTCGTCGGCCAGCCCTCCGGACCAGCACCGGGACCGAAGCCGCCACGGCCCACGTCGCCGGGACCGAAGCCACCGGAAACCGAGCCGCCGGGACCGAAGCCGCCGGGACTCACGTCGCCGGGCGCCCCGTCGGTCGCCGCCGTGTGGACCGCCCCGGGGGAGGGCTGTGGCGGGTCGACCGGTCCGGGAGTGCTCGTCACGCGCCTCACGGTACACCGGACACGCCGGCCAACGCGGCGGTGAGCGGACCGGCCAGGTCGCCGGCCGGCGGCGGTGCCACCGAGTCCAGGCCGAGCCAGCCGGCGAGCCGGTACAGCTCGGCGGCGAGCGCCACCGCCGTCTCCCCCGGGTCGGCGCCCGGCTCGAGCCAGGCGGCCGGGACCAGCAGCACCCCGGCCTTGCGATCGGCCTTGAGATCGACCCGGGCGGTGAACCGGTCGCCCTGCAGGAACGGCAGCACGTAGTAGCCGTAGACCCGCTGGGGTGCCGGCACGTAGATCTCGATGCGGTAGCTGAAGTCGAACAGACGCTCGGTGCGGGCGCGTTCCCAGATCAGCGGGTCGAATGGGCTCACCAGGGTGTTGCCCCGCACCCAGCGGGGCAGTCGTGCCGACGCGTGCAGCCACGCCGGCTGACGCCAGCCCGCCACGGTGACCGGCACCAACTCACCGGCCTCGGCCAGCTCGGCGACGGCCTGCCGGGCACCGGCCAGCGGCAGCCGGAAGTAGTCACGCAGCTCCGGCTCGGCGGCCACCCCCAGCGACCGCGCCGCGAGGGACACCAGCGCGCGGTACGCCTCGGCGTCCGTCGGGGTGGGCGCGGCCAGCACCGCTGCGGGCAGCACCCGCTCGGGCAGGTCGTAGCGACGGGCGAAGGAGCTGCTGCGCTCGGCGGCGGTCACCTCCCCGGCCCAGAAGAGGAACTCCAGCGCCCGCTTGACCGCCGACCAGTTCCACCCCCAGTTGCCGGTTTCCCGGGGCGCATCGTGCTCGATCTCGGCGGCGGTCAGCGGCCCTCGGGCGGCCACCTCGTCGCGGACCCAGGCGACCAGCTCCGGCTGCTCCTGAGCGATCCGCCGCATGCCGCCCCAGGATTCGCTGTGCGCGCGGGCCATCCGCCAGCGCAGCAGCGGGTGCAGCTCGACCGGCACCAGCGACGCCTCGTGGCCCCAGTATTCGAACAGCTCACGCGGGCGCCGGTAGGCGGCCTGGTCGAGAAGCGTGGTCGGGTAGGGCCCGAGCCGGCTGTAGAGCGGCAGGTAGTGCGCGCGTTGCAGCACGTTGACCGAGTCCATCTGGATCAACCCGACCCGGCTGAGGACCCGACGCAGGTGCCGGCGGGTGGGCACCCCGGCCGGCGCCGGGTCGGCGAAGCCCTGGGCGGCGAGCGCCACCCGCCGGGCCTGGGCGAGCGAGAGTGATTCCGGTGCGGTCATCGTCGGCGACCCTAATTCATCGGTACGACGCCGGTGCGGGAAGCTGGACGTGACGGCCAACGAGGCATAGAACGGTGCAATGCTGACCATCCGTCGGGAGGAGCCGGACGACGCCGAGGCGGTCGCCCGGGTGCACGTGCATGGCTGGCAGGCGGGCTATGCCGGCTTCATGCCGGACGAGGTGCTCGGGCGGCTCAACGTGGTGGCCTGGGCGCAGCGCCGTCGCGACGTCGGCACCGCCGATCCGGAGCACCCGTTCACCACCCTGCTGGGCGAGGTGGACGGGTT
Source organism: Micromonospora sp. NPDC050276 (assembly GCF_044459545.1). Taxonomy (NCBI): domain Bacteria; kingdom Bacillati; phylum Actinomycetota; class Actinomycetes; order Micromonosporales; family Micromonosporaceae; genus Micromonospora; species Micromonospora sp. NPDC050276. Next base: position 296,089 of record NZ_JBITJA010000003.1, on the reverse strand, counting down.
GGTCGTCGGCTTCACCACCTTCGGACCGTACCGCCGCAACCAGGACCGGGACGACCTGGACCCGACGGTCGGCGAGGTGCTGGCGCTCTACGTGGAGCCGACGTGCTGGGGTGACGGGACCGCCGCCGCCCTGCTGGACGCCGCCCGCGCCGGTCTCACCGAGCGGGGCTGGACCGGGTACCGGGCGTGGGTGCTGGCAGATAACCGGCGGGCCCGCCGGTTCTGCGAGCGCGCGGGCCTGTCACCGGACGGTGAGCGGTCGACCTACCAGGTGCCGCTGGCCGGCGAACGCCCCCCGGTCGGGCTGGTCGAGCTGCGGTACACCGGACGCCTCCACGGCTGACCCTCCCGGGGTCAGCCACCGGCGGATCGGCAGGAAGGCCAGCAGCGCCAGACTGATCCACACGTAGGCGTTGCTGCCCAGGAAGCCGTCGACGCCGGTGAAGTCCTTCTCCCAGAACCACACGGTCCGGCTGATCAGCAGCGCGTACCCGATGGTCGCGGCGACCAGCAGGACCCGCCGTCGGCGGCCGGCCGGCGCGGCCATCGCGTTGTCGACCAGCAGGATCAACGCGGGCAGCAGCCAGACCAGGTGGTGCACCCAGGTGACCGGGCTGACCAGGCACATCACCGCGCCGGTCAGCGCCAGGCCGGTCGCCTCGTCGCCGACCGCGACGGCGGCCCGGGACCGCCAGGCCCACAGCGCCAGGGTGCCGAGCACCAGCACAAGCCACAGCAGGGTGTTCGGGTGTTCCGGGTCGAGCCGGGCGACCACCCCGCGCAGCGACTGGTTGGAGACGAAGGCCAGCTCGCCCACCCGACCGGTGTTCCACAACGCCTCGGTCCAGAACTCCCGGGAGGCGTCCGGGAAGAGCGCGCCGGCCAGCAGCGACACGCCCGCCGCCGTGCCGCTGGCCGTGAGCGCCGCCCGCCACCGCCCGGTCACCAGCAGGTAGACGATGAAGACGCCCGGGGTCAGTTTGATCGCCGTGGCGAGGCCGATACCGACTCCGGTCCACCGGCTGCCGGTCGGCAGCAGCCGCAGCAGATCCACCGCCACCAGGAAGAGCAGCAACGTGTTGACCTGGCCGAAGTTGACCGTCTCCCGCATCGGCTCGAACGCGGCCGCCAGGCAGAGCGCCACGGCGAGGGCGAACCACCGGGTCCAGCCGGCACGGCGGGCGATCGGGTCGACCAGCCACCAGATCAGTACCGTCGTGGTGGCCACGCTGGCGAGCACGCTCACCACGATCGCGGCCGACCACGGCAGGTACGCCATCGGCAGCATGACCAGCGCGGCGAACGGTGGATAGGTGAAGCCGTACTGGGTGCCCGGCTTGAGGTAGTCGTAAATCTCCCCGCCGTCGTGCACCCAGAAGGTCAACGCGCCGTAGTAGACCTTCAGGTCGAAGAACCCGTGCCGGACGGCCGCGACGGCGAGGAACCCGGTGACCGCCGCGGCGAGCACCACCACCCCGACGACCTGCGCGGTCGTCCTGTTGGCACCCTGCGCCACCGTCGTCTCCCTCGCCCTGCGTAGGCTTCCGTCCCATGGCTCTCGGGTACGTCCGCCCGGCGCGTCCCGAGGACGCCGGCGAGATCGCACGCATCCAGCTCGCGACCTGGCGGGTCGCGTACCGCCGGATCCTGCCTCGGCATGTACTCGACAACCTGGACGAGGCTTTCCTCGCCCGGCGGTGGAGCGCCGCCGTGCAGGAGCCGCCCTCCGGCGCGCACCGGGTGCTGGTCGCCGTCGAACAGGCCGAGCAATCGTATCTGGTGGGGTTCGCCGCGTCCGGCCCGGCCGACGGCGAGGCCCTGGCCCCGGGCGAGCCGGCCGACGCTCTCGGCCCGGACGTGGCGGCCGTGACCGACCTGCTGGTCGAGCCGCGTTGGGGGCGGCGGGGGCACGGCAGTCGACTGCTCGCCGCCGCCGTCGACCTCTGGCGGGAGGACGGCCTGAGCCGGGCGGTGGCCTGGGCGTTCGAGGGTGACGAGGCGACCCGCACGTTCCTCACCAGCACCGGGTGGGAGCCTGACGGCGCGGCCCGCGCGCTCGACGTCGACGACATGTTGGTGCCGCAGGTGCGCCTGCACGTGGCCGTCCCGAGCGAGAAGGTCGAGTGAGCCGGTGTGGCGGCCCCGGAGTCGTGGCCCCCACACCGACCCGGGTCAGCCCTTGTCCGAGCCGTCGTTGGCGTCGCGGACGAAGTACCGCTGGAACACCACGAAGATGATCGCCACCGGGATGGTGGCCAGCAGCGCGGCGCCGAGCTTGAGCGGGTACTGGGTGCCGCTGCCGAGTGAACCGCTGACCAGGTCGGCCAGGCCCCGCGGCAGGGTGAACAGGTTCGGGTCCTGCACCGACACCAGGCTGTGCGGGAACTCGTTCCAGGAGCCCTGGAACGACAGGATGGTGAGGGTGATCAGCGCCGGCTTCGCCATCGGCAGCACCACCGACCAGAAGGTGCGGAAGATGCTCGCCCCGTCGATCCGGGCGGCCTCCTCGACACTGACCGGGATCGACTCGAAGAACTGCTTCATGATGAACACGCCCGCCGCGTCGGCCAGCAGCGGCACCACCAGACCGGCGTAGCTGTTGTAGATGCCGAGCTGGTTGAGCACCAGGAACTTCGGGATCAGCAGCACCACCCCGGGCACCGCGATGACCGCGATGACGGCGGCGAACAGCCCGCCGCGCCCCCGGAACCGCAGTCGGGCCAGCGCGTACCCGGCGAGCGAGTCGAAGAACACCCGCCCGATGGTGACCAGCACCGTCACCAGCAGCGAGTTGCCCAGCCACAGGGGGAAGTTGGTGCCGGCGAAGATCCGCTCGAAGCCGTCCAGCGTGAGCGGGTCCGGGAACGGCGACAGTGGGTTCGCCGCCGCGTCGGGCTCGGATTTGAGCGCGTTGCCGATCTGGATGACGAACGGGTAGAGGAACACCAGCCCGAAGAAGACCAGCGTGGCGTACCCCAGGAAGCGGGTGACCAGGGTGCGGACCGCGCGCTCGTCGCGCCGCGCGGGCGCCGCCGCCGGGCGGTCGGTGAGCACGGCCATCTCAGGACCTCTCCGGTACGCGTCGACGCCACCAGCCGCGGCGCGGCCGGTCGGTGTCCCGCTCGGCCAGCGCCCGGCGCTGGATCAGCGTGAGCACGATGATGATCAGGAACAGCACGAAGGAGATCGCCGCGCCGGAGCCGTAGTCGAAGTCCCGGAAGGCGGTCCGGTACGACAGGTAGGCCGGGGTGAGCGTGGTCTTGGCCGGGTCGCCCTGGCTCATCACGTACACCTGGTCGAAGACCTGCCAGGAGCCGATCGTGCCGAGGGTGAGCACCAGGAACGTGGTGGGCCGGAGCATCGGCAGGGTGACGTGGCGGAGACGCTGCCACCGGGACGCGCCGTCCAGCGTGCTCGCCTCGTCCAGCGTGACCGGCACGTTCTGCAGCCCGGCCAGGAACATCAGCATGAAGGTGCCGGAGGTGGTCCAGATGACCAGCGTGATGATCGAGATCATCGCGACGCTGGGGCCGGCCAGCCAGTCCCACCAGGTCAGCCCGAACGGGCCGCCGTCGGTCAGTACCGCCGGCGGCGAGTCGACGCCGACCACGCCGAACAGCAGGTGCAGCACGCCCCGGGAGTCGGCGAACCACTCCGGGCCGTCGATCCCGACGAAGCCGAGCAGCGCGTTCACCGCGCCGGAGTTGGCGAAGAGGAACAGGAACACCACGCTGATCGCGACGGAGCTGGTGACCGAGGGGAAGTAGAAGGCACTGCGGAAGAAGCTCTTGCCCTTGAGCATCCGGTTGTTGACGACGAGGGCCAGTCCGAGCGCGAGCAGGGTCTGCGCCGGTACCACGATCGCCACGTAGTAGATGTTGTTGCGGATGCTGGTCATGAAGTCGCGGCGGGCCAGCCCGTCCTCGGTGAACAACTGGGTGTAGTTGTGTGCGCCGACGAACGGGACGTCGCCGGTGAAGGGGTTGCCCTGGCCGTTCCAGTCGGTCAGGCTGACCCAGAGCGCCATCAGGATCGGCAGTAGCAGGAACAGCCCCAGGATGACGATCACCGGCGCGACGAAGAGCCAGCCGGCGAGGTTCTCGTTGCTGCGGATGCCACCCCGGCGGGGTCTTCCCCCGGCCGCGGTCGCCACGGCAGTCAGTGTCTCGGTTGCCATCTCCCCTCCCTCCCTCTCTCGGGCCGAAGGTGACGCAGGGCCCCGGCGGTCGCCGGAGCCCTGCCATCACCTCAGCTGCCGCCGAGCGCTGCCTTGGCGTTCTTGTCGAAGTTCTGCAGCACGGCCTTGGGGTCGCCGTTGGTCAGGCTCTGCAGGCCGGTGTCGAGGTCCTTGAGGACGCTGTCCATCTTCGGGGCGTTCACCGGGCCCTGGGCGTACGCGACGCCGTCGATGAACACCTTGTCCGCCGGGAAGGCCGCGCTGTACTGGTCGCGTACCGACTGGCGCGACGGCATGACACCGAACGCCGTGGCGAAGGCCATCTGCTGCTCGCCGCTGGTCATCGCCTCGACGAACTTGATGGCCTGGTCCTTGTACTTGCTCTTCGCGGCGATACCCCAGCACTGGGTGAAGGAGAGCGTGCCCGGCCCCTTCGGGCCGGCCGGCAGTGCCACGACCTTGTACTTCACGTTCGGGAAGTCGTTCTGCAGGGCGCCCTTGATCCAGTTGCCCTCGATGGTCATCACGGCCTTGCCCTTGCCGAACGCCTCACCCGACCAGCCGGCGTCGAGCTGCTTCGGGTACTTGGCCAGCCCGGTCGTGAGCATCGTCTTGACGTACTGGAGGGCGGCCAGGTTCTCCGGGGTGTCCGCGGTGGGCTGCTTGCCGTCCTTGCTGAGCAGCCAGCCGCCGTTCTGCACCAGGAAGGCGCCGATCCGGTCCCGGGTGTCGCCGAGGGCCAGCGGGACCTGCCCCTTGGCCTTGATCTTCTGCGCGGCGGCGGTGAGCTGGTCCCAGGTGGCCGGGATGTCGGCGTCGGTCAGCCCGGCCTTGGCCCACAGGTCGGTGTTGATCTGCAGGGCCAGCGTGGAGAAGTCCTTGGGCGCGCAGTAGAGCTTGCCGTCGTATGTGAACGTGGTGCGCAGGCTCTCGTAGAAGTCACCCGAGTTGCTGATCTTGTCGCCGTACGGCTCCAGGGCGCCGACGCTGGCGTAGTCGGCGAACCGGGCCGCGTCCACGTAGAAGACGTCCGGCGGGGTGCCGCCGGCGAGGCCCTGACCGAGCTGCTGGGTGAGGTCCTGCGCCGGGGTGACCGTGGCGGTGTTGCCGGAGCTGCTGGCCCACTTCGCGGCGGCGTCCTGCACCGCCTTGGTCTCGGCCTCGCCGGACGAGCCGATCAGGATCTGCAGGCTGGCCGGGCCGCTGGACTGGGCCGTGTCGCCGGACGAGTCGTCGAAGCCGCTGCCGCAGGCCGCGGAGCCGAGGAGAGCGACGGCGGCGAGGCCGGCCACCGCTGCGCGGGTGAGGGTTCGAGGTGCCATGGTTTCTCCTGGTGGGGGGTGTGACTACGCGGTGTGCCGCAGGGCCAGCGAGGGCTGGAGCAGCACGGGGGTGGGCGTCTCGTGGTTGCCGTCGAGGACCCCGGTGAGCAGGTCCACACAGCGGGCGGCAGCCTCGCCGAGCGGTTGGCTGACGCTGGTCAGCCCGACCGCCGCGGCCACCGGCGTGTCATCGAAGCCGATCACCGACACGGGCGGGTCGACGTCGCGGATCGCTTGCAGGGCGCCGAGGGCGAGTGAGTCGCTGGCGCAGACCACGGCGCTCGGCGCCACGTCGACGAGCAGGTCGCGCATCAGCCGTTCGCCCTCGGCGATGCCGTCCTCGGTGTCCCGGTGCAGCCCGGTCGGGTCGACGCCGGCCGCGTGCAGCGCGTCGCGCCAACCGGCACGCCGGTCGTCGCCGACGCCGGAGCCGACCGGCCAGCCGATGAACGCGATCCGTCGGTGGCCGGCGTCCAGCAGGTGTCGGGTGGCCTGGGCGGTGCCGGCGGCACCATCCACATCCACCCAGGGGTGCGCGTCGAGCGCGTCCCACGGGCGGCCGAAGGTCACGAACGGCACGTCCCGGCCGGCGAGCCATTCGGTACGCGGGTCGCCGTACTTGGTGCCGACCAGCACGAACGCGTCCAGCTCGTACGTGCCGAGCAGGTCACCGTAGGTGGCGATCTCCCGCTCGTCGTCGGTGGCGGTGTAGAGCAGCACCCGGTAGCCGGCGGCATCGGCGGTCTCGGTGAGGCCGTGCAGGAAACGGTCCAGCACCGAGCCGTTGATGCCGTCGCGGGTCGGTTCGATCCGGGCGGCGATGAGGCGGGACCGGCCGGTGCGCATCTGCCGGGCGGCCTGGTTGGCCCGGTAGCCGAGCGCGTTGATCGCGTCCTCGACCCGCTGGCGAGTCTCCTGCCGCACGATGTGCGGGGCGTTGAGCACGTTGGACACCGTCTGCCGGCTCACTCGGGCGTGCCGGGCCACCGTCGCGATGGTCACCTTTTCGGCCACTTAATCCCTCTCGCCATCTTGAACGATCCAATTTGGATAAGGCAGGATTAGATCGTTCAAGTTTCTGGAATGTTTCGCACTTTGCACCGCCAGGGGCGCGTTGTCAAGATGTCCGCCCCGCACCCCGAGGATCTGGAGCCACACCGTGATCGAACGCCAGCTGCAACCCCTCCTGCACGAGTTGGTCGGGGTGCTCTTCGCCCCGACCAGCGCGCTGGGGGACGCGACCGGGCAGATCCGCCCGACCGGCGTCCAGGGCGTCTTCCACGCCGACGCCCGGGTGCTCTCCCGCGCCGAGCTGCGGGTCGACGAGCGGGAGCTCGAAGGGCTGACCCGCGGCGACGACGGCCCGCACGGCGCACACTTCGTGGGCCTCGCCCGCTGGCTCGGCGACCCCACGCCCGACCCCACCGTCCGCGTCGACCGGGTCCGCCGGGCCACCCGCAACGGCCTCACCGAGGAGCTGCGGATCGTCTCCACCGCCACCATCGGCGTACGGGCCACCGTCACCATCGACCTCGGCTGCGACCTGGCACCCATTGAGGTCGTCAAGTCCGGTGGCGCCACCGCGCCGCTGGAAGCCAAGGCCGGCCAGCCGGGCGTACTCACCTGGGCGGCCGACGGGATCGCGGTCACCATCACCGCGCCAGACGCCGACGTGTTCGCCACCGGCGAGCGGGCCACCGCACCCCGGCTGGCCTGGCCGCTCGACCTGCCCCCGGGCGGCGCGACCGTGCTGCGCTGGCAGGTGACCGTCGAAGACCCGCGCGCCGTCGTCGTCGGCCCGGCCGGCGAGCCGGAGTGGTCCCGACCCGAGGTGACCGCCGACGACCGCCGCCTGATCCGACTGCTCGACCGCAGCCTGAACGATCTGCGCGGCCTCCGGCTGGCCGAAACCGACGCGCCCGCAGACGTGTTCCTCGGGGCCGGGGTGCCCTGGTTCCTCACCCTGTTCGGCCGGGACAGCCTCTGGGCCGCCCGGATGATGCTGCCTCTCGGCACCGACCTGGCCGCCGGCACCCTGCGCGCGCTCGCCCGCCGGCAGGGCACCCGGATCGACCCGACCACCGGCGAGGCCCCCGGCAAGATCCTGCACGAGCTGCGCCGCCACGAACTCGCGTTGCCCGGCAACGGGCTCCGGCTGCCACCGGCGTACTACGGCACCGTCGACGCCACCATGCTCTGGGTCAACCTGCTGCACGACGCGTGGCGCTGGGGAATGCCCGCCGAGCAGATCGAGCCGCTACTGCCGCACCTGGAGGCGGCGCTGCGCTGGCTCGGCGACCACGCCGACCCGGACGGCGACGGCCTGGTCGAGTACATCGACACCACCGGGCACGGACTGTCCAATCAGGGCTGGAAGGACTCCGGTGACGCCGTCCGATTCCACGACGGTTCACTGGCCACCGCGCCGATCGTGCTGGCCGAGGTGCAGGGGTACGCGCACGAGGCGGCGGTGAACGGCGCCAACCTGCTGGACGCCTTCGGCCGACCGGGCGCCGACCGCTGGCGCGAGCACGCCGCCGGGTTGGTCCGCCGGTTCCGGGACAGCTTCTGGGTCGACGGTCGCCACGGCCCGCAACCCGCGCTCGCCCTCGACCGGGACAAACGACCCGTCGATTCGCTGACCAGCAACATCGGCCACCTGCTCGGCACCGGCCTGCTCGACCGCGACGAGGAGACCCAGGTCGCGTACCTGCTGACCACCGATGCCCTCGCCGGCGGGTTCGGGCTGCGCACCATGGCCACCGACGACGCCGGCTTCAGCCCGCTGTCGTACCACTGCGGTTCGATCTGGACCCACGACACCGCGATCGTGCTCGGTGGACTGGCCCGCGCCGGGCATCGCGAGGCCGCGCTCGGCCTGACCGAGGGGCTGCTCGCCGCGGCCGAGGCGTTCGACTACCGGATGCCGGAGCTGTACGGAGGCGACGACCGGTCGCTGGTGAATCGTCCGGTGCCGTACCCGGCCGCGTGCCGGCCGCAGGCGTGGGCGGCGGCGGGCGCGGTGCTGCTGCTCCAGGCCGCCACCGGGCTCTACCCGGACGTCCCGGGCGGCACGGTCCACCTCACCCCGTTGGCGGGAGCCGAACTGGGTGCCATCACGGTCAACGGCCTTCGCGTGGCCAACACCCCGGTGAACGTCACGGTCAACCGCACCGGCGAAGCCACCGCCACCGGCCTCCCCACCCCGCTGACCCTGACCCCAACCCTCCCGACCCAACGCCGCCCAACAACCCAAACCCTCCCCCACTAACACCAACCCCCGCCCCCACCCACCCTCCCCACCCCACCCCCGCGCCCACCCCGCCCCCACCCCGCCCGTCGATCATGGAGTCGTGGTGGGCAACAGCTCCACATGCGCCCCTTTTGTGAGGCACCACAACTCCATGATCGACGCAGGCCGGCCCCAACGCCCCGGCGATCTTGCAGTTTCGGTTGTCGGGATGGGTGGAATGTTCGTTATGCCGCGACAGAAAGTGCAAGATCGCGGGGGCTCAGGGGGTTCGTTCGGCGACCAGTTCGTCGTCGTCCATCGCACCCGTGGGGTGGAAGCCTAGGGACTCGTAGAGGGCTGCTGCTGGGGTGTTGTCGGGGTGGTACGAGAGGCGGACCGGAGGGTTTCCCGGGCGGGCGGCCAGCCAGGGGGCCAGGGTTTGCACGGTGGCCCGGCCGACGCCCTGGCCCTGCTCGGCTGCGTCGATCAGCATCCCGCCGATCCAGTGCGAGCCGTCGTCGTCCACGCCCCACATGACGTGGCCGACGACGGTCTCGTCGGCGTACACCGCGAGCGAGTTCCACACCTCGGAGCGCATGCTGAGCAGCAGGTACCGCGCGCCCAACGCGGCCACGAACCGGCGCTGGTCGTCGCGCGGGGCGACGTCGGCCACGGCCCGCCAGTTGTCGTCGTCGACCGGCCGCAGCGTGACTCGCCGCCCGGCCCGGTCCAGGTGTCCCGCATCGATCATCCGGCGGATGCTACCGGGGTCGCGAGGCGGTGGAGCGGCCCGCTCAGTCGAGCAGGGCGTCCAGGCCGACGGTGAGGCCGGGGCGGTTGCGGACCGCCCGGACCGCCAGCAGCACGCCCGGCATGAAGGACACCCGGTCGTACGAGTCGTGCCGGATGGTCAACGTCTCGCCGGTGCCGCCGAACAGCACCTCCTGGTGCGCGACCAGACCGGTGGCACGCACCGCGTGCACGCGTACCCCGTCGATCTGGGCACCGCGCGCACCCGGGACCTCGTCCTTGGTGGCGTCCGGCACCGGGCCGAGACCGGCCTCGGCGCGGGCCTGGGCGATCTGCCGGGCGGTGTGGGTCGCGGTGCCACTCGGGGCGTCCAGCTTGCGCGGGTGATGCTGCTCGATGATCTCGACGGACTCGAAGTGTCGGGCGGCTCGTGCGGCGAACTGCATCATCAGCACCGCGCCGATGCCGAAGTTCGGGGCGATGACCACGCCCACCTCGGGCTTGTCGGCCAGCCAGCCGCGCACCTGCTCCAGCCGCTGCTCGGTGAAACCGGTCGTACCGACCACCGCGCTGATGCCCTGCCCGATGCACCACTGGAGGTTGTCCATGACGACGTCCGGCGTGGTGAAGTCGACGACCACCTCGGCGGCGGAGACGGCGGAGCGGCTGTCGCCCTGGTCGATCGCCGCAGCCAGGGCCAGGTCGTCGGCGGCCTCGACGGCCTTGCAGACCTCGACGCCCATCCGGCCACGGGCACCGAACACGCCGACCCGGGTCTTCTCCTGCTCGTCAGTCACGGGGCACAACCTATCCCAATCGGGACGCGCCCCTGCGGCGGGACCGGCAGCGACAGCCCTCAGACCGCGAAGTCGCCCGCGCCGAACGGGCCCACCACGGCCAGCGACATCGGCCGGCTGAGCAGCTCGGCGGCGAGGACGTTGACGTCCTCCACGGTGACCGCGTCGACCCGGCGGAGCAGCTCGTCGACCGGCATCAGGTCGCCGTAGAGCAGCTCACCCTTGGCCAGTCGGCTCATCCGGGAACCGGTGTCCTCCAGGCCGAGTACGAAGGAGCCCTTGCTCATTCCCTTGCCCCGGGCCACCTCGGCCTCGGTCAACCCGTCGGCGGCCACCCGGGCCAGCTCGGCGCGGGTCAGGGCCAGCACCTCGTCCACCTTGCCGGGCGCGCAGCCGGCGTAGACGGCGAACAGGCCGCTGTCGGCGTACTGGCTGGCGTAGGAGTAGACCGAGTAGGCGAGGCCGCGCTGCTCGCGGATCTCCTGGAACAGGCGGCTGGACATGCCGCCGCCGAGCACGTTGTTGAGCACCCCGAGGGCGAAGCGCCGCTCGTCGAGCCGGTCGATGCCGGGGCAGCCGAGGATGACGTGCGCCTGCTCGGTCTCCTTCGGCTCCACCAGCGTGGTCGCCGGCTTGGTGCGTACCGCCGGGGTCGCCGCGCGGTGCGGCGCCGGGCTGGCCGGGTCGCTGTCCAGCGGGGTGCCGCGCACGGCCTGACGGACCAGCTTGACCACGGCGGCGTGGTCGAGGTTGCCGGCGGCGGCGATGACGATCTGCGGCGCGGTGTAGCGACCCCGGTAGAAGCTCTGGATCTGCCGGCGGGTCATCGGGGTGACGGTCTCGGCGGTGCCGGAGATCAGCCGACCCAGCGGGTGATCGCCGTAGACGGCCTGGACGAAGAGGTCGTGCACCTCGTCACCCGGCTCGTCGTCGTGCATGGCGATCTCTTCCAGGATCACGCCACGCTCGGTCTCGACGTCGGCCGGCTCCAACAGTGAGTCGGCCACCAGGTCGCACATCACGTCGATCGCCAGCGGCAGGTCCTCGTCCAGCACGCGGGCGTAGTAGCAGGTGTATTCCTTCGTGGTGAAGGCGTTGGTCTCACCACCCACCGCCTCGATCTGCGAGGAGATCTCCAGTGCGGTGCGCTTGTGGGTGCCCTTGAAGAGCAGGTGCTCGAGGAAGTGCGCGGCACCGGCCTGCGGGCCGGTCTCGTCGCGCGAGCCGACCGCCACCCAGATGCCGAACGAGACGCTGCGCATCGCCGGAATCGCCTCGGTGAGGACGCGCAGGCCGCTGGGCAGCACGGTACGTCGTACCGTGCCACCCAGCGGGTCGTCGCTGAGTGTCCGGGTCACCGCGCGGGCGGTGCCGCCGGAGCGGCCCGCCCCGGCGGCCGGAGACGCAGCCACCCCCCGTCGATCCGGTGGAAACGGCGCGCTGAAGGCCCGACTCACGTGGTGCTCCCGGTTCGACGAGGGGTGGGTGATGCGAGGTACGACGATCAGCTGTGCCGGGTCCGGCGGCGCGGACGCTCGCCGCCCTCGCCACCCTCGCCGCCGCCGTTGCCACCCTCGCCGCCGCGCTCCGGGCCACGACCGCCACGGTCGCCGCCACGCTCACGGTCACCGCGGTCACGCGGGCCCCGGTCGCCCCGGTCCCGACCAGCCGGTCGGTCGCCGCCAGCGGCCTCACCGGCGGCCGGAGCCTCGGAGCCCTCCGGGCGGACCTTGTCGAGGTAGATCTTGCCGCGGGCGTCGATGTCCGCGATCTCGACCTCGACCCGGTCACCGACGTTGAGGAAGTCCTCGACGCGCTCGACCCGCTTGCCGTCGCCCACCTTCGAGATGTGCAGCAGGCCGTCACGGCCCGGCAGCAGCGAGATGAACGCGCCGAACGCGGCGGTCTTGACGACCGTGCCGAGGAACCGCTCGCCCTGCTTCGGCAGCGTCGGGTTGGCGATGCCGTTGATCCGGTCGACGGCCGCCTGGGCCGACGGGCCGTTGGTGGCGCCGACGTAGATGGTGCCGTCGTCCTCGATGGAGATCTCGGCGCCGGTCTCGTCCTGGATCGCGTTGATGGTCTGCCCCTTCGGGCCGATCACCATGCCGATCTTGTCGACCGGGATCTTGACGGTGGTGACCCGCGGCGCGTAGTCGGACATCTCGGCCGGAGCCTCGATCGCCGCCTTCATCACGCCGAGGATGACCTGCCGGGCCTCGTTCGCCTGCTGCAACGCGGCGGCCAGCACGTCCGACGGGATGCCGTTGAGCTTGGTGTCGAGCTGGAGCGCGGTGACGAACTCCGGCGTACCGGCGACCTTGAAGTCCATGTCACCGAACGCGTCCTCGGCACCGAGGATGTCGGTCAGCGTCACGTACTGGGTCTTGCCGTCCACCTCGTCGGAGATGAGCCCCATCGCGATGCCGGCGACCGGCGCCTTCAGCGGGACACCCGCGGAGAGCAGGCCCAGCGTCGAGGCGCAGACCGAACCCATCGAGGTGGAACCGTTGGAGCCGAGCGCCTCGGACACCTGCCGGATGGCGTACGGGAACTCCTCGCGCGACGGCAGCACCGGGATCAGCGCCCGCTCGGCGAGAGCACCGTGGCCGATCTCGCGACGCTTCGGCGAGCCGACCCGGCCGGTCTCACCGGTCGAGTACGGCGGGAAGTTGTAGTTGTGCATGTAGCGCTTGCGGTTCTCCGGGGACAGCGTGTCCACCATCTGCTCCATGCGGAGCATGTTCAGCGTGGTGACGCCCAGGATCTGGGTCTCACCCCGCTCGAACAACGCCGAACCGTGCACCCGGGGCAGCACGCCGACCTCGGCGGTCAGCGCCCGGATGTCGCGCGGGCCACGCCCGTCCATCCGGACCTGCTCGCGCAGCACGCGGTTGCGCACCTCGGACTTGGTCAGCGACCGGAAGGCGGCGCTGAGCTCCTTCTCCCGACCCTCGAACCGAGCGCCCAACTCCTCGGCGACGCGGGCCTTGACCCGGTCCAGGGCCTCCTCGCGGTCGGCCTTGCCGGCGATGGTGATCGCCTCGGCCACGTCGGCGCGGGCCAGCTCGGCGACCGCGTCGTAGACGTCGTCCTGGTAGTCCAGGAAGACCGGGAACTCGGTGACCGGCTTGGCGGCCACCTCGGCCAGCTCGCTCTGCGCGCGGCACAGCTCACGGATCGCCGGCTTGGCGGCCTCCAGGCCGCTGGCGACGATCTCCTCGGTCGGGGCGGTGGCACCGGCCGAGATGAGGGCGACGGCGTTCGGGGTGGCCTCGGCCTCGACCATCATGATCGCGACGTCGCCGTCGTCGAGCGTGCGGCCGGCCACGACCATGTCGAAGGTGGCCCGAGCCAGCTCCTCCAGGGTCGGGAAGGCGACCCACTGGCCGTCGATGTGGGCGACGCGGGTCGCCCCGATCGGGCCGGAGAACGGCAGGCCGGACAGCTTGGTCGACATCGAGGCGGCGTTGATCGCCACGACGTCGTACGGGTGCTGCGGGTCGAGCGCCAGGATGGTCTCGACGACCTGGACCTCGTTGCGCAGGCCCTTGACGAAGGACGGGCGCAGCGGCCGGTCGATCAGCCGGCAGGTGAGGATCGCGTCCTCGCTGGGCCGACCCTCGCGGCGGAAGAACGAGCCGGGGATGCGGCCCGCGGCGTACATCCGCTCCTCGACGTCGACGGTCAGCGGGAAGAAGTCGAACTGCTCCTTCGGGTGCTTACCGGCGGTCGTGGCGGAGAGAACGACCGTCTCGCCCAGCTGGGCGATGACGGAACCGGCGGCCTGGCGGGCCAGCCGGCCGGTGGAGAAGGTGATCTCGCGGGTGCCGAAGGACCCGTTGTCGATCACGGCGGTGCGGGATTCGGTGCCGAGTTTGGTCTCGGTCATGTGCTGTCGTGCTCCTTCGCGTCGTGGGCCCACGACATCGGGGAGCTGCTCAGCCGGCCGGTCTTCGATCGAAGCGCCCGGGTGGCCGGCATGATGCCGGGGTTCCCGGGGGCCACTACCGGAGACCGGTACGCTGACCGGCTCCCTCTCGGGTGGTCGCGCGGCCCGTGTTTCTTCAGGTGGGACGCGGTACGGGGGAGCGGCCGTCCGGCCACTCCCCCGTCACGTCACCGGCGCAGACCGAGCCGCTCGATGAGCGACCGGTAGCGGGCAATGTCCTTCTTCTGGACGTAGTTGAGCAACCGACGGCGCCGGCCGACCAGCAGCAGCAGCCCACGGCGGCTGTGGTGGTCGTGCTTGTGCACCTTCAGGTGCTCGGTCAGCTCGGCGATCCGCTTGGTGAGGACCGCGACCTGGACCTCCGGCGAACCGGTGTCGCCCTCGGCGGTCGCGTACTCCGCGCGGATGCTGGCCTTGGCTTCCTGATCGAGCGCCATGTTCTCCCTGTTTCAGTGGGTTGATCAAGTGGGTGTCCGTCGTCCCGGTGGACCGGGAACGGACCGGTACCTCGCACCCGCGGCGTCGAGCAGGCACGCGAGGCCCCACGCCGGTCACCCGACGTCCCGGCAAGACTACCAGCACTCGCCGGTAACACCCGGCGAAGGGCCTCGGTGGCGCCCTGTCACCCCCGACGATCAGGCCAGCGCGCGCCGGGTGCGCTCGACGTCCTGATTCATCTGGGCGATCAATGGCTCGATCGAGTCGTACCGGATCTGACCGCGCAGGTGCGCCACGAAGTCCAGGGCCAGTCGCTCGCCGTACAGGTCGCCGCTGAAGTCCAGGGCGTACGCCTCCACCCGCCGCTCCCGCCCGGAGAAGGTCGGGTTGGTGCCGACGGACACCGCCGCCAGCAGCGGCTCCCGCTGCCCGCGTCGGATCAGGCGGGCCGCGTACACCCCGTCGGCGGGCACCGCGGCGTACCGGTGACAGAGCAGGTTGGCGGTGGGGAAGCCCAACTCCCGGCCCCGCTGGTCACCGCGGACCACGACGCCCTCCAGCCGGTGTGGGCGGCCCAGCGCGGCGGCCGCCGCGCCCACGTCGCCCGCGTCGACGCAGGACCGGATGTACGTGGACGAGAAGACGGTGCCGTCCTCGGCGACCAGCGGGCCGCCCTCCACGCCGAAACCGAAGGTCTGCCCCAGCCGTTCCAGCAGCGCCACATCACCGGCCGCCCGGTGCCCGAAGCGGAAGTTGCTGCCCACCACGACCAATGCCGCGTGCAGGTGCTCGACCAGGACGTCGTGCACGAACTGCTCGGCCGGCACCCGGGAGAACTCCGGGGTGAAGGGCACCACGCAGAGCACGTCCACGCCGAGCGCCTCGATCAGCTCCGCCTTGCGGGCCGGCTCGGTGAGCACCGCCGGGTGCGAACCGGGGCGGACCACCTCGGCCGGGTGCGGGTCGAAGGTGACCACCACCGACTGCACGCCCAACTCCCGGGCCCGGGCGACGGCGTGCCCGATCGTCGCCTGGTGCCCCTTGTGCACGCCGTCGAAGACGCCGATGGTGACCACCGAGCGCCCCCACCCACCGGGCGCCGCGTCGTAGCCCCGCCACCGCTGCATGCCGTTCCTCCCTGCTGTCCCGCCGGCCGGCGGGTCGACACCGCCGGCTGCGGGCCGGCGGACCTGCGCCCCGCCGTCAGGCCGGGGCAAACACGATCTCCGCGCGGGCCCGCCCGTCCCGCTCGCTGACGATAGCGATCAGGCCGCCGGCCGGCCCGAACACGGCGTACGGCCCGGCGAGGCCGGCCGGGTCCAGCGGCCCACCGTGGGCGAGCACCCGGGCCTCCTCGGGCGTGGCCTCCCGGCGGGCGAAGAACCGGTCGGCCGCGGCGTCCAGGGGCAGGTTCACCACGTCCGGGGCGTGCTGCTCCAACTCGTCGAGGGTGGCCGCCTCGGCGAGGGTGAAACCACCCACCGCGGTGCGCCGCAGCGCCGTGAGGTGCCCGCCGACGCCGAGCGCCAGGCCCGCGTCCCGGGCGATGGCCCGGATGTACGTGCCGGAGGAGCAGCTCACGTCCACGTCCACGTCCACCACGTCCGGCTCGGTGCGGCGGATCGCCAGCACCGCCAACCGGGAGATGGTGACCCGTCGCGCCGGCAGCTCGACGCTCTCCCCGTCGCGGACCCGCTTGTACGCCCGCTGCCCGTCGATCTTGATGGCGCTGACCGCGCTCGGCACCTGGTCGACCTCGCCGCTGAGCCCGGCCAACGCCGACCGGATCGCGTCGTCGGTGACCTGACCGGCCGGCGCGGTGGCGATCACGTCGCCCTCGGCGTCGTCGGTGACGGTGCTCTGGCCGAGCCGGATCGTGCCGGTGTAGCTCTTGCCCGCGCCGATCACGTAGGTCAGTAGTCGGGTGGCCCGGCCGACACCGATCACCAGCACGCCGGTCGCCATCGGGTCGAGCGTGCCGCCGTGCCCGACGCGCCGGGTCTTCGCCAGTCGGCGGATCCGCGCCACCACGTCGTGCGACGTCATGCCGCCGGGCTTGTCGACCACGATCAGACCATCGGTGCTCACGTCGGCCAAGCCTGCCAGATGGCACCCACCCCGCAGTGCGTGGGCACGCCCCGCGTGACCCGAGCCTCCGCGCCGAGGGACTGAGCCGGTTTGTCGGAACGAGGCGTCCATCCGGCGGCTGCTGGAGGTGTCCACGGAGTTCGTGTGGGCGTACCCCGGGAGGGCTGGGTCCGGGAGCAGTACTGGTTGGCTGCCCTGCACGGGAAGCGGATACCCGCGGGCGACCCGGGCACCATCTTCGACCTCGACGCGCCCGCGCCGACCACCATGCGCTGCTGACCGGGCGGGCTCGACGACCCGGTCAGCGGACAGCCCCGGTCACCGCCCAGTTGCCGTTGCGCAGTCGCAGCAGCAGGGCGACCAGCCGGATCACCACGAACAGAGTGAGCCCGGCCCAGATGCCGCCCAGCCCGAGCTTGAGCACGTACGCCAGCCAGATGGCCGGCAGGAAGCCGCCGAGCGCCGCCACGATGGTGAGATTGCGCAGGTAGCGCACGTCGCCGGCGCCGATCAGCACACCGTCGAGGGCGAACACCACCCCGGCCAACGGCAGCATGACGACGAACCACGGCCAGGCCACCATCGCCTGCTCGCGTACCCCTGGATCGGAGCTGAACCACGACGGCACGACGCCGGCGCCGGCGGCGATGAGCAGTGCGAAGCCGACGCCGCAGACGCCGCCGAGCAGCCCGATCCGGCGGGCGAGCGCCCGGGCGCCGGCGTCGTCACCGCCGCCGAGCGCCGCGCCGACCAGGGACTGCGCGGCGATCGCGAGGGCGTCGAGCACCAGCGCGGTGAAGAACCAGAGTTGCAGGGCGATCTGGTGGGCGCCGACGGCGGCGGCACCGAAGCGGGCGGCGACGGCGGTCGCGGACAGGAAGCTGGCCTGGAACGCCAGCCCACGGATCAGCAGGTCCCGGCTGAGCACCAACTGCTGGCGGATCACGCCGGGTCGGGGCCGCAGCGACACCCGCTCACCCACCAGGGCGGCGGCGAAGAGCACCCCGCAGAGCGTCTGTGCGACGACGTTGGCCACCGCCGAGCCGACCAGACCCAGCCCGCCGGGGTAGACCAGCAGCGGGCAGAGCAGCGCGGAGAGCAGGTTGGGGCCGAGCACGAAGAACAACGGGCGGCGGGTGTCCTGCACACCGCGCAGCCAGCCGTTGCCGGCGGCGGCGAGCAGCAGGCCGGGTGCGCCGAGGGCCGCGATCCGCAGCCACTGTGCGGCGGCGTCGGCGACCTCGCCACCACCGCCGGCGAGGGTACGCGCGAGCGCGCCTCCGCCGAACTGCATGCCGATCGCGATCAGCAGGCCGACACCGAACGCCAACCAGGACGACTGGACGCCCTCGGCGACGGCGGCAGACCGGTCGCCCGCGCCGAAGCGGCGGGCCGCGCGCCCGGTGGTGCCGTAGGCGACCACGGTGCCGACCCAGGCGGTCAGCGTCATGACCGTGCCGCCGACGGCGAGCGCGGCGAGTGGCACCCGGCCGAGGTGACCGACCACGGCCGTGTCGACCAGCACGTAGAGCGGCTCGGCGGCGAGCACCACGAGGGCCGGCAGGGCGAGGCTGGTGATTCGCCGGGGCGAGGCGGATCGGTGGGGGTTGGCGGCGGTCTGACTCATCGCCGCCGATCCTGGCACGAGCGCGGTAAGGATCGCAATCCCGACGACTACTTACCCCCCTGTTGGCGGGTGCCGTGCGGGCTCGTCGCAGCCCCCCGCGCAGGGCCTAGCGCTGGACGGGTCGGCTCACTGGCGGGTGTCCATCGACGTCTGCAGCGCGCGGCGGGCCTGCTCGCGGGCGTCGTCGGTGGTGGTCTCGGGCTTGGGCTTGCTCGGCATGGTGGCGCTCCTCTTCCAGGGCGCGAGCCGCCGGCACGCGGCGACCCTCACGGGCGGTCGTGCTGAACGCCCCACGGCGGTCCGGGGTTACCGGAGCAGCCGACTGGACAGCGTGAGCCCGGGTCGGTCCGACCCTGGAGGGAGGCGGTGCAGGGTGTGGCACCACCGCCCATGACCTGCACCGCTAGGCGGCGCCGGCCCTCTCCCAAGCTATCGTTCAGGTCCACATGCTGCTCACCGTTCCCGCCATTTGGACGGTCGGCAACCCGGCTCAGCGGGCCAGGAAGTGCCAGCCCAGCCACCACCAGAACCCGAACAGACCGATCCGGCCCACCGGCACCGAGCCCACCTCGTAGCGCATCACGTACGCGCAGACCTCGCCCAGGGTGGGGATCCGGGACCCCTCCCGCCGGGCCATCCACTCCACCACCGCGAAGAGGGCCAGCGCGGTGACGAACCCGCCGATCGCCAGCGCCCGCATCATCGCCGCACCAGGCCCCAGAAGGCGGCCAGCCAGGCGAACCAGACCGCCGAGCGGGTCAGATGATCCTCCAGGAGCGGGTCCGCCAGCCGGGAGAAGGTGGGAAAGTCATCGCCGGCAGCCAGCACGAAGGTCGCGCCCTCGAAGACCCCGAAGACCACCACCGGCACCGCCCACCAGGCCGCCCCCGCGCCCAGCCGGCGGGGTGCCGGTCGGCGGGGCACCCGGTTGCTCAGACCGAGCCAGATCAGCACCCCACCCGTGCCGAGGGTGAACAGATTCGCCTCGGTGGAGAAGGACGCGAACCGGCCGCCGACCAGCGACAGGCAGACGAGAACAGGAACGGAGACGGCGGGCCGGTCCCAGGCGCGGGAGGCCTCAACGGTGAGGTCGTGCGGCTGCTCCATCCCGCAATTCTTCCCGGTCTCACGGAGCGCGGGAAGACCAACACTCCCCGGAGCTGACCCTGATCTTCCGTACCGACCGATCGACGGCGGCGAAACCCAGCGTCAGCCGATCAGCGCCGCATCGAGCTGACCACGGATCGCCTCGACCACCTGCTCGACGGTGCCGCGACCGGTGAACCCGGCCGCGAAGGTGTGCCCACCACCGCCCAGCGCGACCGCGACCCGACTGACGTCCACCGCGCCCTTGCTGCGCATCGACACCGCCCACTCGGCGGGCCTGGTCTGCTTCACCACGCAGCTCACGTCCGCCTCGGCGGTGCAGCGGACCGAGTCGATCAGGGCCTCCAGCACGTACGGCCGCTGGTCGTGCCGGGCCAGGTCGTCAAGCGTGGCGAAGGTCCAGACCAACCCCCGACCGCCGGCGGCGGCCGGCTCCAGCCGGGCCCGGCCGAGCACCTCACCGAAGAGACGGACCGCCCCGAAGGGGCGGGTGTCGAAGACCCGCCGGGAGATGTCACCGGGCGAGATGCCGGTTGCCAGCAACCGGGCGGCCAGCTGGTGCACCGCCGGGGTGGTCGCCTCGAACCGGAACGAGCCGGTATCCGTGGTCAGCGCCACGTAGAGGCACTCGGCAATGGCCGGATCCACCACGACCCCGAGCCGGGCCAGCAACTGTTCGGCCACGACCGACGTGGCCGCCGCACCCGGGTCGACCAGGTTGACCGTGCCGAAACCGGGATTGGAGGCGTGGTGGTCGAGCACCAGCGCGGCACCCGCCGACGTCAACCGCCCGGACAACTCGCCGAGGCGCGACTCGCTCGCCGCGTCAAAGCAGATCACCACATCGGGCGCCGGGTCCGCAGCGTCCGCCGGGACCAGCAGGTCCAGACCGGGCAGCCCACGGAACGGCTCCGGCACCTCCGGCGGCCCCGGAAAGGTCGCCTGCAGGTCGCCTACGCCGAGCTGCCGCAGGCCCAGGCCGAAGCCGAGCATGCTGCCCAGCGCATCACCGTCTGGGTTGACGTGGCAGATCAGCAGCACCCGGGCGGTCGGCGGGAGCGCCCGCACCAACGCCTCGGCCGCGGCCCAGTCCGCCTCGGCGGGGCCGACTGCCCCGGCGAGCGGGACGCTGGCGGTGTTGGTCACCGCGTTTCCCCACCCCGCGGGGTCTCCTTGACGTCGCTGGCCTCGTTGGCCTCGTCGGCCTCGTCCACCTCGTCGTCCACCCGGTACGGCTGGGCCTCGCCCGCGTACTTGGCCTGGGCGGCGAGCCGCTGCACCTCGGCGTCGGCGTTGCGGGCGGCGGCGAGCAGGTCGTCGATGTGCTTGACCTGGTCCTGCACGTCGTCCAGGACGAACGTGAGGGTGGGCGAGTGGCGCAACCCGAGCGCCTTGCCGACCGTGCTGCGCAACAGCCCCTTCGCGCTCTCCAGCGCCGCGGCGGTGTCCGCCTGGGCCACCGAGTCACCGAGCACGGTGTAGAAGACCGTCGCGTCGCGCAGGTCAGCGGTAATCCGGGCATCGGTGATGGTGATCATCCCGAGCCGCGGGTCCTTGATCTGGCTCCGCACCACCGACGCGACCAGCTCACGCACCCGTTCCGCGTGCCGGCGTACCTTGGCCGGATCAGACATCTCGCCACCTCCACGGCGTCCTGCTCCCGGTCGACCCGGCGACCGGAGGGGCCGCCGGCCGACCGGCCAACATCTCGAACACTACCTTCGCGGCCGCACCGGTCGCCCGGCACAGCCGGCACCGTGGTCAGTCGTCGTCCACCCCGTAGAGCCGGCGCCGGACCGACAGCAACTCGACCTCGGGGCGGCTCGCCACCAGGCGCTCACAGGAGTCGAGCACCTCGCGGACGTGCGCCGTCTCGGCGGCCACCACGGCCACCGCCAGCTGCGCTCGACCATGCAGGTCGAGCGCACCCACCTCGGCGGCCGACACCTCGAAGCGGCGCAGCGCCGCCACGATCGGCCGTACATATGATCTCTTGGCTTTGAGCGACCGGGAGTCGCCCGGCAGCAGCAGGTCGAAGACCGCGGTTCCGGTGAACATCGCCCCGGACGATACCGCCAACCCGCCCCGCATGATCAAGGGGTTTACGCCGTTCGGCGTAAACCCCTTGATCAGCGTGTCACTGCCGGATCAGGCGCGAACCTTCTCCCGCATCTCGAAGGTCTCGATGACGTCGCCGACCTGGACGTTGTTGTAACCACCCAGAGTCAAACCGCACTCGAAGCCCTCGCGGACCTCGGTGGCGTCGTCCTTGAACCGCTTGAGCGAGGTGATCGTGAGGTTGTCCGCCACGACCGTCCCGTCCCGAAGCAGGCGAGCCTTCGCGTTGCGTCGGATGATGCCCGACCGGACGATGCAACCGGAGATGTTGCCGATCTTGGACGAGCGGAAGACATCGCGGATCTCCGCGGTGCCCAGCTCGGCCTCCTCGTACTCCGGCTTGAGCAGGCCCTTGAGCGCTGCCTCGATCTCCTCGATGGCCTGGTAGATGACGGTGTAGTACCGGATCTCCACGCCCTCGCGGTCGGCCATCTCACGGACCTTGTTGGAGGCCCGCACGTTGAAGCCGATGATCGTGACCGGCTCGGACGACGCGCTCGCGAGCATGACGTTGCTCTCGGTGATCGCGCCGACGCCCCGGTCGAGGACCTTGAGCTGGACCTCCTCGGGGATGTCGAGGTTGAACAGCGCGTCCTCCAGAGCCTCCACCGAACCGGAGACATCACCCTTGAGGATGAGGTTGAGCGAGGTCTTCTCGCCCTCCTTGAGCTGCTCCATGAGCGTCTCGAGGGTGGCCCGACCACGGGAGTTGGCGAATGCCGCCGCCCGCCGCCGTGCCTGTCGCTGCTCGGCGATCTGCCGCACCGTACGGTCGTCCGCCGCGGCGAGGAACGTGTCACCCGCACCGGGCGGCGCGGTCAGACCCAGAACCATGACCGGACGCGCCGGCCCAGCCTCGGAGAGCTGGTTGCCGTTCTCGTCGAGCATGGCCCGAACCCGGCCGTGCGCCCCACCGGCGACGATCGAGTCGCCCGCCCGCAGGGTGCCCTTCTGCACCAGCACCGTCGCCACCGCACCGCGGCCCTTGTCCAGGTGCGCCTCGATGGCCACACCCTGCGCCGGCCCGTCGATCGGAGCGGTCAGCTCCAACGACGCGTCGGCGGTCAGCAGGACGGCCTCGAGCAGCTCCTCGATGCCGATGCCGGGCTTGGCTGCCACGTTGACGAACATGGTCTCGCCGCCGTACTCCTCGGCGACCAGGCCGTACTCGGTCAGCTGCTGGCGGACCTTGTCCGGGTTGGCCTCCGGCTTGTCGACCTTGTTGACCGCGACCACGATCGGCACGTCGGCCGCCTTGGCGTGGTTCAACGCCTCGATGGTCTGCGGCATCACGCCGTCGTCGGCCGCGACGACCAGGATCACGATGTCCGTCACCTGGGCACCACGGGCACGCATGGCGGTGAACGCCTCGTGACCAGGGGTGTCGATGAAGGTCACCGCACGGTCCACACCATCGTGTGGAACGTGCACCTGGTACGCACCGATGTGCTGGGTGATGCCACCCGCCTCACCGGCCACGACGTTCGCCTTACGGATCGCGTCGAGCAGCTTGGTCTTACCGTGGTCGACGTGACCCATGACGGTCACCACCGGCGCACGGCTGACCAGACGCTCCTCGGCCACCTCCGCGTCGAGGTCGATGTTGAACTGCGCGAGCAGCTCGCGGTCCTCGTCCTCCGGGCTGACGATCTGGATGTCGAAGCCCAGGTGCTCACCCAGCAGCTGCAGGGTGTCGTCAGAGCAGGACTGGGTCGCGGTGACCATCTCGCCCAGGTTGAACATCTCCTGGACCAACGAACCCGGGTTGGCGTTGATCTTGTCGGCGAAGTCCGACAGCGAGGCGCCACGGGAAAGCCGGACGACCTGACCCTGACCCCGGGGAGCACCCGAGCTCATGGTCGGAGCCGACAGGTTGTCGAACTCCTGTCTGCGCTGCTTCTTGGACTTGCGACCGCGCGTCGGCCGGCCACCCGGACGCCCGAAGGCACCCGCGGCACCGCCGCCACGGCCACGACCGCCGGCACCCGGACGACCTCCACCGCCGGCCGGAGCACCCGGACGGAAACCGCCACCGGGAGCACCGCCACCGCCGCCGGGACCGCCACGGTAGCCACCGCCGCCGCCGGCACCCGCGCCGCCACCAGGGCCGCCGCGGTAACCGCCACCGCCACCGGCGCCACCGCCGGGACCGCCACGGAAGCCGCCACCACCGCCGCCGGGACGGCCTGCGCCGCCACCGGGACGACCAGCGCCACCGGGGCCGGGACGACCGGCGGCCGGACGCTGACTCGGCATGGACGCCGGGCTGGGCCGCGGCGGCATGGAGTTCGGGCTCGGCCGCGGCGGCATGCCCGCCGGGCTGTTGGGCCGGGGACCACCCGCACCGGCGGCCGGCGGCCGCTGCTGCTGCTGGCCACCCTGGATGCCGAACGGGTTGTTACCGGCACCGCGCACCGGCGGACGACCGCCCGGGCGCGCACCGGGACCGGGAGCCGGCGTGCTCGGACGAGCTGCCGGCGAACCGGGACGGGGCGGCATCGCCGCGGGACCCGGCCGAGGACCGGGGCGGTTACCGCCGTCTGCCGGAGGCTCCCGACGGACGGGGTTGTCCCGCTGCTGCTGGCGGGCGGCCTGCGCGGCCTTGACCGCGGCCTCCTGCTCAGCCTTCAGCGCGGCGGCACGCGCCTCCGCGGCCGCCACCTCGATGTCGTGGGCACTCGCCGGCTTGGCGACCGGGGCCGCGGACTGCGGCGCACCGGGCACCGGACCCTTGGGCTTCGGACCGGGTGCCGGCGCGGCCGGCCGCCGAGGCGGCATCGGCTTGGCCGAAACCCGGGGCGCGCCCGGGGTCGGGGTCGGCGTCGGGGTCGGGGTGGAAGCCGGCGTCGACGCGGGCGCCGACGGGGCGGCCGGAGCCGGAGCCCCGGCGGACGCGACGAATGCGTTCCGCAGCCGCCGGGCGACGGGCGCCTCGACGGTGCTGGACGCGGACTTCACGAACTCGCCCATTTCCTTCAGCTTGGCGAGAACGGTCTTACTCTCGACCCCGAGCTCTTTTGCAAGCTCGTGTACGCGGGCCTTGCCTGCCACTGCACTCCTCACTCCGAGGTCGTGCGGGCAGCACCCGCAGCGACCTCACTCGTGCACTTGAAGCCTGGTCATTTCAGGGACTTCATCGTGTGCTCATGTCGGTCGTCCTACCCTGCTAGCGACCCTCGCCCGGTCGGGCTGACCGGACGTAGTGGTTGGCGCATCGACGTGCTCCGCCAGCACACCGTGGTCAAGGACCTCGGTGCTGCGCAGCGCACGCCCAAAGGCGCGGCGCCGCACCGCCAGCGCGAAGCAGGCCGGATCCGGGTGCATGTTCGCTCCCCGACCCGGCAGCCTGCGGAGCGGATCAGGCCGGAGGCTGTGACCAGCCTCGTCCCTGACCGCGACGATCCGCAGCAATTCGCTGGCCGGCGCACGTTGCCGGCAACCCACACAGGTGCGCTCCGGCTGCGCGCGTCGTACCACTGGAGGAAGTCTACCCCTAGCTGCCCGAGATCGCGCCGCCCGGCTCCCGCACGTGATCAGTTACCCCACGCGCTGCCGGTGCGGTCTGCTCCGCGTCGGACCGGATGTCGATCCGCCAACCGGTCAATCGCGCCGCAAGGCGGGCATTCTGCCCCTCCCGACCAATCGCGAGCGAGAGCTGGAAGTCCGGCACGGTCACCCGGGCGGCTCGACCGGCCAGGTCGACCACCTCGACCCGCAGCGCCTTGGCCGGCGACAACGCGTTGCCGACGAAGGTGGCCGGGTCGTCCGACCAGTCGATGATGTCGATCTTCTCACCGTGCAGCTCACTCATCACGGCGCGCACCCGCTGGCCCATCGGGCCGATGCAGGCGCCCTTGGCGTTCACTCCGGGGGTGGTGGAGCGGACGGCGATCTTCGTGCGATGGCCCGCCTCGCGGGCGATCGCGCCGATCTCCACCGTGCCGTCGGCGATCTCCGGCACCTCCAGCGCGAACAGCTTCTTGACCAGAGCCGGGTGCGACCGGGACAGGGTGATCTGCGGTCCGCGCATGCCCTTGGCCACGTGCACCACGACGCAACGGACCCGCTCGCCGTGGGCGTACCGCTCACCGGGCACCTGCTCGGACTGCGGCAGCACGCCCTCCAGCTTGCCCAGGTCGACGCTGACGATGCCCTTCTCGGTACGCGTCTCGTGCGCCTGCACCACGCCGGTGACCAGGTCACCCTCGCGGCCCACGTACTCGCCGAAGTGCACCTCGTCGGTGGCCTCCCGCAACCGCTGGAGGATCACCTGCTTGGCGGTCATGGCGGCGATCCGACCGAAGTCGTGCGGGGTGTCGTCCCACTCCCGCACCAGACTGCCGTCGGAGTCCATCTCCTGCGCGTACACCAGGGCGGCGCCCGACTTGCGGTCGATCTCCACCCGGGCGTGCGGTTCGGCACCGTCGGTGTGCCGGTAGGCGGTCAGCAACGCGGTCTCGATCGCCGCGAGAATCGTGTCGAACGGGATCTCCCGCTCGCGCTCGAGTGCGCGCAGCGCCGCGAGGTCGATGTTCACCTCTCCTCGTCCTCCACATCATCTTCGTCGTCGATGTCGTCTGAATCGTCGATCTCGTCGGAATCGTCCGCGTCGTCGAACTCGTCGTCCGGCTCACCCAGCTCGGCGAGCCGGGTGAACTCGACCTGCACCCGACCGGGGCCCAGCTGGTCGTACGCCCAGGCGGCACGGCCGTCGTCGGTCTCCAGGTGCACGCCCTCGTCGTCGGCCGCGACCACCCGGCCGGTCAGCTGACGGTCACCGGCGGACTGCTCGCCACGCTGTCCGGGCAGCGTGGCCGCGCCCCGGACGGTGACCTTGACCAGTCGACCCACGTTGCGCCGCCAGTGGCGGGGCAGGGTGAGCGGCCGGTCGACGCCGGGCGAGCTGACCTCCAGCTGGTACTCGCCGGCGACGATGTCGCCACCGGTCTCCTCCGCGGCGTCCAGCGCGGCCGAGACCGCGCGGGAGACGTCCGCGACGGCGTCCAGGTCGATCCCGCCGTCGGCGTCCACCATCACCCGCACCACGTGCCGGCGCCCGGCCCGGGAAACCGACAGGTCCTCCAGGTCGTAGCCGGCGCCGTTGACGACCGGCTCGATCACGGCCCGCAGTCGGGCACGCCGCGCGGCGAGGTCACCGCCGCGAGGACCCGCGCCATCGCGGGGTCGACCCGTCGGCCTGGTGGCACGGCCACGCTGCGTCATCTCCGCACCCTCTCCCTGGTCGACGGGGACCGGTCGTCCCGCCATGCCGGCACGCCACCGGAGTGGACACGCCGGTGGCTGCGCAGAGCGTAACGCGCCTGCCCGGCGGCGGACCGGGCGGCGCACCGACGCCGGTGACCCCCGTAGCGGCGCGGATGGTGTTGACTTGGCCGGTGGGGATCGGCAGAACGACACAGCGCGACCAAGCATCCGGACATTCCCGGCGAAAGCTCCTGAGCGCCGGGGCGCTGCTGGTGCTCGGCGGCGCCGTGACGCCGTTGACCGGCTGTGATCTTTTCGACCGCGACGATCAACCAGCTCCCCCGCCCGACCCGCTGCGGCCGATGGTGGACGAGTCACTCGGGCTGGCCGCCGCGTACCGGACGAGCGCGACCGCGTATCCCGACCTCGCCGACCGGCTCAACCCGATCGCCGAGGCGCACACCGCACACGCCACCGAGCTGGCCCGGGTGATCGGCGTGACCCTGCCGTCGGCGGCCCCCGCCGCCGCGAGCACCGCCCCGGCGGCCGACCCGGCCGGCGCTCTCGCCGCCCTGCGCGCCCTGGAGAAGAGCGCTCAGCAGTCCGCCACCGCCGCCTGCGCCGCCGCGCCGGCGGAACGGGCGGCACTGCTCGGGTCGATCGTCGCCGCCCGAGCCACTCACCAGGAGGCACTGAAGTGAGGCAGCCGTCCGTCGGAGAGGCGCTCGCCTCCGCCCTGTCCGCCGAGTACGCGGCCATCTACGCCTACGGACGGATCGGTGTCCGGCTCAGCGGAGCGGCGCGGGACGCGGCGCACCAGGCGGAAGCCGCGCATCGACGCCGGCGCGACGCGCTGGTGGTGCAAATCACCACCGCCGGCGGTGTCGTGCCGCCGGATCGCGCCGGGTACGCGCTGCCCTTCCCGGTCACCGACCGGGCGAGCGCCCTGCGGCTCGCCGCCGAGGTGGAGGAGCGTACGGCGGCGCACTGGCGGGCCGCCCTGGCCTCCACCACCGGCGCCGACCGGGACCAGGCGCTGGCCGCCCTGGTGGAGTACGCCGTGCGGGCCACCCGATGGCGAAAGACGGCCGGGCAGACCCCGCTGACTGTCCCGTTTCCCGGTCGACCAACCTGAACCGGTCCACTCCGGTTGCGGTACGCATACCAGGTATGCATACTCCGTTGCCATGTCCATCCGTCACGGGTTGCTCGCCCTGCTCGAACGCGGCCAGATGTACGGCTACCAGCTGCGCGCCGCGTTCGAGGAGTCGACCGGCTCGACCTGGCCGCTGAACATCGGGCAGGTCTACACCACCCTGGCCCGGTTGGAACGTGACGGTCTGGTGCGCCCGCTGCCGGAGAGCGAGGCCGGGCAGCGCCCGTACGAGATCACCGACGCCGGCCGGGCGGACCTGGCGCTGTGGTTCGCCACCCCGATCAGCCGTACCGACCGCCCCCGCGACGAGCTGGCGATCAAGCTGGCGCTGGCGCTGACCACCCCCGGGGTCGACGTCCGGTCCGTGGTGCAGGCTCAGCGCAGCGCGACGATGCGGGCCCTGCAGGAGCTGACCCGGTTGAAGTACGGCAGCGAACGGCCGGAGGACCTGCCCTGGCGCCTCGTGCTGGACTCGATGGTGTTCCAGGCCGAGGCGGAGGTGCGCTGGCTGGACCACTGCGAGACCAGTCTGGTGCGACACCAGCCCAATGGCCCGGCACCTCCCGCTCCCCGACCCGCTGAACCCGACGCGCGGGACGCGGCACGATGGGCCGGCGAGGAGGCGCGACGGTGAGCGGGTCGGGCGACGCGGTGCTGGAGCTACGCGCCGTCCACCGCACCCACGGCGTCGGGCCGGCGGCGGTGCACGCGCTGCGCGGCGTCAGCCTGGTCGTCCGACCCGGCGAGCTGGTCGCCGTGATGGGTCCGTCCGGCTCCGGCAAATCGACGTTGCTGGCTCTCGCCGGCGGGTTGGACCGTCCGTCCGGCGGGGAGGTCCGGGTCGAGGGGCAATCGCTGGCGGCGTTGGACCGTCGCGGGCTGGCCCAGCTGCGCCGCCGACGGATCGGCTACATCTTCCAGCAGCTCAACCTGCTGGGCAGTCTGAGCGCGCTGGAGAACGTGGCACTCCCGCTGGAGCTGGACGGAACCAGCGGACGACGGGCCCGCGCGCTGGCCAAGGCCGCGCTCACCGAGGTGGGTCTGCCCGCGCTGAGTGACCGCTTCCCCGACCAGCTCTCCGGCGGGCAGCAGCAGCGGGTGGCCATCGCTCGCGCGCTGGTGGGCGAACGCCGGCTGGTGCTCGCCGACGAGCCCACCGGGGCACTGGACTCGCAGACCGGTGAGGCGGTCCTGCACCTGCTGCGCCGCCGGATCGACGCGGGAGCCGCCGGGGTGCTGGTCACCCATGAGGCGCGACATGCGGGCTGGGCCGACCGGGTGGTGTTCCTCCGCGACGGCGTACTCGTCGACACGACGGCACCGCTGGGCAGCGTCGAGCAGTTGCTGTCCGGCAGCGACCGGTGAGCGTCCGGCGTCGGTTCGCCGAGCTGACCGGCTCCTGGCGGGCGGCGCTACGGATCGCCCGGCGGGAGTCCCGCCGCTCCCCTCGGCGGACCGTCCTGGTGCTCGCGATGATCGCCCTGCCGGTGGCGGTGCTGGCGTTCCTGGCCGCGAGCTACGACATGGCCGAGCTGACTCCGTCCGAACGCGTCGACCGCCGGCTCGGCGTGGCCGACGCCGAGTTGCAGTGGATCTCCAACAGTCCGGTGGAACAGGACGAGTGGGGTGAGGGCTGGTACACCCGCGACGGCGAGCCCTCCGCGAAGGCCACCGCACCCCAGATGACGGCGCTGCTGGGGCCGGGTAGCCGGGTCACCGAAGTGCGCCCGAACGTTCCGCTGACGCTGCGCGGCCCGGACCGCGACGAGAACGTGAACGGGCGGGTGCTGGACCTTACCGACCCGTTGGCCCGGGGGCTGGTGCGGTTCCGGGCCGGTCGGGCACCGCAGCAGCCCGGCGAGGTCGCGGTCAGTCCGGTGGCGCTGCGCCGCCTGGGCCTGCGCCTCGGCCATGCCGTGGCCGCCGCCGACGGGAGCAGGGCGTACACCGTGGTGGGGGTGGTCGAGTTCCCCGACGATCTCGGGCCGGTCGTGGCGCTGCATCCGGGGGCCGCGCCACCGACCGGCCCGGGGCCGGACAGCGTCTGGCTGGCGGACCTACCCGGGACCGTGGACGCCGCGCTGGTGTCCCGGCTCAACGACCGGGGAGTGGTGGTCACCGCGCGACACCCGATCGGCTCAGGGACCGGAACGCAGCGGACCTGGCTCGGGTCGATCGGAGGAAGGGACGCCAACGACCTGAGCACCGTCGTGCTGATCGCCGGCCTCGGACTGCTGGAGGTCGTCCTGCTGGTCGGGCCGGCCTTCGCCGTCGGCCTCCGCCGCCGACGGCGGGATCTGGCGCTGGTCGCGGTGGCGGGCGGGGACGCCGCCCAGCTTCGCCGGGTCGTGCTGGCCGACGGTGTGGTGCTGGGGGTGCTGGGCGCCGCCGCCGGCCTGCTCGTCGGTGTCGTCATGGCGTTCGCCGGTCGCCCGCTGGTGGAGCAGTACGTCTTCGGCGCCCGCTTCGGCGGCTACCGCTGCTGGCCGGCGGCGCTGGTGCTGCTCGGTGGCGTCGCGGTGCTGGCCGGGGTGCTCGCCGCGCTGGCACCGGCCTGGACCGCCGCCCGGCAGGACGTCAGCGCCGGGCTCGCCGGCCGACGCACCCCGGCGGCGTCCCCGGGCCGGTGGCTGGCCCTCGGGCTCACGCTGGTGACCGGTGGGGCAGGGCTGGCGGCGTTCGGGGCCACCCGAACCTCGCCGGCGGTGATCCTCGCCGGGCTGATCCTCGGCGAGTTGGGCCTGGTGTGCTGCACACCCACCCTGATCGGGGCGCTCGCCCGCCTCGGCCGGGTGCTGCCCCTGGCACCACGGATCGCGCTACGCGACGCCAGCCGCAACCGGGCCGCCGCGGCACCGGCCATCTGCGCCGTGATGGCCGCCGTCGCGAGCAGCGTGGCGCTCGGCGGTTACCTCGCCAGCGACGACGCCCGCGACGCCCGCGGCTACCGGCCGATGCTGCCGACCGGTCACGTGCTGGTCAACCCGAACGACACAGCCCAGCAGCCCACACTGGCCCAGGTCATCGACGCGGCCCGCAAGCAACTCGGGGTCGACGCGGTCGCCCCGGTGCAGACGCCGGCCTGCGCGGCGGCGAGCACCGGCTACTGCGACATCGCGCCGGTGCTCCCGCCGAACGAGGTCTGCCCCTGGCAGCCCGGGGAACAACTATCCGAGTCGCAGCGCCAGCAGGCGCGAGCCGATCCACGCTGCCGGATCCGCGAAGCGGACTACTTCGGCGGCTACATAGAGGCCGGAGTGGACGACGGGACCGCACTACCCCTCCTCACCGGTGTGGATCCGGCGACGACCGCCGCCGCCACGGCGGTGCTGCGCGCTGGCGGCGTGGTGGTGACCGACCCGCGTTACCTGCACGACGGCCTGGTGACCGTCCGGGTCAGCGAGGTGGAGGCCGGCCCGGACCGTCCGACCATCGCCCGCGACCTCCCGGGGTACGCGCTGCCCCGGGCGACCGGCCGGTCCCGCCTGCTGCTGTCCGCCGCGGCGGCCCGACAACTCGGTCTCACCTGGTCCTCGACCGGATGGGTGATCGGCACCACGACCCCGCCCGACGATGAGCAACAGCAGCGGTTCGCCGCCGCCCTGCGCCCGTTCGGGACGCTCTCGCTGAGCGTGGAGCACGGCGGCGCTCCGCGCGACATGTCGCCGCTGCTCCTGCTGCTCGCGGCCGCCGCCGGTCTGATCACGGTGGGGGCGGCGGGGATCGCCACCGCGCTCGCCGCCGCCGAGGGGCGCGCGGAGTTGACCACCCTCGCGGCCGTCGGCGCTGCGCCCGCGGTTCGCCGGCTGCTGGCGATCTGCCAGGCCGGGGTCATCGCCGGCCTCGGCTCGGTGCTCGGCATCGTGGCCGGGCTCGGCACCGACGCCATCGTGCTGATCTCGGTGAACCGGCAGTACGCCAGCGCCTGGCCGGTACCCGATCCGTACCCGTTTCTGGTGCCGTGGCCCGCGCTCGGCGTCCTGGTGCTGGTGCCGGTGGTGGCGATGCTCGGGGCGGGCCTGTTCACCCGGGCGCGGCTGCCGATCGAACGACGGCTGGACTGACTGATCCGCCGGGCCACCGACAGGGGACCGCGCAGGGGGTGCCGCCGGGGCGGGGCAGCCGGCAGACTGAGCCGCGTGTCAGTGCTCAGAAATCTCGTCCGTCGAGCCGGTCATCACCGCTGGTTCGGCGCTGGCGCACGCCTGCTGGTTCCGGTCGATCGGATGGTCGGTCGCCTCACCCGGGGCCGGGTGGTCGCGCTCGGCCTGCTCCCCTCCCTGGTGATCACCACCACCGGACGCCGGTCCGGCAAGCCGCGCAGCAATCCGCTGCTCTACGTGCCGGACGGCGACGCGTACGTGGTGATCGGCTCCAACTGGGGGCAGACCCACCACCCCGGCTGGGCGATGAACCTCCTCGCCGATCCCGCCGCGGAGGTGGACGTGAAGGGCCGGCGGGTCGCGGTGCGCGCCGAGCCGGCGTCCGGCGCCGAACGGGACCGGTTGTGGCAGTTGCTGGTCACCGCGTGGCCCGCGTACCGCACGTACGTGCAGCGGGCCGGCGGCCGGGAGATCCGCATCTTCCGGCTGGTGCCGACCGGGCGCGGCGTGCCCGCCGACCCGCCGTCGGCTGGCTAGGCTGACGCTCGGTAGCACAGGCGAGGCGGACCCGTGAGCGCGAGGAGTGAGCCGGGGTTGCGAGCCCCGCAGTCGCGAACAAAGGCGGACCCGTGAGCGCGAGGAGTGAGCCGGGGTTGCGAGCCCCGCAGTCGCGAACAGAGGCAAACCCGTGAGCGCGAGCAGCGAACAGGCCGATGTCGACCGAGGCTTCGGCGATCGACGGTGGACGGTCGCGGAGCGGGTCGCCGAGGCGGCCCGGCGGCGTTTTCCGGCGGACGTGCTCGCGGTCGCGGTGCACGGGCCGCTGGCGCACGGTGACGACGACGGCGGTGGGGACCACGAGGCGGGCATGCTGGTGGTCACCTACCGGCCCGGGACCGGGCCGCCACCAGCGACGCGGCGGGTGGACGGGGTGCTGGTGGATCTGACCGTGGCCGCCGCCGAGGAATACCTGGCCCAGGCCCGGGTGCTCTCCCCGCTGTGGCCGCTGACCGCGGACCGCTATGTCACCACGCAGGCGTTGCACGATCCGACGGGCTGGTTGCGGACGTTGCGCGACGAGCATCTCGGCCGGTTGGCTCGGGC
The DNA here is from genome assembly GCF_044459545.1 of Micromonospora sp. NPDC050276. NCBI lineage: Bacteria > Bacillati > Actinomycetota > Actinomycetes > Micromonosporales > Micromonosporaceae > Micromonospora > Micromonospora sp. NPDC050276. The sequence goes on along the minus strand of NZ_JBITJA010000003.1, from coordinate 262,913 downwards.
CCGGCCGGCGGAGTTCAGCACCGCGGCCCGACAGGCGTGGTACAGGGGCAGCGCGGCCCACTCCCGGGCGGCCCGGCTGGCCGAGTGGTACGAGACCGATCAGGCTCTGCTGATGCTCGGGGAGGCCCGGCTGGCGGCGGCCACGGTGACCGGTCTGCTGAGTCGCACCTACTTCCGTGACCCGGGGGACGCGGTGCGGCGTACCGGGTTGGCGGGCGCGGACATGACCGAGGTGGGTGTGGTGCTGGCCCGCCAGGCCGAGGAGCTGGCGGCCCGTGGTCGTGCGGTCGACGGCACGGTCGACGAGCTGCTCACCGCCTGAGGCGCGTCACAGCCCGCCGGATACCCCGATCAGCGAGCCGATCAGGTAGGTGGCGCCGGCCGCCGCGGCGCCCAGCAGCAGTTGGCGCAGGCCGCTGGTCCACCAGGGCCGGTTGGTGAAGCGGGCCACCACGGCACCGGCGGCGAACAGCCCGAGCCCGCCGACGGCGAGCGCCAGCCACAGCGCGGTGCCACCGAGCAGGTAGGGCAACAGCGGGACCAACGCGCCGACCGAGAAGAACAGGAACGACGAGATCGCCGCGGCCCACGGGCTGGGCTGGTCGTCGGGGTCGACGCCCAACTCCTCGCGGACGTGCACCCGCAGCGCCTCCTCCGGGTCGCGCCGCACCGCCTCGGCGACCTGGGTGGCGAGGTCCCGGGGCAGGCCCCGGGCCACCCACGCGTCGGCCAGTTCCCGGGCCTCCGCCTCGGGGTGCCGTTCCAGCTCCCGTCGCTCCTTGGCCACCTCGGCGGCGACCTGCTCGTTGGCGGAGCGCACGCTGGTGTATTCGCCGAGCCCCATCGAGATCGCGCCGGCCACCAGGCCGGCGGTGCCGGTGAGCACGATGTTGCGGGGTGACACCCCGCCGCCGCCGACACCGGCGATCAGGGCGATGTTGGTGACCAGGCCGTCCATCGCGCCGAAGACGGCCGGGCGTAGCCAGCCGCCGGAGACGTCCGCGTGGTGCGCCTCGCGCAGCGCCGCTGGGGTGTCGGTCACGGCGCCTGCCCTTCGTTCGCGACTGCGGGACTTCGCTTCGCTGCGTTCCTCGCGCTCACGATGCCTGCCCTTCGTTCGCGACTGCGGGACTTCGCTTCGCTGCGTTCCTCGCGCTCACGGAAGGGTCAGGATCTCGTGGCCGTCGTCGGTCACCACGATGGTGTGCTCGAACTGCGCCGTCCACTTCCGGTCCTTGGTCACCACGGTCCACCCGTCGTCCCACATGTCGTACTGGTAGGTGCCGAGGGTGATCATCGGCTCGATGGTGAACGTCATGCCCGGCTCCATGATGTCCGTGGGGCGCGGGCTGTCGTAGTGCGGCACGTAGAGGCCGCTGTGGAAGGTCTCGCCGATGCCGTGGCCGGTGAAGTCGCGGACCACCCCGTAGCCGAACCGCTTGGCGTACGACTCGATGACGCGGCCCACCACGTTGATCTGCCGACCCGGGGCGACCGCCCGGATGCCGCGCATCATCGCCTCGTGGGTCCGCTCGACCAGCAGTCGGGCTTCTTCGCTGACCTCGCCGACGCAGAAGGTGGCGTCGGTGTCGCCGTGCACCCCACCGATGTACGCGGTCACGTCGACGTTGATGATGTCGCCGTCCTGCAGGACCGTGGAGTCCGGGATGCCGTGGCAGATGACCTCGTTGAGACTGGTGCAGCAGGACTTCGGGAAGCCCCGGTAGCCCAGCGTCGACGGGTACGCGCCGTGGTCGCAGAGAAACTCGTGCACCACCTTGTCGATCTCGTCGGTGGTCACGCCGGGCTTGCAGTGGTCACCGGCCAGCTGGGTCGCCTGGGCGGCGAGCCGGCTGGCGAGCCGCATCTTCTCGATGGTCTCCGGCGTCTGCACGTGCGAGCCACGCCACTCCTGCGGGCGCTTCTTGCCCACGTACTCCGGTCGGGCGATCTGGGCGGGCACCGGTCGCATCGGGGAGAGTGTGCCTGGTGTCAGCGGCGGACGGACGGTCATGGCGCAAGCCTATCGCCGGGACCGCTGGTGACCCGCGCCACGGCCACCCGGTGGAGGTTGTTGCCCTGCCAGGGCGGCTGTGCCATGGTGTCTGCGTGGATCAAGGGGGAGCACCGCCCGTCTTCTCCGCCAGCGCGGAGATCGTTGGTGACCACCTCCACGTCGTGGTGGCCGGCGAGGTCGACATGGCGACCGCGGACACGATGCTCCAGACCGCGTTGCGCGAGCCGGCAAGGAAGATCACGCTCGACCTGAGCGCGGTCACCTTCTTCGACTCGGCCGCCATCCACGCCCTGGTCCGGCTCGCCCAGCAGTGTCCGGGCACGCTCACCGTTCGTCCGTCCCGGCAGGTCCGTCGGGTGCTGGAGATCTCCGGCCTCGGCGAGCAGAGCTGGCTCGAGCCGGCCTGAGGCGCCCGGCCGCCGTCGGGCGCGCGGTCAGTCCCGCAGCTGCCGGCGCAGCGTCACCTCGGTGCCCTCATCGGTACGCCGCACCGACAGGTCGCCCAGCGCCCTGATCAAGGCCAGGCCGCGCCCCCGGAAGCCGGAGCCGATCGACTCCCGCCACTGGCCGCTGTCGCGGACCGTGGCCGTCACCGTCCGACCCTCGATGGCCACCTCCACACTGATCATGGCCTCGACCGGGTACACCGGGTGCTCGATGGCGTTGGCGGCGGCCTCGGAGACGGCGACGGTCAGGTCGAACAGGTCGGTCTCGCCGACGGAGTGCGCGACCAGGAAGTCCTCCAGCCGCCTGCGCAGCACACTGAGCCGGGTCGGGTCGGCCGGCAGCCGCAACGCGAAGCGGTTCAGCTCCGCCGCCTCCAGGGCGAGGACCGCGACGTCGTCGCGGCGCGGCCCACCGGTGACCCGGCCGACCACCGCGTCGATCAGGTCCACCACGTGCTCGCTCGGGGTGGCCGCGTCGACGCGCAGCTGCGCCATCGCCGCGTCGATGCCGAGCTGACGGTCCTCGATCAGCCCGTCGGTGTAGAGCAGCAGTCGACTGCCGGCCGCCAACTCACCCTCGACCGACTCGTACGTCGCGCCGGGGAGGGCGCCGATCGGTGGACCGAGCGCCCGGTCGTGCAGGAACGCCACGTCGCCTCCGGTGATCAACAGTGGAGGCGGGTGACCGGCGCTCGCGTACCGCAGCCGACCGGTACGGGGGTTGAACAGCAGGCACACCACGGTCACGAAGGATCGGCCCTCGGTGGAGCCGACCAGCCGGTTGAGCCGGGTCAACGACTCACCCGGATCAAAACCCTCCAGCACGTACGCCCGCAGCGCGTTGCGCAGTTGCCCCATCGCCGCGGCGGCCTGGACACCCTTACCGACCACGTCGCCGATGACCAGCACCATTTCGTCGCCGTTGAGCGCGATCGCGTCGTACCAGTCACCGCCGACCTCGACGTCGGCGCCTGCCGGGCAGGTAGCGGCTGGCCACCATCGCGCCGGGCAGCTGCGGCAACGACCGGGGCAGCAGGCTGTGCTGCAGGGTGGTGGCGATGCGGTGTTCGGCCTCGTAGAGCTGGGCGTTCTCCAGGCGTACGCCGACCAGCCGGGCCAGCTGGGTCAACGCGGCGTCGTCGGTCTGCGCCTCGTCACCCGACGCCCGCCAGACCCGCAGCTCACCGAGCTGCTCGCCGGTGGTGCCGGTTAGCGCGGCCACGAAGGACGGGTCGGTGGCGGTGGTGCCGCCGGCGTCCGCCTCGGAGCGCGTCTCGGCCGCGGTGACCACCACCCGGGCCGCCTCGGCGAGGCTCAACGCGTGCCGGGCGGCGACCTGGAGCACCTCGGCGGTGGACCGGGCGGTGTTCACGGCCACCGCCGCGTCGGCGAGCGCCCGGAGCCGGCGGATGACCTGCCCGCGCAGCTGGCCCAGCTCCACGTTGGCCCGCACCCGGGCGATCAGCTCCTGCCCGGAGAACGGCTTGGTGAGGTAGTCGTCGGCGCCGACGGAGAGACCGGCGACGGCTTCCGCGGAGCCGGCGCGGGCGGAGAGCAGCACGATCGGGACATGCCGGGTACGCGGATCGGCGCGCAGCGCGCCCACCAGCCCGAACCCGTCCAGCCGGGGCATCATCACGTCGGTGAGCACCAGATCGAACCCGCCCTCGCGGGCCAGCGGCAGGGCGTCGAGCCCGTCGTTCGCGGTGACCACGTCCCAGGTCGGGGAGAGCAGCCGGGTGACGTGCTCCTGCAGGTCCACGTTGTCGTCGACGACCAGGATCCGGCCAGCCGGGGTGCGCGTCGTCGGCTGACGGTCGGATTCGGCCGTCGGGGCGACACCGGCCCACAGCGCGGTCTCCGCCACGAAGAGCCGGGCCTGCTCGGGCTCCCCTACGGGCAGCGGGTCGAACGCCGCCACCCGATCGGCCGGTAGGTGCGCCGAGCCGAACGGGATGGTCACCGTGAACGTGCTGCCCGCGTCGACCTGGCTGGTCAACCCGACCTCGCCGCCGTGCATCTCGACCAGCTCCCGGACCAGCGCGAGGCCGATGCCGGTGCCTTCGTGAGTGCGTGCCCGCACCCCGGCCACCCGGTGGAACCGTTCGAAGACGTGCGGCAGTTCGTCCGGCACGATGCCGACGCCGGTGTCCGTCACCTCCAGCCGGGCCGCGCCGTCCACGGCCCGGATCCGCACCCGGATCTCGCCATCGAAGGTGAACTTGACCGCGTTCGACACCAGGTTGAGGACGATCTTCTCCCACATGTCCCGGTCGATGAAGACCGGCGTCGGCAGCGGCGGACAGTCCACCACTAGTCGCAGCCCGGCCCGGTCGGTGGCCGAGCGGAAGGTGCTGGCCAGCCGGGCGGTGTAACCGGCGAGGTCGGTGGGCTGGTAGCGGGCGGCGAGCCGACCGGACTCCAGTCGGGAGAAGTCCAGCACGGTGTTGACCAGCTTGAGCAGGCGCAGCGCGTTGCGGTGCATCATGGTGAGCCGGTCGGTCTCGGCGGCTGGCAGCTCCGGGTCGGCCAGCATGTCCTCCAGCGGGCCGAGCACCAGGGTCAGCGGCGTGCGGAACTCGTGGCTGACGTTGGCGAAGAAGTTGGTCTTCGCCCGGTCCAGCGCGGCCAGCTCGGCGGCGCGAGCCCGCTCCTGCTCGTACGCCCGCTGGGAGACGACCGCCCGGGATATCTGGGCGGCGACCAGGCCGAGGAAGTCGCGGTAGTCGTCGCTGAGCGGCAGCTGGCGGGCCACGCCGACGACCAGCGCGCCGACCGTCTGGTTGGTCGCCGTGAGCGGCAGCACGAGGGCCTGGTCGGCGGCGTCGACCGGCAACGTGTCTAGCAGACCGGCCACCTCGACCGTGGCGGGCTTGCCATCGGCGGTCACCCGGGCCAACAGCTGCGACGTGACGTCGACGGGGGGCGGGGTGGTGCCGGTGCCACCGGCGAGGGTGAGCTGGCCGCTGTCGTCGGCCAGATAGATCAGGGCGAACGGCACGTCCGCCCGGTGCCGGCTGAGCACGTCGGCGGCGGTCCGGCCGAGTTCCACGGCGCTGCCGATGTCGCTCAGCTCGGCGCCCAGTTCGGAGAGCGCGCGCAGCCGGCGCTCGCCGAGCACCCGCCCGGTGGTCTCGCTGACGATGCAGTAGACGCCGCTGACCGAGCCGTCGTCACCCCGGATCGGGTCGCAGGAGACGTTGAAGTAGGTCTGCTCGACGAAGCCGTGCCGGTCCAGCAGAAAGGGGTGATCCTCGCCGCGGTAGGAGCGCCCGGTGCTCCGGACGCCGTCGAGCAACGGGCCGAGCACCGCCCAGGTCTCCGCCCAGTACGAGCGGGCCGGCTGGCCGATCACGTCCGGGTGTTTGGCACCGATGGTCGGCCGGTAGGCGTCGTTGTAGAAGGCGAGCTGCTCGTCGCCCCAGAACATGACGATCGGTGCACTGGAGGCGAGCATCATGCCGACCGCACTGGAGAGCGCCGGGGGCCACTGACCCGGCTCACCCAGCGGGCCGGAGGACCAGTCGAAGCGGGCCAGCCGCTCGCCCATCTCGCCACCGGCCGCGAAGGCGGCCGCCAGCATCGGGGGAGTCTCGCGAACGGACACGGTGGAATGCCCGATGTCCGCGCCCCCCTGGGCCGAGCTCATGCCTCCTCCGCTCCGGCCGTACCCCTCGACCGTTGATCTTCACCCACCGTGCTTCGACCTGTACCCCAGCGGACCAGCAACGTAACGCATCACGACGCGCGGACGCTGGTTACGTACACCTGCCCGGTCCGGCACCGGACAGTGCGGACGGGTAGCGGCGTCGAACGGGGATGGCCGAGCGCCCCGACGAGTCAGAAGACGGGCAGCCCATCGATGCTCGCGGCGTTCTTGGTGGCCCGGTAGACCACCAGGTCATCGGCGCTGCGGCGGGAGTGTGAGGTGAGTAACAGATCGCGTTCGGCCCGGAAGTCCATCAGCGGCACCGCGTAGCCGCAGGAGTCACTGACCCGCTCCACCTCGACCGTGATGACCGCGCGGACGGCGTGCACGTCGGGTGGCGCGGGAAACTCGGCGAGCCGATCGGCGAAGGCTTCCTCGGTGACGGCGACGCTGCTGCCCCGCCCGTGCAACCGGACACCGGACGGCGCGGTCGCCACGAAGAAGAGCGGCTGGGCCGCGATGAAGTCACGCAGGCGACCGTCGATCTCCGGATACACCTTGCCCATGCGCCGATCCTCCCATCGACGCCATCGACCGGCGGGGCGACCTCAGTCACACCCGCTGGTCAGCGGCCCGCACCAGCGCGGTGATCGGGCGGGGATCGCGCTCATTCTCCGGATGCCACTGCACCCCGAGCACGAACCGCAGGGCCGGATCCTCCACCGCCTCGACCACCCCATCCCCCGCCCAACCGGTCACCGTGAGCCGACCCGGATCGGCGACCGCCTGATGGTGGTACGAGTTGACCTGGTCCACCCCCGCCAACACCGTCGCGGCCAGGCTTCCCGGCGCGAACCGCACCGGGTGGGCCCCGTACACGCCGGGCGCCGGGCGGTGCGCCTCGTGACCCACCACGTCGGGCAGGTGCTGGTGCAGGCTGCCGCCGTACGCGACCGCGAGCAACTGCATCCCCCGGCACACGCCGAGCACCGGCAGTTCGGCGGCGAGCGCGGCGGCCAACAGGGTCAGCTCGCCGGCGTCCCGGTCCGGCCGATCCTCGGTGCGCGGGTGGGGCAGCTGGCCGTACCACCCCGGGCCGACGTCCGCACCGCCGGCCAGCAGCAGCCCGTCGAGGACGGCCACCACGTCGGCGTCGACGTCGTCCGGCGGCAGGACCACGGCCCGACCACCCGCGACCGTCACCGCCCGGGTGTACGCCTGCGGCACCAGTACCGCCGGAACACCCCGCCAGACCGCCCAGTCGGCGGGCTCGACGTACGCGCTGACCCCGATCAGCGGCCTTCGCTGAGCTGGCACTGTTCGCGACTGCGGGGCTCGCAAACCCGGCTCACTCCTCGCGATCCTCATAGCGGGGTGACGTAGGCGCCCGTGATGCCCCCGTCGACAACGAACTGCGCGGCGGTCATGAACGAGGCGTCGTCACTGGCCAGGAACGCCACCGCGGCGGCGATCTCCTCCGGTTGCCCGAACCGACCCATCGGCACGTGCACCAGCCGACGGGCGGCCCGCTCCGGGTCGGCGGCGAAGAGCTCCAGCAGCAACGGGGTGGCCACCGGGCCCGGGCAGAGCGCGTTGACCCGGATGCCCTCGCGGGCGAACTGCACCCCCAGCTCCCGGGTCATCGCCAGCACCCCGCCCTTGCTCGCGGTGTACGCGATCTGCGACGTCGCCGCACCCATCAACGCCACGAACGAGGCGGTGTTGATGATCGACCCCTTGCCCTGCCGACGCATGTGCGGAATGGCGTACTTGCAGCACAGGTAGACGCTCGTGGTGTTGACCCGCAGCACCCGCTCCCACGCGTCCAGGCCGGTGTCCAGGATGGAGTCGTCGTCCGGCGGTGAGATGCCGGCGTTGTTGAACGCGATGTCCACCCGGCCGTGCCGGTCGGCCACCCCGTCGAACAGGTCGCGTACCGCCGACTCGTCGGCCACGTCGGTGGCCACGAACTCGCCGCCGCACTCCTCGGCGGCCTTCGTACCGGCCGCCGCGTCGATGTCCACGCAGACCACCCGGGCCCCCTCGGCGGCGAACCGTCGCACGGTGGCCAACCCGATGCCGCTGCCCGCTCCGGTGACCACGGCCACCCGGTCCTGCAACCGACCCTGCACTGGCGTCACTCCTCTGTCGCGATGAACACGTTCTTGACGTCGGTGAAGGAGTGCAGCGCGTCCGGGCCCAGTTCACGACCGAGACCGGAGCGCTTCATCCCACCGAACGGGGTCCAGTAGCGCACCGAGGAGTGCGAGTTGACGCTGAGGTTGCCCGAGTCGACGGCACGGGCCAGGCGCAGGGCCCGACCCACGTCCCGGGTCCAGATCGAGCCGGACAGGCCGTACTCGGTGTCGTTGGCGAGCCGGACCGCGTCGGCCTCGTCGTCGAACGGCAGCACCGACACCACCGGGCCGAAGATCTCCTCCCGCCAGTGCCGGTCAGCCGGCGAGTCGGCCAGCAGCACCGTGGGCGCGTGCCAGAACCCGGGGCCGTCGGGGCAGGAGCCGGTGAAGGCGACAGTCGACCCGGTCAGGTAACCGGCGACCCGGTCCCGCTGGCCGGCGGAGATCAGCGGGCCCATCTCGGCGGTGTCGAGGGACGGGTCCTCGACCCGCACCGCGCGTACCGCCGGTTCGAGCAGTTCCAGGAACCGGTCGTACACCGAACGCTGGACCAGGAGCCGCGACCGTGCGCAGCAGTCCTGGCCGGCGTTGTCGAAGACCGCGCCCGGCGCGGTCGCGGCGGCGCGCTCCAGGTCGGCGTCGGCGAACACGATGTTCGCGCTCTTGCCGCCCAGCTCCAGGGTGAGTCGCTTCACCTGGGCGGCGCAGCCGGCCATGATCCGGGTGCCGACCTCGGTGGAGCCGGTGAAGCAGATCTTGCGGACCGCCGGGTGGCTGACGAACCGCTCCCCCACCACCGAGCCCTGGCCCGGGATCACGGTGAAGACGTCGTCGGGCAGGCCCGCCTCGCCGGCCAACTCGGCCAACCGCAGGGCGGTGAGCGGGGTCAGCTCGGCGGGCTTGAGCACCACGGTGTTGCCGGCGGCGAGGGCCGGGACGAACCCCCAGGCGGCGATCGGCATCGGAAAGTTCCAGGGCACGATCACGCCGACCACGCCGAGTGGCTCGTGGAAGGTGACGTCCAGCCCGCCGGGCACCGGGATCTGCCGCCCGATCAGCCGTTCCGGGGCTCCGGCGTAGTAGTCCAGCACGTCGCGGACGTTGCCGGCCTCCCACCGGGCGTTGCCGATGGTGTGCCCGGAGTTGCGGACCTCCAGCAGGGCCAACTCGTCCAGATGCGCGTCGACGGCGGCGGCGAACCGCCGCAACAACCGCGCCCGATCCCCCGCCCCCACCTTCCGCCAGGTCTCGAATGCCGAAGCCGCCCGCGAGATGGCCGCGTCGACCTCGTCCACCGAGGCCCCCGGAACCTCCCGAAACCCGACCCCACGAGCCGGATCCACCAACACGGTCACACGCCCCACCCCTCGATCCCGGTCGATCATGGAGTTGTAGCCCCCCACAAAAGCCGCCTCACCGGACCTTCCGCCCACCACAACTCCATGATCGACCGCCGCAGGGGTGGGGACGGAGGGGTCAGAGGCGTTCGAAGCCACGGGTCAGCTCCCAGTCCGTTACCGCGGCGTCGAAGGCGGCAAGCTCCACCCTCGCCTGGTTGGCGTAGTGGGCTACCACCTCGTCGCCGAACGCTTCCCGGGCCACCGTCGACGCCTCCCAGAGGGACAGGGCGTCGCGCAGGGTGCCGGGAACACGCTCGGCCTCCGGGTCGTCGTACGCGTTGCCGGTGCACTCCGCACCCAACTCCAACTCGCCGTCGATGCCGTGCAGCGCCCCGGCGACCAGCCCGGCGATCGCCAGGTACGGGTTGACGTCGGCCCCGGGCACCCGGTTCTCCACCCGCATGCCCCGCCCGTGCCCGACCACCCGCAGCGCGCAGGTGCGGTTGTCGACGCCCCAGCGCAGCGCCGTCGGGGCGAACGATCCCGGCTGGTAACGCTTGTAGGAGTTGATGTTTGGGGCGAAGAGCAGGCTGAACTCACGCATGGTGGCCAGCAGGCCGGCGAGCACCCGCTGCCCGGTCGGCGACAGGTGTGCCGGGCCGTCGCCGAGCATCGCCGACGAGCCGGACGAGTCCCGCAGCGAGAAGTGGATGTGGCAGGAGTTGCCCTCCCGCTCGTTGGGCTTGGCCATGAAGGTGATCGCCATCCCCTCCTGGGCGGCGATCTCCTTGGCGCCGTTCTTGTAGATCACGTGGTGGTCCGCGCAGGCCACCGCCTCGTCGTACCGGAAGGCGATCTCGTGTTGCCCGAGGTTGCACTCACCCTTGGCGCTCTCCGGCGTGAGCCCGGCGCCGGCCATCTCGGTGCGGATCCGGCGCAGCAGCGGCTCCACCCGGGCGGTGCCGAGCAGCGAGTAGTCGACGTTGTACTGGTTGGCCGGGGTGAGGTCGCGGTAGCCGCGCTGCCAGGCCTCCTCGTACGAGTCGCGGAACAGCACGAACTCCAGCTCGGTGCCGGCGTACGCGGTCAGCCCGTGCTCGGCCAGCCGGTCCAACTGCCGGCGCAGGATCTGCCGGGGCGAGGCGACCACGTCACCCGAGCCGTCGAGCCAGGTCAGGTCGGCCAGCAGCAGTGCGGAGCCGGGCTGCCAGGGCATCCGCCGCAACGTGGCGAGGTCCGGCACCATCGCGAAGTCGCCGTAGCCGCGTTCCCAACTCGACATCGCGTACCCGTCGACGGTGTTCATGTCGACGTCCACGGCCAGCAGGTAGTTGCAGCCCTCGCTGCCGTTGGCCACCACCTGGTCGAGGAAGTAGGGCGCGTGGAACCGCTTGCCCTGCAACCGGCCCTGCATGTCGACGAGAGCCAGCACCACCGTGTCGATCTCACCCTCGGCGACGGCGACCCGCAGTTGTTCCAGCGTGAGCGGAGCTTTCCTCATTCGCGGGCCTCCATCACCAAGGTCTACTGGCAAACCGGATCACCGTCAATGCCCCCGGCGGCAGGTGCGACAAACCCGACGGCCACCCGGCGGGACGGCAGCGCCGCCCGTCCCGCCGGGTGCCGGTCAGGCCGGGCCGTCGACCGGCGTCGGGTCGGCCGCCGCCACGGGTTCGTCGACGGTACGGACCGGGCCGGTGAACCACGTGCGGGCCGAGGCGTACCACCAGACGGCGACCACCAGCAGCACCCCGCCGACGGCGAGCGGCGCGTAGTTCACCGCCGACCAGGTGAACCCCTCGTTGCCGGGTACCCCGGCGGGCACGATCGGCAGCACGAAGTAGACGGCGATGATCGCGATCTCGATGACCGCGATCCAGCCGAGCACCTTGTACTTGCGGCCGAGCGTCCACGGGCCGGGAACGAACCGGTCACCCATCCGCAGGCGCAGCGCGATCGGGATGAGGAAGGACAGGTAGAGCCCGAGCACCGCGACGGAGACCACCGCGTAGAAGGCGATCGGGATGCCAGCCGGGCTTTCGTAGAGCGCCGGCAGGGTCAGCACCAGACCGGCCAGGGTTGCGCCGATGATCGCGTTGACCGGCGTGCCGTTGCGGTCGACCTTCGACCACAGGCGCCAGCCGGGCACCGCCCGGTCGCGGCTGAACGCGTACGCCATGCGGCTCATCGAGGTCACGCAACTCATTCCGCAGAAGAACTGGCCGATGGTGGAGATGATGATGACGATCTTGAAGAAGACCGGGGTGAGCGCGGACTCGAAGATGGCGCCGGAGAAGCCACCCGCGGCGTTGATCGCCTCGACGTCGGTGGCCGCGAAGAGGAACGCCAGCAACAGGATCCAGCCGCCGACCGCCGAGTAGAAGATCGACTGCCAGAGCCCGCGGGCCGCGGCCTGGGAGGCGCCCCGGGTCTCCTCGGAGACGTGTGCGCAGGCGTCGAAGCCGGTGATCGTGTACTGGGTCAGCAGGAAGCCCAGCGGCAGCACGTAGAACCAGAACGTCAGCCCGCCGATGTCGCCGTCACCGAAGCCGGAGTTGTTGAACCGCTCGGTGAACACGAACTGGAAGCTCTGGTGGTTGTCCGGCACGAAGACCAGGATGGCCACCACGACGGCCGCGCCGGCCACGTGCCACCAGACCGAGACGTTCTGGAGTACGTCGATGATCCGATGCCCATAGATGTTGATCAGCCCGTGTAGCACCAGGATGATCACGAAGAGGACGAACGCCTGCCGCAGTGTCCCGGCCCAACCGTCGAAGAGCGCCGACAGGGTGAGGTTGAGGAACGTCGCGCAGCCGTAGTCGACCGAGGCGGTGACCGCCACCAGACCGATCAGATTCAACCAGCCGGTGAACCAGCCGTGCACCGGGCGACCCATGGTGGCCGCCCACCAGTAGATCCCGCCCGCCGTCGGGTACGCCGACACCAACTCCGCCAAGCAGAAGCCGATGATCAGGATGAACAGTGAGATCAGCGGCCAGCCCCAGGAGATGGCTACCGGCCCGCCGTTGTTCCACGCCTGACCGAAGGTGGTGAAGCAGCCGGCCAGGATCGAGATGATCGAGAACGAGATGGCGAAGTTGGAGAAGCCACTCCACTTGCGGCGCAGCTCCTGTTTGTAGCCGAGTTCGGCGAGCCGTCGGGCGTCCTCGTCCATCGGTTGCTCGGCGGTCGGCACGGGCGTCGTGGCCACTGCACACCTCCCTGAGGTGGTTCCAGGTGCGAGTGCGCAAAGTGTCGTCCCGGTCGATCAAGGCGGTCAATACGCAGTCGGTGGGAATCTCACCCGCCGTCGGGCTAATTGCGTTGCCGTCCGGCCGCCCCGGCCCGCATCCTGGACCGGTGACCAGGCCCGATCAGGGCCCACCCGGGCGCTCGGACCGCCCGACCACGGTGGCGCGGGGCACGCCTCTCTCTCACGTACGGCGATCCGCCGTACCCGACAGTGCCCCGCGCCCCACCTTCTCCTTCGTGATCAAGAGGTTCGCGTCAGATAAGGCTTGAAATCTGACGCAAACCTCTTGATCAACGCGGGAAAAGGGGGGGTCAGGTTAGGAGGAGGCCGGCTACCCAGAGGGCTGCTATCAGCAGGCCGGCCAGGAACTCCACGAGCATCGACAGGCCGGCGGCCTTCAGGGCGTGCACGGTGGACGGCCAGGCGAGCTGGTTGCTGCCCAGCCGCAGCCGTTCCGCCGCCCACACCCCGGCGACGAAGCCGAGCACCAACCCCACGACCGGCACCACGAAGAACCCGATGATGCCGAGCACGCCACCGGCGAGCAGCGTGGACGTCGGCACGCCGGTGCGCTTCAGGTTCCGGCCGGGCCACGCGTACTTGATCACGGTGCCGCCCGCGGCGACCAGGGTGGCGGCGGCGAACACCGCCCAGCCACCCAGGCCGGCACCGCCGAAGACCGCCCAGACCAGCACGCCACCCCAGCACAGCGGCAGCGCCGGCAGGCCGGGCACCACCACGCCGGCCAACCCGGCCAGGATGGCCAGCCCGGCCACCACGGTCACCGCCGCCTGCGAGTCCGTCAGGTCCACACTGTCGCCTTCCGTCGCCACCACCCGGACCGCAACGGTCGCCCACTCACGCCGCCACCCGCCGGCCGATCGGCCGGAAACCCGATCATCGGTTCACGCCGCCACCCCGTCGCCGCGCAGTCGGGCGGTGATCGCGTCGGCCGGGACCGGCGCACCGAAGTATCGCCCCTGCCCGGTGTCGCAGCGCAGCGCCCGCAGCCGTTCCGCCTGCACGCCGGTCTCCACCGCCTCGGCCGTGACCCACAACTCCAGGGCGTGCGCCAACCGCACCAACGCGTCGACGATCCGTTCGTCGCGGTGGTCCGCCGCCACGTCGGTCCCGTCCGCGCGGATGCCCTCGACGAACGGGCCGGCGAGCTTCAGGCAGTGGATCGGCAACCGCCGCAGGTACGCCAGGTTGGAGTACCCGGTGCCGAAGTCGTCCACGGCCAGCCGAACGCCGAGCGCGGCGAGTCGGTGCAGGTTACGCAGAGGCTCACCGGCGCTGCCCATCACCGCGCTCTCGGTCAGCTCCAACTGAAGCAGCTCCGCGGGTAGCCCACTGGTGTGCAGCGCATCGGCCACCGTGTCCACGATGGCCGTTTCGTCGGCCTGCCGCGCGGCCAGGTTGACACTGACCACGAGCCTGGCGTCGGGAAACTCTCGCCACCACCGCTGGGCATCCGCGCAGGCCTGCCGCAGCACCCACTCGCCGAGCCGGACGATCAGGCCGGTCTCCTCGGCCAGGCCGATGAACCGGTCCGGCCCGATCAGGCCCAGCTCCGGGTGCTCCCAACGAACCAGCGCCTCCACGGCCAGCATGGTGCCCTCCAGCAGCGACACGATCGGCTGGTAGTGCAGCACGAACTCGCCCCGGTCCAGTGCGGCGGGCAGCCCGGCGACCAGCGCCGAGCGGGCGATGTCCCGGGCGCCGCGCTCGGGGTCGTAGACCGCCCACCGGCCGCGGCCCGCCGCCTTGGCCCAGTAGAGCGTGGTGTCCGCGGCCTTCATCAGCTCGGACGCGCTGGTCTCCGAGGCGGGGCACTGCACGATGCCGACGCTGGCCGATACGGCCAACTGGTGGTCACCGACGTGCACCGGAGCCGCGACGGCGGCCAGCGCGGCCTCGGCGACGGCGATCGCGTCGTCGGTGCCCTCCCCGCCGTCCACGAGGATCACGAATTCGTCGCCGCCCATCCGGGCGACCAGGTGGCCGTGGTCGGCCACGCACTCGGCCAACCTGCGGCCGATCATCACCAGCAGCCGGTCACCGAGGTCGTGGCCGAGACTGTCGTTGATCGCCTTGAAGCCGTCCAGGTCGAGGAAACACACCCCGACCCGCTGGCCGGGGCCCGCGGTGTCGAGCACCCGCCCCAGCGTCTCGAAGAACAGCGTCCGGTTGGGCAGCCCGGTCAGCGGGTCGTGCAGTGCCTGGAAGCGCAGCCGCTGCTGGAGTTCGTACCGCTCGGTGATGTCTTCGATCATCGCGACGGTGAATCGCGGTCGGCCCTCGTGCCGGATCAGCGAGACGGCCAGATCCGTCCAGACCACGCTGCCGTCCTTGCGGTGGTAGCGCTTCTCCACCCGGGCCGCGTCATGCTTGCCCTCGATCAGCTCCTGGTAGAGCTCCCACATCCCGGCGGCGTCGTCGGCGTGGAACAGCCCCGCCACGTTGATCTCGCGCAATTCCTCGATCGAGTAGCCGAGCATGTCGGCGAACGCCTGGTTGACGTCGATGATCCGGCCGTCCACGCCGGCGATCCCGATCCCGATCGCCGCGCCGGTGAAGACCGCCCGGAACCGGGCCTCGCTCTCACGCAGCGCCTGCTCGACCTCGTCGCGCGCCTGCCAGGCCGACCGGGCGATCCGCTCCTGCTGACTGAAGGTGCGGTCGCGCAGCGCGCGGGCGAACCCGGCGGCCAGCCCGCCCTGCAGCGCCGCGATCCGGTCGGCGAGGTCTGCCGGACGGTCACCGTCGCCCAGGACCTGGCGCGGGAAGTCCGCACCGAGTGCGTGCAGCGTCCAGTCCAGGGCCTGCGGCTCGGTGAGGTGCGCCTCCACCAGTGCCCGCCCGACCTCCTCGGCCGGACGGGCAGAGAACGGCTCGGCCCGCACCGCCTGGGCCAGCCGGATCGTGTGCACCAGCAGCAGCCGCTCGGTCTCGGCCATGCTGAGCGGCACGAAACCGAGGCGGCGTACCGCGCGGGCCCACTCGGCGGCGTACCCCTGGGCGTCCGCCCGGCCGGCATCGAGCCCGGCGGGGTCCGGGACGGCGGCCACGAGATCAGCCGGCGGGCTGGTCGTACCGGGCGACACCCCCGAAGGCGCCGAACCGCTCGGGGTGCTCGTCCACGTCGGACGGTGCGTCGGGGCGCCAGAGCGGCATGTGCACCACGCCCGGCTCCAGGACGGTCCAGTCGCCGAAGAAGCCGGTGACCTGTGCGCGGGAGCGCAGGGTGATCTCGGTGTCGGTCCGGGCGGAGAGGCGTTGGGCGTCCAGCATCTCCTGCGGCTGGTCCTCGAACGTGGAGTGCGAGATGACCAGGAAGCTGCCCGGAGCGGCGACGTCCCGCAGGGTGGCCAGGATCTCCTCGGGCCGGTCCGCGTCCGGGATGAAGTGCACGACCCCGGCCAGCAGGATGCCCATCGGTCGACTGAAGTCGATCAGCCCAAGCTGTCGGGTCTCGGCGAGGATCCGCTCCGGCTCACGCAGGTCGGCGTGGATGACCCCGGTCAGCTCGTTGCCGGCGAGCAGCTCCCGGCTGTGCGCGACGGCCACCGGATCGATGTCGACGTACACCACGCGGGCCTTGGGGTTCAGCCCCTGCGCCACCTCGTGCACGTTGCCCACGGTGGGAATTCCGGAGCCGATGTCGAGGAACTGGTCGATGCCGGCGTCGAGCAGCACCCGGACGGCCCGGCGGAGGAACTCCCGGCCGGAGCGCATGGTGGCCGCGAGATTCGGGGTCATGCTGGCGATCTGCTCGGCCAACTGCCGGTCGATCTCGAAGTTGTGCGCCCCACCCAGAAAGTAGTCGTACACCCGGGCCGCGCTCGGCCTGGTCAGATCGATCTCGGTCGGCAGTCCGTCCGGCATCAGTTGCTCCCCAGTTCATCGCCGCGGCGCGGGACGGCACCGATGGCGGGACGTGCCGCGGGCACGCGCGCGCACCGGTCGACCCGCGGGTCGTGTGGTGTGGACCACTCTAGGCGGCTGACTCCAGCAACAGCGAGATGCCTTGACCAACACCGATGCACATGGTCGCCAGCGCCCGCCGGCCGCCGCGGCGGCGCAGCTCCAGCGCGGCGGTCAACGCCAGTCGCGCGCCGCTGGCACCGAGCGGATGCCCCAGCGCGATCGCGCCACCGTTCGGGTTGACGTGCTCGGCGTCCACCGGCAGCCCCAGCTCGCGCAGCACCGCCACGGACTGCGCGGCGAACGCCTCGTTCAGCTCCACCACGTCCACCGCGCTCAGCTCGACGCCGACGCGGTCGAGCAGCTTGCGGGTGGCCGGCACCGGGCCGATCCCCATGATCCGGGGCGGCACACCGGCCGCCGCCGCGCCCACGATCCGGGCCAACGGGGTCAGACCGTACCGAGCAACCGCCGCCTCGCTGGCCACGAGCAGCGCGACCGCGCCGTCGTTGACGCCCGAGGAGTTGCCGGCGGTCACCGTGCCGCCGTCGCGGAACGGGGTGGGCAGCGCGGCGAGCTTCGCAAGCGTGGTCTCCCGGGGGTGCTCGTCGACCTCGACCAGCCGGGTCTCCCGGCGACCGGCCGGCACGGACACCGGCACGATCTCCTCGGCGAAGCGGCCGTCGGCCTGCGCCTTGGCCGCGCGCTGCTGCGAGCGGTACGCGAAGGCGTCCTGCTCGGCCCGGCTGACGCCGTACTCGGCGGCCACGTTCTCCGCCGTCTCCGGCATCGAGTCGATCCCCCACCCGTCGCGCATCAACGGGTTCACCAACCGCCAGCCCAGGGTGGTGTCGTACACCTCGGCCGAGCGGGAGTACGCCGACGTCGCCTTCGGCATGACGAACGGCGCCCGGCTCATGCTCTCCACCCCGCCGGCGATCACCAGCTCCGCGTCCCCGGCGACGATGGATCGGGCCGCGGTGGCGAGCGCGTCCAGGCCCGAGCCGCAGAGCCGGTTGACCGTGCTGCCCGGCACCTCCTCGGGCAGGCCGGCCAGTAGCGCCGCCATCCGGGCCACGTTGCGGTTGTCCTCGCCGGCCTGGTTGGCGCAGCCGAGCACGACGTCGTCCACCCGCGCCCAGTCCACCGACGGGTGGCGGGCGACCAGCTCACGAATCACGTGGGCGGCCAGGTCGTCGGGGCGGACGCCGGCCAGCGCGCCCGCGTACCGGCCGATCGGGGTGCGGACACCGGCCACCAGGTATGCCACGGTCATCGCAAGTCCTTAGGGGGTGCAGACGGCGGGGGTGGGGCAGGCCCACCGGGTCGCGAGGGCTGCCGGCGCCAGGATATCCGCGCCGGCAGCGGATAGGTTGACGGCATGGCCCGGGCCCAGTTCAGCGCAGAGACCAGCGACGGCGGCGCGTTCGTCCGTCAGCCGAACCGGTTCACCGGTCGGGTCACCGCCGACTCGACCTCGCCACCCGGCGGCGGCCCGGACGAGCAGGACCGCTGGCCCCTGGAGGCCGGCCGCTACCGGCTGATCTGGTGCCGCGCCTGTCCCTGGGCGCACCGGGCGCGGATCGTGCGCGGTCTGCTCGGGCTGGACGACGCGATCTCGTTGGGCACCGTCGACCCGATCCGGGACGAGCGGGGCTGGGCGTTCGCCCTCGACCCGGACGGCTTCGACCCGGTCCTGGGCGTCAGCTTCCTCTCCGAGGCGTACCTGGCCACCGACCCGGACTACACCGGCCGGGTGACCGTGCCGGCGCTGGTCGACACCCTGACCGGCCGGGTGGTCACCAACGACTACCCGCAGCTCACCCTCGACTTCTCCACCCAGTGGCGGTCGCTGCACCGTGCGGGGGCGCCGGACCTCTACCCGGAGGCACTGCGCCCCGAGATGGACGCGCTGATGGCCGAGATCCACACCGACGTGAACAACGGCGTCTACCGGTGCGGGTTCGCCACCTCCCAGGCGGCGTACGACGAGGCGTTCCGGGCGCTCTTCGCCCGGCTGGACGCGCTCTCCGAGCGGCTGGCCGGGCAGCGTTACCTGATGGGCGACGCGATCACCGAGGCCGACGTGCGGCTGTTCACCACGCTGGTCCGCTTCGACGCCGCGTACCACGGGCACTTCAAGTGCAACCGCAACAAGCTGACCGAACTGCCGGTGCTCTGGGCGTACGCCCGGGACCTGTTCCAGACGCCGGGCTTCGGCGAGACGGTGGACTTCGAGCACATCAAGCGGCACTACTACGGCACGCACCGGGAGATCAACCCCAGCGGGATCGTGCCGCTCGGGCCGGACGAGTCCGGCTGGGGCACCCCGCACGGGCGTGGCTGAGCCGGCCGGGCCCGCCGTCACGACCGTGTCGAGGGCCCGCGGTGACGTCGCCCGCCGGGTCGCGGGATCCGCGGCGGCCGGCTGCATCCTCGCCGGTGCGGTGGCGGTGACGCTCGCCGTGGTCGCCGGTCCCGGTCCAGGGCTCACCGGGTACGTCAGCGAGGCGGGTATCGCCGGCAGCGAGCACGCCGCGACGTACCGGATCGGGATCCTGGCCCTTGCCGGCGCGTTGCTGCTGGTCGGGGCGGCGCTGCCCCCGGGAGTGTGGGCGGCGGCCCCGGCGCTGCTCGCCACCGGGGCCGTGTTCACCGCCGTGTCCGCAGCGGTGACCTGTTCCGACGGTTGCCCGCTGCCGCCGTTCGAGCGGACGACGGCGGCGGATCTGGTGCATGGCGGCGCCAGCATCGGGGCGACCGCGGCGGTGGTCTTCGCCATGATCACGCTCGCCGTGTCGGGGCCGGCCGGCCCGACGGTGCGTCGGCTGGCCGGCGGGGCCGCCGCGCTGGCACTGCCGCTCTGCGCCACGGTGGGGCTGGCGATGCTCGTCATCGGCCGAGGCCCGGTGGTGGGTGTGCTGGAACGGCTGATCCTCGCACTCGCGGTGTTGTGGGGCCTGAGCACCGCCACCACGCTGGCCCTCTGTAAGGAGCCTCACGCCGTCAGGTCCTTCCGATGAGCGGAAATCGGCGTACCGTCGGCCAACGATGACCAACGTCTGGGGCCTCACTGTCCGCCTGTATGTCGATCTCCGACTGCAGGCCAGTGGCATCTGTCCGGGCTAGCCGCGTACCACGCCTGCCCCGATCGGACCCGGACAATTGGATCTCTCCTCATGCCCTTCAGTCTGCGCAAAATTCCCTTCTCCGTGCAGATCCTGCTCGGCCTCGTGCTCGGCGTCGCGCTGGGCTTTCTGGCCCGCACCAACGACCTGAGCTGGCTCACCAGCACCCTGCACACCGTCGGTAGCCTCTTCGTCCAGCTGCTCAAGCTGGCCGTGCCGCCGCTGGTCTTCACCGCCATCGTGGTCAGCGTGGTCAGCCTGCGTGGCGTCGCCAACGCCGCCCGGCTCGCCCTCAAGACCCTGCTGTGGTTCGGCATCACCGCGCTGATCGCGGTGAGCATCGGCATCGGCCTCGGCCTGCTCACCAACCCGGGCAAGGGCGTGACCCTCGACCTGGGTGGCGCCGCGCCGCCGAAGAACACCGGCTCGTGGACCGACTTCCTCACCGGAATCGTGCCCACCAACCCGGTCGGCGCGTTCGTCGAGGGCAACGTCCTCCAGATCGTCTTCCTCGCCGTCGTCGTCGGTGCCGCGGCCCTGCTGGTCGGCGAGGCCGCCGAACCGTTCGTGGCGCTGAACCGCTCCCTGCTGGAGATCGTCCAGAAGGCGCTCTGGTGGGTCATCCGGCTCGCCCCGATCGGCACCCTCGGCCTGATCGGCAACGCCGTCGCCTCGTACGGCTGGGACCTGCTGGCTCCCCTCGCGAAGTTCACCACCGCCGTCTACGTCGGCTGCGCCATCGTGTTGTTCGTGGTCTACCCGCTGGTGCTGATCCTCGCCGGCCGGCTCAACCCGCTGCGCTTCTTCGCTGGCGCCTGGCCGGCGATCGAACTGGCCTTCGTGTCCCGCTCCTCGGTCGGCACCATGCCGGTGACCCAGCGCTCGGTCGAGCGTCTCGGCGTGCCCCGCGAGTACGCCTCGTTCGCGGTGCCCTTCGGCGCCACCACGAAGATGGACGGTTGCGCCGCCATCTACCCGGCGCTCGCCGCGATCTTCGTGGCCCAGGTGTTCGGCGTACACCTCGGGGTCGGCGACTACCTGCTGATCGCCTTTGTCTCGGTGGTCGGTTCGGCGGCCACCGCCGGCCTGACCGGCGCGATCGTGATGCTCACCCTGACCCTCAGCACGCTGGGTTTGCCGCTGGCCGGCGCCGGTCTGCTGCTGGCGATCGACCCGATCCTGGACATGATCCGCACCGCCACCAACGTGGCGGGGCAGGCCCTGGTGCCGACCGTGGTCGCCGCCCGCGAGGGCACTCTCGACCGCGAGGCGTACGAGTCCGCAGGCCGGCGTGACCTGATCGACCCGGAGCCGGTCGCCGACCCCCGGCCCGAGTTGACCCCTGTTCCCGCCTGACCAGTTCACCTATCCGGCGACGGGCCCCTCTCCCCGGGGGCCCGCCGCCGTGTCGGAGAGGATGACCCCCATGAGTTCTCTGTTCACTCCGCTGGCCCTGCGCGCGGTCACGCTCCCCAACCGGATCGCCCTGGCGCCGATGTGCCAGTACTCCGCCGGCCCCGACGGGTTGCCCACCGACTGGCACCTGATCCACCTCGGCAGTCGCGCGGTCGGCGGCGCCGGTCTGGTACTGACCGAGGCGACCGCCGTGCTCCCCGAGGGCCGGATCAGCCCGCAGGACACCGGGCTCTGGTCCGGTACGCACGTCGACGCCTGGCGGCCGGTGACCGCGTTCGTCGCCGCCCACGGCGCGGTGCCGGCCGTGCAGCTCGCGCACGCCGGCTTCAAGGCCTCCACCTACCGGCCGTGGGCGCCGGAGCGCGGTGGCGTGCCGGACGCCGAAGGCGGCTGGACGCCCGTCGCCCCCGGGTCGGAGCCGTTCACCGCCGGCTACCGGACGCCGACCAGCCTCGACGAGGCCGGCATCGCCGGTGTGGTCGAGGCGTTCGCGGCCGGCGCCGAACGCGCCTTGGACGCCGGCTTCGCCGCCGTGGAGATCCACGCCGCGCACGGCTACCTGCTCAACGAGTTCCTGTCGCCGCTGACCAACCACCGCACCGACGGCTACGGCGGCGACCGGGCCGCCCGGATGCGGCTCACCCTGGAGGTGGCCCGCGCGGTACGCGCCGCGGTCGGCGAGGACGTTCCGGTGCTGACCCGGATCTCCGCCACCGACTGGGCCGAGGGCGGCTGGACGATCGAGGACAGCGTGGTGCTCGCTGGTGAGCTGGCCGGCGTCGGCGTCGACCTGGTCGACGCGTCCTCCGGCGGGGTGAGCGTGGATCAGCTCATCCCGCTCGGCCCCGGCTACCAGGTGCCGCTGGCCGCCCAGATCCGCCGCGAGGCCGGCGTGCCGACCGGCGCGGTGGGCCTGATCGTCGAGCCCGAGCACGCCGAGCAGATCGTCGCCAACGGCGACGCCGACCTGGTGCTGCTCGGCCGGGAGTTGCTGCGCGACCCGTACTGGCCGCGCCGGGCCGCCGCGAAGCTCGGCGTCGCGTACTCCGGGCCCGCCCAGTACGCCCGCGCCGCCTGATCCACGCCCGTCGGGCGGCTGCTCCCTGAGCAGCCGCCCGACCGTCAGCGGGACCTCGGGCTCTCAGCGCGACTCCTGGCTCTCAGCGCGACTCCTGGCCCTCAGCGCGACTCCTGGCCCTCAGCCGGCCAGGTGCGACCAGTCGCCCTCCAGGTCCTGCCAGGTGCCCTGGGCCGCCACCGCGCCGCCGAGCAGCACCACCACGTGGTCGGCCCGGACCAACGCGGCGCGCTTCGCGGTGGAGCCGACCACGGTCACCCCGTGGCCGCGCAACGCCTGCCACAGCGCCAGCTCGGTGGTGACGTCCAGCGCCGACGACACGTCGTCGGCGACCAACAATTCGGTACGCGGGGCCAGCGCACGCGCCAGCGCCAACCGCTGCAACTGCCCGCCGGAGAGCCGGGTGCCCTTGTGCCCGATGAGCAGACCCAACCCACCGCCGGCGGCGGCCAGGTCATGGTCGAGCTGGGCGGTGCTGACCGCGCCGGCCGCGTCCACCTGGTGCCCGAGGGCGATGTTGTCGGCCACCGTGCCAGACAACACCCGAGGCAGCTGGCCGACGTAGCCGACCTGGTTGGGACGTAGGAACAGCTCCGGCTCGGTGACCGGGTCACCGTTCCAGGCCAGCTCGCCGGTGTGGTGCACGATCCCGGCCAGCGCCCGCAGCAGCGAGGACTTGCCCGACCCCACGGGCCCGACGACCAGCACCAACTGCCCCCGCTGCACGGTCAGGTCCACATCCCGGACGGCCACCGTACCGTCGGAGTGCACCACCCCGAAGCCGCGCAGCTCCAGCCGCCGCAGCGGATGCCGGGGCGGCATGGTCGGCGCGGGTGCCGTGCCGGCGGTCAGGTCGACCTCCGGCACCCCTGCGGAATAGCTGCTCACCCCGGCCATCGCCACCGTGCGCCGGGTCCAGACCCGCGCCGAGGGCAGCTGCGAGATCAACGACGCGGTCGTCCAGGCGAACCAGCGGGCCGCGCCCAGGGTGGACACCGCCACCAGCACCGCCCCGGCGGAGAGCGAACCGTTCAGGTAGAGCGCCCAAGCCCCGATCGGCAACAGCCCGCTGGCCATCGACGGCGTCGAGCGCGCCCACACCTGCACCGAAATCTCCCGCCGCTGCCGGTCGCTGCGCAGCACGTCCAGGCCCGCCAGGTGGCGCAGCACCGCCGCGGTCGCGCCGGCGAGCTTCACCGTCCGCGCCGCGGAGAGCGCGGAGACCAGCGCCGTGGCGAACGCGGCCCGCGCCGCCACCGTCGCCCGAGCCGCCCGCTCCAGCTTCGGCCCGAACAACGTGGCGGCCAGCCCGGAGACGACCATCGTGCCGAGGAAGAACAGCCCCGGTACGACGCTGCCGGTGACCGCCGTCATGGCGACCACGAGCACCAGCGCGACGCTCTGATCCAGCACGTTGTCGGCGAGCTGGACCACCCGCTCGGTGTCGCCGCCCTGGGCCACCACCTCGGCGGGGGTGTGCGAGCTGACCCGGCGCGGCCCGGTCTGGCCGTGCACCAGGCGCAGGCCGATCCGCAGCATCTGCCGCACCCACCACTGCGGGAACCAGACATGGGTGTAGAACGGCAGCGGCAGGGTGACCAGCAGCCCGGCGACGATCCCCACCGCCGGCAGGTACGGGTTGCCGGTCCCGTCGACCAGGTCCGCCCAGAGCCAGGGCAGCACCGGGCCGTCCAACCCGAGCAGGCTGAGCCCGAGGAACAGCGCGATCGCGGTCGCCCCGTACCGGGGGTCGTTGATGCAGAGTCGGAAGATCTCCCGCAGCGTCCGGGCCGGCGGCACGGGTGGCAGGGGCGGCGGGTCTGCGCGGGCCGGCGCGGTCGTTGTGATCGGCTCGGCCCGTGCGACCCGCTCGGTCGGCTCCGGCGCAACCCAGGTGGGCTGCTCGGTCGACGCGACCGGCGCGACCGGGGCGGGCAACGGCTCGCCCGGCCAGGCGTCCGCCGGATCGGGGCCGACCAGCAGGTCGGTGCCGACGCCGATGCGACCGGCCGGCGCCACCGCGGCGTACGCGGCGGCGTGGCTGGTCGCCAGCAGCTCGGCGAAGCGCGTCGACGTCTCCATCGGGCCAGCCTCGACCACCGCGCCGTCGGCCAGCACGACCACCTCGTCGCAACGACGCACGGAGGAGAGCCGGTGCGCGATGACGATGCCGATCCGGTCGCGCAGCAGTCGTTCGGTGGCCCGCTGCACCCGCGCCTCGGTGACCGGGTCCAGCCGCGCGGTGGCCTCGTCGAGGATCACCACGTGCGGGTCCCGGACCAGGATCCGGGCGAAGGCCACCAACTGCTCCTGACCGGCGGAGAGCACGTGCCCGCCCTCCCCCAGTCGGGTCGCCAACCCGTCCGGCAGCTCCGCGATCCAACCGGCCAGCCCCAACTCGTCGAGCGCCCGAGCCGCCACGTCGAGCAACTCCGGGTCGAAGAGCGCGACGTTCTCGGCGAGCGTGCCGGCCAGGATCTCGGTGCGCTGCGGCACCAGCGCCACCCAGCGGCGCAGCTGCTCGACATCGAGGTCGCACAGGTCGGTGCCGCCAAGGAAGACCGTGCCCGGCGGCACGTCGACGGCCCGGGTGAGCACCTTCGCCAGAGTCGACTTGCCCGAACCGGTCCGTCCGATCAGCGCGTACGACCGACCACGGGCGAAGGTGAGGTTGAGCCCGCGCAGCGCGGCGCCCCGGCCACTCTGCTCGTACCCGAAGGTCAGGTCCCGAATGCGGACGTCACCCTCGCTCGGGCTGGCCCCGCCAATGGGTTCCTGCCGAGCCTTCTGGAGCAGCTGCACCCGAGCCCACGCGCCGAGAGCCTCCTGGATCTCCGGCACCATCCGGCTGACGTGTTCCGCGGTCGCCCCGAAGGCCAGGGCGAGCAACCAGATGGCGGTGAGCCGGGCGGCGTCGATCCGACCGGTGGCCAACGCCCAGGCCCCGCCGAGTACCACCACGCCGATGCCGGCACGGATCGTCGCGGTGGCCACCGTCGCCACCCGGGCGGACAGCACCCAGACCACGCGGCCCCGGGAGAGGACCGCGGCGGCCCGCCGGGCGTACAACCGCAGCACGTACGGGCGGGCCAGGCTGGTACGCACGTCGTCCTGGCCGTGCACCGCCTCCTCCATTACGGCGGCCAGGTCGGACCACGCCTCCTCCTCGGCCATCCGGGCCGGGCCGATCCGCGCCGTGGGCCGGCGCAACCCGACCGCGAGCACCACCGTGAGCAGCAGCATCGCGATCCCGGCCGGCCACCACACGGCCAGCGCCACCACCATGGACAGCAGGCCGACACAGAGCCCCTGGGCAAGCCGGGTGCCCTGGTTACGAATCGCCGACGCCACCTGATAGACGTCCCCGTCGATCCGGTCCAGCAACTCGCCCACCGGTGTGGTTTCCAGCGTCGGCAGGTCCTGCCCGAGAGCGACGCGACACAGGCGGCGGCGCACGTCGGCGGACCAGTCGGCGGTCAGGCCGGCCATCAGTAGGCTCACCGCGAGGTCGCTGAGGACCACGGCGACCAGCGCCGCCGCCAGCACGGCGAAGAAGCCAGCCGAGCGATGCACCAGCACCGCGCCAGCCAGCGCCGACGCGCCCGCCTGCCCCGCGGCGCCCAGCACAATGAGGACGACCACGATCGTCATACGGCGGGTCGAGGTGCCCCACAGATCACGGAGCAGGCGCATGGAAAGTCCTCCGGGACGGGGGTGGCGGAGACCTCAGCCTGCCGGCGCCAACCCGCCAACTCAACCGATTTTCCGGCCCTGAGCAGGGCATCCGCCCCTCCGACCAGCGGCAGCGACGGACTCGCCCAGCGCCCCGTCGCGGTGTCGACCGATCTCGCAACCCGACCCGCGCCCGTACCTGCCGCACCGCTCGTCGCCTAGACGATCCGGACGCTCCGCCGCACGCCGAACGCCCCGCCCGCCGAACGCCCAGCGGCCGCCGAACGCCCCGCCCGCCGAACGCCCGGCGCCCGCCGAACGCCCCGCCAGACCGAACACCGACGCCAAGCGCCCCGCCGACCCAACACCCAGCGGACACCCGAACGCCCCCGCCCGATCGACGGACCAGCGGAGCGCCGAGCGGCCCACCCGACAGAATGCCCGGCGGACCCAACACCCAGCGGACACCCGGACGCCCCGCCCGATCGACGGACCAGCGGAGCGCCAAGCGGCGCGCCCGACAGAATGCCCGGCGGACGCCGAGCGTGTGCCGCCGACCGAACGCCCAACGGGACGCCCGGCTGGCGTTTTGTCCGATTATGTCGGACTCTGTCGAGTCGCGCCGCCATCGAACCTCTTGATCGACTCGGGTTTCATGTGGTCGGGGTGTCCTTACGTCCGCGATACCCCGATTTCCCTGAACCCGAGTGGATCACGCCGCGTGATGGATGATTCGACGCCACGGCCCGGAATTGTGTGGGCGGTTCGTCCATTTATGAGTTCTTCGTCCTGTGGCCGGTCGCACCCGCGGGGCGGAATCGTGGCCGGGGCGGGGTCGTTACATACCCTGACGATCGCAGCACCACCGGCCGCCGCCCCGCCCCCGAGGGCTGGTCGGGCAGGTTGGAATGCCGGCCCGCGCCCGGTCGTTACGGTCCCCACGGCCAACCGGCCACCCGCCTCGAGCAGGGCGCTGGTAGGTGGGCCGCCGGGAATGACCCCGGGCCCCGGGTCGTTGCGGTCCCGCACGGCCAACCGGCCACCCGCCTCGAGCAGGGCGCTGGTAGGTGGGCCGCCGGGAATGACCCCGGCCCCCCGGTCGTTACACACCGACCCGGCGCCCCGAGCCCCCTCGGGCTTGCCAGGTCGCCGTCCCCGACGCCCCAGTGAACGTGGGCGTCACCCCCCAAACCTTCCCCCCTTTGTTTGTTTGTGCGGCGCCGGACGAGGTGCTCACACCCGTCACTGCCGTTCCCCCGATCGGCGTGGGCGGGTGTTCTACCCCCGAAGGAGCTATCCCCATGAACACGATCATTCGTAAGAGCGTGCTGTCGGTTGCTGGTCTCGCGTTCGCCGGTGGTGTGTTCGCCGGTCCGATCGCCGCGCACGCCAACCCCGTCGACGCCAACCCCGCCACGGTGGCGGTGCAGGCTGACAAGCCCGACACCAGCAAGCTGATCCCACACGGCACCCAGGGCGAGCAGTCGCACATCACCCTCAACGACGAGCAGACCGCGAACGTGAAGGCGATCATCGCCGCGACGAAGAAGGCCGGCCTGCCCGAGCGGGCCGCGGTGATCTCGATCGCGACGAGCCTGCAGGAGTCGAAGCTGGAGAACCTGGGCCACCTCGGCGACGCCAACGACCACGACTCGCTGGGCCTGTTCCAACAGCGCCCGAGCTCGGGGTGGGGCACCCCGGAACAGATCACCGACCCGCAGTACTCGACGACTGCGTTCCTGAAGGGCCTCAAGCAGGTCGACGGGTGGCAGGACATGCCGCTGACCGAGGCCGCGCAGACCGTGCAGGTCTCGGCCTACCCGGACGCCTACGCCCAGTGGGAGCAGCAGGCCGCCGACCTCGTCACCCAGCACTGGAACAGCTGACCCCACAGCCACAGCACCACAAAAGAGCACGACAGGACACCGACCGTTGGCCGGCACCCGCAACCCGGGGTGCCGGCCAACGGCATGTCCACGCTCAAAACCCGCGAGCTCTCCGACAGTTACCGCTCAGCGCGCGAACGGAAACTGTCCAAGATCTGGAGAAAGATGCGCCAGCCGTCGCCAACGACATCACCGAGATTTCCAACCGCAGCGGTCAGAAGAGGACGGTGGCCAGGGTGCCGATCGGTTGGAAGCCGCAGCGCTCGTAGACGCGGCGGGCCGGGAGGTTGAAGTCGTTGACGTACAGGCTGACGGTGGGGGCGACCCGCAGCAGCGCGTCGCGGACCACGGCTGCCATGGCTCCCGTGGCGATCCCCCGGCCTCGCCACTCCGGTGCCACCCAGACGCCCTGGATCTGCGCCGTCCGCTTGGTCACCACGGCCAGCTCCGCCTTGAACACGACCTTGCCGTCGACGATGCGGGCGTACGCGCGACCGGCCCGAACCAGGTCGTTGACCCGTCGGCGGTAGCTGCGGCCGCCGTCCTCGGCCAGTGGCGAGACACCGACCTCCTCGGTGTACATGGCCACCGCCGCCGGGAAGAGCCGATCAACTTCGCCGGAGCGAACCTGGCGTACCTCCGGGTCGGCCGGTACGGGTGGCAGGGTGTCGGTGACCAGCAGCGGCTGGTTGGGGCGGACGTCTCGCGCTGGCCCCCAGATATCGGAGAGGCGATCCCATAGCCCGAGGACGGCATCGGCCCGTCCGACGATGGAGGAGCAGAGCCGTTCCTCCCCGGCGAGGAGATCAGCGAAGGCGGCCACCGCGGCGTCGCTCGCCAGCACCGGGGTCAGGTTGCCGCCGAGCCAGCAGAGTGATTCGAGGTTGCGGCGAGCGCCGTACCCCAGGACTCTGCCCTCGGCTCGCCACCAGGAAAGCCCGCGCGCGGCAATCCGCTCGGCGACCTGCGCGCCCGCGAACGGGTCATGGTCGAGCAGTCGCTCGACCGCGCGGCGCTCCGATTCCCCCAGTTGGCGTACCGGCACCGTCAGCACGACTATCAGCCTGCCAGATCGACCCCCCGCTCCGCCGGTCGAGTGCCGAGGCCGGCACCGGTTCTGCGGGTCCGGTGCTCGGCCGGTTCCGCTCGGCCCACCGGACAACCGGGGGCACCAGGGCACCGAGCAGGAGAAACAGGCCGCCGAGCACAAGCCAGCCCGGTACGCCCCAGCCGAGCGCGAGGGTGGTCACGACCACCGGTGCGAGCATCTTGCCCAGTTCGTAGCCCATGCCGTACGCCCCCTGGTACTGCCCCTGGGCGTCCGCTGGCGCCAGCCCGAAGGAGATCCCCCAGCCGGCGGCGGAGTGCCACAGCTCCCCGGTGACGTGCGTGACTGCCCCGAGGCCGAGTAGGCCGACCGCGCCGGCGGTGGGCAGCGCGCCGCTGGCGGCGAAGAGTACGCAGGCCAGGGCGATGGCCACACCCGCTCGACGGGCGGCGCGGGCGGCCCCGGGCAGGCTGGCGGCGGTACTCGCGGCGCGTACCTGGAGGAGCACCACCAGCACGGTGTTGACCAGCGTCAACGCGGAGATCATCCAGACGGGGGCCCGGGTGTGACCGGCGATCCACAGCGGCAGGGCGATGGTGAGCAGGCTGAAGTGCATCGACATCAGCCCGTCGATCAGGGTGAAGGCGAGGAACGGCCGGTCCCGCAGGGCGACCAGCCGAGGGCCCTGCGCCGGGGCGGCGACCGGGGCGACGGTGGGCAGTCCGAGGAAGATCACCGCTGCGGCCAGTGACGCCGCCGCCGCGGCCAGGATCAGCGCGACGTACCCGCTGCGGGTGTCGGCGGCGATGGCGAAGCCACCGAGGACCGCGCCGACGGAGATGCCGACGTTGGTGGTGGCGCGCAGGTAGGCGCGGGTGCGAACCCGCTGGTCGGCCGGGATCGCTCCGGCGATCAACGCGCCCCGGGCGCCGCGCTCGACCGCGTCGGCGAGCGCGGTGGCGGCGCCCACCAGGATGAACGTGGGGAACGACCGGACGGCGATCAGGCCCATGGTCAGGGTGCCGGCGACGAACAGCGCGCCGACCTGCACGCCGCGCGGGCCGACGCGGTCGGCCAGATAACCGCTCGGCGTGCTGGCGAGCACGCCGACCAGGGCCGAGATGGTCAGCCCGATGCCCACCTGGGTCGCCGACAGGCCGACCGATCGGGTGAGGAAGAGCGCGCTGGCGACGAGCCAGAGACCCCGCCCGACGGTTTTGACCAGGGTGCCCAGGGTGAGGATCCGGGCCGGGCCCGGCGAGGGAAGCAGGCGCATGACCGCCACCTTAACAAGACGTACGTACGGTTTGTAAATGGTCACTTGTTGGCGATGCATTGCCGATATATCGTTGATGCATCAGCGACAGTTCGAGGAAAGGAAGAACCAATGAGGTTCCACCGACAGCACCACCCGATGCACGAGGCTCGGATGCGGGGCTTCGGCTTCCCGCCGGTCCCACCCGGTCATGGCCACGAGCACGGACACGGCGGCCCCTGGGGCGGCCGAGGCCGTGGACGGGGTCGGGGCCGACGCCCCAACGTCCGAGCCTCCGTGTTGGCCCTGCTCACCGAGCGGCCCATGCACGGCTACGAAATGATCCAGGAGATCGACTCCCGCACCGGCGGTGCGTGGCGGCCCAGTCCAGGCTCGATCTACCCCACCCTCCAACTACTGGAGGACGAGGGCGTGATCATCGCCAGTACCGAGGAGTCCGGTGGCGGGCGGAAGCGGTTCACGGTCACCGAGGCCGGTCAGGCGGAGGCCACCGAGGCCGCGCAGACCCCGCCGTGGGCCGACGTCGCGCAGGGCACGGTGAGCAGCTGGCACGACATCCGCGACTCCGGCGCGCAGGCGATGAACGCGCTGCGGCAGGTCATGATGAACGGTACCGACGACCAGCGCGAGCGGGCCGCCCAGGTGCTCGACGAGACGCGCCGCAAGCTGTACGCGATCCTCGCCGAATCCGAGTGACGCCAGGCCGCACCACAACGCCAGGCCCGCACCACAACGCCAGGCCCGCACCACAACGAAAGCGGCCGTTCCCCGCACGGGGAACGGCCGCTTTTTCCAAATGGAAAATCAGTGCACGGTGACGGTCGGGCCGGTGACCAGCCCGCGCAGTTCCTCGGGAAGTTCGGCGCCCATCTCGTCGGCGATCCGCAGCGCCTCCTCGATCAGCGTCTCCACGATCTGCGCCTCGGGCACCGTCTTGACGACCTGCCCCTTGACGAAGATCTGGCCCTTGCCGTTGCCGGAGGCCACGCCGAGGTCGGCCTCCCGGGCCTCGCCGGGTCCGTTGACCACGCAGCCCATCACGGCGACCCGGAGCGGCACCGGCAGCCCTTCCAGGCCGGCGGTGACCTCCTCGGCGAGCTTGTAGACGTCGACCTGGGCCCGACCGCAGGACGGGCACGAGACGATCTCCAGGCCCCGCTCGCGCAGACCGAGGGATTCCAGGATCTGGTTGCCGACCTTGATTTCCTCGACCGGCGGCGCGGACAACGACACCCGGATCGTGTCGCCGATCCCCTCGGCCAGCAGCGCACCGAACGCGACCGCCGACTTGATGGTGCCCTGGAACGCCGGCCCGGCCTCGGTCACACCCAGGTGCAGCGGGTAGTCACACTGCTCGGCGAGCTGCCGGTACGCCCGGATCATCACGACCGGGTCGTTGTGCTTGACCGAGATCTTGATGTCGCGGAAGCCGTGCTCCTCGAACAGCGAGCACTCCCACAGCGCCGACTCGACGAGCGCCTCGGCGGTGGCCTTGCCGTACTTGGTCAGCAGGCGCTTGTCCAGCGAGCCGGCGTTGACGCCGATCCGGATCGGCACGCCCGCCTCCCCCGCGGCACGAGCGATCTCCTTGACCTTGTCGTCGAACTGCCGGATGTTGCCCGGGTTGACCCGGACCGCCGCGCAGCCGGCGTCGATCGCGGCGAAGACGTACTTGGGCTGGAAGTGGATGTCGGCGATCACCGGGATCTGCGACTTCTTGGCGATCGCGGGCAGCGCCTCGACGTCGTCCTGGGACGGCACCGCCACCCGGACGATCTGGCAGCCGGACGCGGTCAGCTCGGCGATCTGCTGGAGCGTCGCGTTGACGTCGGAGGTGAGGGTCGTGGTCATCGACTGCACCGACACCGGCGCACCGCCACCGACCGGGACCGAGCCGACCATGATCTGCCGGCTGGCCCGACGGGGAGCGAGTGGCGGGGGTGGCACGGCGGGCATACCGAGACTGATAGCTGTCACTTCAGGCACTCACCTTGAGAAGAGCGTGATCGGGTTGACGACGTCCGCGGCGATGGTCAGCAGCGTGAACGCGCCACCGACCAGGATCACCGCGTACGTGAAGGGCATCAGTTTGAGGTAGTCCACCCGGCCGGGATCGGCCCGACCGATCCGCGCGTAGAGCCAGGAACGAGCCCGTTCGAACCAGGCGATGGCGATGTGGCCGCCGTCCACCGGGAGCAGCGGCAACAGGTTGAACACGCCGATGAAGAAGTTCAGCGACACGAAGAGCATGAAGAACACCAGCCAGGCGTTGTTCTCCACCGCCTCGCCGCCGAGTCGGCTGGCCCCGACCACGCTGATCGGGGTGTCGACGTCCCGTTCGCCACCGGTGAGGGCGGTCCACAGGGCGGGGACCTTCTGCGGGAGGCGCTGGAGCGCCTGGGCGGTGCCGACGGCCAGCTGACCGGTGAAGTCGGCGGTGGCGCCGAAGGCGCCGACCGGCCCGTACGTCACGCGGGTCGGGGTGGTGGGCACGAGCCCGACGCCGAGCGCGGCGACCGGCGCGGCGGCACCGTTCGGGTCGTCCAACGGCGGACGCTGGGTCTGCGCGAGCACCGTGCTGGTGGTGCCCGACTGCCCGTCGCGGACGTAGGCGATCTGCGCGGTGTCGCCGGGCTTGAGCCCGCGCAGCGTGGTGAGCAGGTCGCCGTAGGTGTTGATCGGGGTGCCGTTGACCGAGGTGATCCGGTCACCGTTGCGCAGTTGCGCCTGGGCGGCCGGACTGGCCGCGTCGGCGGGGGTGCACGCGCGCACCGCGTTCTCCGGCACGACGCACTGGCTGAGCTGGATGACCGCGGGCTCCTGGCGGGCCTGCGCGTCGGTGGTCGGGAAGTCGGGGTTGGGCAGGCCGGCGGAGACGGCGAGGATCCAGATCGTGACCAGGGCGAGCGCGAAATGCGTGATCGACCCGGCGGCCATCACGATCGTCCGCTTCCAGACCGGGTAGCGCCACATCACCCGTGACTCGTCGCCCGGCTCGACGTCGTCGTCGTGCGGCGTCATCCCGACGATCTTGCAGAAGCCGCCGAGGGGGATGCCCTTGAGGCCGTACTCCGTCTCACCCCGCCGGAACGACCAGATGGTGGGGCCGAAACCGACGAAGTACTTCGTGACCTTCATCCCGAACGCCTTGGCGGTCAGCAGGTGACCGGCCTCGTGCAGGCTCACCGAGATGAGAATGGCCAGGGCGAAGAGGACCACCCCGAGCAGGTACGACATCAAGCTCCTTCCACCGGACCCGCGATGATCTCCTGTGCGTGCGCGCGCGCCCACGACTCGGCCGCGAGCACGTCCTCGACGGTACCTGGTTCGTCGAAGTCCGGAGCGTCCTCCAACACGCGTTCGAGGGTGTCGACGATGCCGAGGAACGGCAGTCGGCCAGCCACGAACGCCGCCACGCACTCCTCGTTCGCCGCGTTGTAGATCGCCGGGCGGCAGCGCCCGGCCTCCCCGGCGGCCTTGGCCAGGGCGACGGCCGGAAACGCCTCGTCGTCGAGCGGCGCGAACTCCCAGGTGTGCGCGGCCGTCCAGTCGACGGCGGAGGCGGCGTCGGGCACCCGGTCCGGCCAGCCGATGCCGAGCGCGATCGGCAGCCGCATGTCCGGTGGGCTGGCCTGGGCGATCGTCGACCCGTCGACGAACTCGACCATCGAGTGGATCACCGATTGCGGGTGCACCATCACGGTGATGTCGGCGTAGGGCACGTCGAACAGCTCGTGCGCCTCGATCACCTCCAGCGCCTTGTTGACCATGGTCGCCGAGTTGATCGTCACGACCGGCCCCATGTTCCAGGTCGGGTGTGCGAGCGCCTGCTCGGGTGTGACCTGCGTCAACTCGTCGCGCCGCCGACCCCGGAACGGGCCGCCGCTGGCCGTGACGATCAACCGCCGCACCTCACCGCGCGTGCCGGAGCGCAGACACTGGGCCAGCGCCGAGTGCTCCGAGTCGACCGGGACGATCTGCCCCGGCCGCGTCACCGCGGCCTTGACCAGCGGGCCGCCGGCCACCAGCGACTCCTTGTTGGCCAACGCGAGGGTACGACCACCGCGCAGCGCGGCCAGCGTAGGAGCGAGGCCCAGCGAGCCGACCACCCCGTTGAGCACGACGTCGCACGGCCACTGGGCCAGCTCGGTCATGGCGTCCGGCCCGGCCACGATCTTGGGAAGCTTGAAGTCGCCGGTGGCCCAGCCGCGCCGGCTTGCCTCGGCGTAGAACGCGAGTTGCAGGTCCTGCGCGGCGGACGCCCTGGCCACCCCGACCGCCTCGACGCCCAGTTCGAGGGCCTGCGCGGCGAGCAGCTCGACGTTGCCCCCGCCGGCACCCACGGCGACCACCCGGAACCGGTCCGGGTTGCGCCGGACGATGTCGATGGCCTGCGTGCCGATCGAGCCGGTGGACCCGAGCAGGACAAGATCGCGGGGGGAAGTCACCCGGCCATTCTCCCCCACCCCCGCTGTGCGCCGGCTGGGAGCCTCAGCCCTCCCCAGCGCTGCCGCTGCCGGCCTTGATCGACTCGGGTTCAAGGAAGTCGCGGCATCCCCGGCACCCGGACGGCCCGATTTCCAGGAAACCGTGTCGATCAAGCCTCGTCGTCGGCCGACTCGGGCCCTGGCCCGGTCGGTGCGGCCTCCTCGCCCAGCAGGTCGCCCGGATCAATGGAGAACTCGAACGGCTCTCGCATGACGAACCGTGTTCCGGCAGCCGCAGCGGCCACCGGCCGGTACTCCCCCTCGATCAACTCGTACAGCGCGATAGTGGGAACCCGATTGCGCAGGTCGACCCGGAGGAAAAACGGCACGCCGGCGGCGGCGTACTCACGCGGGCGGTCGATGATGTCCTTGCGTCGGTTCCCGGGAGAGACAATCTCGCCCAACAGCACGGCGTGCCCGATGTCCATCGTCGTCCGGCCGCCGCCCGGCGCGTCGAGGATGACGATATCGGGGATGAAGAGATCCTCGCCCGAGACGACGTTCGTCTCCAGATAAAGCCACAGCTTGGCGCGGCGGGCCGCCTGCTTGAGGTGGAACGCGAGATCCAGCTCCGCGTCCTGGTGGTCGTACCCGGCATGTGGTGTCACGATCACGCTTCCGCTCAGGACCTCAACCTTGGGGCCGTTGGTCTCCGGCAACAGGTCGAGGGCGAGCTGCGCGGTCCACGGCTCGTCGTGCCACCGAAGCACGTCGAACGACGGCTCGGTGTGCTGCGGCGCCGGCTCCGGCGCGAACGCGGCCTGGGCCATCCGGGCTCACCCCCTAAGCGGACCATCCTGCTCAGGTCAGCCTAGCCACCGCAGCACCGGTTGTGCGTCGTCGCACACCCAGTCCGCCAGCGATCACCTCGGCACCGGGCTCGTGATCCGGTGCGCACGGCGGCCAGCCAGGCGGGCCGCCGATCAGGACAGGTATGGCAGGGCAGGGCGCGGTCATCGCGACGGTTGGCTGGCCACCGTGAACTCGATGAAGGCGGCCCAGGCCGAGGGGGTGAAGGTGAGCACCGGCCCGTGCCGGTCCTTGCTGTCGCGCACGCCGACCAGGTGCGACAGGTTGGTGGTCACCTCCACGCAGGTGGAGCCTCCGTTGTCGCTACGGGTGGACGTGCGCCACACCGCACCGGTCAGGTCCATGACTTCGCCAGCTCCCGTACGAGATCCCGAGAGGCACGCCGGGGCAACGCCTCGCCCCGCAGGCTCTCCCATCTGCGCCGAAGGTTATCAACGTCCTCCGGGCGGTCGGTGACGTGCGCGCGCACCGCGGTGTCGAGGTGCGCGACCTCGCCGCTGTCCGGTGTGCGGGCCAGGATGAACGGGCCCGCCAACCCGGCATGCATGCCCGCCTCGGCCGGCACGACGTAAAGGTCCACGTGGGGCTGCTCGGTGATCTGGAGCAGGTGCTCGAACTGCGCCACCATCACGGCCGGGGCGCCGATCGCCCGCCGCAGCACCGCCTCGTCGACCACGGCCACGAACTCCGGCGGGTGTTCCCGACTCAGCACCGACTGCCGGTCCATCCGTGAGCCCACCCGTTGTTCGACCTCCGGCTCCCGCAGCATTCCCCCGCCGCGCAGCACCGCCCGGGCGTACGCCTCGGTCTGTAGGAGGCCGGGGATCAGGGACGGCTCGAACCAGCGGATCATGGTCGCCTCCCGTTCGACGGTGATCCACTCACGCAACCAGGGCGGAGCGGCATCGGCCCGGACCAGGGTGAGCAGCCGCTCGAACAGCCCACCGGCCTCCAACGTCCCGTCGACCCGGGCGATGAAGTCCTGCGAGGGAGTGCGGTGACCGATCTCCACCATCCCCACAAGCGACGACGAGTAGCTGATGCGCTGCGCCAACTCCTCCTGACTCAGCCCGCGCTCCCGGCGAGCCCGTCGCAGCTCCGCCCCGAGGAACTCCAGCGTCGACGCCGGCCCGTTGTCCATCACACCTCCACCACAACTCGCCCACCAATCACCACCGGCCATCACCGCGTCTCGGCGGATCGGCACACCCGGCGCTGAGGGCGCTCGCCACCTTCCGACGGTAGTCGCGTCCACAGCAGAGTGTGAACAGGCGCGAGGAAGGTGGGCGCAATGGGCAAGCAGGTCGGGTCGGTGCCGCTGACACCGAGGCATCGCCGCAACTGGGCAAGGTGGGGTCGGTACTGCACCTGTGGGCTGCGCTGGCCCTGCCCGGACCGCCGGCGCGCCCAACCCGTGTGCCCATGCCGGTGGACGCGGTGACCGCGTCACGGTGGATCATCCACCTGCCGACCACGCTGACCAGCCTCGACGAGGTCACCGCCCTGGCCGTGGCGCTGCGCGACTCGCTCGGCCAGCTCAGCGTTCTCGACTTCGGCGAGACCACGCTCAGCGAGGAGGACGCGCAGTTTCTGCGTACCCGAGTGTTCTGTGACGCCAAGCTCGGCGGCGTCGGCCGCTGCCGACGGCCCGACGCCCACGACGGGCCCTGCGCCACGGTGATCGACTCGGGTTCATGGGAATCGGGGTATCCGCCGCACGCGGATACCCCGACTTCACTGAAGACGTGTTGATCAAGGGTGGTGGAACGGTCGGGGACCGCCGGAGCGGCCCCCGACCGGGTTCAGCCGCCGTTGATGACGAACTGCGAGCCCGGCTGGATGACGATGTTGCCGTCGGCCGAGTTGGTGATGGTCACGTTGGTCAGGTTGGCGTTGCCGCGCGCGCCGCTCATCGCGAGGATGCCGGCGCCGTTGTTGGATCTGTCGATCCGCACGTTGGTGATGGCGACGTTCGGCATGTTGCCGCCGCCGTTCTTGAACTGGATGCCGTCGTAGGTGGAGTCGATGATGTCGGTGTCCCGGATGGTGACCCCGACGATGTCTCTGGTGGCCGGGAAGAGGGTGATGGCACCGAACTCCTGGTCCTCGTTCCAGAACGCGCCGCCGGTGCGGTACAGCCCGTTGTTGGCGATCAGGGTCGTGCCGGAGAACGGCAGCGGGTCGTGGTCGGTCGCCAGCATGATGCCCGGGTAGTTGGCGGTGTCGTAGATCAGGTTGTTCTCGATCGAGTTGTCGTAGCCGCCGTAGATGGCGATGCCGTTGGCCCGCCAGGGCAGCTGGATGGTGTTGTTGACGAAGTGGTTGTCGTGGGCGATGTCGACGTTGCGATCCTTGACGTACGGGTTGGCCCAGACCGCGAGCGCGTCGTCGCCGGTGGTGCGGAACGACGAGTTGAACACCCGCGAGTTGCGCGTGCCGTTGCTGAAGTTGATGCCGTCGGCGTACGTGTTGCGGATCCGCATGCCACTGAACTCCAGCCCGTCGGCCGGCCCCCACAGGTCGGGGATGTTGTCGTAGTCGCGGCCCACCCAGACACCCACGTTGGCGTGCTCGATCCAGACGTTGCTGATCCGGGTGCCGGTGCCGAAGCGACCGTTCAGGCCGACGCCGCCCTCGGCATTGCCGTCACCACCCCGGATCCGGCCCGACCCGAAGATGGCGATGTCGGAGATCTGGGTGTTCTTGTCGATGTCGAAGCCGAAGTTGCCCTCGTGCGGGTGGTTGATGCCACCCACCACGTTCTGCGGCTCGGTCAGCGTGTAGAGCTGCGAGTGCCACATCCCGGCGCCCCGGATCGTGACGTTGCTGATGCCGACCTGGTTGTGCGTACCCCGGTTCAGCGGGTCGTCGGTCAGGATCTTCTGCTCCTGCCGCCACTGCCCGGCGGGGATCCAGACGCAGCTGATGACACCGTTCTGATCGTCGGTCACCGCCCGCTGGATGGCGGCGGTGTCGTCGAGCCCGTCGTTCGGGACCGCACCGTACGACGTGATCGAGGTGCACCCGGCCGGCTGGCTCGCCGCCGGCGCCACCTGCTCCAGGTCGATCATGTCGATGACGTAGAACGAGGCGGTGTCACCCGAGTCGCGCTGCAACTTGAACCGGGTGCCGGCCGGGTACGACTGCGCCAGCAGCGCGTTCGACTCGTCGAAGAGCCGTCGGGCGTCGGCCTGCGGGGTGTTGGTCAGCGCCTCCGGCCCGTCGGTGTTGCCGTAGAGCCAGCTGTGCTTAGACGACAGGGTCAACTTCCGGGAGAAGACGTCGTTGACATAGAGGCTGATGGTCGCCTCGATGCCGCCACCACCGGGCGCGTCCGGAATGGAGTTACGCACCACGATGGAGTTGGCCTGGTTGACCGAGGTGAACTCGACGAACTGGCCGGTGCTGGTGAGTCGTACCGACTTGCGGCCGGAGGACTCGCTGGCGAAGTTGGTGTGCCCGAAGGTCCGCAGCGGGTCGGCCTCCAGCAGCGTGCCCTGGTACCGGCCAGCCTCCGCCTCGTAGGAGACGTACGGGACGGCGGCTCCGCGGCCGACCACGATCGACTGGCTGAACGCGTTGTTGGTCTCGTTGGTCTCGGCGACCACGTTGGTGGCGTCGGCGGTCGCGGTGATGGTGGCACCGCCGCTGGTGGCGGTCCAGCTGCCGGTGACGGCCACGGTGGCCGTCGCGCCGGCGGCGATCGACGCGGTGTTGGTGTTGAGCGTGGTGCTGCCCACCACCAGCCGGGTGACCGTGGTCGCGCCGGTCGCGGTGGTGCCCCGGTTGCGGACCGACACGGTGAAGGTGACGGAGGCCCCGACGGCCGGGTTCGGCGGGTTCGAGGCGATGCTGAGCACCTGGAGGTCGGGGCCCGGGGCCTGCACCACCACCAGCGGCGACGCTGCCGTGCGGCTGTTGTTGCCGTTGTTCTGCTCGACGATCGTGTTGGTCGGGTCGACCACCGCCGAGACGGCGTAGCTGCCCATCGGACGGGTACCGGCGTTGAACGAGACGGTGGTCGACGCGCCCGCGTTGAGCGCGCCCACCGTGGCGCTGCCGACGACCGCGCCGGCCAGGCTGAAGTTCACAGTGGTCGCGGCCGCGGCGGCCGAGCCGATGTTCTGCACCACGGCCGAGAGCGTGACCGGGCTGACCTCGCTGGGCGACGTGGGCGACCAGGTCACCGAGTTGACCACCAGGTCCGGGTTGGGCGCTGGCGTACCACACACCTCAAGCTCGGCGACCTGGCCGGACGGGGCGCCGGTGTTGCCGGTGAACCGCAGCTGCACGTCCGCAGTGGTCGCGGTGACCGGGATGGTGACCACGTTGGTGCCCTGGACGAACTGGTAGGTCGCCGCCGACACCAGACTGGTGTACGTGGACGACGCCTGGTCGCGGCCGAGGACCTGGATCGTCTGGGTCCGGGTGCCCCAGGCCGGGTCCGGGTTGAGCTTCACGGTGACCCCGGAGATGGAGTGGTTCGCGCCCAGCGCCACGGTCAGGTTCTGCGGGTAGCTCGCCGCACCCTCCCAGTAGGTGGTGAGCTGCCCGTCGTTCGCCTTGTCCGGGGTGAAGCTGAAGGTGGAGCCGCTCGCCGTCATGCTCTTGCCCTGCGCCACGTTGATGCAGGCGGGCGGGTTGCTGCCGGTGCGGGTGACGGTGTTGCTGGTGCCGGAGAGGTTGCCGGCGCCGTCGCGGGCGCGGACGTAGTACGACACGGTCGCCGTCGCCGGTTGGGTGTCCTGATAGGTGAGGACGGTGCCCAGCGTGGCGATCAGGCTGCCGCCCCGGTAGACGTTGTAGCCGGCGAGCCCGCTGCCACCGGAGTCGGTGGAGGCTCCCCAGGTGAGGGTGATCGTGCTGCCCGACGTGCTGTGCGACAACGTCCCCGGGACGCTCGGCGCGGTGGTGTCGGGGGTGGTGCCGCCGCTGCCGTACACCTCCAGCTCGGAGAGCTGCCCGGCCGGCCAGCCGCTGTTGGCGGTGATGGTGATCCGGACGTAGCGGGTGGAGGTCGAGCTGAAGTTGATCGTGACGGTGCTGCCGCTCGCCGGGTTGAAGGTGTACGTCTGCGACCCGACCAGGTCGGTGAAGGACGAGCCGTTGGCGCTACCCCGCACGCTCAACGTCTGCGTCCGGGTGCCCCAACCGGAGGTCGGCAGCTTCAGCACGACCTGGTTGACGCTCTGCGACGAGCCGAGATCGACCTGCACCCACTGCGGGAACGCGTTGTTGACGCTCTCCCAGTAGCTGCCCGCGTTGCCGTCGACGACCTTCGACGAGTCGTAGACGTCGGCGTGGCCGCTCTCCTGGGTGGGGCGGCCCTGGGCGAGGTTGGTGGCCGCCGGGGCGAAGCCGCTGCTCGGCGCGGCAGCCGGTGCGGCGGGGCGGGCGGCGGCCGGGTTCGCGACAACGGTCGCCCCGGCCGTGGCGATCAGCGCGGCGGCGGCCGTGGCCGCCACCATCCTGAACAGATTCGTTCGTCTCATCACTGTCCTTGTCGTCGGGGGACGGTTGCCGCGGTGGCGTGACCACGGGGTGGGGGTGCGGCGGTGCGCCGGCCGATGCGCGAGGGCCGGTGTCGAGGGGACAGGTGGTGCGGGCGGCGCGGGGGCACCGCCCGACCTGGAACCACCAGATGGGTACGACTATCAACGGGCCTCCCGAGGAGACCCGTTGAATCTTCCGAGCGCACGTGCAGAACCTTGCACGGCTTTGTCGAAATCTTGCGTTACTTTGACCAAAGGTTACTGACGTGCTACGGGAGCGTCAACACTTCGACCGCGGTAACTATTGACGGCCTTGCCTGTCCCTGTCGGCCGCTCATCCGGGAACGATCAGGCATCTGGTGCCGCGAGGACGAAGGTCTCCAACAGCTCCCCGCCGTACCAGTCGCTGCGGCGGCCCACGTGCGTCATACC
Organism: Micromonospora sp. NPDC050276; assembly: GCF_044459545.1. NCBI lineage: Bacteria > Bacillati > Actinomycetota > Actinomycetes > Micromonosporales > Micromonosporaceae > Micromonospora > Micromonospora sp. NPDC050276. Next base: position 221,415 of record NZ_JBITJA010000003.1, on the reverse strand, counting down.
GAGACGCCGGCAGACCGCCATCGACGCCTCGTTGCCCGGCGACACGACCGCGTAGATCTCCGACGTGTCGGTTGCGAACTCGCGGGCGACGAGCGCGCCCGCCGCCTCGGTGGCGTAGCCGTGACCCCACGAATCCGGGTGCAGATGCCAGCCCACCTCGATGTCCTCGGTGCGCACCGCCTCGTCCCGCCCCGGCAGCGGCTTGAGCAGCGCCGTGCCGGCCAGCTGACCGGTCTCACGTACCTCGATCGCCCAGGTGCCGTACCGGCCGCCGTCGGCGGCGTGCCGCTCCTGCCAGAACCGCAGCCGCTCGGCGGCCTGCGCCGGGTCGGTCATCGGCAACCCTGGTGCGCCCAGGAACCGGGTGACATCGGCACGGGAGTAGATGTCGTAGATCCGGGCCAGATCGGCCGGATCGTCGGTCCAATCACGCAGGATCAGGCGTTCGGTGGTGAGAACAGTCATGACGGGCGATCTTAAGGAGTGACCACCCCGGCGGCAGGGAAGGAGGACCCGATGGGCAACGGATGGCAGCGCGCGAAACGGATCACCAGTGCCGCGTTCCGTCCGGTGCGTGGGCGGGACCTGTCACTGCATGCCGCCGCGATCACCTTCTACGGGGCGATCGCCGTGGTGCCGGTCGCCCTGCTGGCGATCTGGCTCACCGCACTGGTAGCCGGGGCCGATCGGGTACGCCGGCTCACCTCGTACGCCGTGGAGGCCCTGCCCACCGCGATCGGCGCGCCCCGGGCGGTGGAGGCGCTGGTCGAGGCCGGGGTGGGGTTGACGCCGCTGTTGGCGCTGGCGTCCCTGCTGCCCGCGTCGCTGTACGGCGAGGGTCTGCGCCGGGCGTTCGTCTCGGTGGCCGCGTCCCGCTCCGACGAGCACCTGGTCGGCTGGCGGGGCCGACTTCTGCTGCTGCCACTGCTCGCACCGGCCCCCGCGCTGCTGCTGTCGATCCTGCTGGCGCTCCCGCTCACCACCCGACTGGTCCGCCAGGGCGGCTGGCTCGGCGCACTCGGCGTGGTGCTGTCGTTCCTGGCGGTCTGGCTGGTGCTCACGCCGGTGCTGGTCTGGGTTTTCCGGGTGGTCGGGCCGGCCGCACCGGACTGGCTCTCCACCCTCGGGATCGGTTCCTTCACGGCGGCGAACCTCTCCGGCTTCCTGCACGGTTTCGTGCTCTTCGCCTCGCTCCCGCTGGATCTGGGCGTGCCGTTCGGCGGCTTCGACGAGATCGGCGCGGGCGTGGCCGTCCTCCTCTGGCTCTACCTGTTCCACGTGATCGTCCTGGCCGGTTACTCCGCCACCCTGGCCCTCTCCCGCTGGCGCACCACCCCCACCCCCACCCCCCACCACCCACCCCACCCCCCTACCCCTGAGCCCGGTTGATCATGAAGTTATTGCCACGACACGCCGTGCCGAGCGGCAATAACTTCATGATCGACGCGGGGTGGGGGGTGGGGGGTGGGGTGGGTGGGTGTTAGGGGGTGGAGAGGGCTTCGGTGGGGGTTAGGCGGGCGGCTCGGATCGATGGGTAGACGCCGGCGATCACGCCCACGAGCAGGGCGCCGACGATTCCGCCGAGCACGGCGGTCAGCGGAATCGTGGGCGGCCAGCCCTGGTAGCTGGCGTAGCCGATCGTCGCGAGCACCCCGAGGACCGCGCCGGCCGCCCCTCCGAGCACGCTGAGCAGCACCGACTCGGTGAGGAACTGCACCCGGATCTGGCCACGGTTAGCGCCGAGCGCCCGGCGCAGGCCGATCTCCCGACGGCGTTCCAGCACCGAGATGACCATCGTGTTGGCCACGCCGATCCCGCCGACCAGCAGAGCCACCGCCGCCAGGCCGAGGAACAGCCCGGAGAAGCTGTTCTCTGTGGCCCGCTTCGCGGCGAGCGCGTCGGAGGGGCGACTGACCTGGACCAACCCGGGCAACTGCGGATTGAGGGTGGCTGGCAGCACGGCACGGACATCCTCCAGCGCGTCCTCCCTGGCCCGCAGGTAGAGGACCGTGGGATGACCGTCGAAGCCGAGCATGGCCTTGGCGGCATCCCACCCGACCAGCACCGAGCGGTCCAGATCCGGGGAGAGCGGCAGCGGCTCCAGGATGCCGATCACGGTGAACCAGCGCTCGCCGATGAACACCTGGGGTGGTTGCCGGGGGTCCACAGTGGCGAAGCCGAGCCGGCTCGCCGCGACGTAGCCGAGGACCACGGTCGGCAGTCCGGATGCCCCGGCATCGAGGGCCCGGCCGCTGCGGATCCGGCCGTTGACCGTCTCCAACAGGTCCGGCCGGGCGGCGAGCACACTGAGCCCGGACGTGTCGTACCTGTCCAGCAGGTCGTTGCGGCGCACTGCGGTGTGGGTGTTCGCGACAGCGCTCGCCATCTCGACCGGCCCGATCCGCGATGCCATGGCGGCGGCGTCCTCGGGCAGGAGCGCCGGCGGGTTCTGATCCGGTACGGGCTCGGCGCGCAGCAGGTTGGTGCCGAGGGCGGAGAGTTGGTTCATCAGGTCGCGTTGACTGGACGCCGGGATGCCCACCACGACGACCAACGTGGCGATGCCGATGGAGATGCCCAGGGCGGAGAGGACCGCCCGCATCCGGCGCGTGGTCAGCCCGAGCAGACCCAGCCGGAGTACGTCGGTAGGGGCGAGCCGGGTCGACCGGGTGTCACCCGGGGACGCGCTCATGCCCTACCCCCGGCAACGGTGTCGGTGACGATCCGGCCGTCGCGGATCTCCACCTGACGAGGCGTACGGGCGGCGAGATCGCGGTCGTGGGTGATCACGGCGATGGTGGTCCCTTCCGCGTTCAGGTCCATGAGCAGCGCCAGGACCGCCTCGCCGTTGGCGGTGTCGAGTGCACCGGTCGGCTCGTCGGCCAGCACCAGCGCCGGCTCGTTGACGAGTGCCCGGGCGATCGCCACCCGCTGCCGCTCCCCGCCGGAGAGCTGATGCGGCCGGTGGTCGACCCGATGTGCCAGACCGACCCGGGCCAACGCCTCGATCGCGGTGCGGCGACGACGACGGCGGGGCACCCCGGCGTAGAGCAGGCCGGTGGCGACGTTCTCGGCGGCGTCCAGCCCGTCGGAGAGGTGGAACTGCTGGAAGACGAAGCCGAGCCAGCGGCCCCGAAGCGCGGAGAGCCGACGGTCGGAGAGGGCGGTGACCTCCTGACCGGCGATGCGCAGGCGGCCGCTGGTCGGCAGGTCGAGGGTGCCCATGATGTTCAGCAGGGTGGACTTGCCGGACCCGGACGGCCCGACGATGGCCAGCATCTCGCCAGCGCGCACGGTCAGTGAGACGTCGTCCAGTGCGGTCACCCCGCCGGGATACGTCCTGCTCACCCCCTCGACGGCCAGCACCGGGTCGGCGATCACGATGCCGTCACCACGTCGAGCCCTTCGGTCACGCCGGTGCCGCTGATCTCGACCAGACCCCGGGCGAACATCCCGGTCTGCACGGCCACCAGAGCGCCGTCGGGCAGTTGCAGCGCGTGCCCACCCTCGCGGAGCGCCACCAACGCGCCGACCGGCACCGCGAGCACGTTCTTGTGGACGGTGGTGGTGAACCGGACCTGGACCGCCGCCGCGTCCAGCTTCGCCACGTCCGCAGCCCGGACCGGCGCGACGAGGACGTCCACGGTCGGTGGGCCGTTCTGACCGGCTCCGCCGGCCGAGCCGCCGCCGCGCACCGTGCGCGAGACCGAGGCGACCTTGGCCGCGATCTCGGAGCCATCGGGCAGCACGATGGCCGCGTTCCCGCCCACCGTGACGGTGCCCACGTCGGTGGCCGCGACCGGTACGGTGACCAGCTTCACCTTCTCGGTGACGGCCAGCAGCTCACCGGCGACCGGATCACCGGGGAGAGCCGTCACGGTGCTGACCCGGACCGGCCCGGTCAACACTGTGGCCTGCCCGACCATGATCATCCCGGTGGGTTCCAGGCCGAGGTCCTTCTGCCACCTCTTGATCGCGGCGACCAGGACCTCGGTGAGCAGGGCCTGGCCGGCGGCGATCTTCGCGCCGTCCTTGCCCCGGGACGGCTGCGACCCGACCCGGTAGCCCAGCGCCTTCAGGTTGTCCGACACGATCCGTACGTCGCTGCCCACCAGACCTGGCTTGTCGAGCGTGCGAAAGAGCGGCACCCCGCCGAACAGCACCGGCACCGGTCGGTCGTTGACCCAGTAGAGCGGCTTGCCCCGGGTGACCGTGTCGCCCACCTTCGGCAACCGGGTGACGACACCCTCCCCGGCCCCCTTCACCAGCCGTTCCGGGCCGAAGCCGAGCGTCCCAGCGACCGAGCGAGTGTCCGACAGGTCGGCCCGGGTCACCTTCGTCGTCGTCACCGGCGGTGGGGCGCTCGCGACGCCACCGCCGGGGTGACGCCGCAAGGCCAGCGCCCCGACGCCGGCACCGACGGCGACCACCAGGGTCACCGCCGTTACCACGATCGCCGTACGCCGAGTCGTCCGCCGGCCATGCCCGTCGGCCGGATTATTTCTTGGCACCGAACTCCTCCTGAGTGCAGTCCTTGTCGGCCTTGGACTGGGCGGCCTCATCAAGTCCGTTGGTCGGGTCGGCGACCCCGTCGTCGTAGGTCCAGCCGGAGTTGTCCGGCAGCGAGTGGACCTTCAGGCCGCGCCCCCGCAGGCACTGGACGTAGTCGTTCCACTGACTCGCGAAGTTCGGGTTCCTCTCCCGGTCCAGCTCCGGCGGCTGGAGCGGCAGCTTGTTGGCGCACGCCACGTACGCCGCCTTCGGCTCCCCGCTCGGGTCGAGGGAGAGGCCGGTGCCGGTCCCCGCCGCTCCGGGCGCCTGTCCGGTGTTCAGCTTCACACCGTGCTCGTGCAGGCAGATCTGATACGTCTGCCAGAACTGCTGCTCCTCCTCGTCCGTCGTGTCCAGGCGTAGCTGCGGCCGACCATTGGCGGCACCCCCGGCGGGGGTCGCGCTCGCCGGGGCGGACGGGGTGGTGAGTGACGCGACGTCACCGCTGGAGGTGCCCTCGTCGGCGCCGGACGCGCCGCCGCCGCAGCCGGTGAGGGCGACGGCGAGCAGGGTGACCGCGGCGAGCCCGGCCGCGAACCGGTGGGTTGTGTTGGTCATGGGGTGGAGCTTCACGCCCAGGTGTAAGAGACCTGTCAGGAACCGGTCGTCATCCGATAGCCCCAGCTCAGCGGCAGCGTCGGAGGCGGCCGGGGCCACGTACAGTCGCTGCCGTGTGTGCGTACGTGCTGGTAGCCGAGGACGACCAGAAGCAGGCGGAGTTGGCGCGCCGCTATCTGGAACGCGAGGGGCACGAGGTGGTGGTGGTGGCCGACGGACGGGCCGCCCTGGAGCAGATCCGTCAACGACCCCCGGCGCTGCTGATCCTCGACGTGATGATGCCGAAGGTCGACGGCCTGGACGTCTGTCGCATCCTGCGCCGGGAGTCCGATCTCCCGGTGCTCATGCTGACCGCCCGGTCGACCGAGGACGACCTGCTGCTCGGCCTCGACCTGGGCGCCGACGACTTCATGACGAAGCCGTACAGCCCGCGTGAGCTGGTCGCCCGGGCCCGGAGCCTGCTGCGCCGGGGCAGGCGGACACCGGCGGACCCGGTGCTGCGGGTCGGTGCCGTGCACGTCGACCCGGTACGCCACGAGGTGCACAGCGACGGACGCCTCGTCGACTGCACACCCGGCGAGTTCCAACTGCTTCAGGCGATGGCCGCCCAGCCCGCCCGGGCGTTCACCCGCGACCAACTCCTGGGCTATCTGCACGGGTTCGACAGGTACATCACCAACCGAACCGTCGACGTGCACGTCATGAACCTGCGCCGAAAGATCGAACCGAACCCGCGCAAGCCGGCCCGGCTGGTGACCGTGTACGGCGTTGGATACAAGTTGGTCGAAGAGTCACCCCGTGTCGAGTGAGGTTCCGCTGCGCCGCAGCCTGCTGCTCCGGCTGCTGGCGCTGGCCGTCCTCATCGCCATCGGCTCGATCGCGGCGACCGCGTGGCTGGCCGTCCGCACCACCACCGGAGCGATCCGGCAGGAGCAGGGCCAGGCGCTCGCCGACGACGCGCGCATCTACGACACCCTGCTCGCGTACGCGGCGACCCACCCGAACTGGGACGGGGTCGACGCGGCCCTTCGGCCGCTCGCGCACGACGTCGGCCGGCGGATCGCCCTGACCACCGACAGCGGTGCGCTGCTCGCGGACTCGGCACCCGACGCGGGTCCGCTGCCGACGACGTCGTCCGCGACCGTCGACGCGCTCGCCGTCAACACCGCCCTGATGGCCGGCACCGCCCCGCCGAGCAGCTCCGACGGCGGCAGCAGCCGCATCGACCCGCGCACCACCGGGCCGTACCTGCTCCCGCCGGAGGAGCGCGCGGCCCTGCGCGGCAAGGCGGCCGAGGCGGTCCGGTGCCTGCGGGGTGACGCGCAGATCGACGCCGTCGTCGTGGAGGGGCCGACCGGCCGCCCACGAATCGACACCCCCGACACCGACCTCACCGACAGTGCCCTCTGCGCCCAGTCGAGAGCGGCCCTGGCAGCCCGTACGGCCACCGAGGGCAAGGCGCTCGCCCAGCTCAACGCCCTGGTGAACACCTGCCTGGCCCGGCAACGCCTGCCCGGCGTACAGGTGGACCTGAACTGGACCTGGACGAGGCAGCCGGCGGCCAGCGCACCCGACTTCCGGACCGCGGCCAGCGTCGGCCAGGAGCACAACCGGGCGATCAACGCCTGCGTCGGCACCAGCCGACGCGAACAGCTCCTCCCGTACGTCGCCCCGGCGGCGACCCTCTTCGTCACCGACCCGGGTGGTCGCCCCTCGACCACCTTCGACCTGTCCCCCGCCAACCAGACCCGCATCGTCGCGGTCGCCGGTCTCGTCCTGCTGGTGACGATCGGCTTCACGGTCCTCGCCGGCATCCGGCTGACCCGCCCGCTGCACGCCCTGACCGGGGCGGCCCAGCGGATGCGCGACGGCGACGGCTCCGCCCGGGTCCGGGTGACCGGCCGCGACGAGATCGCCCGGCTGGCCGAGGTCTTCAACGACATGGCCGAACGGCGGGAACGGCTGGAGCAGCTACGCCGGGCCATGGTCAGCGACATCGCCCACGAGATGCGGACGCCGGTGAGCAACATCCGGGGCTGGCTCGAAGCGGTCGAGGACGGCGTCGCGACCCCCGACCGCAGGCTGCTCGCCTCACTGCTGGAGGAGGCGACCCTACTCCAGCACGTGATCACCGACCTGCAGGACCTGGCCGAGGCCGACGCGGGCGCGCTGCGGCTGCACCGCGAACGGGTCTACCTCACCGACCTGCTCGCCCAGGTCGCGGAGGCGCACCGGGCCCACGCCGACCGGGTCGGCGTCACCATCACGGTACGCACCGAGGCCGACCCGCAGGTGGACGCCGACCCGGTGCGGCTGCGCCAAGTCGTCGGCAACCTGGTCGCCAACGCGGTACGGCACACCCCGTCCAGCGGGCGTGTGACGATCAGCGCCAGCGCGACCGACGCCGGGGTCACGGTTTCGGTGACCGACACCGGCAGCGGCATCAGCGCCGACGACCTGACCCGGGTCTTCGACCGCTTCTGGCGGGCCGAGAAGTCCCGGAGCCGGCAGACCGGCGGCAGCGGCCTGGGCCTCGCCATCGTGCGCAAGCTCACCGAGGCCCACGGCGGCTCGGTGACTGCCACCAGCATCCCCACCCAAGGCTCCACCTTCACCCTCCACCTACCCCCACCCCTTGATGGTTGATCAAGAGGTTTGCGTCACCGGAGGGCCGGAACCTGACGCAAACCTCTTGATCACCAAGGGGTGGGGTGGGGTGGGGTTGGGTTAGCGGCGGAAGGGGCCGTGGATTTCGTAGGTGAGGCCGTTGGCGCCGGTGGAGGCACCGCTGGTGCCGCGCTGGGACGAGAAGTAGAGGCGGGAGCCGTCCGGGGAGAAGGCCGGGCCGGTGATCTCCGATGAGGACTGACCCAGGATCCGCACGATCGGCGCCACCACACCGGCCGGCGTGATCACGTTGATCTCCATGTTGCCGCCGTCCTCGGCCACGTAGAGGTCGCCGGCGGCGGTGCCGGTGATGTTGTCCACCCCGGTCAGCGGCGCGGCGCCGGCCGGCACCAACGAGTCGTCGTACGCCAGGTCGAGACGCTGGTTGACCGCGTCGTACGCCCAGACCCGGTTGTCGCCCTTCGTGGTGAACCAGCACATGCCCCGGTCGTACCAGCAGCCCTCACCACCGTCGAAGTGCTTCGCCGCGCCCACCTGGAACCGAGTCGGGATCGGGAAGCCGTCCCGGTCCGGGATGTCCCGCCAGGTGACCGGCCCGGCAACCTGGTCGGCCGGCGCGCAGAGCACCTGCACCCGCCCGGTGCGCAGGTCACCCCAACTGTCCGGAACGAAGCGGTAGAAGCAGCCGTCCTCCTCGTCCTCGGTCAGGTAGACCACTTTGCGATCCGGGTCGCAGGCGGCGGCCTCGTGGGTGAACCGGCCCATCCGGGTCCGCTCCTCGGCCGACCGACTACCGTCCGGCCAGGTCTCGAAGACCCGACCGAGCGGCACCTCCTCGCAGGAGAGCCAGGTGCCCCACGGGGTCGCACCACCGGCGCAGTTGACGTTCGTGCCACCGAGGATCCGGTACGCCGAGACGACCGACCCGTCCGCGGCGAAGCGGACCGCCGACGCGCCGCCGATGATCGGGACCTCCGAGTTCGACACGTAGATCCAGCCATCGCCGGCGGGGAAACAGGCGCCGCCGTCCGGAGCCCAGTGCCAGAGGTACGAGGTGTTGGCGACCCGCTGGCCGGAACGAGCGATCACCCGGCTGGTGAACCCGGCCGGCAACTGGATGCCGTTGGCGTCGGCGGCCAGCAGCTCCCCGTACGGGCCGGGGCCGGGCTGGGCGGGGGCGGCCAGCGCCGCGCCGGCCCAAAGGCTGCCGGAGAAGGCGGCCGCGCCGGCGACGGCGGAACGCAGGACGGTACGACGATCCATCGGTGAACCTCCCGGAGTGCGCGATGTCCGACCGACGGTAGGGCTCCAGGGCATCGACCACAGCCACTGTCCGGTGAACGAGCGGTGACGGGTCGGCAGGAGTTGGGCTGCCCTGGCGCCGCCGCGCGGACTAGGCTGCCGCGGCATGAGCAGTGAGATTCCGACCCGCGCCGACGTCGTGATCGTCGGTGCCGGGCACAACGGTCTGGTCTCCGCAGTCCTGCTGGCCCGCGCCGGCCTGGACGTCCTGGTGTTGGAGGCCGCCGACGTGATCGGCGGGGCGACCCGCACCGAGAACCCGTTCCCGAAGGTGCCGGGGCTGCGCCACTCCACCGGCTCGTACCTGCTCGGGCTGATGCCCCCGGAACTGCTCGCCACGCTCGACGTACGGATCCCGGTGCTGCGCCGCGACCCGCACTACTTCCTCCCCACCCCGGGCGGCCTCGGCTCGCCGTACCTGCTCTTCGGCAGCGACACCGCCGCCACCCGGGCGCAGCTCGCCGAGTTCTTCTCCGCCGCCGACGTGGCCGCCGACGACGCCATGCAGGCCGAGTTGGCCGCGCTACGGGAAGACCTCGCCCCGGCCTGGCTGGCCGAGCCGCTGAGCGTGCAGGAGACCGCCGAGCGGCACGTACGCCCGGCGCTGCGCCAGGCCTTCGTCGACCTCGTCCAGGGCTCGGTCGCCGACTACCTGGCCCGGTTCGAGTTCCGCTCCGAGCTGCTGGTCAGCATGTACGCGGTGACCGACGGCCTGTCCGGGCTCAATGCCGGCCCGGACGACCCCGGCACGGGTCACAACTTCCTCGTGCACAATATGTGCAGATTGCCCGGTTCCGGCGGAACCTGGATGATCGCCGAGGGCGGGATGGGCACGGTCTCCCGGACGTTCGCCGAGGCCGCCCGCGCCGCCGGGGCGACCATCCTGACCGGTACGCCGGTACGCGCGGTGACCCTGGACGGCGGTGCGGCGAGCGGAGTGGTGCTGGCCGACGGTCGGGAGGTCGCCGCCCGGGTGGTGCTCGGCGCGTGTGACCCGTACCAATTGATGGACCTGTTGCCCGACGGCGCGCTCCCGGCGCGGCTCGGCGAACGGATGGCGGCGGTCCGCCGGCCCGGCACCACCCTCAAGCTCAACCTGGCGCTCAGCGGTCTGCCGCGGTTCTCCTGCCTGCCGGACGGTACGCCGAGCCCGTTCGGCTCGACCATCCACCTGCTGCCCGGGTCCGCGTCGTTGGTCGGCGGGGAGGCGACCTCGCCGATGACCGCGCTGCGCGCGATGTGGGCGGATGTGCAGGCCGGGCTCCTGCCGGCGGAGCCCACCATCGAGTGGTATCTGCACACCACCGTCGACCCGTCCCTCTCCGACGCCGCCGGGCACCACTCGTCGGCGCTGTTCGTCCAGTCGGTCCCCTACCAGCTGGCCGGCACCACCTGGGATGCGGAACTGCCCGGCTACGTCGATCGGCTGATCGGGATCGTCGAGCGGTACGCCCCGGGCACCGCCGACCTGATCGCCGACGCGGTGCCCCTGCCGCCGCCCGGCATCGAGGCACACTTCGGCATCACCGGCGGGCACATCCACCACGTCGACAACACCGTCTCGTTCACCGACCGGATGCCCTACGCCACCGGCGTCGACGGCGTGTACGCGGGCAGCGCCGGCTGTCACCCCGCCGGCAGCGTCATCGGTGCGGCCGGCCACAACGCCGCCCGCCGCATCCTCACCGACCTAGGCCGCTGACCCGCCCTCGGCCGGGCTGGCCGAGGGTCGGAGGTCGCCCGCGCCCCCGATCAGGTAGTAGCCGACCAGCAGGAGGTACGCGCCGAGGCTGAGGATGGGGTCGACGAAGACGACAGCGAAGGCCACCAGGTAGAGCAGGGGCTTGAGGAGTATCCGACGTGCGATCGCCTGGGCCAGCCGGGGATCCAGGTCGGCCAGGAGCAGCCCGCGCCGACGGGCCCACCACCAGGTCAGATTGACGAAGATCGCCTCACCGAGCACGGTGCCGACGTAGAGCGCGGCGGTCAGCCGCTGCTCGGTCACCCCGCCGCGCAGGTTGTCCGAGAGCAGGTCGGCGGTGAACGGGATGGTGGCGATGAAGAGCAGCACGAACAGGTTGAGGACCAGCAGCATCTGATCCACCCGGGCCACGTACCGCCACAGGTTGTGGTGGGCGAGCCAGACCTGCCCGGCGATGGCGAAGGTGATGACGTACGCCAGGTAGGACGGCCAGGCGTGGGCCAGGGCGTCCGGAAGCTCCCGCCCGCTCTCCCGCGCCGGGCCGCTCTGCAGCAGCTCGACGGCCATCACCGTCAGCACGACCGCGAAGACCCCGTCGCTGAACGTCTCCACCCGGGCCGCGTCCCGGGTCTTCTCCCGGCCGCGTCCGTACCGAAACTCGTCCTCCTGGGTGCCCGCCGCCACTCCCGCCCCGCTCCCGGTGCTGCCCCAGCACCCCTCCCCCGCGATCTTGCACTTTCGGTCGCCGTTTTGCGGCCATTGTCCCGCTTTGCATCCACCGAAAGTGCAAGATCGCGGGGGGAGGGGGGTGGGATTAGATCGTGGCTTCGCCGGCGGGGGCCGGGGTCTCCGCGTCTACCCGGTGGGCGCGCACCTTGTGGCCGACGCTGGTGAGGCAGCGGCCGCTGGGCAGGTCGAAGCGCCAGCCGTGCAACTGGCAGGTGAGCTGGTCACCCTCGACGATGCCGAAGCGGGTCAGGTCCGCCTTCAGGTGCGGGCAGCGCCGCTGCACCACCCAGTCGCCCAACGTGATGTCCTCGGCGTCGGTGCTGCGCTCGTGCTCGTCGTACCAGCCCTCGGCGTACTGGAGCCGCTCCTCGGAGAGGCACTTGAAGAACGCGTAGACGAACTCGTTGTACTGGCCGATCCGGGCCGCCGAGAACCGGCAGGACAGGAAGAGCGAGTTGACCCAGTCCACCTCGTCGATGAAGAGCAGATGCTCGATCAGCGACCGCTCGGTCCGGAACCGGTAGCGCACCTTCTCGTCCGCGTACGGCCGGACCTCCTTGCCCGGGAAGTCCACCACGATGGATTCGATCGTCTCGCCGCCCGAGTCGTCAGTGCCCACCAGGTCGAAACGGACCGGGCCGCCGACCCCCTTGGCCAGGTAGATCGACTCGTCGAGCAGCGGCTCGATCCGGCGCTTCATCTCGCCGAGCACGTCCACCTCGGGGTGCCGCCAGGACGCCTTCTCCGCCTCGATGATCGGGCGCTTACGCTCCCGCATCTCCTCCAGATGGGCGACCTTGTTCGCGAAGAACTCCTCCACCGGCACCGGGTGGGTGGTGCTCGCGCCCTCGGTGGTGACCTCGGCGACGCTGCCTGGCAGCAGCACGATGCCGTTGCTGCCGCCGACCTTTGCGTACTCCGACAGGAAGACGGACTGGTCGGGGAAGATGTTGCCCTCGTCGCCGTGGATGTCGTTGAACTGCCACAGGGCGTCGTCGAGGAAGCACGGCGGGCCGGCGATCGGGAAGACGTGCGACGCCTTCAGGTCGTCGATGTACCGCCAGGTCCGGTCGAACTGCCGGTCCCGCTTCTGCTTGCCGAACGCGGTCTTCGCCGCCTGCGGCAGTTCGTAGACCATCGGGTACCAGATCGCGCCGGAGAACTGGAGCAGATGCGCGTGCACGTGCCCCAACTCGGCGAAGACGCTCAGGTCGGTGGGGCGGGCGTCGTTCTGGTTGAGCAGCCGCACCCCCTCGTACTCGACCCAGAGCGAGGAGTCGCCGATCGGCCCGTCGGTCGGGCTGGTCAGCGCCTGAATCATGATCTTCAGACCGCCGGGGAGCTCCACCACCTGCTCGTTGGGTGCCTTCAGGAACTTGGTGAAGCCCAGCGCCCGGAACTCGTCCTCCATCTCCGAGGTGGGGAACTCGGGGAGCAGGACCGTGGCGTCCTTGGAGACGAAGTCCCGCAGGTGCTTCGCGTCGAAGTGGTCCCGGTGCAGGTGGGAGACGTACAGGTAATCGACCTGGCCCAGGCTCTCCCAGTCGAGCAGGGAATTGTCCGGGAAGGGAAACCACGAGGCGAAGTACGCCGGATTGACCCACGGGTCGCACAGGATGCTGCCCGCTGCCGTGTCGATCCGCATGCTGGCGTGCCCGGTTCCGGTCACTCGCACCGCACAGTCCCCCTCAAACAGACAATCAGGTGTACGCCAAACGCTACCGGAGCGAGTCTGATCGCCGCCCCGCGACGCCGGTAGTGCCGTTCAGCCCAGGTAGGCCGGGCCGATGGACAGGAAACCCCCACCCCACCGCGCCGCGCACGAGGCGTGCCAGACTAACCAAAGATCCGATCGCGAGGGAAGGACCGACAGTGGCAGGAAGCGAGCCGGTAACGTCGCCAGACCAGCACAAGCCCGGGCACCGCAAGGCCGGGCAGATCGGCGCCGTGCTGTCCGCACTGGCGCTGCTGGCGATGATCTGCGGCAACCACGAGGGCAGGGTCGAGGACATCTGGCTGATCGGCCTGGCCGCGCTGCTGCTGATCATCGTGATCGGCGACGTCGTGCTGCGGCGCAACGGCCTGCGCTCCTGAGCCGACCCACCGCCGGACGACCGGCCGACGTACGCCGAGGGCCCGCCCCCACCCGGGGGACGGGCCCTCGTCCGTGGCGCGTCCGGGTCAGCGCCCGAAGAGAATGTCCTGCACGTCCTTGAGTGCGGCGTCGACCTCAGCCTCGAAGTAGCCGCCGGGCACCAGGCCGAACCGGAGCGTGTCCAGGTCCTTCGGGTCGACCGGCATCGGGTTGCGGCGCTGCATGCCACCGAGCAGGGTCTCGAAGAACCGGTCGACCTGATCGGGGTCGTACCCGCTGCCGAACCGGCGCACCTGGAAGCTACGGCGGATCTGGTCGACCCGGTACAGGTCGCTGCCGGGCGGGCCGGCCATCGGCGGGCCACCCATCGGGGGGCCACCCATGGGCGGGCCGGCCACAGCGGGCGGACCGGCCATCGGCGGGCCACCGATGCCCTGCTGCGGCAGCGGAGGCGGACCGGCCGGACCACGGCGCATGTCGCGCAGATCCCGCTCCGGCATCCGGATCTCGGCTGTCATGTCGGCACGACCGTGCCGCCCGGCCTCGAAGCCGTCGAAGCGCGGCTCCTCCGGCGGCGGCGGATAACCACCGGGCGAGCGCTGGTCGTCGGGGCCGTACCCGCCACGCTGGTCGTCGGGGCCGTACCCACCACGCTGGTCATCCGGGCCGTACCCGCTGGGCGCGCGCTGGTCATCCGGGCCGTACCCGCTGGGGCCGGCGGGCAGGCCGCGCGGCGGGCCACCGTGGCCACCCATCGGGCCGGGGCCCATCGGGCCACCGGGACCCATCTGGCCGGGGCCGGCCGGGCCACGTGGCGCGTCGTAACCACCGCGGGGGGCGTCGTACCCACCGGCGAAGGCGCCGGTCGGCTCGTCATAGCGGCCGTAGGGCGGGGCGGCCTGCGCGGGCATCGGCCGGGGCGGCATCGGCTGCGGGACCATGCCCCGGTCGTCACGCATCGGCGGACCCATCCGGTCCGGTGGGCCCATCCGGTCACCCATCCGGGGGTCACCACCGCGCCCGGCGCTGTTGCGCTCCTCCAGCTCGGCCAGCTGCCGCTCGACCCGGTCCAGGTGCAGGTCGACCTGCCACTCGTCGTAGCCGTTGAAGCGGACCCGGAAGACGACGTCGTGAACCTCCTGGGAGGCCACCGGGGCGCCGACCTGTCGGCCGTCGAGCGTCGCCTCGACCCGGTCGAGGAAGGCATCCACCTCGTCGACCTTGTATCCCCGGCGGAGCGCCTTGCGCCGGAAACGCTGACCCTGACTCGCCACTATGTCTCCTGGTCTCGTTCGCCACGCCCGGTCACGCCGGTGCCTCTCCGGCGCGGTCGGTGTTGGTGTCGTTGTCCTCGGCGGCGGCGAGTTGGCCACACGCGCCGTCGATCTCGCGACCTCGGGTGTCCCGAACTGTGGTGGACACCCCGGCGTCGCGCAACCGCCGGACGAACTCCCGCTCGACCGGCTTCGGGCTCGCGTCCCAGCGGCTACCCGGCGTCGGATTGAGCGGAATGAGGTTCACGTGGGCCAATTTGCCGGCCAGCAGCCGCCCGAGCAGGTCGGCTCGCCACGGCTGGTCGTTCACGTCCTTGATCATTGCGTACTCGATCGACACGCGACGGCCCGTCCGGGCGGCGTAGTCCCACGCTGCGTCCAGCACCTCGGCTACCTTCCAGCGCTGGTTTACCGGCACGAGTTCGTCGCGCAGATCATCATCGGGCGCGTGCAACGACAGCGCAAGGGTCACTGAGAGGTCTTCGCTGGCCAGTCGGCGGATGGCCGGAACCAGGCCGACCGTGGAAACGGTGATGTGTCGCTGGGACAGGCCGAGCCCCTCCGGAGCCGGGCTGACCAGCCGACGGATCGCCGCGATCACCCGGTTGTAGTTGGCCAGCGGCTCGCCCATGCCCATGAAGACGACGCGCGACAACCTCGGCGGGGAGCCCGCGACCACGCCGGAGGCGGCCACCCCGGCCATGTACACCGCCTGGTCGACGATCTCCGCCGTCGACAGGTTACGGGTCAGCCCGGCCTGGCCGGTCGCGCAGAACGGACAGGCCATGCCGCAGCCCGCCTGACTGGAGATGCAGACGGTCACCCGGTCCGGGTAGCCCATCAGCACGCTCTCCACCAGCGCGCCGTCGTGCAGCCGCCAGAGGGCCTTGCGGGTCGCGCCGTCGTCGCAGGCCAGCTCGCGCACCGGGTTGAGCAGCGGCGGCAGCAACGTCTCGGCCAGCCGTTCCCGGGTCGCCGCGGGCAGGTCGGTCATCGCCTGCGGGTCCCGGACCAACCGACCGAAGTAGTGGTTGGAGACCTGCTTGGCGCGGAAGGCCGGCTCCCCCAGCCCGGTGACCAGCGCCTGGCGGCCGGCCAGGTCCAGGTCAGCGAGGTGTTGAGGGGGCATGGAGGCCCGGCGCGCGGCGGGGGCGGCCGAGATGGCGGGGATCAGGGGCAGGCTCGTCATGGCTGGTCCAGTGTGTCACGCCGTCGGCGGCGGGTGCCGCTGCGGAGGTGCCGAACCGGCCGCGACCGCCGCAGGCGGAGGACCGGGACGCCGTGATTCATACCTCAGTTCACCACCGGCACGAAGACCGCCAGCAGCAGGTAGGCCGTCGGCACCGCGAACAGGATCGAGTCCAGTCGGTCCATCAGACCGCCATGGCCGGGCAACAGGTTGCTCATGTCCTTCACGCCGAGATCCCGCTTGATCATCGACTCGGCCAGGTCACCGAGGACCGCCGCGCAGGAGACGGCCACCCCGAACAGCGCACCCCACCAGGGGGCCACCTCGAACATCAACCACAGCAGCACCGCACCACCCAGGGCCGCCGCGGTGACCGAACCGGCGAAGCCCTCCCAGGACTTCTTCGGGCTGATCGACGGGGCCATCGGGTGGCGGCCGAAGGAGACGCCGGCCGCGTACCCGCCGGTGTCGGAGAGGACCACACCGATCAGCGTGGCCAGAATGCGCAGGTGGCCATCGTCGGGGGCCGCCGCCAGCAGGGCCGCGAAACCGGCGAGGAACGGCACGTAGACGGCGATCAGGGTGGCCGCGGTGAGATCGCGCTGGAAGCCGGCCGGCCCGTCGCCCAGCCGCCAGATCATCGTGCCCAGCACCGTGACCAGCAGCCCCAGGCTGAGCGCGTCCGGGCCGGCGAACCAGGCCAGGCCCACGGTCAGTACGCCGCCGGCGATCAGCGGCACCAGCGGTGGGTGAGCGCCGCTGCGCCGGACCGCCCGGGCCATCTCCCAGCTGCCGACGGCGACGGCGGCGGCGATCACCGGCAGGAACGCCAACGGGTAGACCACCAGCGGCACCACGATCAGCGCGCCGAGGCCGAGCCCGACCCCGATCGCCGCGGGGAGGTTGCGGCCGGCCCGCCCGGTGCCCACCTGCTGGGTGGCCGGGCGGTCGAGGCTGGCCCGACGTCGCCCCTTCGTCCGTCGACCGGCCACCGGAGGCTCGTCCGGCGCCACCTCGGCCCGGACGGGCGCGAGCTGCTCGGTCGGATATCCCGGGTCGTCGAAGCGCACGGGCGGACCCTCGTCCGGGCCGTCGAAACGGGTCGGGTCGTCGAAGCGACCACGGTCCGGGCCGTCGAAACGGGTCGGGTCGTCGAAGCGACCACGGTCCGGGCCGTCGAAACGGGTCGGCCCGTCGCCAGGGGCGGGGGGACGGTCGAAGTACCGGTCACCGCGACCCCGGTCGTCGTACCGGTCGGGCTGGTTGCGGTCGTCGAAACGATCATGCCGGTCGCGGTCGTCGAAACGGTCGTCCGGACGGACCGGGCGACCACGCTCGTCGTACGGGTCCGCCGGGAGCGGGTCGGCATACGGCCGGGCGTGCGGGTCGGCGTACAGCTCAGGGCCGGCGGCTGGACGGCGGCTCCACGGGCCGGCGTCCAGGTCCTGGTCCGGCCAGGGCAGCGCCACCGGGCGCTCCGGCCGGTCCCAGCCGCGAGGCTCGCTGCCGTAGGGGTCGGGGTGGGACATCACGCACCGCGACGCGGCACGAGAACCACCACATGACGCAAGACCACAAGCATCCCCTACACGTGCGATGTTCCTCCGATTGACCGCCCCGACGGTCGGTCGATCCCCGGTGTTCACCGCCCGGTGGCCGGGAATCCTGCCGAGCCTACTGCACACGCCGGATCGGCACGGCCGACGAGGCACGCCGACGGACGCCACCCGCGCCGCCAGCCCGCCGACCAGCGACGCACACCCATTCGGTACGGCACGCCGCAGCGGATCCGCAGCCGTCGATCCGACTCGTCCGGTGCACGATCGAGTACTGAGCCGCACACGCCCGGCGTGGTCCGCTGGTGGCGCGCCGGCCCGAGCCTGCGCGTCCGATCGGGGGAAGGGCACTCACATGTACAAGTTCGGTCTCGCGGTGCTGACGGTGACCGCCATGGTCCTGGGAGCAGGGGCACCGGCCGCCGCCACCGCGGCACGTACCAGGATCACCATCGACCGCCACGCCAGCGAGTTGTTCCCGTTCGAGCCGCCCGTCGGCGAGCCGGGAGTGACGTACCCGGCGACAGCGGTCACGGCCACCGCCCGGAACTGCCCGGCCGGCATCGTCCTCATGTCGGCCTCGCTGGTGCAGGACGGCCTGCCGACTCTCTGGGCCACCGGCGGACACGGCGCTGGCGAGATCCTCTGCGACGGCGGCACCGTCGAGCTCGGGATGGCGTTCGCCCGGATCGCTCCGGCGCTGCACCCCGGACGGGCCACCGCCCACTTCTCGCTGCGCGACTCGAACACCGGAGAGCAGTTCGCGGAGAGCACCAGGACCGTCTGGATTCCCTGCTGACCCACAGCACGAGGCCCGTTCCCGAAGTCGGGAACGGGCCTCGGAGCAACTCACCCGCCCAACGGATGGGCGATCACACCTCGAGCAGCTCGGTTTCCTTGTGCTTCACCAAGTCGTCGACGCTGGCCACGTAGCGCTGGGTGAGGTCGTCGAGTTCCTTCTCGGCACGGCGACCGTCGTCCTCGCCCGCCTCGCCGTCCTTGACGATCCGGTCCAGCTCCTCCTTGCCACGGCGGCGGACGTTGCGGATCGCCACCTTGGCCTCCTCGCCCTTGTGCCGGGCCACCTTGATCATGTCGCGGCGGCGCTCCTCGGTCATCTGCGGGAGCAGGATGCGCAGCTGGGTGCCCTCGTTGTTCGGGTTCACCCCGAGGTCCGAGTCGCGGATCGCCTTCTCCATCGCATTGATCTGCGAGTTGTCGTACGGCTTGATGATGGCCATCCGCGGCTCGGGGATCGCGATGGACGCCATCTGCGTCAACGGGGTGGGCGTGCCGTAGTAGTCGATGATGACCTTGGAGAACATGGCGGGGTTGGCGCGGCCGGTGCGGATGGCGCCGAACTCCTCCTTGGCGTGCTCGACCGCACGCTCCATCTTCTCCTCGGCCTCGAGGAGGGTGTCGTCGATCACCGGTCTCCTCGCCTCCTTCTGTGCTCGTCGTGGGCCTTGCTGAAAGTCGTCAGACCGCCGCTGCCGTCGCCGTCGGCGGGGCTCAGGCGGTGATCAGGGTGCCGATCTTGTCGCCACCCACCGCGCGGATGATGGTGTCGTCACCCTGCGCGCCGAAGACCAGCATCGGCAGGCCGTTCTCCATGCAGAGGCTGAACGCCGCCGCGTCGGCCACCCGCAGGTTGCGGCGCAGCACCTCGGAGAAGGTGATCGAGTCGAGCTTGCTGGCGGTGGGGTCGATCCGGGGGTCGGCGGTGTAGACACCGTCCACGCCGTTCTTGCTCATCAGCACCACGTCGGCCCGGATCTCCAGCGCCCGCTGGGCGGCCACCGTGTCGGTGGAGAAGTACGGCATCCCGGCGCCGGCACCGAAGATGACCACGCGGCCCTTCTCCAGGTGCCGGATCGCCCGCAGCGGGATGTACGGCTCGGCGACCTGGGCCATCGTGATGGCGCTCTGCACCCGGGTCTCGATGCCCTCCTTCTCCAGGAAGTCCTGGAGAGCGAGGCAGTTCATCACGGTGCCGAGCATGCCCATGTAGTCGGCGCGGGCCCGGTCCATCCCACGCTTCTGCAGCTCCGCGCCACGGAAGAAGTTGCCACCGCCAACCACCACGGAGACCTGTACGCCGCGGCGGACCACGGTGGCGATCTGCCGGGCGATGGCCTGGACGACGTCCGGGTCGACGCCGATAGCGCCGCCACCGAACACCTCGCCGGAGAGCTTCAGCACCACCCGGCGGGCGCGCCCCGGCGGCGGTGCCGTCGGGTCGTCCAGTTCCAGCGTCCGGTCACTCACAACCTGCGTCATCCGCCCCGCCCTTCCCCACGCGCACGCCCCGTGCGGCGCGTACCGCGAACCTGCCGCTGCTGACCCTATGTGACGAGGAGGCCGCGGTGCCTGTCACGTACACCGGCGGCCTCCTCGTTGACGTCTTCTGCCCACGGGCGCCAGCGGCGCCCGATGGCGGCTCAGGCCTGGCCGACCTCGAACCGCACGAAGCGGGTGACCTCGATGCCGGCCTCGGCCAGCAGCTGCTTCACCGACTTCTTGTTGTCGGCCACGGACGCCTGCTCGATCAGGACGTAGTCCTTGAAGAACGAGTTGACCCGACCCTCGATGATCTTCGGCAGGGCCGCCTCGGGCTTGTTCTCCTCGCGGGCGGTCTGCTCGGCGATGCGCCGCTCGGACTCGACGACCTCGGCCGGAACCTCGTCCCGGGTGAGGTACTTCGGCCGCATCGCGGCGATCTGCATGGCCACACCACGGGCGTCGGCGTCGCCGGCCTCGTCGGTCTTGCCGGTGTACGACACCAGCACACCAACGGACGGCGGCAGGTCCTGGGCCTTGCGGTGCAGGTAGACGGCGGTGGTGCCCTCGACCCGGGCGAACCGGTTGAGCACCAGCTTCTCGCCGATCTTGGCGGACTGCTCCTGGATCAGGTCCGCGACGACCTTGCCGTCGAGCTCGGTGGCGAGCAGCTCCTCGGCGGAGTTCGCGCCGGAGCGCTCCCCGTGCTCGACCAGCTGCTGGGCCAGCGCGATGAACGACTCGGTCTTGGCGACGAAGTCGGTCTCGCAGTTGAGCTCGAGCAGCGCCTTGCCGGAGTGGGCGACCAGGCCGTTCGCGGCCGTACGGCCGGCCCGCTTGCCGACGTCCTTGGCGCCCTTGACGCGCAGGATCTCGATGGCCTTGTCGAAGTCGCCCTCGGCCTCGGTCAGCGCCTTCTTGCTGTCCATCATGCCGGCGCCGGTGAGGTCGCGGAGCTTCTTGACGTCCGCGGCGGTGATTTGGGACATGGCTCTCTCTTCGGTGTTGAGACGGCGTGTGGATGGTCAGAGGTGCCGGTTACCCGGATCCGGGCTGATCGTGCCCGGCGTGCCGCCGCTGCCCGCCGTCCGGGAAAACGGACAGCGGGGCAGCGACGGTGCGATCACTCCGCGGTGGCTGCCGCCGGCTGCTCGGTGGCGGCCTGCGCCGGCTGCTCCGGGGTGGCGGGCTGCTCGGCGGCGGCAGCGGCGGGCTGCTCGGCCGACTCGTCGGCCTTCTTCGGCTCGAGCAGCTCGCGCTCCCACTCGGTCAGCGGCTCGTCGCTCGCGACACCCTCGGGCTTCTCGTCGTTGCCCCGGCGGCGGCCGGAACGCGCGATCAGGCCATCGGCGACGGCGGCGGCGACGACCTTGGTCAGCAGCTCGGCCGAGCGGATCGCGTCGTCGTTACCCGGGATCGGGAAGTCGACCTCGTCCGGGTCACAGTTGGTGTCCAGCACCGCGATCACCGGGATGCCCAGCTTGCGGGCCTCGTCGACGGCGATGTGCTCCTTCTTGGTGTCGACGATCCAGACCGCGGCGGGGAGCTTCTGCATGTCCCGCAGACCACCGAGGGTGCGGGTCAGCTTGATCTTCTCGCGGGAGAGCTGCAGGGTCTCCTTCTTGGTGTACCCGGCGGCGGTGCCGCTGAGGTCACCCAGGGCCTCCAGCTCCTTCATCCGCTGAAGGCGCTTGTACACGGTCTGGAAGTTGGTCAGCATGCCACCGAGCCAGCGGTGGTTCACGTACGGCTGGCCGACCCGGGTCGCCTGCTCGGCGATCGCCTCCTGGGCCTGCTTCTTGGTGCCGACGAACAGGATGCTGCCACCCTCGGCGACGGTCCCACGCACGAACTCGTACGCCTTCTCGATGTACTCGAGGGTCTGCCGCAGGTCGATGATGTAGATGCCGTTGCGCTCGGTCATGATGAAGCGCTTCATCTTCGGGTTCCAGCGCCGGGTCTGGTGCCCGAAGTGGACACCGCTCTCCAGCAGCTGACGCATGGTCACGACGGCCATGGTTGGGGTACTCCTCAAGGTCCCTGGTTGTCACGCCCGGCCGGTGGCCGGGCGTCCTGGCGCCTGGTCGCCGACCCATGGTGGACCCGATCAAGATCGGGACCAGGGAGGCCGTCGCTCCACGACGATTCGTGAAGAGGGCGCGCGAGGTCGACCGCACGAGGCGGTCGCCAGTTGGCCAGTGTACGCCCCTACCGCGTTGAGCCGCCCCGGGGTGCGTCTGGGGTGCTGCTCCGCCGCGCGAGTTGCTGACACGATCGCGCTAGGTCGTGAAAATAGTGGCCGCCGCGTCGTCGGAGGCCACTATTTCCTGGTTGTCCGGATCGTCTTCCTGGTTGTTGTCCGGATCGCCGGCGCGCGCCGCCGGCGGGGCAGGCCAGGCCGGGTCAGCCGGCGGGGCAGGCCAGGCCAGGTCAGCCAGCGGGGCAGGCCGGGCCAGGTCAGCCGGCGGCGAGCGCGGCGGCGAGGAAGAGCACCAGCCCGACGGTCAGGTAGGCCGTTGGCGGGCGGAGCCAGCCCCGGCCGCTGTCGGCCAGCGCCAGACCTCCGGTTCGGAGCCCGTACAGCCCGGTTGCGAAGATCGGCAGTCCGGCAACCAGGGCGATACCGACCACCACGTTCCCGGCGTCCACCGGATCGCCGGTCACGCCCGCCAGCAGCACCCGCAGTGCGGGAACCTCGAAGATCAAGACCAGCAGGGCGAAGAGTACGGCCAGCACCGGACGACGGGTCCGATAGACGCCATCGACGGCTGGCGGATACGCCGGCGGCTCGCTCACGGGCAGGTCGGGGCGGGGGCCGATCCCCGGCATCGGGCCGGTCGGCATCTCCAGCGGGTGCGGCGTGTCGCCGCCGCCCCGGGTCGGCTCGATGATCGGGTACCCGCCGAGCGGCGCGGGACGCGCCTGGTCAGCGAGCACGCTGGCCGGCGGGGCGACGGCCGGCGACGCGGTGTCGCGGGCCGCCTCCGGTGTGGCGCTGGTCAGCGGGGATCCCGCATCGGTCGACTCCCGGGCAGCCCGGCGTCCGGGCAGCTCACCGGAGGTCTCCGAGGGGTCCCGATCCGCCCGCCACGACCGGGTGGCCCGGTAGGCGTCTGCTCCGGGGTCGACCGCACCGAATCGTCCCGAATCAGCCTCACTCGCACCGAACCGGCCGCTCTCGACGTCCAGGGCGCCAAAGCGACCGGAGTCCGACTCAGGCGTACCGCCGAAGCGGCCCGCGTCGACGGCGCCGAAGCGTCCCGAGTCCGGCTCCCGGCGGCGGCCGACGCCGGTGTCCTCGACGGAGCGGCCGTCCTCCGTGCCACGCTGCTCGGGGATCTCGCTGTCCCGGTATCGCGGCTCGCCCGCACCGCGCCACTCCGACTCGCCGTAACCGCGACCCCGCTCGTCGGGGTACCAGCGCGACTCCTGATCTTCCGGGAAACTCCGTCGTCCGTCCACGTCAGGCACCGTATGCGACCGGCCACGCCCGCGCCATTTCAGCCCGCCGGCAGCCCCGCCGATTACCCGTAGCGCGCGGCACGAGCCGCGCCCAGGGTGGCGCCGCCGCGGCCCCGCACCTTGATCAGGTGATGAAAAGTAGGTCGGCGGCGGCCCTGACACCTACTTTCCATCACCTGATCATGGCGGCCGGCCGATGGACTGCGGCAACCCGCGGTGCCGGCCCTCGGACGGAGGCGCGACGCCGGTAGCACAGCGTGGGCTTGATCGTCCGGCTGTCCACAGCGCACCCGTTGTCCACAGGTGGGCCCCCGCCGGGTCGCGGCGATCGCACTCCTGCGGGCACCGTGCCGACCATGACGAAGCGGAACCAGGCGGTTGGCGCGTACGGCGAGCGATGCGCCGCCCGGCACCTGACCGAGGCGGGGCTGCGCCCGATCGCCCGAAACTGGCGCTGCGCGGCCGGGGAGATCGACATCATCGCGTGGGACGGGCCGGTGCTCGTCTTCTGCGAGGTGAAGACCCGCCGGGGTGACGACTTCGGCACCCCGGCGGAGGCGGTCGTGCCGGCCAAGGCACGCCGGTTGCGAGGGCTCGCCGCGCGATGGCTGTCCGAGACCGGTACGACCGCGGACGAGGTGCGTTTCGACGTGCTGTCGGTACGGCTGCCCGACCTGGGTCCGGCGCAGGTCGACCACCTCAAGGGCGCGTTCTGAGATGGGCACCCGGAGGATCGGTGACGCGCCGTGAGCTACGCGAAGGTGCTCTGCGTGGGGTTGGTCGGGGTGACCGGCCACCTGGTCGAGGTGGAGGCTGACCTGGCCGCCGGCCTACCGGCGGTGGTGATCTCCGGCCTGCCGGACACCGCCCTGCACGAGGCCCGCGACCGGGTCCGCGCCGCCGTGGTCAACTCCGGCCAGCGCTGGCCCAACCGACGGATCACCCTCAACCTGCTGCCCGCCACGCTGCCGAAATTCGGCTCGGCCTTCGATCTGGCCATCGCCGCGGCGCTGCTCGGCGGCTCAGGTGAGCTGCCACTGCTTCCCCTGGAGGGCGTGGTGATCCTCGGCGAGTTGGGGCTGGACGGAACGGTCCGCCCGGTGCGCGGGGTGCTCCCGATGGTCGCCGCCGCGGCCCAGGCCGGCGTCGCGCGGGTGATCGTCCCGGTCGGCAACGCCGCCGAGGCCGCCGTGATCCCCGGGGTACGGGTGCGCGCCGTGGACACCCTGCACCGGCTCGTCACCTTCGTTCGCGACGGCGCCCCGCTGATCGAGCCACCGGCGGACGTCCCGGCACCGGTGGTCGGTGGGCCGGATCTCGCCGACGTCGCCGGGCAGCAGATGGGCCGACGCGCCCTGGAGGTCGCCGCGGCCGGCGGGCACCACCTGGCACTGCTCGGCCCTCCGGGTGCCGGCAAGACGATGCTCGCCGAACGACTGCCGTCGATCCTGCCCGAGCTGGACGACGACGCGGCGCTGGAGGTCACCGCGCTGCACTCGGTCGCCGGGCTGCTGCCGCCGGGCGGGCGATTGCTGCGTCGCCCACCGTTCCAGGCGCCACACCACACCGCGACCGTGCCGGCGTTGGTCGGTGGTGGCACCGGCTTGGCCCGGCCCGGCGCGGTGTCGCTCGCGCACCGCGGGGTGCTCTTCCTGGATGAGGCTCCCGAGTTCAGCAAGGGCGCGCTGGAGGCGTTGCGCCAGCCACTGGAGCATGGCCACATCCAGCTCAGCCGCAGCGGGGGCGGCACCGTGTACCCGGCCCGGACCCAGTTGGTACTGGCGGCCAACCCGTGTCCGTGCGCGAAGCCGTCCGGCGACGCGCACTGCGAGTGCAGCCCGCTGGTCCGCCGCCGCTACCTGGGCCGGCTCTCCGGGCCGCTGCTCGACCGGATCGACGTCCAGGTGCGGCTGATGCCGGTGCGGGCGGCGGAGCTGATGGCCACCGACGGCGACGTCGAGCCATCGGCGACGGTCGCCGCCCGGGTGGCGACGGCGCGGCAGGCGGCGGCCACCCGGTGGGCCGAGCTCGGCCGACGACTCAACGCCGAGGTGGACGGCCCGCACCTGCGCCGACCGCCGTGGCGACTGCCGGCCCGGGTCACCGCCGAGTTGCGGGGCCGGCTCGACTCCGGCTCGTTGTCCGCGCGCGGCTTCGACCGGGTGATCCGGATGGCCTGGACCATCGCCGATCTCGACGGCCGGCACCGGCCGGACCGGGACGACGTCCGGGAAGCGCTGCAACTACGAACGGGGGAGGCGACGTGAGCGCCGAGGAGGAACGAAGGCTGGCCCGGGTCGCCCTGACCTGGCTGGCAGAGCCGGGTACTCGCGCGGTGCACCGCCTGGTCGAACGACACGGTCCGGTGGCGACCCTGGATCTGCTGCTCGACGGCGGCAGCCCGGACGGCTGGCTGCACACCACGGTCGCCGCACGCTCGGCGGCCGGCGACGCACGGGCGGTGGCGGCGGAGGCGTTGGAGCGGGCGGACCGGCTGGGTGCCCGCCTGGTCACACCGGACGACGAGGAGTGGCCGGC
The DNA here is from genome assembly GCF_044459545.1 of Micromonospora sp. NPDC050276. Taxonomy (NCBI): domain Bacteria; kingdom Bacillati; phylum Actinomycetota; class Actinomycetes; order Micromonosporales; family Micromonosporaceae; genus Micromonospora; species Micromonospora sp. NPDC050276. The sequence goes on along the minus strand of NZ_JBITJA010000003.1, from coordinate 195,551 downwards.
CCAGGTCGCCGGCCTGGCCACGCTGCGCCTGCCGGACGTCAGCCGGCGGGTGGACGGTGAGACCGCCCCACCGCTCTGCTTCTGGGTACGCGGAAGCTGGCCGCTCGGCGAGGCCCTGGATCGCTCGGTGGCCGTGGTCGGCGCGCGGGCGGCCACCGGCTATGGCCAGCACGTGGCGACCGAGCTGGGGTACGGGTTGGCGGAGCGGGACTGGACCGTCGTGTCCGGTGGGGCGTTCGGCATCGACGCCGCCGCCCACCGAGGCGCCCTCAACGCGGGCGGGCTGACCGTGGCGGTGCTCGCCTGCGGGCTGGACCGGCCGTACCCGATGGGCAACACCGCGCTCTTCGACCGGATCGCCGACACCGGGCTGCTGGTCAGTGAGTGGCCGCCGGGCGCCGAGCCGCTGCGACCCCGGTTCCTGATCCGCAACCGGGTGATCGCCGCAGGCACCCTGGGCACCGTCGTGGTGGAGGCGTCGGCGCGCAGTGGCGCGACGCAGACCGCGCGCCGAGCCATCTACGCCAATCGGGTGGCCATGGTGGTGCCGGGGCCGGTGACCTCGGCGATGTCCGTCGGTGCGCACGAGTTCCTGCGCGAGCACCCCAAGGCGCGGCTGGTCACCGGAGTGGCGCACGTGCTGGAGGAGGTGGGCCGGATCGGCGCGGACCTGGCCCCGCTGGCGCGCGGACCACAGCGGCCCGCCGACGTGCTGGACGACGACGCGCGGTCCCTGCTGGAGGCGCTGCCCCGCCGGGGCGCGATGGGCGTGGACCGGCTCGCCGCCCGCGCCCGTGTCGACGTACGGACCGCGTTGCGCAAGCTGTCGCTGCTGGAGGAGCTGTCCATGGTGGTCCGTCGCGAGGATGGTTACGCCCTCGCCCCACCCACCAAACCGAAGCGTGCGGCAGCGGAGGAGACGTCCGGGCTGGTCTGAGGCGAGCGTGCGCGGGGCATCGGGCTGCCGCTCTTGCCGGTACGGTGCGCGGTCATGGGTGCAATCAAGCCGTGGCACATCAGCGTGCTCTGCTGTCTCATCACGACCGCCGTGCTCGTTGCCGGCCTGATCGTCTTCCTGATCAAGAGGAGCAACCGCCGGCAGTCGGGGTGAACAGCGGCATCGTCGTGTCCGGTGACGTACGCGGATCGGCCGTAGGCTGGTGCCGTGCCAGCTGTGAGTCAGGGTGCCTGGGCCGTTGGACCGGCCGCCACGCCGGGGCGACCACGATGAGTCGACCCGACCGGGGCACCCGCGCGATGCACCAGGCACTGCCGTCGGCGCTGCGCGACGCGGTCGACGACTTCGCCGAGCACCTGTCCCGGGTTCGTAACCGGTCGGCGCACACCGTCCGCGCGTACGTCACCGATCTCGTCTCGCTGCTCGACCACGCCGTCCGGATGGGCTGCGTCGACCTCGCCGAGCTGGACCTGTCGGTGCTGCGCAGTTGGCTGGCGCGCCAGCGCACCACCGGTGCGGCACGCACGTCGTTGGCCCGTCGGGCCGCGTCGGCGCGGGCGTTCAGCGCCTGGGCGCACCGGGCCGGGCTGCTCCCCGCCGATGTGGGCGCCGCGCTGGCCAGCCCTCGCGCCCACCGGGAGTTGCCCAGCGTGCTGCGCGCCGACCAGGCCGCCGCTCTGGTCGAGGCGCCGTCCCGGCAGGCACCAGCCCAGCAAGCACCAGCCCAGCAAGCGCCGGCCATGGCCCCACCACCCACGGACACAGCACCCGTAGACCGGACACTCGCGGACCCACCTCACCCGGTCCCACCTCACCCGGACCTACCAGCCGGGCCAGCACGAGGCGCGGCGGAAGGGGTCGAGGCGGTGCCACTACGGGACCGGGTGTTGTTGGAGCTGCTCTACGCCACCGGCGTACGGGTCAGCGAGGTGTGCGGGTTGGACGTCGGCGACGTCGACCACGGCCGGCGGGTGATCCGGGTGTTCGGCAAGGGCGGGCGGGAGCGCTCGGTGCCGTACGGGGTGCCCGCCCAGCGAGCATTGGACGACTGGTTGCGTCGGGGCCGCCCGGCGATGGTGGGCGCCCGCTCCGGTGACGCGCTGCTGCTGGGTGCCCGGGGCGGTCGACTCAACCCGACGACCGCGCGGCAGATCGTCGGGGCGTACGCCGAGACCGCCGGACTACCCCGAACCAGCCCGCACGGGCTGCGCCACTCGGCGGCCACCCACCTCCTGGAGGGTGGTGCGGATCTGCGCGCCGTGCAGGAGTTGCTCGGTCACTCGTCGCTGGCCAGCACGCAGATCTACACCCACGTGTCGGTCGAGCGGCTGCGCGCCGCCTACCGGCAGGCCCATCCGCGCGCCTGATCAGAGGCCGAAAGGCGAGACAGCCCGACGGTTACGATCATCAGGTGAGCGTCCCGCAGCCCCCTGAGCCGATCCCGGGCGCCCGCCTGCTCTTCTCCCTGGACCCGGCGGTCAGCCACCTCAACCACGGCTCGTTCGGCGCGGTGCCGATCGGCGTACAACGCGCCCAGCAGCGGCTGCGCGACGAGATGGAGGCCAACCCCCTGCGCTTCTTCACCCAGGGGCTGGTCGACCGGATCGCGCACACCCGCCGGCACCTCGCCGGCTTTTTGGGCGCTGACCCGGACGGCAGCGCCCTGGTGGGCAACACCACCACCGGCGTCGCCGTGGTGCTCCAGTCGGTGGGCCTACGAGCCGGCGACGAGGTGCTGAGCACCGACCACGGGTACGGGGCGGTGAGCCTGACCATCCAGCGCGAGTGCCGCCGCACCGGCGCGGTCAGCCGGGTCCTGCCGATCCCGCTGGCCGCCACCGACGAGCAGATCGTGCAGACCATTCGGGCGGGCCTGCGCCCCGGGCGGACCCGGCTGCTCGTCGTCGACCAGCTCACCTCGGCCACCGCCAAGCTCTTCCCGATCGCGGCCATCGTCGGGGTGGCCCGGGAACACGGCGTGCCGGTCCTGGTGGACGCCGCGCACGCCCCGGGCATGCTGTCCACCCCGGTGAGCGGCATCGGCGCGGACTTCTGGGTGGGCAACCTGCACAAGTGGGCGTACGCCCCACGCGGGACCGCCCTGCTGGCGGTGGCACCGCAGTGGCGGGACCGGATCGAGCCCTTGGTGGTGTCCTGGGAGCAGGAGTCCGGGTTCCCGGCTCGGATCGAGTGGCAGGCGACTCTGGACTACACGCCCTGGCTGGCCGCTCCGGCGGGCCTGTTCACGATGCGCAGTCTCGGCGTCGACCGGGTGCGGGCACACAACGCGGCGCTCGCCGCGTACGGCCAGCGGGTGGTGGGGGACGCCCTGGGGGTGCCTCCCACCGACCTGCCCGACCCCGGCGGGCCGGGGGTGTCTCTGCGCATCATTCCGCTGCCACCCGACCTGGGCACCACGATCGACGCCGCGCGGGCGTTGCAGACGCGGATCGGTGAGCGGCTCGCCACCGAGGTGGCCGTGATGAGCTGGAACGGCCGGGGGTGGCTGCGGCTCACCGGCCAGGTCTACAACGCCGCCGACGAGTACGAACGGCTGGCCGCACGGCTGCCGGCACTGCTCGCTCAGCGCTGACCGGACGGACCGGAAGCAGGCGCACCGGGCCGAGGCCGAGTAGGGCCAACGGGTCGAGATAGTCCTCGCCCCGGCGCAACCCCCAGTGCAGGCACGCCTCGGCGGGGCAGCCCGGATGGCCGGGCAGCAGCTCGCCCAGCGGCGCGCCGGTGGTGACCGGCTGGCCGGTGCGTACGGCGGGTTGGACCGGCTCGTGGGTGGTCCGCAGCCCGTCGGCGTGCCCCACGGTGACCACCGGTCGACCGGCCACCAGACCCGCGAAGAGCACGGTGCCGGGCCCCGCGCTGCGGACCACCGCTCCCGCCGGGGCCGCCAGGTCGACGCCCCGGTGCCCGGCCAGCCACGGTCGGGGCGGCGGGTCGAAACGACGTACCGGTCGAGGTGGCCCGTCAAGGGGCCAGCGGAACCGGCCGGCGGGCGCTGGGGCCGCGACCGGCACGGTCAGGGCGGCGACCGGCACGGTCGGCGTCGGTGGTTGGCCGGGCATCGCCGCGACCAGCACCGCCAGCCCGCAGAGCTGGACGGTCAGCCCGAGGGGAAGGGCGGCGCAGAGCAGCAGGGTACGGCCGATCGAGCCGGGGGATGGCGGTCGCATGACGGCAGCCTCCGGCCGAGGCCGGGTCGTCCGCCAGCCCGGCCGACGCGGCTGTGGACAACCGACGGTGCTGTGGACGACCACCCGACGGCGTCGATGATCTGTTATGACCGGGAGGTCACCACCACTGCGTGTTGGCACCGGTCTCGTAGTCGTACTCCTCGACGTGGTCCCATTCCTCGCCGGTCACCTTCTGGTAGGCGTTGGATGGGACATCGAGAATCGATTCCGCGTGCGCGGCCTCCTCGCTGGTGAAACACTCGAACGCCGACGGGTCGGTTAGCACGGCATCGACTGCCGCCGGTCCCGCCACCACCACCGCGCAACGGGCGTACAGGAAGTCGTCATCGGTCAGCGCGTCCGCGCCCGCTGGAACAGCCTGAGCGAGCACCCGGCGGTCCAGTTGGTGGAGCGTGAACGCGAGCGTCTCGGCGAAATCGATGATCCGCTCCACCGGCTCTTTTGACAGCACGGCGGTCAACCGCTCGTACGGCCGGTCGTCCTGGGTTTCGGGCCGACCGCCCAGCACGGCGACGAACCGCCAGAACTCTTCATCCGCAAGCATCAAGATCCTCAATGATCGCCCGACCGAACCCAGCACCAGTCTCCCTCTCCTCCTGGCTGCCCCCCGCGCAACCGGCGCCTCCGGGCCGTTCCGGGTCGCCACGGAGGGCCTAGGCTGGGCCGCGTGCGGCGGGTGCCGCCGCCTGGACCGGGGAGGCCCTGCATGACAGCTGTCGACGACCGCCCGCCCACGGTGGCCGACGTGAGCGGCCCGTCCCGGCTGGCGGAGCCGGACGAGGCGATCAGCGCCGAGGAGTTGCAGCTCGCGGCCCGCAACCACGGCATCCCGTTGGAGGCGCTGCGTTACGACGTCACCCCGGCCGGGCTGCACTACCTGCTGATCCACTACGACATCCCGGAGCTGCACCCGGCGACGCACACGCTGAGTATCGGCGGAGCGGTGGACCGACCGCTGTCGGTCACCCTCGCCGACCTTCGGGAGCGGCCGCGGGTCACCCGGCAGGTGACCCTGGAGTGCGCCGGCAACGGGCGAGCCCTGCTGCACCCCCGGCCGGTCAGCCAGCCGTGGCTGGTCGAGGCCGCCGGCAACGCGGAGTGGACCGGCACCCCCCTCGCTCCGCTGCTGCGCGAGGCGGGCATCGGCCCGGACGCCGTGGACGTGGTCTTCACCGGTGCCGATCACGGCGTCGAGCGCGGGGTCGAGCAGGACTACCAGCGGGCGCTTCCGGTCGCCGACGCACTGCGCGAGGAGGTGCTGCTGGCGTACGAGATGAATGGCGCTCCCCTGCTGCCGCAGCACGGCGCGCCGCTGCGGCTGATCGTGCCGGGCTGGTACGGCATGGCGCACGTCAAGTGGCTGCACTCCATCGAGCTGCGCACCGAGCCGTTCGAGGGGTACCAGAACGCGGTGGCCTACCGGGTGCGCCGCGACGCCGACGACCCGGGCGTCCCGGTCACCCGGATCGAGCCGCGCGCGCTGGTCCGCCCGCCCGGTTTCCCCGACTTCATGTCCCGCCGCCGGGTGCTGCGGCCCGGCCCGTGCACCCTGGACGGCCGGGCCTGGTCCGGGCACGCGCCGGTGGTCGCCGTGGAGGTGACCACCGACGGCGGGGAGAGCTGGACACCGGCCGAGCTGGACCCGGCGGACGCGGGGGATTTCGCCTGGCGACGCTGGCGGCACGAGTGGGTCGCCACGCCGGGTCGGTACGTGCTCGGCGCGCGGGCGACCGACGCGTCCGGGCGGACCCAGCCGGTCGAGCAACCGTGGAACCGTGGCGGCTTCGCCAACAACCTGGTGCAGCGGGTCGAGGTCGTGGTGCCGGCCGAGTGACCGGTGGCGGGCGTCACGCCACGGGTGGGGGGCCCGTGGCACGGCCCAGCGGCTCGGCTGTGCCCAGCGGCTCGGCTGTGCCCAGCGGCTCGGCTGTGCCCAGCGGCTCGGCTGTGCCCAGCGGCTCGGCTGTGCCCAGCGGCTCGGCTGTGCTCAGCCGCCGAAGCCGGAGTCGGCGGGCAGCGAGATGTCGGGCTTCTCCAGCTCCTCGACGTTGACGTCCTTGAAGGTCATCACTCGGACGTTCTTCACGAAGCGGGCAGGACGATACATGTCCCACACCCAGGCGTCGTGCATCTCGACCTCGAAGTAGACCTCGCCGTCGGAGTTGCGCACGTGCAGGTCGACCTGGTTGGCCAGGTAGAACCGGCGCTCCGTCTCCACCACGTAGGAGAATTGGCGGACAATGTCGCGGTACTCCCGGTAGAGCTGCAGCTCCATCTCGGTCTCGTACTTCTCGAGATCTTCCGCGCTCATCGCACTCCGCCTTCCATGGCCACATCTTCCCCCACCGGCGTCGGAGGCCGAGGCTGCTCGCCCAACGCCACGCCGACGGTACCCCCTGACGCCCACGAGCGCTCCATCGGCTCATCCGGGCCGTGGCCGCCGGGCCGTCGGGCGCGCGGCGGCCGGCCGTCGCGGCCGGAGACCGCGGCGACATTGACGTACGAGAACCGGTGCTCCCGGCACGGACCGTGCTCCCGCAGCGCCGCCGAGTGCTCCGGGGTGATGTAGCCTTTGTGCTCGGCGAAGCCGTACGCCGGGAACACGCCGTCCAGCTCCACCATGAGCCGGTCCCGGGTGACCTTGGCGAGCACACTGGCCGCCGCCACGCACGCGGCCACCCGGTCGCCCTTCCACACCGCCAGCCCCGGAACGCCCAGGCCGTCCACGCCGAAGCCGTCGGTCAGCACGTACTCCGGGCGGGTGGTGAGCGAGGCGAGCGCGCGGCGCATCGCGGCCAGGTTGCACACGTGCAGGCCCCGGGCGTCGACCTCCTCGGCCGGAATGACCACCACGGCGTACGCGAGTGCGCGGTCCACGACCTCCGCGTAGACCCGTTCCCGGCTGGCCGGGGTGAGCAGTTTCGAGTCCGCCAGCCCGTCGATCTCGCCGCGTCGCCCCTCGGGCAGCACCGCCGCGGCGGCGACCAGCGGACCGGCGCACGCCCCCCGGCCCGCCTCATCGGCACCGGCGACGTACCGGAAGCCACGCCGCTGCAACGCCCGCTCCAGGGCATACAGGCCGGCTTCGCGGCGCACCACGGTGCGCGGCGGGGTCAGCACGGCGCCTCGTCCTGCCCGGTGGCGGTCGACTGCCCCAGCCGGGTCAGCAGGGCGGGCAACTCGGGCGGGTAGAACCGGTCACCGCTGGCCACCAACTCGTCGGGAATCCACCAGCGGTGATCGGCGATGCTGCGCCGCTCGATGTCGTTGAAGCCCGTGGTGTCCACCTGCCAGGAGTCCACCCGGAAGAGGAAGAAATCCTGCTCCTGGCGGTACCAGATGCCGTCGAACGAAAACTCTGTCGCGTCGGACCAGACCGGCTCGCCCAACTCTGCCGGGTCGAGCCGCAGACCGGTCTCCTCGGCCAACTCGCGGGCCGCGCCCGCCGCCGGGGACTCCAGCGGGTCGAGCCCGCCGCCCGGGGTGAACCAGTAGCGGTGCCCGGGTCGAGCCGGGTCGAAGCCCTCGAACAGCAGCACCCGGCCGGACGCGTCCACGAGCAGCACGCGGGCCGCCCGTCGAGGGGTGTGGACACGGTCGGCGCTGTTCGCGCCTGCGGGGCTCGGAAGCTCACTCCTCGCGCTCACGGTCACCGCACCAGCCTGCCAGACCGACGCCGGATCGCCCACGCCCCGTCGGTCTACGGCTTGGGAATGCCGTCGAACTCATCTGGCACGGTCAACCAGGTGGCCCGGTTGACCGGCCAGAAGACGGTGAACGCCCGCCCGACCACGTCCTTCTCGGGGATGGTGGCCTCGGTGATGTTCTGCCCGGACTGCTGCCAGTGCTCCAGTGAGTCACCGGAGGCCGAGCGGTGGTCGCCCATCACCCACAGCCGGCCCTCCGGCACGGTGATGTCGAACTCCTGGTCGGCCGGCTTGTCGCGAATCCCGTCCCGCGAGAAGATGTACGGCTCGTCCAGCGACTTGCCGTTGATCACCAGGCGCTCCTCCGGGTCGCAGCAGACCACGTGGTCGCCGGGGATGCCGATCACCCGCTTGATGAAGTCCTCACCGTCGGGGTTGCCGCTCCACTCGATCGGAGCCTTGAACACGATCACCTCGCCGCGATGCGGTGATCGGAAGTCGTAGACCAGTTTGTTGACCAGCACCCGGTCATCGATCATGAGGGTGTTTTCCATGGACGGGGAGGGGATGAAGAAGGTCTGCAGCACGAAGGCGCGGACCAGCACCGCGACCAGGATCGCCACACCCAGCAGGATCGGCAGCTCCTTCCAGAAGGAGCTGCGCGGCTTGTCGGTCTGCTCGTCAATCACGCCAAGGAGCCTACGTTGCCGGGCTGGACGGCACCGTCCGGAACGCGCGGGAACCACGGAGTGCGGCAGCCAACGGGAGAATCAGCAGCACACCGCCCTGCGGAGTCGGCCGCGCCGGAGGCTGCCCGGAAGAGGCCGTGGCCGGCGCGGAGACATCCTCGAACGTCGCGGGCACCGACAGCGCGCTCCAGCGCGACGACGGCCAGACCACCATGAAGGCGCGGCCGACCACGTTGTCGATCGGCACCGGCCCCTGGCAACGCGCGTCCTGGGAGACCTCCCGGTGGTCGCCCATCACGAAGATCTGACCGGGCGGCACGACGACCTCGTCGAAGCGCCGGGAGCGACACTCCGACGGGTTGGGCGGCAGGTCCAGTGGTGAGTCCCGCAGAACGTACGACTCGTTGAGCGGCGTGCCGTTGACGGTCACCCGCCCCTGACTGTCGCAGCACTTGACCCGGTCGCCGGGGAGACCGATCACCCGCTTGATGAAGTCCTTCTCACCGGGTCGGCTCACCCCGACCAGGTCGCCGACGGTGCGGGCGAGCCGGCCGGCGACACCGGGTTTCGGCTGCTCGTCGACCTGCGGCGCCCAGCGGTCGGTGCCCCGGAAGACCACCACCTCGCCCCGCAGCGGGTCACGCACGTCGTAGACGACCTTGTTGACCAGCACCCGGTCACCGATGAGGAGGGTGTCCTCCATCGAGCCGGAGGGGATGAAGAACGCCTGGAGCAGGAAGGTGCGGATCAACACCGCGAGGCAGAACGCGACCACCAGCAGCAGCGGCAACTCCTGCCAGAGGGGCATCTGCCGGCGGACGCGGCGAGCCCGTCGGCGCCACGGATCGACGGTGCCGTCCTCGTCAAGCGTCTGCACCACGCCACTCCCCGGTCCGCAGAAAAACCACCGCCCGGGAGCCTCGTCGAGGCTCCACGGGCGGTAGTGGACAGCTGCCCGCCAGGTGGGCGGGACCGCCGCCTAGCTGCGCCCGTACGACCAGGGTAGTGCGCTCTGGTCGGTACGGCATACGCGCAGCTCGGGCGGCGTGGCGAGCGGGAAGTCAGCTGGGCTGCTTCTCCCGCTTCTCCTTGATCTTGGCCTTCTTGCCGCGCAGCTCGCGCAGGTAGTAGAGCTTGGCGCGACGCACGTCACCGCGGGTCACGATCTCAATCCGGTCGATGCCCGGGCCGTTGAGCGGGTAGGTCCGCTCGACGCCGACACCGAAGCTGACCTTGCGGACCGAGAAGGTCTCGCGCAGACCGTCACCCTGGCGGCGGATCACGACGCCCTGGAAGATCTGGACACGGGACCGGTTGCCCTCGACGACGCGGGCGTGCACCTTGACGGTGTCACCGGCCCGGAAGTCGGGAAGGTCGGTCCGCTTCGACTGGGCGTCAAGGGCGTCCAGGATGTTCATCGCTGCGTCCTCGTAAGGCTCACGGCGCACCGTCACTCGGTGCGCGGGTGGGTGATTCTGATTCCCGGGTGGTGATCGGCGAGCCGACCCCGGTCGGGGATCCTCGCAGCCGACCGCGGGCGCGGACGGATGCGGCAACCCCCCTACTTTGCCACATCTCCCGGCGGAGGTTGAAATCCGGCCTGGTCCAGGGCCGCGATGTCCCGTTTCTCGAGCCGATCGGCGGGCAGCGCGGCCAGCAAATCCGGGCGGCGGGCTGCGGTCCGCAGCAGACCCTCCTCGCGCCGCCAGCGGGCGATCTTGCCGTGGTCACCGGAGCGCAGCACCTCCGGCACGTCGTGCCCGCGCCAGCTCGGCGGCTTGGTGTAGATCGGAGCCTCCAACAGCCCGTGCGCGTGCGACTCCTCGTCCAGCGAGCCGGCGTTGCCCAGCACCCCCGGCAGCAGCCGGGTGATCGCCTCCAGCATCACCAGGACCGCGACCTCGCCGCCGAAGAGCACGTAGTCACCGAGCGAGACCTCGGTGACCGGCATCCGGGTGGCGGCGTACGTCAGGACCCGCTGGTCGATCCCCTCGTAGCGGCCGCAGGCGAAGAGCAGATGCGGCTCGGCCGCCAACTCGTACGCCATGGCCTGGCTGAACGGGGCACCGGCCGGCGACGGCACCAGCAGCCGGGGCGGCGCAGCCTCGGCCGGCGCCAGGGCATCCAGCGCCTCACCCCACGGCTCCGGGCGCATCACCATTCCCGGTCCGCCACCGTAGGGGGTGTCGTCGACCGTGCGGTGCACGTCGTGGGTCCAGGTCCGCAGGTCGTGCACGGCGAGCTGGAGTACGCCGTTGGCCCGCGCCCGTCCGATCAGCGACAGGTCCAGCGGGGCGAAGTACTCCGGAAAGATCGACACGACGTCGACGCGCATGCGGGGTGGTCCTAAAGGTCGAGCAGTCCGGCTGGCGGGTCGACGATCACACGTCCGCCGGCCAGGTCGACCTCCGGAACGATCGCCCGGACGAACGGGATCAACGCGGTACGCCCCTCGGGGCGCCGCAGCACCAGCAGATCGGACGAGGGTGCGTGGTCGATGCGGGCGACCTCGCCCAGGCGTTCGCCGGCCGGGGTCACCACGGCCAGCCCGACCAGCTGGTGGTCGTGGAACTCCTCCGGGTCGTCCGGCGGGGCCACGTCGGCGCTGTCCACCACGAGCAGGGTCCCGCGCAGCGCCTCGGCGGTGTCGCGGTCCAGGATGCCGTCGAACGCGACGAGCATCCGGCCCTGGTGGAAGCGGGCATCCTCGATGGTCAGCTCGGCCGGAACCCGGAACGGCACGCCAGGCCCGCCTACCGGCGCGGGCGTCGTCCCCGGCTCAGTGCTGCGCGCGGGCGGGGGCGTCGCCCCTGGCTCAGTGCGCAGCACTGCGCCAGGGGCGAACCGTGCCTCGGGTTCGTCGGTCCGCACTTCCACGGTGACCTCACCGCGGACCCCGTGCGGCTTGCCGATCCTGCCGACGACGAGTTGCATCAGTACGAGTCGACGATGTCGACGCGAACCCCGCGCCCGCCGATGGAGCCGATCACCTGGCGCAGCGCCTTGGCGGTCCGGCCGGACCGCCCGATCACCGTGCCGAGGTCCTCCGGGTGCACGCGGACTTCGAGCCGCTTGCCCCGACGGGAATCGACCATCCGCACCCGGACGTCGTCCGGGTGGTCGACGATGCCCTTGACCAGGTGCTCCAACGCCGGACGCAGTGGCATGTCAGGCCTGCTCACCGGCGTCGGCAGCGGCCGGAGCCTCGGCCGGAGCCTCGGTCTTCGGCGCCTCGGCCGGAGCCTCGGCAGCCTTGGCGGCCTTCTTGGCCGGCTTGGCCGGGGTCTCCGGGGCGAGCCCGGCAGCGGCCTTCGCCTCAGCCTCGTACGCCGCCTTGCGGTCGGCCCGCTCGGGGGCGACCTTCAGCGGCGGCGGGGCCGGCAGGCCCTTGTACTTCTGCCAGTCACCGGTCAGCTCCAGCAGCCGCTGCACCGCCTCGCTCGGCTGAGCGCCGACGGACAGCCAGTACTGGACGCGCTCCGACTTGACCTCGATGACCGAAGGGTCTTCCTTCGGCTGGTACACCCCGACGAACTCGATCGCCCGGCCGTCACGCTTGGTGCGCGAGTCGGCGATGACGATGCGGTACTGCGGGTTGCGGATCTTGCCCATCCGCAGGAGCCGGATCTTTACGGCCACAGTTGTTTCGCTCCTGTTGCGATCTCACCGGCCCGTACGGGCGGTGTGCATGGGTGAGCGCCGACGGCACAGTGGGGTTGGGCCGGAGACTACTCGGTGGACTGGCGACGTGCCCGGGTTAGAGGGCGCCGGACGCGCGCCGGATACCAGCGACCCATTCTGCCAGATCCGATGCCGATCTCCCGCATCGGACCCGGACACCGCGTCACCGGTGATCCGGAACACCGTTCAGCGCACCGGTGGGCGGTCCCATCCCGGCGGAAGTTTGTCCGGTACGCCCCACTCTGGCGGGGGGACGAAGTCACACCAGGTGCCGTCGAACGGGAACTCCCCGGCCTCGGCGACCCTGATCACCCGCTCCCCCTCGGCGCGGACCGCCTTCTCGTCGGTCACCCAGTAGTCCGCACCGAAGGCGAGCCGCTCGACGAACTCGTCCTCGTCCTTCCAGTCCCAGCTGAGGTCCGGTCGCACCACCACGTCCAGATCCTGGTCGACCATGTCGACGCCGGCCACCGGGCCGTCGTCCCAGCGGACAGCGGGCTCCTCCAGGTTGACGTACCAGTTGGCGAACCGACCCTGCTCGTCCCGGAACCACCAGACGGAGTGCGCCGCCCCGGTGGGCAGGAACTTCAGCACCGGCGGGCCGTTCCAGCGCCCCTGGGCCACCCGGTACGTCGACGAAACCCACTGGGCGAACGGCATCGACCGCGCCCCCAGCCCTTCCTCGGTCACCTCGTGGGCCACCGGCGAGTCCCGGGCGATCCACAGCAGCAGGCCCCGCTCGTCGTCGCTGACCACGCGAGCCGGTCGGACCCACCCGATCCGCCCATGCCGCACGTTCCGGTGCAGAATCAGCCGGCCCGGCTCGAACCGGTCGATCGGGTTGCCCGGCCGCACCTCAGTAGGCGCGGGCGAGGATGGCGATCAGGTCGGGCTCGTCCTCGGAGTCCGGCACCGAGCCGTCGGCGCGCAGCAGGCAGCGCACCGTGACGCCCTGACCGTTCGCCTCGGCCTCGCCGGCCACGCCGACCGCCGACCACGGCACCCGCGCCCAGCCGGTCGCGGCGGCCTCGATCGCCTCGGCCAGGGTGGCCACGTCCACCGTGCGCGCCTCGCGGTTCGCCAGCGCCTGGTCGTGTAGCACCTGCTGATCGGTCTCCAGGGCGGCCAGCACCGCGGCGACCACGTCGGCCACCGGCGTCGGGGTCTTCGACCCGTCGGTGCGGCGCACCACCACGGCGTTACCGGCGGCCAGGTCACGAGGGCCGACCTCGACGCGTACCGGATAGCCACGCAGCTCGGCGTCGACGGCCCGGCGGCCGAACGGGGTGTCGGTCCGGTCGTCGAGCGCGACCCGGACACCGGCGTCGCGCAGGCCGTCGCGCAGCTTGGCCGCCGCCTCCGCGACGCCCTCGCCATCCTTGACGATCATGACGTACGCCTGGATCGGGGCCAGCCGCGGCGGCACGCGCAGACCGTTGTCGTCGCCGTGCGCCATGATCAGGCCACCGAGCATCCGGGTCGACGTGCCCCAGGAGGTGGTCCAGGCGTGCTCCCGGCCGCCCTCCTTCGCGGAGTAGCTGATGTCGAACGCCTTGGCGAAGTTCTGGCCCAGCTCGTGGCTGGTGCCCAGCTGCAACGCCTTGCCGTCACCCATCATGCCTTCGCAGGTGTACGTGGCCGTCGCGCCGGCGAAGCGCTCCCGCGCCGTCTTCAGGCCGACCACCACCGGAATGCCGATCACGTTGACCATCAGGTCCTCGTACGCCTCGTGCAGGATCCGCCGCGCGTACGCCCGGGCATCCTCACGGGTGGCGTGCGCGGTGTGCCCCTCCTGCCAGAGGAACTCGCTGGTACGCAGGAAGATCCGCGGGCGAAGCTCCCACCGGACCACGTTCGCCCACTGGTTGAGCAGCAGCGGCAGGTCCCGGTACGAGTCGATCCACTTGGCCATGAACTCGCCGATGACCGTCTCGCTGGTGGGGCGTACCACCACCGGCTCGGCGAGCGGCTTGCCGCCACCGTGCGTGACCACCGCCAGCTCCGGCGAGAAGCCCTCGACGTGCTCGGCCTCACGCTTGAGGTAGCTCTCCGGGATGAACAGCGGGAAGTACGCGTTCTCCGCACCCGCCGCCTTGATCCGGGCGTCCATCTCGAGCTGCATCCGCTCCCAGATGGCGTAGCCGGCCGGTCGGATGACCATGGTGCCGCGAACCGGGCCGTTGTCGGCCAGCTTCGCCTTGGCGATCAGGTCCTGGTACCAGCGGGGGAAATCCTCCGCACGGGGAGTGAGCACGCGTGCCATGACCGCACATCCTATGCGCCGCGCGGGCGGACACCGCGCCCGGGAGTCGCCCCGCGTCGCAGCGTGCCCCGCGTCGCAGCGTGCCCCGCGTCGCGCCGTGCGTCGCGCCGTGCGTCGTGCCGGGACCGCGTCGCGCCCGCGCCGTCCCGCTGCGCTGGCGGCTCGCCCGTAGAATTCGACCACCATGGCTGCATCGACTGACGCCCCTCGCCAACGGCTGCGGGACACGATCGTGGACGCCGCCCGCGCCCGGACCATCGCCGCCGGGTGGGACGCGGTCCGGATGGGCGGGGTGGCCACCACGGCCGGGGTGAGCCGACAGACCGTCTATAACGAGTTCGGTAGCAAGGCGGGGCTGGCCGAGGCACTCGCCCGCGCCGAGGTGGACCGATTCGTCGGCGATGTTCGCGACGCGCTGCTCGCACACGGCTCCGACGTGCGCGCCGGCGCGTACGCCGCCATCGCACACACCCTCGCCACCGCAGCGGACAACCCGCTGGTCAAGGCGATCCTGACCAGCGCCCGGGGCGGGTCGGACGAGCTACTGCCGTACCTCACCACCCGTGCCGAGGTGGTGCTCACCGAGGCGTCCGGCGCGCTGATCGACTGGGCCGGCGACCACCTGCCGGGGGCGGACCCGACCACGCTGGCCTTCGCCGCCGACACCATCGTCCGCCTGGTGGTCAGCCACATCGTCCTCCCCCGGGAACCGATCGAGCAGACCGCGACCGCCCTCGCCGACCTGGCCGTGCACCTCTTCATGTCAGCCGCCCGCCCGCCCCGCTGAGACCCTCCCCGAAGCCCCACAAGTCGGCACCGGGCACGCTCCCGCACCCCGCAGGCCCTACACCCCGCGCAGGCCCCACCCCGCATTCCCCGCACCCCGCAGGCCCCGCACCCCCGCAGGCCCCGCACCCCCGCAGGCCCTGCGCCGCGCAGGCCCGCAGCCCGCAGCCCGCAGCCCGCAGCCCGCAGCCCGCAGCCCGCAGCAAGATCCGAGCAACTTCCCCGATGTTGCTGCCTGCGGCGCGCGGGAGGCAGCAACATCCCTGATGTTGCGCGGATCTTCCTCGTTGATCTCGCCTCGTGCCGCAAGATCGCGCTCGACCCTGGATGTCAACACCGTTGCGTTAGACGGAGTGGCTGTTCGTCAACCCCGCGCTGTCCCGTCAATCATGGAGTTGTGATGGGTGGCAAAGTGCCCGCATCGAGCCAACCAGGCACCGTAACTCCATCATCGACGAGGGCAGGCTGCCCCTCCTCCGCGATCTTGCGTTTACTGTCGCGACATAAGAGGGTATTCCGCACATATCGGCCACCGAAACTGCAAGATCGGCGCGGGCGGGGCGTTTCTGGAGTGACGGACCTGGGTTCACCGTGCCCTTGCGCCCAGCAACCGATCGCTAACGCAACGGTGTTGCCCTGGATGTAGTGGCATCCCCCGTGCCCGAGGCCACTACATCCTGCTTCGAGCGTGATATTGCGACGCGACGCGACGCCACACCACGCCACGCCACGCCATGCCACGCGACGCCACGCACGGAGCGCGGCGCGCTTGCGGGGGGTCAGCGGATGACGTGGCCGCGGAGGATCGTGCGGGACGGGGCCCGGACGACGCGCAGGTCGCTGCGGGGGTCCTCGGGGTAGACGGTCAGGTCGGCGAGGCCGCCCTCGACCAGGCCGGGGAAGCCGAGCCAGGCGCGGGCGCCCCAGGAGGCGGCGGCGAGTACGTCGATGGGTGCCATGCCGGCCCGCTCGTGCAGCAGCAGCATCTCCTCGGCGGCCAGCCCGTGGTCGATGCCGCCGCCGGCGTCGGTGCCCACGTAGATCGGCACGCCCGCCTCGTGCGCGGCGCGGACCACCTCGGGGAAGCCGTCGCGCAGGGTGAGCATGTGCTCGGCGTACCCCGGGAACTTGCCCTGCGCCTGCTCGGCGATGCCTCCGAAGGTCGCGATGTTGATCATTGTGGGGACGAGCGCGGTGCCCTGGCGGGCCATCTCGTCGATGAGGTCGAGGCTCAGCCCGGTGCCGTGCTCCACCGAGTCGACGCCGGCTCGCACCATGATCTCGACGGCCGACTCGGAGAAGGTGTGCACCGCGGCGCGTACCCCGGCGTCGTGTGCCGCGCGCACGGCCGCGGTGAGGGTGTCCGCGTCCCAGGCCGGCGCCAGGTCACCCACGCCCCGGTCGATCCAGTCGCCGACCAGCTTGACCCAGCCGTTGCCGGCCCGGGCCTGCGCGGCCACCGTCGCGGCCACCTCGGTCGCGTCGACCTCCACGCCGATGTCGCGCAGGTAGCGCTTCGGCGGGGCGACGTGCTGGCCCGCGCGGGCCAGTCGCGGCAGGCCCGGCTCGTCGTCGAGTTCCGGGTACGGGTACGGCGAGCCGGCGTCGCGGATC
Organism: Micromonospora sp. NPDC050276; assembly: GCF_044459545.1. Lineage (NCBI taxonomy): Bacteria > Bacillati > Actinomycetota > Actinomycetes > Micromonosporales > Micromonosporaceae > Micromonospora > Micromonospora sp. NPDC050276. The sequence continues at coordinate 178,704 of NZ_JBITJA010000003.1, read as the reverse complement.
GCCAGCACTCCGGCGTCCCGGTCGATGTGGGCCAGCTCGCGGGCCTGGTCGAGCGAGGTGATCGGGGCGCCACCTCGGGCGATGCCGATGTGGCAGTGCGCGTCGACCAGCCCCGGCAGCACGAAGCCGCCGTCGACCACCGTCTCCGCGCCGGGCACCGGGGTGAAGGTCACCCGGTCGCCGACCAGCCAGAGTTCCCGGACCTCGTCGTCGGGGAGCAGCACGCCGCGCACATGAAGGGCCATGCGCACAGTCCTACCCGATCACTCCTCGTCGGGGGCGAGCAGGTGGTTCTTCCGGGTGGTCAGCGCGGGCAGGTCCACGGAGACCTTCCAGGGGCGCTCGGTGACGAACAGGTCCTCGGTGTGGGCGACCTGTTCGTACTCACGGGTCGACCCGAGGGTGTACTCGGTGAGCGTGACGCGTTCCTGGAGCGGGTCCACCACCCAGTAGGACCGGACGCCGGCGTGCGCGTAGACCTTCGCCTTGTCGTACATGTCGCGGAAGGTGGAGGTCGGTGAGACGACCTCCACGGCGAGCAGGGCGTCCTCCACCGGGACGGGCGACCGGCCGGCGTGCTTGCGGCGGATGACCACCACGTCGGGACGTGGCTCGTTGCGCCGGTCGACCCGCATCGACAGGTCGATGCTGACCAGGTACTCCGGCGGGCAGTTGACTTCGACAGCCAGCAGCAGTCGGACACAGAGATCTTGGTGCACGGCAGTGGGCGACGGCACGATCAACCTTCCGTTGATCAGTTCGTACGGAAGGTCCTTCGGTAGGTCACCGAGGTCGTCGACCGTCCACTCGTGCCGCTCCGGCAGGATCGGGGCTGCGGTCATGACATCTCCTTCCAGAGGGCGACATCACCCTAAGCGCCGGATCAGTCGCCTGCCGTCACCAACACGCGTCAGCGCGGGCCCTTGTCGCCACCCTTGCCGAGCTTGTTGAAGTCGATCTTCGGGAGCTTGAAGCCGGGCGGCAGGCCCTGGCCGCCGGCGAGGTCGTTCGGGTCCATCCCCGGCGGGAGCTGCGGCATGCCACCCGGGAAGCCGCCCGGGATGCCGGCGCCGGCCCCGGTGCGTGGACGACCGCCGCCCTTGGTGCCCTTGCGCTTGTTCTTCGGCGACTTGGTCGCCTTACGGCGGCCACCGCCGGGCAGGCCCATCATGCCGCCCATCTGCTTCATCATCTTCTGCGCGTCGGCGAAGCGGTTGAGCAGCTGGTTGACGTCCATCACGGTGACCCCGGAGCCGTTGGCGATGCGGGCCCGGCGGGAGCCGTTGATGATCTTCGGGTTGGTCCGCTCGCCCGGGGTCATCGACCGGATGATCGCGGTGACCCGGTCGAAGTGGCTGTCGTCCAGGTCGGCGAGCTGGTCCTTCATCTGCCCCATGCCGGGCATCATGGCCAGCACGTTGGCGATCGGGCCCATCCGTCGCACCGCGATGAGCTGGTCGAGGAAGTCGTCCAGGGTGAACTGCTCACCGCCCATCAGCTTGGCGGTCATCTTCTCCTTCTGATCGGAGTCGAAGGCCTGCTCGGCCTGCTCGATCAGAGTGAGGACGTCGCCCATGCCGAGGATCCGGCTGGCCATCCGGTCGGGGTGGAAGACGTCGAAGTCCTCCAACTTCTCACCGGTGGAGGCGAACAGGATCGGCTGCCCGGTGACCTCGCGGACCGACAGCGCGGCACCACCACGGGCGTCGCCGTCGAGCTTGGAGAGCACCACACCGGTGATGCCGACGCCGTCGCGGAACGCCTCGGCGGTGCGGACGGCGTCCTGACCGACCATCGCGTCGATGACGAAGATGACCTCGTCCGGCGAGACGGCGTCGCGGATGTCGGCGGCCTGCTGCATCATCTCGGCGTCGATGCCGAGCCGGCCGGCGGTGTCGACGATGACGATGTCGCGGGCGGCACGCTTGGCGTGCTCGATCGAGGCGCGGGCCACCTGCACCGGGTCGCCGGTGCCGTTGCCGGGCTCCGGGGCGTACACCTCGACGCCGGCCCGGCCACCGAGCACCTGGAGCTGCCCGACGGCGTTGGGGCGCTGGAGGTCGGCGGCGACGAGCAGCGGCTGGTGCCCCTGGCCCTTGAGCCAGCGGGCCAGCTTGCCGGCCAGGGTGGTCTTACCGGAACCCTGGAGACCCGCCAGCATGATCACCGTGGGGGGCTGCTTGGCGAACTGGAGCCGCCGCCCCTCGCCGCCGAGCACGTTGATCAGCTCTTCGTTGACGATCTTGATGATCTGCTGGGCCGGGTTCAGTGCCTGGGAGACCTCGGCGCTGCGGGCGCGCTCCTTGACGGCCGCGATGAAGCCCTTGACCACCGGCAGCGCGACGTCCGCCTCCAGCAGCGCGAGACGGATCTCGCGCGCGGTGGCGTCGATGTCGGCGTCGGTGAGCCGTCCCTTGCCGCGGAGCTTGGTGAAGATCCCGGACAGGCGGTCACTCAAGGTGTCAAACACGCGAACATCCCGTTTGTCAGTGTTCCGGCGGGCACAACGCGACCGGCACTGCGGAGTCCGGCCACCGCTAGGGTAGCCGCCCGGCCGCAGGGCCGCTGTCGCCCGGCCCGGGGTCTCACCCCGACACCAAACCCGACTGGTACGCGAAGACGACGAGCTGGGCCCGGTCCCGGGCGCCCAGCTTGCCCATCGCCCGGCTGACGTGGGTCCGCGCGGTCGCCGGGCTGACCACCAGCCGCACGGCGATCTCCTCGTTGTTCAGCCCCTCACCGACCAGGCCGACGACCTGACGCTCCCGATCGGTCAGCGAGTCCAGCCGGGGGTGCGGACGCAGCACCCGGGACGGCCGGGTGGCGAACTCCCGCACCACCCGGCGGGTCACCGACGGCGACAGCAGCGCCTCCCCCTCGGCGACCAGCCGGATCGCCCGCAGCAACTCGGCCGGTCGGGTGTCCTTGGTGAGGAAGCCACTCGCACCGTGCCGCAACGCGTCGAAGACGTACTCGTCCAGCTCGAACGTGGTGAGCACCACCACCCGCGTACCGGTCAGGTCGGGGTCCGCGACGATGCGGCGGGTCGCCTCGATGCCGTCGATACCGGGCATCCGGATGTCCATCAGCACCACGTCCGGCCGTTCCCGACGGGCCAACTCGACCGCCCGCAGCCCGTCGGACGCCTCGCCGGCCAACGCCAGGTCGTCCTCGCTCTCCACCAGCGCGCGCAGCCCGAGCCGAACCAGGTCCTGGTCGTCGGCGACCAACACCCGGATCACGTCGCCGGCTCCACGGGGAGCGCGGCATACACCCGGAACCCGCCGCCGGCGCGCGGCCCGGTGGCCAACCGCCCACCCAGCGCCGCGACCCGTTCCCGCATCCCGGCCAGACCGTGCCCGCTCTCGTCGTCGGCGGGAGCTGTCCCGGCGCGTCCGGCACCCGTCCCCCGGTCGGTGACCTCGACGGTCACCTCGTCCTTGCGGTAGCCCACGGTCACCTGCGCGCTCGCCACCCCGGCGTGCCGCAGCACGTTGGTCAACGCCTCCTGCACCACCCGGTACGCGGCCAGGTCCACCGCGGCCGGCAACTCCCGAGGGTCACCGATTACGCGCACGTCGACGGCGAGCCCGGCTCCGGCGAGCCGGTCGCGCAGCGCGGGGAGCCGGGCCAGGCCGGGTACCGGTTCGCGTTCCGCGCCCCGCCGCACCGCGCCCAGGGTGACCCGCAGCTCGTCCAGCGCCTCGCGGCTGGTCCGGCTGATCGCGGTCAGGGCCACCTCCGCCTGCTCCGGTCGCTTCGGCAACAGGTGCAGGGCGATCTCCGCCTGCATGCTGATCGCGGCGAGCCCGTGCCCCACCACGTCATGCACCTCCTGCGCGATCCGCAGCCGCTCCTCGTCGGCCTGCCGTCGAGCCTGTTCGGCACGACTGCGGGCCTCTTCGGCACGGGTACGCGCGGCCGCCTCACGACTCACCCGCACCACCACCCCCACCGCGAACGGTACGACCACCCAGGCCGACGCGGGCAGCACTCCCGCCCAACCCGGAGCCGGTCCCCGGCCGACGAAGACGTGCGCCAACAACAGGACGAACGCCCCACCGGTGGCGAGCGCCGCCGGGCGCACCGGCAGCCGCACCGCCACGGTGTACACCGCGATCAGGAACGTGACCAGGATCGGCCCGTACGGATAGCCGAGCACGAGATACGTCGAGGTGGCCACGGTGACCACGGCGAGGGTGGCGACCGGAGTACGGCGCCGAACCACCATGGCGAGCGCGGCGATGGCGAGCAGCAGCCGACTGGCGGCGTCCACCGGCCTCGACCCCGGCTGATTGTCTCCGGCCAGACCGGTGGCGAGCAGCCCGAACCCGAGCAGCACCAGGGCGAGCGCGGCATCCGCCGCCACCTCCGGCCACCGCCACTGCCCGACTCGTCGCATGGCCGTCATTCTGCCCGCGCCGACGCCCCTTCACGTGCGCCCACGAGCGGCACCGCCGCTACGCCCCCGGGCGTACCCCCACCCCCGCGATCTTGCAGTTTGTGTCGTCGCAATGCGTCTTCTGCGCGGTATGCGGGGACAGTAAGTACAAGATCGGCGCGGGAGTGGGGGGTTAGACGGCGGCGAGCACCGCGGCCTCCAGGCGGGCCCGGGTGGCGTCGTCGGGCCAACCCCCGACCAGGTAGAAGGCGTCCACCACGTCGGCGCCGAGGGTGGAGATGCGGGCCGCGCGGACCAGAGCACCGGCCTCGTCGAGCGCGCAGGCGACCCGGTAGAGCAGTCCGGCGGCGTCGGCGGCGCGCAGTTCCAGCAGCACGGCGTCGGTGGCCGCCTCGCGGTGCCAGACCACGCGGGGAGCCGCGCCACCGCCACGGCTGGCGAGTGCTCGGCCGCGCAGCCGTTGGGTGACCGACACGTCGCCGGCGACCGCCCGGCGCAGGTCGGCACGGAGGGGGACCGGGTCGGGCGGGAGGCCGTAGCGGGGCTGCACCCGACACTCGACCAGGGCCCGGCCGTCGACGGCGGAGGCGTCCGCGGAGATCACTTCCAGCCGGTGCAACGCCAGGCAGCCGGCCACCGTGGCGAGCAGACCACGCCGGTCGGCCGCGGCGACCGACACCCGGTCCCCGGTCAGGTGCACGACCGGCAGCGGCCCGGCCAGCAACGCCGGGTCCGGGGCGGGTGGCTCGGGCAGTACGCCGGTGTCCAGCGCGGTGCGCACCCGGGCGACCAACTCGGCGACCAGTCGACCCTTCCAGTCGGACCAGGCCGCCGGCCCGGTCGCCGCCGCGTCGGCGCGGACCAGCGCGTGCAGCAGCTCGAGGGTGCCGGTGTCGCCGACCGCCTCGGCCACCGAGGCGATGGTGACCGGGTCGGAGAGGTCCCGGCGGGTGGCCACGTCGGGCAGCAACAGGTGCAGCCGGACGAGCTTGCCGATCAGCTCGACCTCCGGGGCGGGCAGACCGATCCTGGTGGCCACCGCCTCGGCGACGGGCACACCGACGGTGCTGTGGTCACCGGGGAGGCCCTTGCCGATGTCGTGCAGGAGGGCGCCGAGGAGCAGCAGGTCGGGGCGTTCCACCTCGCGGGCGTGCCGGCTGGCCTCGTGCGCGGTCTGCACGAGGTGCCGGTCGAGGGTAAAGCGGTGCACCGGGTTGTGCTGGGGCAGGCTGCGCAGCCGGGTCCACTCGGGCAGCCAGCCGTCGACCAGCCCGTACCGGTCGCAGGTCTCCCAGGCCGGCACCAGGCCGGGACCGGCGCCGAGCAGCGTGGTCAGCGCGGCCCGGGCCTCGGCCGGCCAGGGGGCGGGCAGTGGCGGGCAGTACGCCGCCAGCCACTCGCAGGTGGCCCGAGCGATGGGGAGTCGGGTCGTGGCCGACGCGGCGGCCACCCGCAGGGAGAGGCTCGGGTCGGGGCGTGCCCCGATCGCCGTTCGGGCGAGCACCAGTTCGCCGTCGTGTTCGACCACGTCTCGGGCGACCGGGCGGCGAGCAGGGCGGCCGTTGCCGCCCCGGGATCGGCCGGACCGCAGCCGGTCCGCGGCCCGGAAGGCGTCGTCCAGGGCGTGGCTGACCGTGCGGGCATCACCGGCGACCCGGCGCAGCAGGGCGTCGCCGTCTTCCAGACCCAACAGGACGGCCACTCCGTCGCGCTCCTGGGCGACGAGCCGGTCGACCCGTCGGCCGACCTGCTGGTGCAGCGCGTCGCGGGTGTCCAACAGACGCAGGTGGGCGGCGCGTACGGCGGGGCGCAGCGCGTCGGTGATGCCGGCCGCGGAGATCGCCCGCAGCAGCCCCACGTCGCGTAGACCGCCGGCGGCCTCCTTGAGGTCACCCTCCAGCAGGAACGCCAACTCACCGTGGGCCTGCCAACGGGCTTCGGTGACCTCGCGCAGACCGGGCAGGTGCCGGACGGCGGTGCGCCGCCAGTGGTCGGCGGCGGTGCGGATCAGCCCGTCGGCCAGGGCCTGGTCGCCCACGACCAGCCGGGCGTCGAGCAGTCCGAGGGCGACCTTGACGTCGTCCTGGGCCACCGAGAGCGCCTCGGCGACGGTGCGGACCGAATGGTCGAGCCGCAGGCCCGCGTCCCAGATCGGGTACCAGACCGAGGCGGCCAACTCGTCCGTGCCGGGCACCCCGGAGTGCAGCAGCACCAGGTCGAGGTCGCTGTACGGGGCGCACTGCCGCCGACCCAGTCCCCCGACGGCGAGCAGCGCCACCCCGTCCCGCGCCGGCAACAACCCCCGCAAAAAGCCGTCGTACGCCGCAGCCCTCCCCCGCCGGGCCGCTTCACCGATTCCCCCGGGAACGCCGACGACCTCGTTGATCAAGAGGTTCGCGTCGCCGTCACCGGCGTGCCCTGACGCGTTCTTCTTGATCAACGAGGTCATGTCAGTCGTGGTCGAGGTCAGAGTGCGTCGAGGCCGCGCTCGCCGGTACGGACCCGGACGACCTCTTCGACACCGGTGACCCAGACCTTGCCGTCACCGATCTTGCCCGTACGGGCCGCCCCGACGATGGCGTCCACGACCTTTTCCACGTCGATCTCGTCGGTGAGCACCTCGACCCGGATCTTGGGCAGGAACTCGACCGTGTACTCGGCACCCCGGTAGACCTCGGTGTGCCCCTTCTGCCGCCCGTACCCCTGAACCTCGCTGACGGTCAGCCCGGCCACCCCGAGGGCGTGCAGGGCCTCCTTCACCGCATCCAGTTGGTACGGCTTGATGACTGCGGTCACCAGCTTCATGTCCAACCCCTCCATCCAAGGAACGTTAACCGGCGACCTTTTCGCTGACCGGCTCGGCGGGCTCCGCCTCCGGCTTGGCACCACTCGTCGCGCCGCCACCGGGGGTGCCGATGCCGGCCATCGCGAACGCGCTGCCCGTGCCGCCACCGGCCGGGGACAGGTCGTAGCTGCTCTCGGCGTGCTCGGCGATGTCGATGCCCTCGACCTCCGCCTCACCCTTGACCCGGAAGCCGATCGTCTTCTCGATGACGAAGGCGAGCACCCAGGCGATGCCGAACGACCAGACGGTGACGATCAGGCCGGCGAGGGCCTGCCGCCCGAGCTGGGTCGCGCCGCCACCGTAGAAGAGGCCGTCCGAGGCGCCCACCACGTCGGTGATCGCGGCGTTGACCGAGTTGGTGGCGAAGAGGCCGAGCCAGAGCGAGCCGATCCAACCACCGACGAAGTGCACGCCGACCACGTCGAGCGAGTCGTCGTAGCCGAGCCGGTACTTGAGGCTGACGGCGAGCGCGCACACGGCACCGGCGACGATGCCGAGCAGGACGGACGCCCACGGCGCGATGAAGCCACAGGCCGGGGTGATGGCGACCAGGCCGGCGATGGCGCCGGACGAGGCGCCGACCATCGTCGGCTTACGGGTCTTGACCCACTCGACCGCGATCCAACCGAGCACCGCAGCCGCCGTGGCGAGCTGGGTGTTGATGAAGGCGAGGCCGGCGACCGAGTCGACGGTCAGCTCCGAACCGGCGTTGAACCCGAACCAGCCGAACCACAGCAGACCCGCACCGAGCGCGACCAACGGGATGTTGTGCGGCTTCATGCCCTCGCGCGGCCAACCGAGCCGCTTACCGAGGACCAGGGCCACGGCCAGGGCCGCCGCACCGGCGTTGATGTGCACCGCGGTGCCGCCAGCGAAGTCCAGTGCGTGGATGTCCGCGCCGATGATGCCGCCGCCCCACACCCAGTGGGCGACCGGGAAGTAGACCAGGGTGGCCCAGCCGAAGGCGAACAGCAGCCAGCCGGCGAACTTGGCCCGGTCGGCGATGGCACCGCTGATCAGCGCGACGGTGATCACCGCGAAGACCATCTGGAAAGCCATGAACACGTAGAGCGGGACCCCGATGCCGCTGGGGTTCTCCGCCGTGGCACCCCACAGGTCGGTCTCAGCGAGGAAGGTCTTGGTGCCGAGGTACGCGCCCGGGTCGCCCCAGAAGCCGTTCACGTCGGCCCCGAAGGCGACGCTGAAACCGTAGAACCACCACAGAATAGAGATGAGCCCGATAGCGGAGAAGCTCATCATCATCATGTTGAGTACGCCCTTGGCCCGGTTGAGGCCGCCGTAGAACAGCGCCAGTCCGGGGGTCATGAGCAGCACGAGCGCGGTCGAAACCAGCAGCCAAGTGGTATTGGCGCCGTCGATCGTCGGTGCTTCAGGCACGCTGGCCTCCTAAAGGTGAAGTCCTCCTTCGCGGCTTTCCGGGGCAGCGTCGCCCGTAGGCCGGTTGCGCGGAAGCTTCGCGGCCGGCTGTTTCACCCAGGGTCCCGGGAGGGTTTCCGTTTCGTGACAGGTTGTTTCGTACGTGTCACGAACTCCGCACAGTAGGCGGCATGGACAGTGGTGGATCGCCCAGGTGGCGGAGTTCGACAGCTGACCGGCCAGCGACATCGACCGATCCGTTCCACGGGACCCGCCGAACATCGACCGGCGACGCTCAGCGGAGGGCGTTCTCCAGGGCGTGCCGCTCGTAGTCGAGCAGCCGCAGATCGCGCATCGGTCGCCGCAGGTGACCCTTGTGCACGATCCGGACGAACGCTGGCTCACCGGCGGCGGCCATCCGACGGATCCCCTCGACGTGGTCCACGATCCGTTTGCGGATGGTCCGGATCAGCCGGTGCCGGTCCCGAGGGATCAGCCCGTACGCGTCGGCGAAGAGCCGGAGTCGGCGCGGCCGGTCCGGGTGCTTCCAGCCCAGCGTGATCGAGTCCCGGTCCGCGAAGATCGGCACCCAGGTCCAGGCCGCGTACGCCACGTCGTAGATCCGTGCTCCGGGCGAGGCGAGGTCGAAGTCGATCAGCCCGAGGGTGCCGTCCGGACGCCAGATCACGTTGTGCGGCGCGGCGTCGTGGTGGCAGATCACCTCGGTGTCCGGTGGCGGGGGCCCGAACGAACGCCAGACGGCCGTCTGCGGCGGGGTGAAGCCGTACTGCGCGTCGTGGAACATCCGCAGCATGGTGGCGACGGTGACCAGGGCCTCGTCGGTCACCCAGTGCGGGGCGAGCGGATATTCCCCGCACTCCCCCTCCAGGTACGACAGCACCTCACGGTTGCGCTCGTCCATCCCGAGCGCCCGGGGCGCGCCGGTGAACCCCACGTACTCCAGGTGGCGCAGCAGCGCGTGCACGGACGGGGTCCACGGCCCGGCGTTGCGCCGGACCGTGTCACCCACCCGGACAACGGTGCTCACGTTGCCGCCGTGCAGCGGGATCTCCTGCGAAGTCACGTACGGTCTCCCGAGGCGCTGCGAAGGATGGCCGGGGTCCCGCCAGCCCGCGTACGCGCGATCGTCAGTGGTCACCCGAGACTACGCGTCCCGTCCGGTGGCCTCGGTCCCCAGCAACGCGTCAACGAACTGCGCCGGGTCGAACGGGGCCAGGTCGTCCTTGCCTTCACCGAGGCCGACCAGTTTCACGGGGATGCCGAGCTTGCGCTGTACGGCGATCACGATGCCGCCCTTGGCGGTGCCGTCGAGCTTGGTCAGCACCACGCCGGTCACGTTGACCACCTCGGTGAAGACCCGGGCCTGTTCCAGGCCGTTCTGCCCGGTGGTGGCGTCCAGGATGAGCAGTGTCTCGTCGATCGGGCCCTGCTTCTCCACCACACGCTTGACCTTGCCCAGCTCGTCCATCAGGCCGACCTTGTTCTGCAGACGGCCGGCGGTGTCGATGAGCACGGTGTCCACGCCGGTGTCGATGCCGCGCTTGACGGCGTCGAAGGCGACGCTGGCCGGGTCGGCGGCCTCGGGCCCCCGGACGGTCTCGGCACCGACGCGCGAGCCCCAGGTCTCCAGTTGGTCGGCGGCGGCGGCCCGGAAGGTGTCCGCCGCCCCGAGCAGCACGCTGCGGCCGTCGGCCACCAGCACCCGGGCGATCTTGCCGCAGGTGGTGGTCTTGCCGGCGCCGTTGACGCCGACGACCAGGACCACCGCCGGCACGCCGTCCTTGGGGGCGGTCCGCAGCGAGCGGTCCAGGTTCGGGTCGAGCGCGTTGACCAGCTCGGCGGCGAGCAGCGCGCGCAGCTCACCGGCCGAGCGGGTGCCGAGCACCCGGGTGCGCTCACGGAGCCGGTCGACGATGTCGCGGGTGGCATCGACGCCGACGTCGGCGGTGATCAGGCTGTCCTCGATCTCCTCCCAGACGTCCTCGTCGAGGTGGTCACGGGCGAGCAGGCCGAGCAGGCCCTTGCCGAACACGTTCTGTGAGCGGGATAGCCGCGAACGGAGCCGGACCAGCCGCCCGGCCGTCGGCTCGGGGACTTCCACCTGTGGCTCGAGCACCGGTGGCGGCTCGACCAGGACACCGGTGGACAGATCGGACTCCGGTGCCTCGACCGGCGGGCCGGCGAGATCCTCCTCAGCTCTGGTGTCGACCTCGGTGCGCGGCAGCGGGGGCTCGGGCCGCCGCCGCAAACGCGGCACGACCAGCCCGACTGTGCCGGCGATCAGCACGCCGAGCAGGACCAGAGCGAGGACGAGATATTCGGCCATGCCGGAATCCTGTCAGATGCGGGCGGCGGCGTCCCAGCCACCGCACCCCGGGCGGTGCCTGGAGTCTCAACCACCGCACCCGGTCGGGGCCCGGAACCGGCGGTAGGCTCGGCCGCATGCCCGCCGCACACCTCCTCATCGGCCCACTCCTGCGGCGAGTGGTCGACACCCGGGCGACGATCTGGGTGGAGACGGCGGAGCCCGCCGTGGTCACCGTCCGTACCGCCAGCGGCGCCACCGGCACCGCGCCCACCTTCTCGGCGTACGACCACCACTACGCCCTCGTCGTGGTGGAGGGGCTCACTCCGGACAGCGAGACCAGCTACGAGGTGCTGGTCGACGACGAGATCGTCTGGCCGGTGCCGAGCAGCGGCTTCCCGCCGAGCGTGATCCGCACCCGGGCCGTCGACGATCGGGACCAGCCGGTCAAACTGATCTTCGGCTCGTGCCGGGAGACCACCCAGCACGCCACCACCCGCAAGCTGCCACCGGACGCGCTGGACGCGTACGCCCGGCGAACGATGGCCGATCCGGAGTCGAACCCGCTGCCCGACCTGCTGGTGCTGCTCGGTGACCAGGTCTACGCCGACGTCACCTCGCCCACGGTACGCCGGCTGCTGCGTCGGCGCCGGCGGCGGCCGAAGGGCGCGCCGGCCGACCAGGTGGTCAGCTTCGACGAGTACACCAAGCTCTACCTGGAGTCCTGGCGTGACCCGGAGATCCGCTGGCTGCTCTCCACCGTGCCGAGCGTGATGATCTTCGACGACCACGAGATCATCGACGACTGGAACACCTCGGCGGCGTGGCGCGCCGAGGTCCGCGAACAGCCGTGGTGGCCGGAGCGGATCGGCAGTGGGCTCGCCTCGTACTGGGTCTACCAGCACCTGGGCAATCTCTCCCCGGACGAGATCGCCGTCGACCCGGTCTTCGCCAAGGTCGCCACCGCCGAGGACGCCACCAGTGTGCTGCGCGAGTTCGGCCACCGGGTGGACCGGGAGTCCGACCTGGCGCACGACACCGAGCGCTGGCGCGCTGTGCAATATCAGTGGAGCTACGCACTGGACCTGGGCCGGACCCGGCTGGTCATGCTGGACAACCGGTGCAGCCGGGTGCTCGAGTCGGGCAGCCGGGCGATGCTGCCGCCCGGCGAATGGTCCTGGTTCCTCGACCAGGCGCACGGGGTCTACGACCACCTGGTGGTGGGCGCGTCACTGCCCTGGCTGTTGCCGCAGGGCATCCATCACATCGAGTCGTGGAACGAGAAACTGGCGGACTCGCGCCGGCCGTGGGTGGCGCGCGGGGCGGAGAAGCTGCGCCGCGCTCTGGACCTGGAGCACTGGGCCGCGTTCCGGCGTTCCTTCGACGCGCTCGCCGAGACGTTCGCCCGCATCGGCACCGGCACCCCGCGGCAGTCCGGCGCGCGGGTCGGAGCCGGTCCGGCGTACGCCTCGCCGGCGTCGATCAGCGTGCTCTCCGGTGACGTGCACCATTCGTACGTGGCGCGGGCCCGGTTCGCCGACCCCGAGGTGGTCACTCCGGTGCACCAGCTCACCTGCTCACCGATCCACAACCAGGTGCCGGCGGGTATCCGCCCGCTGATGCGGCTGGGCTGGTCGCCCGGTCCGGCCGGGGCCACCCGCGCGCTGGCCCGCTCGGCCGGCGTACGGCGGCCGGGGGTGCGTTGGCGCAAGCTGGCCGGCCCCTACTTCGGTAACGCGGTCGCCACCCTGACCCATCGGGGCCGCGGGGCCGACGTGGTCATCGAGGGCACCACCAAGGACGGGCACCTACGCCCGGTGATGCGACGCCGACTCTCTGACGGCAACGAGCCGTCCGCGCCGTAGTCTCTACGCCGTGGATGAGCACCTGCCGGAGCCGATCCGGGCGGTCGAGCACGAGTTGACCGCGCTGCTGCGTCGTGGCCGGGCGGTTTCCTGGGAGATCGCCCGGGAGGTGCACCCGAATCTTGAGCCGAACACGTACGGCCTGTTGCTCTGGTTGCGGCGCAGTGGGTCGATCCGGTTGACCGAGTTGGCGGCGCGGCTCGGCGTGGGCAAGGGGACGCTGAGCCGGCAGATCAACGCGCTGGAGGTCATCGGTCTGGTCCACCGCGACCCCGATCCGAGTGATCGGCGGGCCGCGCAGATCAGCCTCACCGAGGAGGGGCAGCGCCGGTTCGACGTCGCCCGGGCGGCCCGGCTGGGCGAGTTCCTCCGGGCCCTGGATGGCTGGCCGGAGCGGGACGTCGAGGAGTTCGCCCGGCTGCTCGGCCGCTTCAACGATTCCTGGCAGTAGCGCCCCCGGCGGGGAATAGCGCGGCGTCCGGACAAGTTGTTGCTTCAGGCAACTAAAACATACGGTTGCTTCAGGCAACTCTCAGGCGGCCCGTGCGCGACAGCCCGCCGCCGTTCCACCTCGACTCCGCTCGGAGGCAACAAACGATGAGCCAGGCGACAGTGCCCAGCCCGGCGACCGCCGTGACCATGACCCACCGGCAGATCCTGGAGGCGCTATCCGGTCTGCTACTGGGCCTGTTCGTCGCGATCCTCTCCTCCACGGTCATCTCGAACGCGCTGCCGCGGATCATCACCGAACTGCACGGCGGCCAGTCCGCGTACACCTGGGTGGTGACCTCGGCCCTGCTCGCGACGACCGCGACCACCCCCATCTGGGGCAAGCTGGCCGACCTGACCAGCAAGAAGACCCTGGTCCAGTTGGCCTTGGGGATCTACGTGCTGGGCTCGGTGCTGGCCGGCCTCGCCCAGGGCACCGGCGAGCTGATCGCCTGCCGGGTCCTGCAGGGTGTCGGTGCCGGCGGCCTCACCGCACTGGCTCAGGTGATCATGGCCACGATGATCGCGCCACGCGAACGGGGCCGCTACAGCGGCTACCTGGGCGCCGTGATGGCCGTCGGCACCATCGGCGGCCCGCTGATCGGCGGCGTGATCGTGGACACCTCCTGGCTCGGCTGGCGCTGGTGCTTCTACGTCGGCGTGCCGTTCGCCATCCTCGCCCTGATCGTGTTGCAGAAGACCCTGCACCTGCCGGTGGTCAAGCGGAAGGCCGAGATCGACTGGTGGGGCGCCACGCTGATCACCGCCGCCGTGTCGGTCTTGCTGATCTGGGTCTCCCTCGCCGGCGACCAGTTCGCCTGGGCCTCCTGGCAGACCGCCGTCATGGTTATCGGCGCCCTGGTCCTCGGCGCGCTGGCGATCCGGGTCGAGACCCGGGCCGCCGAGCCGATGATCCCGCCACGGCTGTTCCGCAACCGCACCATCACCCTCGCCGTCGTCGCCAGCATCGCGGTCGGTGTGGGCATGTTCGGCGCGTCGATCTTCCTCGGCCAGTACTTCCAGATCAGCCGTGGCGAGACCCCGACCATGTCCGGCCTCATGACCCTGCCGATGATCCTCGGCCTGCTGGTCGCCTCGACCGTGGGTGGGCGGATCATCACCAAGACCGGCCGTTGGAAGCGCTTCCTCGTGGCCGGCTCGGTGCTGCTCACCGTCGGCTTCGCGCTGATGGGCACGCTCCGCGCGGACACCAGCTTCACCCTGCTCAGCGTCTACATGGTGCTGATCGGCGTCGGCCTGGGGCTGACCATGCAGAACCTGGTCCTCGCCGTGCAGAACACGGTCGGCCCGCACGAGCTCGGCGCGGCCAGCTCGGTGGTCGCGTTCTTCCGCAGCCTGGGCGGCGCGATCGGCGTCTCCGCCCTCGGCGCGGTGCTCGCCCACAAGGTCAAGGACTACACCGCCGACGGGCTGGCTCAGCTCGGCATCCCCGCGTCCAGCTCCGGCAGCGGCGGAACACTGCCCGACGTACACACCCTGCCCGGCCCGCTGCGGGCCGTGGTGGAGAGCGCGTACGGCCACGGCGCCGGCGACATCTTCCTGGCCGCCGCGCCCTTCGCGCTGATCGCGCTGATCGCGGTGAGCTTCATCAAGGAGGTGCCGCTGCGCCGGCACAACGGCAACCCGGTTTCCGAGGAGGTCGAGCGGGAATCGACAGTCGCCGCCGGCGCCGGCGCAGCCGTGATCCGTACCGGCGAGCAGAGGTGAGGTAGAACCATGGGCGTGGGAGCACCGGACCGCGAGGAGTACGGCCCCCGAACCCGACCGCTGCCCTTCGAGCGCGGCACGGACGGGCCCCGGGTGATCATGGTGGGTGTGGACGGCACCCGCACCTCCGAGCGGGCCGGCTTCTACGCCGCCGGGATGGCCCGCCGGCAGGGCGCCGCCCTGGTGGTGGTCTTCGTCAGCTCGGCCAGCGGGCTCACCGCCCTGGTGCCCGGCATGGACGCCGGCGCGGTCCAGCGCACCCACGACGAGGTGGCCGACGAACTGCGCCGCGAGTGCCGGCGTGGGGCCGAGCAGTGGGGCATTCCGGTGACCCTGCTGGTCCGGCGCGGCGACGCGTACGGCGAGCTGTGCGCGGCGGCCGACGAGTTCCAGGCCGACATGCTGGTGGTGGGCGCGTCCGAGCAGGCCGGTCACCGGCTGGTCGGCTCGGTCGCGACCCGCCTGGTCCGCACCGGCCGGTGGCCCGTCGTCGTCGTGCCCTGAATAACCCGTCGCGACGTGTCAGGCGCACCGGGCAGGATGCGCGCCATGACGTGGACCGCACCGAAGATCACCCGGACCCCTGAACCGTACGTCGGCGACGAGCGCACCATGCTCGAAGGCTGGCTCGACTACCACCGGCAGACACTACTGCTCAAGTGCGCCGGCCTGACCGCCGAGCAGCTGAAGACGCCGAGCGTGCAGCCCTCCGGGCTCACCCTGCTGGGCCTCGTACGGCACCTGACGGAGGTGGAGCGCTGGTGGTTCCGCATCCGCGCCGCCGGCGAGCCGCTGGCCGACCTCTACAACACCGACGCGAGCCCCGACGGCGACCTGGACGACATCGCCGACGCGGACGCGGAAACCGACCTGGCCACGTTCACGTCGGAAGTCGCAGCCGTCCGCGCCGTCGCGGCCACACTGTCCCTGGACGACACCTTCCTGCGCCGCCGCCGCGACGGCAGCGCCGACGAGATGAACGTCCGCTGGGTGTACGTGCACATGATCGAGGAGTACGCCCGGCACAACGGCCACGCCGACCTGATCCGGGAACGCATCGACGGCGTCACCGGCGAGTGACGAGCGCTCAGTAGTCCAGGGCCGCCCGCAGGTACCGCAGGTCGGCGTGGCCGCCCCAGCGGTGCGCGGACAGCCCGGCGGACCGGGCGCCCCGCACGGCCCAGTCCTCGTCGTCGACGAAGAGGACCCGGGCCGGCGGGGTGGCCAGGGCCACGCAGGCAGCCTGGAAGTACTCCGGGGCGGGCTTGTGCACCCCGAGCGTCGACGAGTTGACCACCACGTCCACCTCGCCGACCAGCCCGAGGGCGGCCAGGTCGGCGTCGAGCAGGTCGGTGGCGTTGGTGGCCAGGCCGACCCGGATCCCGGCGGCGCGCACCTCGCGGACGAAGTCGAGCACCTCGGCGTCCACCTCGCCGCGGTAGCGCTGCCACTGCTCCACCGCCGCGCGGGCCCGGTCCGGGCCGCCGGCTGGCTCAGCGAGCGCGTCGGCCACGCTGTTCACCCACTCGGCGTGACTGACCTGGCCGGTGAGCACCGGCTGAAGCCGGCCCCACTGCATGGCGATCTCCAGGAGAACCCCGTCGGCGAGGCCGTACTCCCGCTCCACTCCGGCGGCGACCGCTGGGTCGAACCGGCGCAGTACGCCATCCAGATCCAGCAGGAGCGCCGTCGCGCGTTCCCGAGCCACTACCCGTTCTCCTCGCCGCGGCCGTGCCGCTGGTCGTCCTCGTCGGCCCGGTTGAGCCGTTGGCTGATCACCTGGGTGACCCCGCTGCGCATGGTCACGCCGTAGAGGGCGTCGGCGATCTCCATCGTCCGCTTCTGGTGCGTGATGACGATCAGCTGACTCTTCTCCCGCAACTGTGCCAGCAGCGTGATCAGCCGGCCCAGGTTGACGTCGTCCAGGGCCGCCTCCACCTCGTCCATGATGTAGAACGGGCTGGGCCGGGCTCGGAAGATCGCCACCAGCATGGCCACCGCGGTCAGTGACCGCTCGCCACCGGAGAGCAGCGACAGCCGCTTGATCTTCTTGCCCGGCGGGCGGGCCTCCACCTCGACGCCGGTGGTCAGCAGGTCCTCCGGTTCGGTGAGGATCAGCCGCCCCTCGCCGCCGGGGAAGAGCACCGTGAACACCTGCTCGAACTCGCGCGCGGTGTCCTCGAAGGCGCTGGCGAAGACCTCCAGGATCCGCTCGTCCACGTCCTTGACCACGGTGAGCAGGTCCCGACGGGTGGCCTTGAGGTCCTCCAACTGCTCGGAGAGGAACTTGTAGCGCTCCTCCAGCGCGGCGAACTCCTCCAGCGCGAGCGGGTTGACCTTGCCGAGCAGGGCCAGTTCGCGTTCCGCCTTCGCGGCCCGCTTCTCCTGCACCGGCCGCTCGTAGCGCACCGGCTCGGGCACCGGCAGACCGTCACGTTCGGCGGCCGCGACGTCGACCTGGGTCGGCGGGACGGGCTGGGCGGGGCCGTACTCGGCGACCAGCGTCTCCACGTCCAGTCCGAAGTCCTCGGCGGCCTTCGCCTCCAACTGCTCGATGCGCAGCCGTTGCTCGGCCCGGGCCACCTCGTCGCGGTGCACCTGGCTGGTCAGCCGCTCCAACTCCGCGCCGAGCCGCTTGGCCGCCCCGCGTACCTCCTGAAGCTCGGCCTCGCGCGCGGCGCGTTCCCGGGCGACCGCGTCGCGGTGCTCCTCGGCCGTCGCGATCGAGGTGGTCAGCCGGGTGAGCGCCTCGCGGGCGCCGCCGGCCACGGACCGGGCGATGCCCGCGCCCCGCGCGCGGGCGGCCCGCCGGGCCGCCGCGCGCTCCCGGGCCGCCCGCTCCGCGGTGGCCTGCCGGGCGAGCGAGTCGGCCCGACCGGCGATCGAGGAGACCCGCTCCTCGGCGGTACGCACGGCGAGCCGGACCTCCATCTCGTTCTGCCGGGCCTGCGGCACCATGGCCGCGAGTTGATCCCGTTCCTCGGTGGACGGCTCGGCGTCGACCGGGGTCTCCTCGGCCAGCTGCAGCCGCTCCTCCAACTCGGCGAGCGCGGCCAGGTCCCGCTGCCGGGCGGCCTCAGCGCGGGAGCGGGACTCGCCGAGCCGGTCGGTCTCCGCCTTCGCCGACCGGGCCGCCGCGCCCAGCTCGGCCAGCCGGCGGGCGGCGGCGTTGCGGTGGCTCTCCGCCTCACGCTTCTCGGCGGCGGCACGCTGCACGGCCTCCTTGGCGGCGGCCACCTCGGCGCGCGCCTCGACCAACTGTTCGCGCAGCTCCGCGCCCGCGCGTTCGGCGGTGAGCCGGTTGGCGCGGGCCTCCTCGACGGCGGCCTGCACCTCGATGTAGCTGGGGGCCTTGGCCGACCCGCCCGCCGCCGCGTACGCCCCGACCACATCACCGTCCGGGGTGACCGCGCGCAGCTCGGGGTTGCTGGCGACCAGCTCGGCCGCGGCGGCGAGATCGTCGACGAGTGCCACGTCCCGCAGGGCCCGGTGTACCGCCGGACGCAGTTCGTCGCCGCACTCCACCAGATCGGGGGCCCACCGGGCGTCGTCGGGCAGTTTCGGGCGCAACGCGTCGGCGGAGCCGGTCATGCCGGGCCCCGCCGGGCTGCCGACCAGCAGGCCGGCCCGGCCGGCGTCGGAGATCTTCAGCAGCCGCATCGCCTCGACGGCCTCGTCCACCCCGCTGACGGCGACCGCGTCGGCGAGGCCCCCGAGCGCGGCAGCCAGCGCGGCCTCGTGGCCCGGCGCGACGGTGAGCAGCCCGGCGAGGCTGCCGAGCAGGCCGGGCACGTCCCCGGCACGGGCGAGCAGCGCCCCGGCGCCGTCCTTGCGCCGCAGCCCCAGGGCGAGCGCCTCCTCGCGGGCCTTCCAGGTGGCGGCGTCCTTCTCCGCCGCCCGCTCGGCGTCGGCAAGCGATCGAACGCTGGCCTGCGCCCGCTCCTGCACGGCAACCGCCTCGGCGTGCCGGGCGTCCAGGTCGGCGTTGTCCCGGTCGGCCTCGGTCGACTGGGCGGCGACCGCGTCCAGGTCGGCCTGCGCCTGCTCGGCGCGGCCCAGCGCGTCCGCGTGCGCGATCGCGAGCCGTTCGATCTCCTCGCCGGCGCTGGTGGTCCGAGCCCGGGCGGAGTTCACCTGACCGGTGAGCCGGGCCATGCCCTCCCGCCGGTCGGCGATGGCCTTGGCCGCGGCGACCAGTTCCCGTTCGGCGGCGGCGAGCTGACGTTCCAGCTCCTGGCGGTGCTCGACCGCCTCGGCCAGCCGGATCTGGTCGTCGGTGAGTGCGCCGCGCAGCTCCTCCTCCTGCTCGCGGACGCGTTCCGCCTCCGCCTCCAGCTGGTCCGGGTCGCGGCCCGGCCGCTCGTCGTCGCCGGTGGCGCTGAGGTGCCGCAGCCGTTCCCGGGCCAACTGCTCGATCGAGCGGAAGCGTTCCTGCAGGGCGGAGAGCTTGTACCAGGTGTCCTGGGCGGCGGCGAGCAGCGGAGCGTCCTCGGCCAGCGCGGCCTCCAACTCCCCGAGCCGGCCCTGCACCTCGGCGTGCTCACCCTCGATCTGTTCGCGTCGCTCGCGCAGCGCGGTCTCGTCGGCGATCTCCCGGTCGAGGGTGGTCCGCAGGGTGGCCAGGTCGTCGGCGAGCAGCCGCAACCGGGCGTCGCGCAGGTTGGCCTGGATGGCGGCGGCACGACGGGCCACCTCCGCCTGCCGGCCCAGCGGCTTGAGCTGACGGCGCAGCTCGGCCGTGAGGTCGGTCAGGCGGTTGAGGTTGGTCTGCATCGCATCGAGCTTGCGCAGCGCCTTTTCCTTGCGCTTGCGGTGCTTGAGGACGCCGGCCGCCTCCTCGATGAAGGCCCGGCGGTCCTCCGGCTTGGCGTGCAGCATGCCGTCGAGCCGGCCCTGCCCCACGATGATGTGCATCTCCCGGCCGATGCCGGAGTCGGACAGCAGCTCCTGGATGTCGAGCAACCGACAGGAGTTGCCGTTGATCTCGTACTCACTCTCGCCGGAGCGGAACATCCGGCGGGTGATGGAGACCTCGGTGTACTCGATCGGCAGCGCGCCGTCGGTGTTGTCGATGGTGAGGGTGACCTCGGCGCGACCCAGCGGCGCCCGGCCGGCGGTGCCGGCGAAGATGACGTCCTCCATCTTGCCGCCACGAAGGGCCTTGGCGCCCTGCTCGCCGAGGACCCAGGCGATGGCGTCGACGACGTTGGACTTGCCGGAGCCGTTCGGGCCCACCACACAGGTGATCCCGGGCTCCAGCTTCAACGTCGTGGCGGAGGCGAAGGACTTGAACCCCTTCACCGTCAGGCTCTTGAGATACACCTACTCGATCCTCGTCCGGTGGCCGCCGTACCGTCGCCGGCTGTGGGGACCTGGGTGAACTCGCAGACTAACCCGGCGGTGGGAGCGGGCCGGCACGCGACCCGCCCCGCGTCGCGTCCAGCGAGCGCGCGGTGTTGGTCGGTCGGCCACCAGAAAGACAAGCGTCTTTCATGATCGGCTTATCCGTCGGCGCGCTTTTCGGAAACTGCGAGGCGCGCTTACCGCGCGGGACCCACGACAAGATCATGAATCGTCGGCGTCGAAAGGTGCCGGACAGTGTTACGCGCCGGCACGAAGGTGTCGGCGCGCATTTTTGCGGTGGTGCGATTCAGTTTTACGACCTGGAGATCAGGTCAGCGCCGGCTCGGCCAGACGGAGCAGATCGTCCGCCTCCGCCGCAGCCGCCGCGAGCCGATCGTTGTCGGCACGCAGACGCGTGATCTCGAACTCCAGTGCCTGAACCCTGGCACGCAGTCGGGTGACCTCGTCGAGCAGACGCCGGTCGGGCGCTGCACCTACGTGGCCGTAGAGGGCCTTCGCCATGCTGACTCCTTGATATGCGCTGCCGGAAAGGCCGGCCAACGCGCGCCCATTTGTACGCGGCTGTCATTCCAGGCTGTATCTGGGCATGACCGGGCGCGACTGGCGACACCTATATATTGAGCCGCAAACCCCTCCTTCGTCAAGTTCTCGCAGGCCGTAGATCATCTCCACGTCGACCTGTCCACTTGTCGGGGGGCTGCCTCCAAGGCACGGACACGCTCTGTCCGGACGCCTTTACTGTACGCCCGGATCCGCGGAAGTCCGCACCTTGGCGTCCGACTTCCCCTTAACTCTTTCTTAGCCACGTTGCCGCAGGTCGCGGGCGCGCCGTAGCGTCACCCGCGCCCATCACCGACCCCTGGAGGCATAGGCGTGCACGGCTGGACCGATCCGATGGATCCGAACGGCGCCCCTCGGCGCGCCGAGCGGCCGACCGACGAGCCAACCTGGCTGCACGACCGCCCGGAGCCCCGCTCGGCATACCTGTTCGGCGACGAGCCCGGCCAGCCGGGCGACGAGTGGCACCGGGAGCAGACCAGCGACGGCCGGCAGCCGGAGCCGGCGGCCGACCCGTACGCCACCACCTGGCCCGGTCACCGACCGGCGGGTGCGACCGGCGACTGGGGCACCAGCGGCCCGACCCAGGACGCCCCCGGGGGCTGGCACACCGACACCGGTCCGGAGACCACCGGCGGCTGGCACAGCGACACCGACGCCGCCCAGGAGGCGACCGACGGCTGGCGCGGTGCCGGCGTGACCGGCCGGCCCGGCGAGGGGCGGCACCGCTCCCCACGCCGCTGGCGCAAGCCGCTGATGATCGGGGGCGCCGCCGCGGCCGCCACGCTCGTGGTGAGCTTCGGCGTCGGCGCGCTCGCGCTTCCCGGCGGTGACGACGGGGCCGCGCAGCCGACGGCCGTCGACGACACGTACGCGGCCTCGGCAGCGCCGACCGAGGAGCCGGCCCTGGACACCCTCGCCGCACCCTCGCCGTCCGGCACACCCAGCCCGACGGCTCCGAGCCCGTCGCCGAGCAAGGTCGTCAAGCCCACGCCAGCGGCATCGCGGACCACCGCCGCGTCCCGGCGCAGCGTTCAGCGCAGCACCGCGCCGAGCAGCACCGCCGGGTCCAGTGGTTCCAGTGGTGCCAGCGGCTCCGTCAGCGCCCAGGCCCGCGAGGTGGTGGACCTGGTCAACGCCGAGCGGGCCAAGGCCGGCTGCAAGGCGCTGACCATCGACGACAAGCTGATGACGGCCGCCCAGCGACACAGCCAGGATCAGGCCGACCACCAGAACATGTCGCACACCGGTAGTGACGGCAGCAACGCCGGCGTCCGGCTGGACCGCGTCGGTTACGCCTGGCGCACGTACGGCGAGAACGTGGCCTGGAACCAGAAGACCCCGGCCGCGGTGATGGACGCCTGGATGAACAGCTCCGGTCACCGGGCCAACATCCTGAACTGCGCGTTCACCGAGATCGGCGTCGGTATCGCCAGCAGCAACGGGCCGTACTGGACGCAGGTCTTCGCGGCGCCGCGCTGACCGCGCGTCGTTCCCGCCCCCGCGCTCGTTTGACCCGGTGAGGTACGTCGGGCCGGAGCGTGGGGGCCGCGTACCGGTGAGGGCGGCGACGGGCCGTCCGGGACCCGGGAGCTGCCGATGCGGATCCGGCCGCGGCGACGCGCCACCGTACGCCCACTGCGCCGCGTCCTGTCGGCCGGCGTCGCGCTCGCCCTGGTGGTGCCGGCGTACGGGTGCCGGCCCGCGCTGACCCCACCCGGCGCGCCCACCGCGTGGCCAACCGCACAGGCCCGGCACTGGCAGTGGCAGTGGCAGCTCACCGGCCCACTCGACCCGGCGGTCGACGCGAACGTCTTCCTGCTCGACCCGGTGGCCACCACCGCCGCGCAGACCGCCGAGCTGCGCTCCCGGGACCGCCGGTTGATCTGCCAGGTGCACGTGGGGTCGTTCCGCTCGGCCGACCCGGACGCCAGCCGGTTCCCGGAGGTCGTCCGGGGCGCGGCCGGCCGTCGCCCCGACAGCCGATGGCTGGACGTCCGGAGTTGGGACGCGCTCCGACCGGTGTTGGCCGACCGGTTCCGGCTGTGCCGGGGCAAGGGCTTCGGCGCGGTGGCACTCTTCGACGCCGACGGGTACGCGGCCCGCAGCGGCTTTCCGCTCGACTTCGACGACCAGCTGCTGTTCAACCGCCGGTTGGCCGAGTTGGCCCGTTCGCTGAGCCTGTCCCCCGGCCTGGTCAACGACGTGCCGCAACTCGCCGCGCTGGCACCGGACTTCGACTTCGCGGTCAACGAGGAGTGCGTCCGGCTGACCCAGTGCGCCAAGCTGCTGCCGTTCAGCGACGCCGGCAAGCCGGTCTTCCACGTGGAATACACCGGCTCGACCGACGACTTCTGCGTCACCACCGTCGGCTACGGCTTCGCGTCGATCCGGAAGGACCGCGCGTTGGACGCGTCCCGGGAAGCCTGCCCACTGCCCTGAAACCCGGCTGGGCCGGGCCGCGGTCGCGGCTCGGCCCAGCACGGCTCGAGGGTCAGGGCACCGGCACCAACTCCGGGGTCGGTGCGGGCGGATCGGCGGGAGCGGGCGCCGGGCGAGAGCGCAGGAAACGCGGGGCCCACCAGTTGGCGTCGCCGAGCATGGTCATCAACGCCGGCAACACCACGCCTCGGATGATCGTGGCGTCCAGCAGGATCGCCGCCGCCAGGCCGATGCCGAGCTGCTTCATGTCGATCGTGCTCAGCGTGGCGAAGATCGAGAAGACCCCGACCATCACGATCGCCGCGCTGGTCACCACCCCGGCCGACGAGGTGATCCCGTACGACACGGCGTCGCGGTTGGGCATGCCGGACCGGATCCCCTCACGGATCCGACTCACCACGAAGACGTGGTAGTCCATCGAGAGGCCGAAGAGCACCACGAAGAGGAACAGCGGCAGCCAGGACACGATCGCGCCCATCGACGTGAAGCCGAGCAGCCCCTCGGCCCACTCACCCTGGAAGACCAGCACCAGCAGGCCGTACGCGGCACCGGCGGAGAGCAGGTTCAGCGCGATCGAGCTTGCCGCGATCACCACCGACCGGAAGGTGAACGCCATGACCAGGAAGGTCAGCACCAGCACGAAGCCCATCACCAGCGGCAACTTGTCCCGGACGTGCTGGGCGTAGTCCTCGCTGTCGGCCACGCTCCCGCCGACCGCGTACTCGATGCCGGGGATGCCCCGCAGCTCGGCCGGGACCAGCTCCTCGCGCAACTTCTCCAACGACTGCACCGAACGGTCGTCCCGACTGGCGTACGGGGTGGGCACGTCCAGCACCGAAACCCGCCGGTCGGCCGACACCTCGATCTTCGGACCGTCCGCCTCGGCCGGCGCGAACAGCGGATCACCGGCGGCCCGGGTGGACAGGTCGGTCAGCGCGGCGTGAACCCGATCGGCCTGGTCGGCGGGCGCCCGGACGGCCACCACGTGATTGGTGCCGGCGCTCGGGAAGGCGGCGGTGAGCCGGTCGTACGCCTGCATCGCCGGCGTGGTACGGGGCAGGTCCTCCATGCCGGGGAACTTCAGCTTCATGCCGAGCGCCGGGGCGGCCAACGCGAGCAGCAGCCCGACCGAGATGACCAACGTCGCCACCGGCGCACGCAGCGCGGGCCGGAGCACCGCGGGCCACAGCCGGGGCGTGCGGGGCTCGCCGTGCCGGCCGGTACGCGGCGCGGTCAGGCGCCAGAGCAGCGGCACCCGGGGCCGGTCCACCCAGCGACCGAGCCGGGCCAGCAGGGCGGGCAGGACGGTCAGCGAACCGGTCACCGCGACGGCGACCACGAGGATCGAGCCGATGGCGAGGGACGAGAAGACCACGTCGCCGGCGAGCAGCAGCCCGGCCATCGAGATCATCACGGCGAAGCCGGAGACCACCACGGCGTGCCCGGAGGTCTCCGCGGCGATCTCCACCGCGTCCAGACCGGACCGGCCCTTGGCGCGTTCCTCCCGCTCCCGACGGATGTAGAACAGCGAGTAGTCGACCCCGACGGCCATGCCGATCAGCAGGATCACCGGTGCCGTGGTGTCGGTGGCCGGCACCAGGTGCGAGGCCAGGGTGGACAGACCCATCGCGGCAGCCACCGAGGAGAGGGCCAGCAGCACCGGCACGCTCGCCGCGATCAGCGCGCCGAACGCGATGATCAGAATGGCCAGGGTGACCGGCAGACTGAGCAGCTCGGCACGCTTGAAGTCCTTGCCCAGGGTGTCGTCGAGGGCTTGGCCGATCGATGGCCCACCCACCTGCTCGACACGCAGCTCGGGGTGCGCGGCCTGCACGCCGGCAGTGGCGTCCCGCAACGGCTGCACCCGCTCCGAGGCCGTCTCCGGGTCGCCCGACATGGTGATCGGCAGCAGCAGTGCCGAGCCGTCCCGCGCGGTGATCGGCTGGCCCACCCCGGCCACCCCGGTGACCGTCCGCAGCCGGGCCGCCGCGTCGTCGGCCGCCGCCTTCGCCGCGCTCTGGTCCAGCGCGCCGCCCCGTGAGGTGATGAGGACGTTGTCCACGGCCGGGTCGTCGAAGTCACCGGCGTCCACGATCAGGCCGGCCCGCCCCGTCTCGCCGATCGCCTGGTCGCCGCTGGTGGCCTCGTTGAGGCCGGCGGCGTTGCCGCCGACGAAGCACACCGCCACGAACACGGCCCACAGTGCGATCGCGCGCCACGGGTGCTCGGCGCTCCACCGCGCCAGCCGCACCGTCACCGGTCTCTTCCCCATCTCGGGTCCCCCTGTCACGTCAACCCCCTGTCAACGGTGCTGACGCTAGGTGCGTGACGAGGCGGTGACATCCGGGATCGGCCCCGGCCCACCCTGGAATCACCGCACCGGGAGCAGGGGTCCGTTCGAAGGACAGCGGCCGGTGATCCGGACGTACACCGGGGTCCACCCCGGAGCGACCCGCCGCGACCCGCCGGCACCGCCCCGGAGCCGACTCCGGGTCATCCCCGAAGGGAACCCCGGGGCCGTGGCTGACAGCGCGGGCAGCTGTACGAGGACCGGTTCATGAACGCCTCGCGTCGGATCGGCGAGCCGCACCGCCGGCAGGGCTCTCCCTCGCGGCCGTACGCGTTCAGCTCCCGGTCGAAGTAGCCGCTCTCCCCGTTGACGTTGACGTAGAGGGCGTCGAAGCTGGTGCCGCCCTGCCTGATCGCCTCGCCGAGCACGTCCCGGACGTGGCCGAGCAGGCGTTGCGCGGCCGGGCCGGTCAGCGCGTCGGTGGGTCGGCCGCCGTGCAGCCCGGCGCGCCAGAGCGCCTCGTCGGCGTAGATGTTGCCCACCCCGGAGATCAGGGTCTGGTCGAGCAGGGCCCGCTTCACCTCGGTGTGCCGGCGGCGCAGCGCGGCGACGAACTCCGCATCGGAGAACTCCGGGTCCATCGGGTCGCGGGCGATGTGCGCGATCTCGTCGGGCAGCTCGGCGCCGCCCTCGCTCACCGAGAGGCCGCCGAACGTACGCTGGTCGACGAAGCGCAGCTCCGGCCCGTCGTCGCTGAACCGGAACCGGACCCGCAGGTGGGTCTCGTCCGTCGTGCCGGGTGGCTGGAGCAGCATCTGGCCGGACATCCCGAGGTGCCCGATGATGGCGTCGCCGCTGTCCAGCGGCAGCCACAGATACTTGCCGCGACGGCGGGCGTCCAGCACCGTCCGGCCGGCGAGCACGTCGGCGAAGTGCACGTCGCCCGGAACGTGCCGACGCACCGCCCGCGGATGACGAACCTCGACCGAGGTGATCCGCCGGCCGACGACCCACTGGGCCAACCCCTGCCGGACGGTCTCCACCTCGGGCAGTTCAGGCACGCCGCAACCCGGTCTCGTGGCCGTCGGCGCCCCCGGCCGGCAGCGCCTGCGCCAGGTGATCGGCCTGCTCGGCCTGAGCGGCCCGCTCGGCGCGCTCCAGGGGCCCGAACGGCTCGTCCCGGTCGGCCGCGTCATCCGGGTCGATCGGCTGCTCCCGGCCACCGTCGTCGGCGCGACCATCCTGGCCGTCGTCACCGTTCTGGCCGTTCTGCTCGGCGAGCGTCCGCCAGGCGGCCTCGGCGGCCCGCTGCTCGGCCTCCTTCTTGCTGCGGCCCTCGGCGCCGCCGTACCGGTTGCCGGCCACCACCACCCAGGCGGTGAAGGTCTTGAGGTGGTCCGGGCCGGTGCCCTCGATCCGGTACTCCGGCACACCGAGCCCGAGCGCCGCCGTCAGCTCCTGGAGGCTGGTCTTCCAGTCCAGCGCGGCACCTCGACCGGCCGACTCCGCCATCAACGGATCGAAGAGCCGGTGGATGACGATCCCCGCGGTGTCCAGCCCGTACTGGAGGTAGATCGCGCCGAGCAGCGCCTCCAGCGTGTCGGCGAGGATGCTCGCCTTGTCCCGGCCACCGGTGGTCTCCTCACCCTTGCCGAGCAGCAGGTACGCGCCGAGCCCGTCCGGGCCCAGACCGCGGGCCACGTCGGCGAGCGCCCGCATGTTGACCACGCTGGCGCGCAGCTTGGCCAACTGCCCCTCGGGCAGATCCGGGTGGTTGTGGAAGAGCGCCGTGGTGATCACCACGCCGAGCACAGAGTCGCCCAGGAACTCCAGCCGCTCGTTGGTGGGCAGCCCGCCGTTCTCGTACGCGTACGAGCGGTGGGTCAACGCGCGCTCGAGCAGCTCGGGTTCCAGGCTCACTCCGAAGGCGGCTTCCAGGTGGCCGACGGACGCCCGCCGCCGCTTGTCGTTGCTCATGTGCGTACCTCGGTGTCGGTGGAGCGGTCGGTGCGATCCGTCGCGGCGTCGCCGTCCAGCAACGCGGTGACCAGATCGGTGGCGCGCCGCCGCCACAGGTGGGCGGCGAGAGCTATGCCGGAGGCGACGTCGTCGGGGCGGGCGGACCCGTGGCAGACGACCACCGTCCCCAGGACGCCCAGCAGGGCCGCCGCGCGGGGGGCACCGCCCTCGGCGGGTGGGCCGCCGGCCATCGCGTACGCGCCCTCAATGGCCTTGAGCAGCACGTTACCGGTGAAGCCATCGGTGACGACCACATCGGCGCGCGCGCCGAGGGCCACGTCGTACCCCTCGACCAGGCCGACGTAGCGCGCCCCGCCGGGCAGCGGTTCGACGGCGAGCAGTGGGTCGGTGGCCCGGCGGACCCGGTCGCCCTTGCCGGCCTCGGTGCCGACCGAGAGCAGCCCGACCCGTGGTGCGGCGATCGAGTGGGCCACCGCCGCGTACGCCGCGCCGAGCACGGCGTGCCGGGCGAGCGTGGCCGGGCGGGGTTCCAGGGAGCCACCGACGTCGAGTAAGACGACCGGCCCCGCCACGGCGGGCAGGGTGGCGGCCAGCGCGGGCTGGCGGATCTCCGGCGAGCGACCGAGACCGAGCACGGCCGCGGTGACCGTGGCACCGGTGGCGCCGGCGGAGACCAGGGCGTCGGCGGTGCCGTCCCGGACGGCGGTGACCGCGGCCCGGACGGTGCTCTCGGCACGGGCGGCGCTGGGATGGTCGGCCATGCCGACGACATCACGGACGGGCCGCACCGTGATCCGGACACGTTGTGCCGGATCGAGGGCAGCGATCAACCCGTCGGCGACCTCGGTCGGGCCGACGAGAAGCAGATGCAGGTCAGGGTCGGCGCGCATGGCCCGCAGAGCGCCGTCAACCACGACGGCGGGAGCGTCGTCCCCGCCGAGGAGGTCAACGGCGATCCGCGCGGTGCCCGGCTCCACCGGAACGCCGGCCGGATTGGGCCAGCCGACGTCGGAGGGAGCCGGGGCACCGGGCGAATGCCAGGATGCGCGCGCCGCCCGATCTGGTGTCGGGGGCGTCACTCGGCGTCCAGGTCAGACCTCGAGAACCTGGCGGCCGTTGTAGGTGCCGCAGACGGAGCAGGCGGCGTGCGGCAGCTTCGGGGACTTGCACTGCGGGCACGCAACGGTCGCGACCACGGTCGCCTTCCAGTTCGCCCGGCGGGACCGGGTGTTGCTGCGCGACATCTTGCGCTTCGGGACGGCCACGGTTCTTACTCCTCTGTAACGGTCAGTTGCGACAGGCCCGCCCAACGCGGGTCGATCTGCTGGTGACTGTGGTCGGCCGGCAGATCGTCCCAGTGCGCCCCGCATTCGGGGCACAGTCCTGGGCAGTCCTCCCGGCAGAGCGGGTTGGTCGGCAGCGTGAGCACCAACGCGTCCCGCAGCGCCGGCTCCAGGTCGATCAGATCGCCCTGCATCCGGCCCACCTCGTCCTCGTCGGTCGTGGCGTCCGTGGTGCTGTCCTCGTACGCGTACAGCTCCTGGATCGTCACGCCCATCGAGTCGTTGATCTCGCGCAGGCAACGGCCGCACTCGCCCCGGACGGGACCGGTGATGGTCCCGGAGACGAGCACGCCCTCGGACACCGACTGCAACCTCAGATCGAGGTCGAGGTCTGCGCCCTCCGGCACGCCGATCAACTCCACACCGAGGTCCGCCGGTGCCGGCACGACCCGCTGGACCTCACGCAACGCGCCAGGGCGACGCGGCAGGTCTCTCGTGTCGAGGACCAACGGCGACCTGGGGTTGAGTGTCGATGGCGAGTGCTTGGGCATAGTTAGACTCCGGCCGGTGAGAGGCCGACAAAAAAGGTTACCTGGGCGACCGCCGGACCGTCGAACCGGGGGCGACGCCCGCCTGAGAAGTCGGCTGGTGAGGTGCCGCTCAGAAGGGTAGCGGGCGTTCCGCCTCATCCCCAGCGAAGGTGCCGATCTCCCGCAATGCGTGCATCTTGTCCCGGCCGCGCTCTATCGAGGCCAGCGCCCGGGTGAGGAACTGCTCGAAGTTGGCCAGCGCGGTGTCGACATAGTCGTCGACCTCCTCCCGCAGGCGCTGCGCCTCGGCACGGGCCTCCCCGATGATCCGGGCGCCCTCGTGCTCGGCCGACACGGTGATCTCGTTCACCGACACCAGGCGGGCGTGTTCTGCCTCACCCTCGCTGATGATCCGGTCCGCCTCACGCTTGCCGGCTTCCATGATCTTGTCGCGCTCCTCCAGGAGCGCGGCGGCGCGACGCAGGTCGGCGGGGAGATCGGCGCGCATCTCGTCGAGGGCCGCGATCATCTCACCCCGGTCGACCATACAGTTGTTACGCGACATCGGGACGGAGCGGGCCTGCTCCAGGATGGCGATCAGTTCGTCGATGCGATCGAGCGGGTCCACCGGCTACCTCACCCCTGTCGTTCGTCGGCCGACCTCCATGATGCGGGCTGCGGCCGTTCCCCGCGCCACCAATCATGTCGTGCCCGCCCCACCGCCGCCCCACTCACCCCAACCCGGCGAGTCGCGACATTGCCACCCCCCGCACCCCGCACCCCGCCCCTCCTCGTCGATCTTGCACTTTCTGTCGCGCCGAATCACCCCGAAAATGAGCAAAACGGGAACCGAAAGTGCAAGATCGCGGGAGTTGGGGGCGGGGGCAGGGGGCGGGGGCGGGGGCGGGGGGCAGGTCAGCGGCGGGGGCCCAGGCGGGCCTGGAGGGCTTCGCGGACCGGGTCGGGGACGTGGGCGGAGATGTCGCCGCCCCACTTGGCCACGTCCTTCACCAGGCTCGACGAGAGGAACGAGTAGAGCGGGTTGGTCGGCATGAACAACGTCTCGACGCCGGCCAGCCCGATGTTCATCTGGGCCATCTGCAACTCGTAGTCGAAGTCACTGACCGCGCGCAGACCCTTGATCAGCACACTCGCCTGCTGCGCCCGGCAGAAGTCCACCAGCAGCCCCCGGAACGACTCGACCCGCACGTTGCCGTACGACGAGGTCACCTCGCGGAGCATCTCGATCCGCTCCTCGACGGTGAACAGGCCACTCTTCGACTGGTTCACCAGCACACCGACGATCACCTCGTCGAAGAGCCGACTGGCCCGACCGATGATGTCAAGGTGTCCGTTGGTGACCGGGTCGAACGAACCGGGACAGACCGCACGTCTCATGATCGGCGACCGTACCAAAGGGTGGTCTCGCCGTAACGGCGACTGCGCTCGGGGGTGATCCCGTCCACCCAGTCGAACTCCCTGGTACGGCTGGACCGCTCCACCACCACCAACGCGTCAGGTGCCAGCCAGCCACCATCGACCAGTGCGGTCAACAGCGCGGTGATCTCCGCGTCCGGCACCGCGTACGGCGGGTCGGCGAACACCACGTCGTACGGCTCGCCGTCCGGACCGGCGGCCAGCACCGTCGCCACCTTGCCGGTGACCAGGCGAGCCGCCGGGCCGGCGCGGAGGGCCGCCACGTTCTCCCGGATCACCCGGGCTGCCCGTGGGTCGGACTCCACCAGCAGCACGTGCCGGGCCCCCCGGGAGAGCGCCTCCAGCCCGACCGCGCCGGAGCCGGCGTACAGGTCGGCGAAGCGGGCGCCGTCCAGGTCGACCTCGGCCTGGACGGCACTGAACAGCGCCTCCCGGACCCGGTCCGAGGTGGGTCGGGTGCCGGCGCCGGGCGGCGCGGCGATCCGCCGGCCGCCGAGCGTGCCGGCCACGATCCGGGTCACCGTTTCCTCCTGCTCATGCCCGCGACGCTACGCGATGGGACACGTGCCCGGTCTGGACGGCGCGGATCCGTGCAGCCGGCCACCCGGCATCGGCGCTGAGCACGCATGCAGCCCCGACGGCGCAGACATCCACCATGGAGCCATCAAGGGCGAACCGTCCCCAGTGATCAAAGCAGCACCTTGGGTATATCAAAGATCACGAATCGGTGACATTGCCCAACGGCAATGATCTGCACTCCCCTCATTCACCACCCATCAGTACAGTCTCCCCCTGTCCCCGCTTTCGCCGCGGGAACACCACCGCGTCGCGCGACGCCCCGGTGAGCAGGCGACCCCCCCGGTCACGATGTCTCCCGGCCTCCCGCCACGCGATCCGTACCCCCTCACCAGGAGCAGGCGTGAACCCTCCCAAGTCTCCGTTCCGGCGCGTCGCGGCCATCGCCGCTGGCGCGCTGATCGGCCTCGCCGGCGTCGGCGTCTTCGCGAGCCCCGCGAGCGCCCACTACACCGAGCCGAGCGGCCAAGCGGTCTGCGACACCACTACCGGCGAGTGGGTGGTGAACTGGACCGTCAAGAGCGTCTACCACTACTCCTCGAAGAGCTTCCAGCTGTCGAGCGTCAAACTCACTCCCGCCAACACCACGGTTACCAACATCGTCGCGACGTCGGAGAAGACCTCCTACCCGTACGACGTCAACACACCGATCACCGGCGTGCAGCGGGTGCCGGGCTCGGCCACCGAGGCCACCCTCGCCGTGAAGGCCCGCTGGGACGATGGCTACCCCGAGAAGAAAGCCCGCACGGCGAAGGTGACGTTCGAGGGCACCTGCGAGAAGGATGAGCCGCCGGCCAGCCCGTCGCCGGAGCCGCCGGCCAGCCCGTCGCCGGAGCCGACGCCGAGTGCCACGCCGCCGACGACCCCGCCGGCGGTGACCATCCCCACCGCCAGCTTCGCCTCCGACTGCGAGGGCGCCGTCACGGTGACGCTCGCCAACGGCGCGGACGCCACCACTGACGCCAAGCTCACCGTCAAGGCCAAGGGCTTCTCGGAGACCTACACCGTCAAGCCGGGCGACAGCAAGAAGGACATCGTTGTTCCGGCCAAGGCCGGCGAGATCACCGTAAGCGATGGTGACAAGCCGGTGGGCGAGCCCTACACCTGGACGAGCCCCGAAGACTGCGTCAAGCCGGGCGAGCCCCAGGCCGGCTACGAGTCCACCTGCGACAAGCTGATCTTCGGCTTCGCCAACCCAGAGGACGGCAAGGCTTTTGAGGTGACCCTGACCCCGAACAAGGGTGAGGCGCAGAAGCGGACCGTCGAGCCGGGCAAGACCGTGGTCGTCGAGTTCCAGGCGTTCGAGGGTCTGACCGTGACCCCGGCGGCCGAGGGCCTCGACGACACCAGCCCGATCGCCTGGGAGAAGCCGGCCGACTGCACCCCGGGTCAGGGTGGCGGCGGCAAGGACGAGCCGGCGCTGCCGCTGACCGGTGCTGCCACCGGCGGGATCATCGCTGGCGCGGCGGTCCTGCTGGCCGCCGGTGTGGCGCTGTTCATGGTCGCCCGCCGTCGCCGGGTGCGCTTCACCGCCTGAGACAACCCGCTCTGACACCTGAGGGCGCGCCGACCACCCGGTCGGCGCGCCCTCAGCCATGTGACCTGCGTGATCGACTCGACGTCACCGAAACCGGGGTATCCCATCGGCGGGGATACCCCGGCTTCTTGAAATCGGAGTGGATCACCAGGCCGCGCGATCACCAGGCCGCGCGATCACCAGGCCGCGCGATCACCAGGCCGCGATCACCAGGCCGGGTGGCCGGCGGTGATCAGCCCTTTTCGAGGTATTCCGCGCGGTCCTCGTCGACCAGGGCGGCCACCGAGGCGGCGAGCGCCGGGTTGCGGGTCAGCTCCGGGTCGTCCTCGATCAGGGTGATCGCCTCGGCCCGGGCGTCGCGGATCAGGTCGGTGTCGCGTTTCAGCGACAGCAATCGCAGGTGCGAACGATGGCCGGACTGGGTGGCACCGAGCACGTCACCCTCGCGGCGCTGCTCCAGATCCAGTTCGGCGAGCTTGAAACCGTCGCTGGTGGACGCCACCGCGTCCAGCCGCTCCCGCGCCGACGAACCCTCAGCCGCCTCGCTGACCAGCAGGCACAGCCCGGCGGCGGCACCCCGGCCGACCCGGCCGCGCAACTGGTGCAACTGGGAGACACCGAACCGGTCGGCGTCCAGCACGATCATCACGGTCGCGTTCGGCACGTCCACGCCGACCTCGATTACCGTCGTGGCCACCAGTACGTCCAGGTCGCCGGCGGCGAAGGAGCGCATCACCGCGTCCTTCTCGTCCGCCGGCAGGCGACCATGCAGCACCCCGATCCGCAGGCCGTGCAGCGGGCCCTCGGCCAGCAGCGGAGCCACCTCGGTCACCGCCAGCGGCGGACGTCGGCCGTTGTCATCCTCGGCTGGCGGTTCCTCGTCCGACACCGGTCCATCCCCGATCCGCGGGCAGACCACGTACGCCTGATGGCCGGCGGCCACCTCCTCGCGCAGCCGACGCCAGGCCCGCTCCAGGTAGGCCGGCTTCTCGGCGGCCGGCACCACGTGCGAGGCGATCGGCGACCGGCCTCGGGGCAGTTGGGAGAGTGTGGAGACCTCCAGGTCGCCGTAGACGGTCATCGCCACCGTGCGCGGGATCGGGGTGGCCGTCATCACCAGCACGTGCGGCGGCTGGTCGGCCTTGGCCCGCAGGGCGTCGCGCTGCTCCACGCCGAAGCGGTGCTGCTCGTCGACGACCACCAGCCCGAGGTCGGCGAAGTCGACCCCCTCGTAGAGCAGGGCGTGGGTGCCCAGCACGATGCCGGCGGCGCCGCTGGCCACCTCGCCGAGCGCCCGGCGGCGGGCCGCCGCGCCCAGCGAACCGGTGACCAGCTCGACCCGGGTGGCGTGCTCGGCGGAGCCCAGCTCACCGGCCCGCCCGAGTGGCCCGAGCAGGTCGAGCATGCCGCGGTGGTGCTGGGCGGCGAGCACCTCGGTGGGCGCCAGCAGTGCCGCCTGCCCGCCCGCGTCGACGACCTGGAGCATCGCGCGCAGCGCCACCACCGTCTTGCCCGAGCCCACCTCGCCCTGTAGCAACCGGTGCATGGGGTGCGGGGTGGCCAGGTCCGCCGCGATCTCCACGCCCACCTCACGCTGACCGGCCGTCAGCTCGTACGGGAGTCGGGCATCGAACGCCTCCAACAGCCCGCCTGGGCGCGCCGGGCGGGGCCGGGCCGGCCAGTCGGCTGCCCGGTGCTTGCGTTGCACCAGGGTCAGCTGGACGGCGAATGCCTCGTCCCACTTGAGTCGCCGACGCGCCCGGTGCAGCTCATCCTTGCTGGACGGCCGGTGGATCTCCGTCAACGCGGTGCCGAGCCCGACCAACTTGCGGCTGGCTCGCACGCCGGCCGGCAGCGGATCGTCCGGCGGGGTGAACGTGTCCAGCACGACGCGTACGCAGCGCGCGATCACCCAGGTCGGCACGGCGGCGGCGGCCGGGTAGACGGGAATCAGCGCACCGGCGAACTCCTCGATGTCGTCGCTGACCGCAGCCTCGCCGTCCCCACCCTCGCCGAGCAGGACGTACTCCGGGCCGTTGAGCTGCCGTTTGCCCCGAAACTCGGTGACCTTGCCGGCGAACAGGCCCCACCGGCCGGGGCGCAGCTCCCGCTCGCGCCACGCCTGGTTGCCGAAGAAGGTCAACGTCAGCACCCCGCCGGAGCCGTCGCCGACGGTCACCTCCAGCAGGTTGCCCCGCCGCTGACGCATCGGGCGCACCGCGGTGCGCTGCACCTGGGCCAGCACGGTGACCTGCTCACCGACGTCCAGCGAGCGGATGTCGGTGTGCTCGCCACGTTCGTCGTAGCGACGCGGGAAGTGGTAGACCAGGTCACCCGCTGTGTGCAGGTCGAGGTGCGAGGCCAGCGCCTTGGCTGTCTTGTCCCCGACGAGCTTCTTCAGCGGAGTGTCCACCGTGGCTGGTTCGCTCATTCGATCCCTACCAGGAGCGGATAAAACGGCTGGCCGCCCGGGTACGCGTGCACCTCGACGAACGGCCAGCGCCGCGCGACATGCGCGCGGACGGCATCGGTGAGGCCGGCTGGGGCGTCCACCCCGGCCAGCAGGGTGACCATCTCGCCACCACCGCCGAGCATCCGGTCGACCACGGCCGCGCAGGTGTCGGTGAGGTCGGTGCCGATGAGGTGCACCTCGCCCTCGACCAGCGCCAGCACATCACCGGGACGGCACGGGCCGGCCACGGTCAGCGCCTCGCGGCTGGCGTGGCAGACCTCGGCGTAACGGCAGGCGCCCGCCGCCTCGGCCATCGCGATGACGTCGTCCTCGAAGCGGCGGTCGCCGTCGCGGACCGCGAGAGCGGCCAGCGCCTGCACGGGCGAGCGGGTCGGCACCACGCTCACCTTGATGCCGTACCGATGGGCCTCACGGGCGGCCGCGCTCGCCACCGCCTCCGTGTTGGCGTCGTTGGGCAGCACCACCACCCGGGCCGCGCCGGTGCTGCGGACGGCGTCCAACAGCTCACCGGTGGACGGGTTGCCCGGCACCACGGTGGCACCCTCCGCGGTGAACAGGTCGGCGATGCCGCCGCCGGTGGCCACCACCACCGCGGCCCGACCGGCCACCACCGGGCCGGAGGGCGACTCCGGCTGATCGGCGAATCGGGTCACCGAGATCCGGTACGGGCGGCCGACCGCGACACCGGCCTCGATCGCCGCGCCCACGTCGTTGACGTGCACGTGCACGTTCCAGGTGCCCTCCGGCTCGCGACCGTCGCCGACGACGACGAGCGAATCCCCCAGGGCGTCCAGTGCCCGCCGTAACCCGGCGACCGCCTCGGCTCCGGCATCGAGCAGGAACTGCACCTCGTACGCGTACTCGTCGGAACCGGTCTCGCGGGCGACGGTGGCCGCCGGGCGGGCGGAGCGCGACGCCGGCGCGGGCCCGGCCGTGCTCTCCCCGGTCAGCACCTCGACCAGGGCGTCCAGCAGCACGCAGAGCCCTCGACCACCGGCGTCGACCACACCGGCGCGAGCCAGCGCCGGCAGCTGCTCCGGGGTGCGGGCGAGCGCCTCGGTCGCCGCCCGGGCCGCGGCGCGGGCCACCGCCGGCAGGTCGTCGGTGTCCGCGCGGTCGGCCGCGGTGGCGGCAGCGGCGACCACGGTCAGGAGGGTGCCCTCGACCGGCCGGGCGACGGCGGTGTACGCGGCGGTGGTGCCCGACCGCAGCGCGGCGGCCAGCTCCCGACCGCGCACCGCCGGCACCCCGGCGACCTCGTCGGCGAAGCCGCGCAGGATCTGCGAGAGGATCACCCCGGAGTTGCCCCGCGCGCCGAGCAGCGCCCCCTGCGCCATCAACCGCAGCGCGTGCCCGTGGGCGGTCGGCCCGCTGTCGGGAAGTGTGTCCAGATCCATCGCGAGGGCCTGCTGGGCCGAGGTGAGGGTGAGCACCAAATTGGTGCCGGTGTCGCCGTCGGGCACCGGATAGACGTTGAGCTGGTCGATCTCGCCCTGGTGGCGCTTCAGTGCGGCCAACCCGCTCGCGCACCAGCGGCGGACCGCGGCGGCGTCGAGGGTGTCCAGCACGGCCAGAAGCCTACTGGCGCGCACCGACACCCGTCGGACTCGTCGGGCGTGTCCGTCACGCCTCGGGGCGGCGGTGGCCGCAGCGCGGGCGGATCCCTCCGGTAGCCTTGCCGCCGGGCCGGCCCACCGTCGGGCGGACGGGCCCACGACCAGGCGTGAGCCGGGGCACGGGCGAGCGCCGGACCGGGCCGGTTGGCCGGGTCGGCGAGTCATCGGGTAACCTGACCAGGTTGCCCGGGCAGCACCTGCCGGCGACCTCATGAACGTATCAATCCCAGGAGTATCCCGTGGCTAGCGTGTGCGACGTCTGTGGCAAGGGACCGGGCTTCGGCCACAACGTGTCCCACTCGCACCGGCGGACCAACCGCCGCTGGAACCCGAACATCCAGTCGGTGCGTACCCCGGCCGGTGGCGGCAACACCAAGAAGTTGCAGGTCTGCACCTCGTGCATCAAGGCCGGCAAGGTCACCCGCGCCTGACGCGGTAGCACCCACCTTCTCGTACGGCTCAGCCGGCGGACCCTGCGGTCCGCCGGCTCTGTCGTGTCTCCGGCCGACGCCGTACGCGGGCCAGGCCGAGCCCACCCGGGCCAGGCACACCGGTCAGAGGGTTCGGCCGAAGGAGACGCAGCCCTCCGCGTCCTTGTAGAAGCCGAAGTTCGGAATTCGCTCGTACCCGGCGGAGGCGTACATGGCGATCGCCTCGGGTTGCTTGTCGCCGCACTCCAGCACCACCCGCTTGCGGCCCTGCTCGCGGGCCGAGCGCTCGACGGCCGCCAGCACCGCGCGAGCCACCCCCCGCCCCCGCGCCGCCGGGGCGGTGTACATCCGCTTCAGCTCCGCGGCGTCCGCGCCGTGGCTGCGCCAGCCACCGCAGCCGACCGGCTTACCGGCGAGATACGCCACGAGGAACGCGCCATCCGGCGGCTCGAACTCGGCTGCGTCCACCGGGGTGTCGTCGCCGGAGCCGCCGTAGCGGGCGCCGAGGTCGGCCAGTGCGGCTTGGATCAGCTGCTGCGCCACCGGTGCGTCGAACCGCACCGCCCGGATCTCGATCTCACTCACGGTATCCAGGGTACGGCGGCCCTCGGAACTCACCGGAAGTGGTCCCAGCCGGCCGGGCCGTCGAAGGCAGTGCCGTCGACCGTCACCCCAGCACCGTCGGTGACCACGCCGATCGGCCGCCAGCCCGGCGGCAGCGCCACCGCCGGGGGGAAGGTCGCGGCCAGCGCGTGGTCGTCGCCACCGGCGAGGATCCAGGTGTACGGGTCGACGCCGAGCGCCTGCGCGGCGTCGGCCATCTGCCGAGGCACCTCGAACGCGTTGCGGTGCACGTCGATCGCCACCCCGCTGGCCGTCGACACGTGCCCGAGGTCGGCGAGGAGCCCGTCCGACACGTCGATCATGGCGGTGGCCCCGAGTTGGGCGGCCTGCGGGCCGGCCTGGTAGGGCACCTCCGGCCGCCGGTACGCCTCGACCAGCAGCCGGGGGGTACGGAAGCCCCTGGTGAGCACCGTCAACCCGGCCGCCGCGTACCCGGTGCGCCCGGCCAGGGCGAGCACGTCCCCGGGTCGGGCGCCCGACCGCAGTACGGGCGGCCGGCCGGCCAGGTCGCCCAGCGCGGTGACCGCGACGGTCAGCGTGGGGCTGGCCGACACGTCCCCGCCGACGACGCTCGCGCCGACCGTCCCCGCCTCCGCAGCGAGCCCGTCGGCCAGCTCCTCCGCCCAGCCGGTGTCCAGGTCGGCCGGCATGCAGAGAGCGACCAGCAGGGCGGTCGGCGTGGCACCCATCGCCGCGATGTCCGCCAGGTTGGCCGCCGCCGCCCGGTGCCCGACGTCGCGGGCGGAGGACCAGTCCCGCCGGAAGTGTCGGCCGTCGACCAGCACGTCGGTGGAGGCCACCACCCGGCCGTCCGGCGCGGCCACCACCGCCGCGTCGTCGCCCGGGCCGAGCAGGGTCGTCGGCCCGTACGACAGCCGAGCGGTGATCTTCCCGATCAGCCCGAACTCCCCGATCCCGGACACACCGACACCGCCACGGGCGTCCCGCCCGTGCTGCCCGGCTCCGCCGTGCTCGCTCACCGCTGCTCCTTGACCACCGATAGGGATCAGACCTGGTCCGTAAGGTACTTTCACCCTTCGGGCCGCTCCCGGGCGGCGACGGACGGAGGTCGAGTCGTGGTACAGGCGTACATCCTCATCCAGACAGAGGTCGGCCGCGCACGTGACGTGGCGGGTCTCATCGCGGACATCCCCGGCGTGGTACGCGTCGACGCCGTCACCGGGCCGTACGACGTGGTCGTCCTCACCGAGGCGAACACCGTCGACGAGCTCGGCAAACTCATCGTCAGCAAGGTGCAGATGGTGCCCGGCATCACCCGCACCCTCACGTGTTCGGTGGTACGGCTGTAAGTGGACGAGATGACGACCTCCTCCGCTGCTCTGGACGACGACGGGGCGCGCGACGCGGCCGACGGGACGCCCGAGCCGGCTGACGGTAACCGCGAGCCGATCGATCCGGCCGCCGCCACGCCGGCCGGCCGCGACCGGACCATGCGCGGTGCGGCGCTGCTGGCCACGTTGATCGCACTACCGATCACGCTGCTGGTGGCCCTGCTGGCCTTCAGCAAGCTCACCCCGGACACGCCGGCCGCCGCGCCGACAGCCTCCGCGACCGCCGCCCGAGCGCAGTCCACCGCGCCGGTGGAGATGGCCGCCCCGGCCCTGGCCGCCCGCCCGGCCACGGTCTGCCGGGCCCTGCTCTCCCAGCTGCCGGCGAGCATCCGCGACCTGGCCCAGCGGCCGGTCACCGCCGGCCCCGAGCAGAACGCGGCGTACGGCGACCCCGCGCTCACCGTGGCCTGCGGCGGCACCGAACCGGCCTTCCCCAGCACCGACGAGGTCTGGACGGTCAACCGGGTCTGCTGGCACCTGGCCGAGCAGCCCGACGCGGCCGTGCTCACCACGGTCGACCGCGAGACGATGATCACCGTGCGCGTGCCCAGCTCGTACGAGCAGCCGTTGCAGTGGTTGCCGGCGATCTCCAGCACGATCGTGGCGAGCGTGCCCTCGGGCGGTGCCATCCCGTCCGGCTGCCAGCGCTGACCGAGCGCGAGCGGCCCCGCCCGCTCCGGCTCACGCATGCGGGCGGGGGCCGGACGGCTCAGTGCAGGCCGACTCCGCGCCGCTGTGCGGTACGGATCAGCCGGTTGACCAGCTTCGGGTATTCCAGGCCGGAGGCCGCCCACATCCGCGGGAACATCGACGTCGGGGTGAATCCGGGCATCGTGTTGATCTCGTTGAGATAGACGTCCAGCTCGGGGGTGACGAAGAAGTCGGCCCGGGCCAGGCCGGCGCAGTCCAGCGCGGTGAACGCGCGAACCGCGTACTCCTGCACCTGGCGGGTCACCCGCTCCGGCAGGTCGGCCGGAATGTCGTACTCGCAGGAGTCGTCGAGGTACTTCGCCTCGAAGTCGTAGAAGTCGTGGTCGGCGACGACCCGCACCTCGGCCAGCACGGACGCCTCGGGCGCACCGCCGGCCTCGCCCTCCAGCACCCCGCACTCGACCTCGCGGCCGATGATCGCGGCCTCGATGATGACCTTCGGGTCGAACTGCCGGGCGGCGGCGACCGCCGCGTCCAGGTTCGCCCAGTCGGTGACCTTGCTGACCCCGAACGACGACCCGGCTCGGGACGGCTTGACGAAGACCGGCAGGCCGAGGCGATCCTTGTCCTCTTCGCTGAGCGTCATCCCGTTGCGCAGCACGGCGTACGGAACGACCGGGATGCCCTCGACGGCGCAGAGCTTCTTGGTGAACTCCTTGTCCATGGCGGCGGCGGACGCGAACACGTTCGCCCCGACATAGGGGATGCCGGCCATCTCCAGCATTCCCTGGATGGTGCCGTCCTCGCCGTACGTGCCGTGCAGCACCGGAAAGACCACGTCCACGTCGGCCAGCGCCCGGGGGCCCTCGGTCGGGTCGAGCACCATCAGCCCGTTGCCGGTGGGGTCGGCGCGCAGCACGATGTCGTCGCCGGAGTCGGCGGTGATCTCCGGCAGCTGACGGGCGTTGATCGCGAGCTGGGCGGGATCTCCGCTGGTCAGCACCCACTGGCCGGCCCGGGTGATGCCCACGGGCACGACCTCGAACTCGTCCGGGTCGAGTGCGCCGAACACGCTGCCGGCACTGACGCAGGAGATGCCGTGCTCCGGGCTGCGGCCGCCGAAGACGATCGCCACGCGGGTCTTGCCTGGGGTGGTCACTCCGGTCACCTCTTCGTACGCGACTGCGGCTGGTCGTGCTCGCCGGTGGCGCTCACCCGGTTGACCTTACTGTGCGTGGCGATAGGGCGAGGCGATACCCGGCGAGCCACGGCTCGACACGGCAATCGGTCATCAGAGTATATACGGTGCGTGATCGGACGGTAGCGGCCGACCTGGACCTGCTCAGTCCCGGGAGTGCCGGCGGCCGACGGCGATCACCTTCACCCGCTGCCGGCCGGCGCGCACCATGCCCAGCGCCATGAAGGCCCCGGCGATGCGGTCGGCGGCCTCCCGGCTGCTGGCGCCGACGACCTGGCGACGCCGCTCCGGGGCGGTCCGCTCGTTGCGGTTGACGCCCTCGATGGGGCGCACGTCGGTCAGCACCACGAGGAAGCGGGTCATCGCACGCCGCCCGAGGGCACGGCGGGGGGCTCCGGACGGGTTCGCACGTCGTCTCCTTCCGGCAGGCCGGGATGGCGGGGCGGCACGCGACGATCGGGTACGGGGGAGAAACCCGATCGCCGCGCGCCCCATCCCCTCCGGTCGCTCACCACCACCGTCGCCACGACAACCGGCGGTGAGGACGCCATGACAGATTGACACGTGTACAGCCGTGAATGCAACTCTCATCGACGTTCTCTCATGCAGACGTTCCCGCAAATGTATGCGACCATCGATGCATGGCCCCGAAGACAGCCCGTGCCCGCCGGCTCGGCATCGCCCTGCGCCACCACCGGGAAGCCGCCGGGCTGACGCTGGAGACCGCGGCGGATGAGATCAACAGCACCCGCAGCACGCTCTCCCGGTACGAGAACGCCCAGACCCTGATCACCCCGGCGACCGTACGCGCCCTGCTCACGTCGTACGGGGTGAGCGCCGACGAGGTGGCCGCGGCCGTGCAGCTCGCCAAGGACGCCCGCAAGCCAGGTTGGTGGGTGTCGTACTCCTACGTGCTGGATCGGCGCACCATCGACTTCATCGCACTGGAGGCCGAGGCGACCGCCATCGCCAACTTCGAGCCGTCGGTGGTGCCCGGCCTCCTGCAGACGGCCGACTACATCCGGGGCGTGATGCGGGGCGGGCCGCACACCCTCGGCGACGACCTGGTGGAGCAGCGGGTCAAGGTCCGGCTCGACCGGCAACAGCGACTCACCGGCGAACAGCCGCCCATCTTCGACGCGATCATCGACGAAGGTGCCCTGCTACGCCCGGTCGGCGACCAGTCGGTGATGAACGGGCAACTGCGGCACCTGGTCAAGATGGCCGAGTTGCCCAACATCAGCGTGCAGGTGATTCCGCTGTCCGCCGGCTACCACCGGGGCACCCGGGGTTCGCTGCACATCCTCGAATTCGCCGACCCGGAGGATCCGATCATCGCCTCGGTGGAGACCGTCGCAGGTCAGATGATCCTCGACCGGGCCGGCGAGACGCGTACCTGCACCAAGATCATGGAGCATCTCCGAAGCGTGGCGCTCAGCCCGGCGGACAGCCGCGAGATGCTCCTGAGAGTCCTGAAGGGACGGTAGGACCGATGACACCGACGATCACAGCGGCCTTGGCCGCGGCGGCGTGGCGCAAGAGCAGTCGCAGCGGCGACGAGGGCGCCTGCGTGGAGGTGGCCGCGATACCGCGGCTCGTGGCCGTCCGCGACTCCAAGGACCCGGCCGGCCCGGCTCTGCTGTTTCCGACGGCCGCCTGGGCCGCCTTCGCCCAGGCACCACCCCTGGGCTGACCCGACGTCTCCGAGCCGGCGTGGGCATCGGCCCGCGCCGGCTCAGGCAACCAGCGGCCGAGGCTCCGCAACAGCGCGCAGCGCCTCCAGCGCGGCGATCGCGACCCCCCGGGCACCGGCCATGTCCCGATCCGGCACCAACGCGAAGGTGGCCACCGCCGCCTGCTCCTCGCGGAGCACGGTGTGCTCGCGGACCGTCGCCAGGAACCAGTCACGGAACTCCGGTGCCGCCTCCACCACCCCGCCACCGACGAAGTACGCGTGCGGGTCGGTGAAGTTCGCGGCGACGGTGAACAGCCGCCCCAACGCCATCGCCTGCTGGGTGAAGAGGTCCCGAGCGAGGGCGTCCGCGCGCTCGCCGTACCCCCGGACCAGCTTTGCCGCCCGGGCCACCGGCTCGGCGGCGAGCGGGTGGTCGGGGTACCGGGTCAGCCAGTACGGCAACAGGTTGCGTTCGATGCCGGTCAGCGAGGCCACGCTCTCGACATCCCCGAGGAAGCCACAGGCACAGGTGGGCTCCGGCTGACCCGGGCCGAGCAGCCCGTTCAGCGGGATGTGCACGTGACCGAGCTCCCCGGCCATCCCGGCCGCACCGGCGATCACCCGACCGCCCTCGACCACACCGCCGCCCAGGCCGGTGCCGACGATCGCCGACACCGACGAGCGGCTCATCGCCTCGGCGCCGAAGTAGACGTGGTGGGCGTAGAGCGCGGCCGCGTTGCCGTCGTTGTGGTAGATCACCGGCAGGCCGAGCCGCCGCTCCAGCGCCCCTCGCACGTCGAAGCCGCGCCAGGCCGGTTGGGAGAAGTTGGTGGAGCCCCGCGACGAGATGACGCCGTCGGCGCTGGCCGGGCCGGGAGTGTCCAGGCCCACCGCCCGGACCAGCTCACGCGGTACGCCGGTCTGCGCCAGCGCGCCGTCCAGCGCACGGGCCAACGCCTCGATCGCCGCCTCCGGCCCGGAGCGCACCTCACTGGGGATCTCCAACAGCCCGTCCACCAGGAAGTGGCCGTCCACCGTCAGCACGGTGGCGTTGTTGCTGGTGCCGCCGTTGTCCAGCCCGACGACCACCGGCACCCCTGCGCT
Source organism: Micromonospora sp. NPDC050276 (assembly GCF_044459545.1). Lineage (NCBI taxonomy): Bacteria > Bacillati > Actinomycetota > Actinomycetes > Micromonosporales > Micromonosporaceae > Micromonospora > Micromonospora sp. NPDC050276. The sequence goes on along the minus strand of NZ_JBITJA010000003.1, from coordinate 134,551 downwards.
GCCCACCGAACCGCCTCCCGCCCTGGTAAGTGTGAGCCGAGGCTAGTGCCAACCCCTCTCCCCCGCCACGCCCCGCCCCACCCTCCCCGCGATCTTGCACTTACTGTCCCGACATAAAACGCAATCGGCTCATTACGACTACCGAAACTGCAAGATCGCGAGGGGTGGGGGCCTCAAGCCCGGCGCGCGGTTACCGCGGTGGCGTCCAGGTCTTCGTCATGGTGGACGGTCGGCACTAGGCCGGCTGCCTGGAACGCCGCGCAGAGGGCGTCTACCTGGGTGGTGCCGGCTTCGACCACCAGGTGGCCACCGGGGACCAGCCAGTGGGCCGCGTCGACGCCCACCCGGCGCAGCACGGAGAGCCCGTCCGGGCCGCCGTCGAGCGCCACCGGGGCCTCGTGCAGTCGTGCCTCCGGCGGCATCAGCGCGACCGCGTCGGTCGGCACGTACGGGGCGTTGGCGACCACCAGGTCGAGCCGGCCCCGCCACCGCCGGGGCAGCGGATCGAACAGGTCGCCCTGGTACACCTCGGCATTCAGCCCGACGACGTTGCGACGGGCACAGGCCACGGCCGCCGGGTCGATGTCGGCGGCGGCCAGCCAGCGCGGCGCGAGCCGGTGCGCCAGCGCGACCGTGGTGGCCCCGGAGCCGCAGCAGAGGTCGACCACGGCCGGCGCCGCTCCGGTCACCTCGGCCGCTACCTCGACCAGCAGGGCGGTCCGGGCACGCGGCACGAAGACGCCCTCGTCGACGGCGATCCGCAGGCCGCAGAACTCCGCCCAGCCGAGCAGGTACTCCAACGGTTCGCCGGCCACCCGGCGGTCGGTCAGGTCGGCCAGCGCCGTCGGGCTGTGCGCCGCGGCCAACAGCAGCTCGGCCTCGTCCTCGGCGTAGACGCAACCGGCGGCCCGCAGCCGGATCACGAGGGCGGCGCGGTCGGTGGGGGTCGGTGCGGCCACGGGAGACGTCAGACCGCTGCGGCGGCGTCCAACGCGGCGGCGATGTCGGCCACCAGGTCCGCGGTGTCCTCCGCCCCGCAGGAGAGCCGGACGAAGCCGGGCGCGGTGTCGTCGCCCCACTGCGCCCGCCGGTCCGCCGTGGTGTGCAGACCGCCGAAGGAGGTCGCCGCCGCCACCAGCCGGGCGGCCTCGACGAATCGGCCCACCCGCTCGGCGTCGCCCAGGTCGAACGAGAGCACCCCCGGGATCCGGCGCATCTGCGCCGAGGCCACCGCGTACGCGGGATCGTCCGGCCGCCCCGGCCACCGCAGGCCGGTCACGTCCGACCGGCCCGCGAGCAGGTCGGCGACCGCGGCGGCGTTCGCGCTCTGCCGCGCCAGCCGCAGGTCGAGTGTGGCCAGTGATCGGTGCGCCAGCCAGGCGTCGAACGCGCCCGGAACCGCCCCGGTGGTGGTACGCCAGGTCGTCACCGCGTCGATCAGCTCGGCGGACCGGCTGGCCAGGTAGCCCAGCAGCAGGTCGGAGTGGCCGGTCAGCGCCTTCGTGCCGGAGGCGACCACCAGGTCGGCGCCGAGATCCAGCGGGCGCTGACCCAGCGGGGTGGCCGTGGTGTTGTCCACCGCGAGCAGCGCGCCGGCGGCGTACGCCCGCTCGGCCAGGGCCGACACGTCGACCACGTCGAGACCGGGGTTGGCCGGGGTCTCCACCAGCACCAGCCGGACACCCTCGAACGACGGGTACGGTCCGACGGTCGGCGCGAACAGCACCCGGACGCCGATGGCCTCCAGCACATTTTTGGCGAACGCCCGGACCGGGAAGTATCCGTCGGTGGGGAGCACCACCGTGTCCCCCGGGCGGAGCAGGGTGAGCAGCAGGCCGGTGATGGCCGCCTGACCGGTCGCGAAGACCCGGCAGTCACCGCCCTCCAACTCGCCCACGGCCGCCTCCAGCAGCCGCCGGGTCGGGTTGTCCGGACGGCCGTAGCCGTTCGGCGACGCGCCCTGGCCCTGGTACGGGTCGAGGTGGTACGGCGCGGCGAAGACCGGCCCGGGCAGGAACGGGTCCCCCGGTGCCGGCTCCGGCAGGCCGGCGCGTACGCAGCGGGTGCCGTCTCCCCATTCGCTCATCGGGTTCCTCACTCGTACGACTCGGGTTTGGCGGTGCGGCTCATCAGGGTCTCCACGGCGAGGCGCGGGTCCATCCCCTCGTGACAGATTCGCTCGACGTGCTCGGTGATCGGCATCTCCACGCCGTGCGCCCGGGCCAGATCGCGGATCGCCAGGCAGCTCTTCACGCCCTCGGCGGTCTGCCGGGTGGCGGCCTGCGCCTGCTCCAGCGTCTCCCCCCGGCCCAGGTGCTCACCGAAGGTGCGGTTGCGGGCCAGCGGGGACGAGCAGGAGGCAACCAGGTCGCCCATGCCCGCGAGGCCCGCGAAGGTGATCGGGTCCGCGCCGAGCGCCACGCCCAGTCGGGCCGTCTCGGCCAGCCCGCGGGTCATCAGCATCGCCCGGGTGTTGTCGCCGAAGCCCATCGCGGTAGCGATGCCGTACGACAGGGCGATCACGTTCTTGACCGCCCCGCCCAGCTCACAGCCGATCACGTCGTCGTTGGTGTAGGGGCGCAGGTACGGCGTCCGGATCGAGGACTGGACGAGCGTGGCGCGGGCGCTGTTCGTCCCGGCGACCACGGTCGCGGCGGGCTGCTCGGCGGCGATCTCCGGGGCCAGGTTCGGGCCGGACACGACCACCACCCGGTCCGCGGCGACCCCGGCGGTCTCCACGATCACCTCGCTCATCCGCTTGGTGGTGCCCAGCTCGATGCCCTTCATCAGCGACACCAGGGTGGAATCCGGGTGCAGGTGCCCGGCCCATTCGGCGAGGTTGCCGCGCAGGGTCTGCGACGGCACGGCCAGTACCACCACCTCGGCGCCGGTGATCGCCTCGGCGGCGTCGGCGGTGGCGGTGACCCGGCTCGGCAACAGCAGGTCGGGCAGGTACTCCGGATTGCGGCGCTCGGTCCGAATGCTCTCGGCGACCGGCGCGCGGCGGGCCCACACCGTCACGTCCCGCCCCGCGTCCGCGAGGATCTTGGCGAACGCGGTGCCCCAGGAACCGGCACCGAGTACCGCGACGTGACCGCTCATGCCGCTTGGTCCTGCTGTTCGCCGCCGACGGAGGACCGGGCCGGTCGCTCCCACAGCGGCGGCGGGGTACCGCCACGGATCTCGGCGAGCATGTCCCGCAGCCGCAACATGATGGTGTCCGTCATCTCCTCGAGGGTGGCCCGGGTCGGCTGGGCATCCGCCCACCGGCTCAGGTCGATCGGCTCCCCGGCGGCAACGGTCACCGGGATCCGGGGGCGCAGGCTGACGCGGGCGGTCCGCGGGTCGAAGATCCGCTCCGGGCCCCACATCACCACCGGTACGACCGGAGCGCCGGTGGCGAGGGCCAGCCGGGCCGCGCCGGTCTTGGCCTTCATCGGCCACAGCTCCGGCTGTCGGGTGGTGGTGCCCTCCGGGTAGATCACGACGGCGCCACCCTCGTTGAGCGCGGCGACCAGGGCGTCCAGTGAGCGGACGGCCTCCACCGTCCCCCGCTCGACCGGGATCTGCCGGCACCGGTGCAGGATCCAGCCGACCACCGGCACCCGGAACACGCTGGCCTTGCCCAGGTACTGCGGCCAGCGCCCGGAGTCGTAGATGAAGTGCGCCGACACCAGCGGGTCGGCGTGGGAGATGTGGTTCGCCACAATGATCATGCCGCCGTCACGGCCGAGGTGCTCCTGACCACGCCAGGTACGCCGGGTCCAGACGGTCATCACCGGCTTCACCAGCCCCACGGCGAACCGTTGCCAGAACCCCAGCCTCCGCCGTGTCACTGTGCCTCCTCGTCGCGCCCCAACCCCGCCGCGAAATCCCACCCGCGACACCCGCAGCGGAAATCATGCCTGCTCGCCCCCGGTACGGCCAGCGAGGGTCCCGTCGTCCGGCTGGCAGGATTGCGGACGTGAGTCAGCCGAGGTGGGCCGTGGTGGTGCCGGTGAAGCAGCTGGCCGCTGCCAAGAGTCGGCTGCGCGGCGCGCTGACCGGCGTACCGCACGAGGAGCTGGCACTGGCACTGGCGGCCGACACGCTCCGCGCGGTGCTGGCCTGCCCGGCGGTCGCCGAGGCCCTGGTGGTGACCAACGACGGCCGGGTGGCGGCGGAGGCGCGGGCCGTTGGCGCGCGGGTGCTGCCGGACGAGCCGGACGCCGGCCTGAACGCCGCGTTCCGGCACGGCGCGGCCGAGGCCGCCGGATGGGTGGCCGGAATCACCGCGGATGTGCCGGCGTTGCGCCCGGCCGAACTGGCCGGCGCGCTACTCCTGGCGCAGAACAGCCGACCGGCGGTACGCCGGTTCCTGCCGGACGCACCCGGCGGGGGCACGGTGCTGCTCACCGCCCCGCCGGGCGTACCGCTGGATCCCCGCTTCGGGGTGGGCTCGGCGGTCGCGCACACGGCGAGCGGGGCGCTGCCGCTCGACGGCGACTGGCCCAGCCTGCGCCGGGACGTGGACACCGCCGCGGACCTGGCCGCCGCCGCCCGGCTGGGGCTGGGGCCGCGCACGGCCGCGCTCGTCACCGCCGGTCGCCCCGCCCGCTCCGCGGGTTGAGCGCCCCGCCCGCTCCGCGGATTGAGTCGCCGGCTCGCTCCGCAGGTTGAGGCCCCGGGTGTACGGTGCCAGCATGCAGGGCACGGTGGCCAGCTTTGACGCGGCGACGCGCAGCGGTGTCCTGCTGCTCGACGACGGCACCGAGATGCGCTTCCCCGCCCGGGCCTTTGACGCCTCCGGGCTGCGGCTTCTCCGGCTCGGCCAGCGGGTTCGCATCGACACCGATCCCGACGGCGAGGTCGTCCGGGTGACATTGCCGACGATGATCTGACCCGGCGAGCCCAAGTTCATTTTGCGTTTACCGTAATCGGGTGATTATGAGCGGGTGAGCACCCCTCGCGAGCAACCGGCCCATCCGCCCGCCACCAACCTCCGCAACGGCTCCCGCGCGCGCGGCACCGACGGGCGCTTCCGCCCGTCCCGCGCCGAACGCGCCGGCGCCTCCCGCGCCGACACCCTCGCCGACGATCCCGGGGCTGCCTCCTCCGGGCTGGACGAGGTGATCGACCCCGCGCCGAGGATCGAGGCGGACGGACCGGCCGCCGGTGACGTCCACCCGGTTCTGCCCGACGACCTGCCCACCGGTCCCGGAGACGGGGACGACGAGCCCCCGGCGGCCGCACCGCTGCCGGAGGACCGGTTCCTCAACCGGGAGCTGTCCTGGCTCGACTTCAACGCCCGGGTGCTCACCCTGGCCGAGGACCAGCGCACCCCGCTGCTGGAGCGGGCCAAGTTCCTGGCCATCTTCGCGAGCAATCTCGACGAGTTCTACATGGTGCGCATCGCCGGGCTGAAGCGGCGGCTCTCCGCCGGCCTGCCGGTTCGCGGCGGGGATCGGCTGCCCCTGCGGACGCAGTTGGAGCTGATCGCCGAGCGGACCGCCGCGCTGGTCGCCCGGCACGCCGCCTGTTTCGTCGACGACGTGCTGCCCAAGCTCGCCGAAGAGAGCATCCGCATCCTGCGCTGGGGCGAGCTGGGCGACCCCGAGCGGGAGCGCCTGCGCACCTACTTCCGGGAGCACATCTTCCCGGTGCTGACCCCGCTCGCGGTGGACCCGGCGCACCCGTTCCCGTACATCTCGGGGCGGTCGCTGAACCTGGCGGTGGCGGTTCGTGACCCCGACGGCGGTTCGGAGCTGTTCGCCCGGGTGAAGGTGCCCAACAACGTCCCCCGCTTCGTCCGGGTGGACCGGGACCAGCCGGGCGTCCGGATGCTGCCGGTGGAGGACCTGATCTCGGTGCACCTGGGGCAGCTGTTCAGTGGCATGCAGGTGGTCGAGTGCCACCTGTTCCGGGTCACCCGCAACGCCGAGGTGGAGGTCGACGAGGACCGCGACGAGGACCTGCTGCAGGCCCTGGAACGAGAACTGGCCCGGCGGCGGTTCGGCCCGCCGGTCCGGCTGGAGGTGGCCGCGTCGATCTCCGACCACATGCTGGAGTTGCTCGTCCGCGAGCTGGACATGGACGACCAGGACGTGCTGCGGGTGCCGGGCCTGCTCGACCTGTCCGCGCTGTGGCAGGTCTACGGCGAGGCCGACCGACCGGACCTCAAGGACCCGCCGTTCGTGCCGGCCACCCATCCCCGGCTCGCCGAGGGTGAGGTGCCACGCAGCGTCTTCTCCACCCTGCGCGACGGCGACATCCTGGTGCACCACCCGTACCACTCGTTCGCCACCAGCGTGCAGCGCTTCATCGAGCAGGCCGCCGCCGACCCGAACGTGCTGGCCATCAAGCAGACCCTCTACCGGACCAGCGGCGACTCCCCGATCGTCGACGCGCTGGTCGACGCGGCCGCCGCCGGCAAGCAGGTGGTGGTGCTGGTGGAGGTGAAGGCCCGCTTCGACGAGGTGGCCAACATCGGCTGGGCGCGCACGCTGGAACGTGCCGGTTGCCACGTGGTGTACGGCCTGGTCGGTCTGAAGACGCACTGCAAGACCGCGCTGGTGGTCCGGCAGGAGGGCAACCAGATCCGCCGCTACTGCCACATCGGCACGGGCAACTACCACCCGAAGACGGCCCGCCTGTACGAGGACTTCGGGATGCTCACCGCCGACCCGGAGATCGGCGCGGACCTCACCGACCTGTTCAACGTGCTCACCGGGTACAGCCGGCAGACCGCGTACCGGCGGTTGCTGGTGGCCCCGCAGGGCATCCGCAGCGGCCTCATCGAGCGGATCGAACGGGAGATCTCGCACGTCCGGCTGGGCATGCCCGGCCTGGTCCAGTTCAAGGTCAACTCGCTGGTCGACGAGGGGGTGACCGACGCGCTGTACCGCGCCTCGCAGGCCGGCGTACACGTCGACCTGCTCATCCGGGGCATGTGCACGCTGCGTCCCGGGGTCCCCGGTTTGTCGGAGAACATTCGGGTCCGCTCGATCCTCGGCCGGTTCCTGGAGCACTCCCGGGTCTTCCGGTTCGGCAACAACGGCGAGGCCGAGTTCTGGATGGGCTCGGCCGACCTCATGCACCGCAACCTCGACCGTCGGGTGGAGGCCCTGGTGCAGGTGAGCGACCCGATCGCCCGCGCCGAGCTGGACCACGTGCTGACCGCCGCGATGAGCCCGGACGTGGACGCGTTCGAGCTGGCCGGCGACGGCACCTGGATCCGGCGTACCAGCGGTGACGACGCCGCTCGGGCCCATCTGCAGGAACTGTTGCTGCGCCGCGTCGGTGGCACGGCCGGCTGACCGCGCAGCGCATAGGCTGAGCTGATGGTCGAGGAGGAGCAGAAGTACGAGGTGGACGATGCCTACGTGCTACCGGATCTGGCCGGCACGGCCCCGGCCGGGGGTCGGGTCCGGGCACTGCCGCCGGTGACGCTGGTCGCCCGCTACCTCGACACGGTCGACCTGCGGCTGGCCCGGGCCGGGGCCTCGCTGCGCCACCGCCGGGGCGACGAGCTGCCCTGGACGGTGAAACTACCGACCGGGACGCCGGGCGTCCGGCACGAGATCTCCCGTGCCGGCCCGAAGGGGCAGCCGCCTCCGGAACTGGTGGAGTTGGTCACCGTCCTGCACCGGGGGGCGCCGCTGGCCCCGGTGACGGTGGTCCGGACGGTCCGGCACGCGTACGAGGTGTGTGACCGGGCCGGCACTGTCCTCGCCGAGGTGGTGGACGACCGGGTGACCATCCTCGACGACGCCGGCACCACCACCGACACGTTCCGCGAGGTGGAGGTGGAGCTGAAGGCCGGCGACCGCGAGCTGCTCGACCGGGTCGGCACGGTGCTGCGCGAGGCTGGCGCCCAGGGCGGGGCGTTCACCCCGAAGCACGTACGGGCGCTGGGCGCGGCGGCGCAGGCCGATCCTGACCTGGTCGCGCCGGCCGGGCTGACCGCCGAGCCGACCGCCGGTGACGTGGTGACCGAGGCGGTCCGCAAGGAGATCCGCCGGCTGCTGGCGCACGACCCGCTGGTCCGGCTGCGCGCCCCGGCCGCCGGTGGCGACACCGCAGTGCACCAGATGCGGGTGGCCTGTCGACGCCTGCGCAGTGATCTGCGCACCTTCAAACCGTTGGTCCGCAAGACCTGGGCCGGTCCGCTGCGCACCGAGCTGCGTTGGTTGGCCGGTGTCCTCGGCGCGGCCCGCGACGCCGAGGTGCTGCGCGCGCGGCTGCGCCGCACCGCCGACGCCGATCCGCTCAGCCCGCTCGACCAGGGCGCGGTGGACCGGCTGGACGAGGTGCTCGCCAAACGCCAGCGACAGGCGCTGACCGCGATCGACGAGGCACTGCGTTCCGCGCGCTACCTGGCCCTGGTGGACGCCCTGATGCTGGCCGCCCGCGCGCCCCGGCTCACCCGCCGGGCGTCCGCCCCGGCGGCGGAGGCGCTGCCCGCATTGGTGGCACGGCCCTGGGGGCGGCTGACCGGGCCGGACGGCGTGGACGGGCTCGACGCGCAGTCGCCGGACGATCGTTGGCACGCCATCCGCAAGGAGGGCAAGCAGGCCCGGTACGCGGTCAACGCGGTGGCCCCGACGGTGGGCAAGGGCGCACGCCGGCTGTCCCGCGCCCTCGCCAAGGTGCAGGACGTGCTCGGCGAGCACCAGGATGCGGCGGTGGCGGCGGACACCTGGCTGGAGATCGCCGCCGAGCGGCCGGACGACCACGAGTTGGCGGTCACCGCCGGGCGGCTGGCCGAACGGGAACGCCTGTCGGTACGCCGGATGCGGGCTCTCTTTCCGGCCGCCTGGCACCGGGCCACCCGGCGACGGCGGACCAGTTGGCTGCCGTGACCGGCATCCGGGCGGCCGGCGGGGTGGCCTGGCGGCCGACCGCCGAGGGCGTACGCGTCTGCGTGGTGCACCGCCCCCGCTACGGCGACTGGACGTTGCCGAAGGGCAAGCTGGAACCGGGCGAACATGCGCTGGCCGCGGCGGTCCGCGAGGTGGCCGAGGAGGCCGACGTGCGGGGCGTACCGCAGGTTCGGCTGCCCTCGGTGCGGTATCGCAGCGAGGGGCAGCCCAAGCTGGTCGACTACTGGTCGATGCTCGCGGTGGCCAGCGGCGGTTTCCAACCGGGCACGGAGGTGGACGACATCCGCTGGCTCACGGTGGACGACGCGATCCGGTTGGTCAGCTACCCGCACGACGCCGAGGTGTTGGCGGCGTTCGCCGCGCTGCCGCCGGTGACGGCCACGGTCGCGCTGGTTCGGCACGCGCACGCCGGCAAGCGGGCCACCTGGTCCGGCCCGGACGTCGGTCGACCCCTGGATGCCGAGGGGTGGGCCCAGGCGAGCGCGTTGGCGGCGCTGATCGCCCTGATCCGCCCGGCCCGACTGGTCTCGGCGTCGGCGCGACGCTGCGTGCAGACACTCGACCCGGTGGCCACGTTGCTCGACCTGCCGATCGAGGTCTGCGGCGACCTGGACGAGCCACAGCCCGGCCAGCAGAGCGACGAGCAGATCCTGGCCACCGCCGCCCGGTTGCTGGCCTTGGCCGGCACCGGCGGGCAGGCGGCGGTGTGCAGCCAGGGCAAGGTGCTGCCGGGCGCCCTGGAACGGTTGACCGGCCGCACCGACGAGGACTACACCACTCCGAAGGGCGGCGGTTGGCTGCTCGCCTTCACCGCCGACGGGCTGCTGGCCGCCGACCGCCTGTAGGCGTGTTTCGGAAGTGCTGGCCGGCCCGCGCCGGGACCGCCGCCGTCCGAGTCCGGGCCTTCCGTCAGCCCGGCGGCAGGGTCAGGGTCACCGCTACCGGCAGGTGGTCGCTGGCCGTGCTGCGCGGCGCGACCGGGTCGCCGGGGGTCAGACCGGGCGAGACGAAGATGTGGTCGATCTGCTGGCGCGGGTCGTCCGCCGGGCTGGTCGCCAACGGCCGGGCGGCGGCCAACGCGTCGACCAGGCCGGCGGTGGTGAACTGCGCGAACGCCTCGTCGCCCGGCTCGGTGTTCAGGTCACCCGCCACCACCAGGGGCCGACCGGCCGCGTATCGGGTGGCGAAGTCGGCGACCGCACGGGCCTGGACCACCGGGCCCGTGCCGGGCGGCGGTTGCAGATGGGTGCTGACCACGGCGGTATCGACACCGTCGCCGAGGTCCAGCGTGACGGCGAGGGCCTGCGCTCCGGTGGGCGCACCGACGGCGGCCAGCGGCAGCGTCCGCGCATCGCGCATCGGCCAGCGGCTGAGCACCGCGTCACCCCAGACGGGGTCGGCGGCCGGCCCGAAGGCGTACGGCATGCCGAGCCGGTCGGCCAGCAGGTCCAGGGTGTCGTGCCCGCCGTTGAGCAGCCAGGCCCGGTCCACCTCGCTGAGCAGCACCACGTCGGGCCGTTGCCGGTCGACGACCTCGGCGAGGCCGGCCAGGTCGAACCGGCCGTCCAGCCCGAAGCCCATCCGGATGTTGTACGCCACCACGGTCAACCGCTCCGGCGGGCCGTCCCGGTTGCTGGCCACCGGCACCTCGTCGGCGAGCACCGGTGCCAGCAGAGCCAGCGCGGTGACCGCGGCGGCGGCTCGCAGCGGCGGAACCGGCCCGGGAGGCCGGTCGACGACGGGACGCGCGGCGAACGCCACCACGGCGATCAGCACGGCCACCACCACCGGCACCGCCGCGTTGGGGTAGCCGAGGTCGTAGGCCGAGTAGTACCCGACCGCCCCCAGTGCGAAGACGAGCAGGCCGGTGGCGACCGCGTACCCCCGGCGGGAGGCGCTGGCGCCGCCAGCGGTGCTGGGGCTCGCGGTGTCGCGGTCCGGGTGGCTGGCGTCGTCGGTCAGGGCGAGGCAGGCGCCGAGGCCCACCGCGGCGAGGAGGACGGCCGGCAGGAGCAGGTCGCCCCGGTCGAGGGCGAACAGCACCGCGCCGGCCAGCAGCGCCACCGGGCCGTAGGCCCGCCCCCACCGTCGTCGGGGCGGCCTGGTCAACGCGGTGCACAGGAACCCGGCGACCGCCACCGGCACCGGTGCCAGGCCGAACAACGGCGAACGAGCCACACCGTCCCGGGCCACCAGGTACGACATCCCGGTCTGGGCCAGCGCCGGGGAGAGCGCCACCATGCCGGCCAGCAACAGCGCGGGCCCGGCCAGCAGCCAGGCCCGACCGCCAGCAGGGCCGGCAGGGACGTCACCGGTGTCTCGCCGGCCGGGTCGCGCCGTACCGACCAGGAACAGCACCACCGCCACGACACTGAGCAGCCAGGCCACCCAGTCGCCCCGCCAGACCAGGTCGACGGTGTCCAGCACCGCGTGCAGGGCCGCGTTGACCGCGAATCCCAGCGCCAGCCCCGGGACCGGCCGATCGGTGTCGGCGGCGACGCCGACCAGCCAGACCAGCCCGGCGAGCAACCCGGCGGTGGCCACCCAGAGCTGCGTACGCCCACCGGGAGCGGCGGTGAGCACGAGCCGGGCGACGGCGAGCGCGGCAGCGGCGGCGACCGTGACCGGGCGGGCTCCGATCCGGCGGACCACCGCGGGTGCGCCGAGCGCGAGCACGAACCAGCCGAGGGCGAACGCGCCCATCAGCTCGGCCGGGGTGGACGCCGCCTGACCGAAGATGGTGATGATGCCGGGCAGCCAGACCCTCAGCACGTCGATGAGGAGGAGTACGCCCAGCGCGAGCGTTCCGGTGGTGAGCTGTCGGTAGCGCACCGGCGCCCCATTTCCCGTCGACGGGCCGGCGGAGGGGGGCCGGCACGGCGATTCTGCGCGAGCGGGCCAACCGGGTCAACGGTCTGCGATACGCCGAAAGGGCGTCCACCCGTAGGTGGACGCCCTTTCGGAGCAGGCCGGTCAGCGCTTGCTGGCCGCCTTCTTGGCCGGAGCCTTCTTCGCCGGCGCCTTCTTGGCCGCCGTGCTCTTGCTCGCCGCCGCGGTGGTCTTCTTCGCCGCGGTCGACCGGGTCGCCGCGGTGGTCTTCTTCGCCGCGGTGGCCTTCTTGCTGGCGGCCGTCTTGGTCGCCGTGGTGCTCTTGCTCGCCTTGGCCGGGGCGGTCTTCTTGCTGGCGGCCGTCTTGGTCGCCGTGGCGGTCTTGCTCGCCTTGGCCGGGGCGGTCTTCTTACTGGCCGCCTTTGCCGTGGTCGCCTTGGTGCCCGTCGCCTTGGCGCTGGCCGCCTTCGTGCCGGTCGCCTTGGCGCCCGCCGCCTTGGCCGTGGCGGTGCTGGTGGCGGTCTTCTTCGTCGCCACCGTGGCCTTCGGCACCTTGCCGCTGGCCACCATCTCCTTGAACCCGGCGCCGGGGCGGAAGGTCGGGACTGACGTCTTCTTGACCTTCACCGCCTCGCCGGTACGCGGGTTGCGCGCTGTTCGCGCGCCACGCACACGCTTTTCGAATGCTCCGAATCCGGTGATCGCCACCTTCTCGCCCTTGGTGACCGCCGCCTGGACCTCGGTGAGGACCGCGTCGAGCGCGGCCGTCGCCATCTTCCGGTCCCCCAGGCGAACGGCGAGCGCCTCGATGAGCTCGGCCTTGTTCACGACTTCCTCCCGATTGTGCAACTGACTCGTCGCGAGCCATTCTGCGCGCACGGTATGCCCTGTGCTGCCGGGACACAAACATTCGGTAGAAAAAAGCCCTTGTGTCGTAACGGATTCACCCCCACCGGTCAGGCCGGTGGGGGTGAAATCCGCTGTGCGAGCGGCCTAACGGCTATGCCACGGAGGGCAGGAACGGCAGTCGGCGCGCCTCGTAGGAGTCGATGTCGGCGGCGTGCCGGAGGGTGAGTCCAATGTCGTCGAGGCCCTCCAGCAGGCGCCAACGGCTGAAGTCGTCCAGCGGGAACGACCAGCTCGCGTCCCCCGCCCGGAGCTGACGGGCGGTCAGGTCGACGGTCACCGGGGCAGTCGGATCCGACTCGACCAGGTCCCACAACTCTTCGACGGCTTTCAATTCCAACTCGACCGGCAACAGACCTTCCTTTAGGGCGTTGCCCCGGAAGATGTCACCGAAGCGCGGAGCCACCACCGCGCGGAAGCCCCAGTCCCGTAGCGCCCAGACCGCGTGCTCCCGGGAAGAGCCGGTGCCGAACTCCGGGCCGGCGATGAGGATCGACGCCCCAGAATAGCTTTCATCGTTGAGCACGAATGCCGGATCTTCCCGCCAGGCGCTGAACAACCCGTCGGCGAAGCCCGTCCGGGTCACCCGCTTGAGGTACACGGCGGGGATGATCTGATCGGTATCCACGTTGGACCGACGCAGCGGCACGGCGGTGCCGGTGTGGGTGGTGAACTTGTCCATCTCCTCGGTCCCTTCTACAGGTCGGCGGGGGCGGCCAGCCGGCCGACCACGGCGGTGGCGGCGGCCACCGGCGGGGAGACCAGGTGGGTACGCCCACCCCGGCCCTGGCGGCCCTCGAAGTTGCGGTTCGAGGTGGAGGCGGAGCGCTCGCCCGGCTTCAGCGTGTCGGGGTTCATGCCCAGACACATGGAGCAACCGGCGAACCGCCACTCGGCCCCGGCGTCGGCGAAGACCTTGTCCAGCCCCTCGGCCTCGGCGGCCTCACGCACGGCGGCGGAACCGGGCACCACGAGCATCCGGACGCCGTCGGCGACCTTGTGGCCACGCAGCACGTCGGCGGCCGCCCGCAGGTCCTCCAGCCGCCCGTTGGTGCAGGACCCCACGAAGACCACGTCGATCGGCAGCTCCCGCAGCGGGGTGCCGGGGCGCAGGTCCATGTACTCCAGGGCCCGGCGGGCGGCGGTGCGCTCCGAGTCGGTGGTGAACTCCTCCGGGTCCGGCACCGGCGCGCTCAACGGCGCCCCCTGGCCGGGGTTGGTGCCCCAGGTGACGAACGGGGTGATCTGGCTGGCGTCCAGGGTCACCTCGGCGTCGAAGCGCGCGCCCTCGTCGGTGGGCAGCGTCCGCCACCACGCCACCGCCGCGTCCCAGTCCGCGCCCTGCGGCGCGTTCGGTCGACCCTTGAGGTACGCGAAGGTGGTCTCGTCCGGCGCGATCATGCCGGCCTTGGCGCCCCACTCGATGGACATGTTGGCGATGGTCATCCGGCCCTCCATGGAGAGGGCCCGGATCGCCTCGCCGCGGTACTCGACGATGTGCCCGCGGCCCCCGCCCGTGCCGACCTGGGTGATCAGCGCGAGCACCAGGTCCTTGGCGGTCACGCCGGGCGCGAGGCAGCCGGTGACGTTCACGGCCATCGTCTTCGGCCGGCTCTGCGGCAGCGTCTGGGTGGCCAGCACGTGCTCCACCTCGCTGGTGCCGATGCCGAAGGCGAGCGCGCCGAACGCGCCGTGGGTGGCGGTGTGCGAGTCGCCGCAGACGATCGTCAGGCCCGGCTGGGTGAGGCCGAGCTGCGGGCCGATCACGTGCACGATGCCCTGGTTGTCGTCGCCGAGCGGGTGCAACCGCACCCCGAACTCGGCGCAGTTGCGGCGCAACGTCTCGATCTGCGTACGCGACGTGGGGTCCGCGATGGTGAGCAGGTCACCACGGCGGAGGCGGAACGCCGGGTCGGCGTACCCGGTCGGGGTGTTGTGGTCCTCGGTCGCGAGGGTCAGGTCGGTACGACGCACCCGGCGCCCGGCGAGCCGCAGCCCGTCGAACGCCTGCGGGCTGGTCACCTCGTGCAGCAAGTGCAGGTCGATGAAGAGCAGGTCCGGCTCACCAGCGGCGGACCGTACGACGTGCGCGTCCCAGACCTTCTCGGCCAAGGTCCTCGGCTCAGGAGTGACTCCCACCATCTGGACATCCTAAATTCTGGGAGGTAAGTTTCGGCTTGTGGGACACAGTATGAGCGGTGTCGGCGTTCTCGACAAGGCGGTGGTCATCCTGGCCGCCTGCGTCGACGGCGCCAGCCTGGCCGAACTCGTTGAACGCACCAAGCTGCCCCGAGCCACCGCACATCGGCTGGCCCAGGCCCTGGAGATCCACCGGATGCTGGTGCGCGACACACAGGGCAGATGGCGACCGGGCCCCCGACTGGGCGAGCTGGCCAACGCCGCACCGGACGTGCTGCTGACCGCCGCCGAGCCGCTGCTGGCCGCGTTGCGCGACGCCACCGGCGAGAGCGCGCAGCTCTACCTGCGCCGCGCCGACGAGCGGATCTGCGTGGCCGCGGCGGAACGCGCCAGCGGTCTGCGGGACACCGTTCCGGTCGGCTCCGTGCTGCCGATGACGGCCGGCTCCGCAGCGCAGATCCTGCTCGCCTGGGAGCCGCCGGAGGCGGTGATGCCGCTGCTGCCGCGCAGCAAGTTCACCGGCCGCACCCTCGCCGAGGTACGCCGTCGCGGCTGGGCGCAGAGCGTCGCCGAACGGGAGGCCGGTGTGGCGAGCGTCTCCGCCCCGATCCGCGACCGCACCGGCCGGGTGATCGCCTCGGTCAGCATCTCCGGCCCGATCGAGCGCCTGGGCCGCCGCCCCGGCGAACGCCACGCCATGGCCGTAGTAAGAGCCGGCCAACGCCTATCCGGCCTCTAACTCCCACCCCCTGCCCCCGCCCCACCCCTTCCCGCGTTGATCATGAAGTTATTGTCACGACACGCCGAGGTCGATGGTAATAACTTCATGATCAACGCGGGGCGCGGGAGGGCGCTGGGGGACGGGTGGGGGTACGAGAAAGGCTCATCTCGCTGGGCGAGATGAGCCTTTGGTTGTAGCCCCGACCGGATTCGAACCGGCGCTACCGCCTTGAGAGGGCGGCGTCCTGGGCCGCTAGACGACGGGGCCAGAACTTTTACGTTCACCACCCTCGCGGGCGGTGCGAAGGTAGTCTAGCGGCACCGTACCCGGGCGCGAGCGCGGGGTGCGGCGTCGCGCGTGCGCCGGGCGGCGGACCAAACACGCCGGGCAGCGGACCGCGGCCCGCCTGGCAGCAGACCGAAACAGGCCCGGCAGCGGACCTAAACACGCCGGGAGCGGACCGGGACAGGCCCGGCAGCGGCCGGGAACAGGCCGGCGGCGGACACGAAACAGCCCGCCCCACGAGGTGAGACGGGCTGTGCACGATGTAGCCCCGACCGGATTCGAACCGGCGCTACCGCCTTGAGAGGGCGGCGTCCTGGGCCGCTAGACGACGGGGCCAGAACAACTTTCGCTCCCCCACCTTAGCGGCGGAGGAGCTGCACTCTACCAGAGATCACCCTCCGCCCCCGGAGGGGCGGAGTCGAACTCCGTCAGAATCCAGCGTCTGAAATTCTTGCGAATTCCAGCAGCGCTGGGGTACCAGGACTCGAACCTAGACTAACTGAACCAGAATCAGTCGGGCTGCCAATTACCCCATACCCCATTGGCCCCTTGCGGCGCCGGGAGTGAACTTTACCCTCCCGGTGCCGGCAGGCCAAATCCGATCCCCCCGAACCACCCGTGAGCTGCGGAAACAGGGGCATCTGACGGATCAGGCGACGGGAACCACCGGGTTGGTGAGCTCACCGATGCCGTCGATCCGCACGGTGACCGTATCCCCCTCGACAAGCGGGCTAACCCCGGCCGGAGTGCCGGTGAGAACGACGTCGCCGGGCAACAGAGTCATCACGTGCGAGATGTACGACACCAGGCCGGGAACGTCGAAGACCATGTCCTTCGTCCGGCCGAGTTGGCGTACCTCCATCTCCTCCGGGTTGCGGCCCACCTCACACCGGATCTCCAGGTCGGAGACGTCCAGGCCGGTGGTGATCCACGGGCCGATGGGGCAGAACGAGTCGAAGCCCTTGGCCCGGGTCCACTGCCCGTCGGAGCGTTGGAGGTCCCGAGCGGTGACGTCGTTGGCGCAGGTGTAGCCGAAGATGGCGCGTTCGGCGGCGGCCCGGTCGGCGCGGCGCGCGCCGGGCGCCCCGATCACGACCGCCAACTCCGCCTCGTGCTCGACCTGCTTGGAGAAGATCGGCAGCCGGATGGCATCTCGGGGACCGATCACCGAGGTGGACGGCTTCAGGAAGAGCAGCGGCTCCTTCGGCACGTCGTTGCCGAGTTCGGCGGCGTGGTCGGCGTAGTTGCGACCGACACAGACGACCTTGCTGGGCAGGATCGGCGAGAGCAGCCGAACGTCGGAGAGGGCCCACCGGGCCCCACTGAAGGAGAGTTTGCCGAACGGGTGGCCCTCGATCTCGGCGATGGTCAGGCCCTGCGGCCCGGCCTCCGGTTCGCCTTCGACGGCACCGAACGACATTCCCTTGGCATGGGCGAAACGAGCGATACGCACCCGGCCAATCTAGCGCCGCCGGCGCCCCAACCGGCCAGGACCGGCCTTCGGGTGTGCCCAACCCGTCAGCGGCGCGGCACCCTACCGGAGCGGGAGGTGAGCGGGGCGAGCTTCCCGACTTCGTACCCGCACGGAACCGACTCGCCCCTAGCGTCGGCTCCGGAGGTTCGTTCGTATGCCTGCATCGACACGACACCACAGAGCCCTCGCAGTGTTCGTGCACTGCCTCGGCATCCTCGCCGCCGTGCCGGCTTTGCCGGCGGCGGCTCCGGAGGCGGCGGCCGCGCCACGGCCACCGGCCGCCACGCCACGACCAACGGCCAGCAACACGCCACTGTCACCGGCCGCCACGCCACCACCAGCGGCGACAGCCGGCCCAGCGGTGACCCGGCCACCGGTGGCGATGGTCGCGCGGGTGACCGAGCCGACCCCGCCATCGGCGCCACCGGCGATGGCACCGCCCTCCCGGGCACCGGCGTCCGCGCCCCCGCAACAGGTCACCGTGGCGGTCGCGACCGAGAGCAGTCCGGCGCCGCGGTACCGGATCCAGGTGCGCAACGTCAGCAACGCCCCGCTGGACACCACGGTGCGTCAGGAACTGCCGCCCGGATCGTCGCCGACCGCGATCAGCGGCGGCGGCCGGTCCACCCCGGCTGGCGGATCGACCACCGAGGTGACCTGGCGGTTGCGACTGCCCGCGCGCAGCACCACCACGTTGGGTACCGCGCTCGCCGCGACCGCACCAGGGGTGCCGCTGACCGCACCGACGTGCGCGTTCACCAGTGACGGCAGCCGGCCGTACGACTGCGCCACGGCCACCTGGCAGGCGGCGGCGGCCCCGGCGGCCGAGGTGACCCAGGCGCCGCCCTGGCGCCGTTACCCGGTGCTGCTCGCCGGGCTGGCCGTCCTGCTGCTGATCAGCGCCGCCCTGGTGTGGGTCTGGCGACGTCGGCGTGGGCGTCGGGTGACGGCTGCCGCCCTGTCCAGCAGCGGCGGGGCGGGCGGCGACCGCGGAACGATCTATCCGCGCCCGGCGGCCCCGAGCCCGGTGCGGCGTCGGCGCACCCCGCCGGTCTGGACCTTGGTGGGTGCCGCCGTCGTGGTGCTGGCCGGCGTCGTCGGCACCGCGGGGTGGACGGCGACCCGGCAGGTCGCGTCGATCGACACGCAGAAGCAGCCCACCAGCGGCGCGTGGATGGGCACCGGGGTCACCGGGCCGGTGGGCGTGCCGCTGCGCGAGTCGGCGTTCGAGTTCACCGTCTATCGGATGGCCTGTGGCGCGCCCGGCACTGCCGGGATCGCAACCGGCGGCAGCGCCGCACCGGCCAACAGTCGGCGCTGCCAGGCCACGGTGGGAGTGCGCAACGTCACCGGCGACCATCAGCCCTGGCACAGCGAGCTGCAACGGGCGTACCTGCCCGGCGGGCGCTGGGTGAGCACCGACGAGTCGGCCACGCGGGCCGCGAACCTGGGTCGGGATGTCTTCGCCGGCCCGATGGCGGCGGGCACCCGGGTGGTGCTCCCGTTGGTCTTCACCGTCGACGGGCGGGACCCGCCCCAGCAGCTTGAGCTGCGCAGCGGCGTGTTCTCCGCCGGGGTCCGGGTGCAGATGCCCTGACCGGCGTCGAGGGCGGCGGTCGTACCCTGGAGTGCGTGACCGCCGCTCTCGCCCCCGCCGTGCTCGACGTGGCGCAGTGGCAGGCCCGCCGGCGGGCCCACGAGGAGCGGGTGGATGTCTGGCTGACCCCGCACCTGGCCCGGCGACGACGCGGTGAGCGGCATCCGGTGGCCGACTTCCTGTTCACCTACTACTCGCACCGCCCCGCTCAGCTGCGTCGCTGGCACCCCGGGCCGGGGGTCGAGCTGCGCGACGCCGATCCGGCCGAGTTCGGCCGCGACTACCGCGCCACCACCGCCGGGGTCACCCTCGACACCGATGCGGTACGCGGCCGGCGCGGCGAGTCGATCGCCTGGGTCCGCTCCCTGCTGGCAGCGACCGCTGACCGGGCACCGCACTTCGGCTGCTTCGGCATGCACGAGTGGGCGATGGTCTACCGGCAGACCCGGGACGAGCTGCGGCACAACGCATGGCCGCTGCGGCTGACCCCGGAACGGACCGCCGCGGTCGTCGAGGAGCGGGGTGTGCGGTGCAGCCACTTCGACGCGTTCCGGTTCTTCACACCGCCGGCCCGTCCGTTGAACCTGCTCACCCCCACCCGGGAGACGCAGCACGCAAACGAGCAGCCGGGCTGCCTGCACGCCAACATGGATCTGTACAAGTGGGCATACAAGTTGTCGCCGTTGGTCTGCTCGGAGCTGGTGGCCGACACGTTCGACCTGGCCCGGGACATCCGCACCCTGGACATGCGGGCCAGCCCGTACGACCTGGCGGCGCTGGGCTATCCGCCGGTGCGGGTGGAAACTCCGGAAGGCCGGGCGGAGTACGCGGCGGCGCAGCGGGCGTTCGCCGAGCGGGCCGCGGTGCTGCGCGACCGACTGCTCACCGCCGTCCCGGCCTGATTCGGTCCCGCCGTCCCGGCCTGAGTCGGGCTAGTCGCCGTCCCGGCCTGATTCGGTCCCGCCGTCCCGGCCTGAGTCGGGCTAGTCGCCGTCGGCGCGGCGGTCCCGCTTGCGTTGGGACTGACGCTTCTTCTCGGCCAGCCGGCGTTCCTTGGCCCCACGGGACGGGCGGGTCGCCCGACGCGGCGGCGGTGGCGGCGCGGCGGCCTCACGCAGCAGCGCGGTCATCCGTTCCCGGGCCGCCTCCCGGTTGGCCAACTGGGCCCGGTGCTCGCTGGCGGCGATCGTCAGCACCCCGTCGACGAGTCGGTTGGCCAGCCGGGCCAGCGCCCGCGACCGCAGCGAGTCGGGCACGCCCGGCGAGTTGGCCAGGTCGTAGCTGAGCTCGACGCGAGAGTCCGCGGTGTTCACGCCCTGCCCGCCGGGCCCGGACGAGCGGGAGAAACGCTCCCGCAGCTCCCCGGCGGGGATGACCCACCGGTCGGTCACCCGCAGTCCGTCGTCCACGCCCTGAGGCTAACCCGCGACGACCCGTTGGAAGTCATCGGTGCGCAGGCTCGCTCTGCGTCGGGGATTGACTGGGTGCCGGCCCGGCCGTCTCCTCGTCGGAGCCGACCGCCGCGTACGCCACCGCACCGAAGAGCAGCAGCCCGATCACCACAGCCTTGACAGCTACCCCACGGATCAGCGACCAGGCGCCCCGACGGGCGCCCGGCACTGATTTCTTGACGGTCTGGTAATCGTTCCACCCGCGTCGTGCCCGGGCGTACGCCGACCCCACTGCACAACCGATGACCAGGCCCACCAGCAGGAGGACCGTGAGAAGAGGACGCTCCACCTCCGCCAGTATCCATACCGACAGTAATATTTCCATGGCCCGATGCTGTCCGGCCGGATATCCGACAGTGGCGGCCCCCGCAGGGGCGTTCGGCCAGCTCAGCCACCCTTGCCGATGATCGTGTCGGCGGTCTGCTGCACCTGCTCGATCGGGATGGCGAACCCGATGCCGATCGACCCGTTCCCGTCGATGGTGGCGATGGCGGTGTTCACCCCGACCACCTCGCCGCGCGCGTTGACCAGCGGGCCACCGGAGTTGCCGGGGTTGATGGACGCGTCGGTCTGCACCGCGCTGTGCCGGTTGTTGCCGAGCCGTACCTCCCGGTCGAGCGCGCTGACGATGCCGGCGGTGACCGTCCCCGCCAGGCCGAGCGGCGAACCCACCGCGAGCACCGGCTCACCGACCCGGGTGGCGCCCGGCTTGGCCAACGGCAACGGGGTGAGGCCGGCCGACGCCGGCACCTTCAGCACCGCGAGGTCGCTGCGCGGCTCACGTCCGATCACCTCGGCGGCGAACCGGCGGCCGTCGGGCAGTTCCACGGTCACCGGTCCGCCACCCCCCTTGGCCAGGATGTGGTCGTTGGTGATCAGGTGCTGCTGGTCGTCCACGGCGAAGCCGGAGCCGGTCGCGGACGAGCCACTGGTCGCGCCACCGGTCAGCACCGACACCACCCCGGGTACGGTCTTTTCGGCCGCCGTGACCAGCTCCGCCGGCACCGGGGCGGCGGATGCGGCAGCCGGTCCCCCAGCCCCGTCCCGACTGGCCACCACGCCACCGGCGAGAGCACCGGAGACCGCGGAGACCGCCACCACGGCCAGCACGGCGAGCAACCGTCCGGGCCGCCGCCCGCCCGGGTCGCGCTCGGGCGCGTCCCACCACCCGCGCCCGTCCGGGTCGAGCTCCGGCGAGATGAACCAGGGACCGCGCGGTTCGCCCAGTCCGGTCTGCACTGCCATGCGTACTCCTCACGGTCGACGTCGGTTGGGCGCGGCGGTCAGGGCAGCCGGGAGAACCAGCGCATCGAGCCGGCGGCGGCGCCCATGGCGAACACCAGTCCGAGGCCGATGAATCGGGCCGAGACGTCCTGCCGCTCCGTGCGGTAGCCGACCGAGCTGCCGATGTCGTCGTAGACGGCGCGCAGCTCGTCGGTGGTACTGGCCTCGTGGAAGATCCCGCCGGTCTCGTCGGCGACCGCCTTGAGGGTCTGCCCGTCCACCGGCACCTGGATGGGCCGGCCACCGCGGTCGACGAACCCCGACGGTGTGCCGAACGAGATCGAGTGCACCGGCACCTCCGCCGTCACCGCCTCCGCCGCCGCCTCCATCGGGTCCATCCCGGAGGTGTTGGCGCCGTCGGAGAGCAGGATGATCCGGGCCGGCGGTGGCTCCTTCGCGGCTTCGCTGTCCAGACTCTTGACCGCGCCGAGCGAGGTGTTGATGGCCTCACCGATCGCGGTGCCCTGCACCCCGGTGATCCCCTCGGCGAGCCGGTCGATCCCCTCGTCGAGCGCCTCCCGGTCGGTGCCCGGCGGCACCAGCACGGCGGCGCTGCCGGCGAAGGCGACCAGACCCACGTTGAACTCGTCGGGCAGGCCCTCGACGAAGCGCCGGGCGGCCTGCTTCGCCGCAGTCAACCGGTCCGGTTCGACGTCGGTGGCGAGCATCGACGTGGAGACGTCCACCGCCACCATCACGGTGGCCCGTTCCCGGGGCACCCGGACCTCGGCGCTCGGGCGGGCGAAGCCGACCACGAGCAGCGCCAACATGGCCAAGAAGAGCCCGGCCGGTACGTGCCGACGCCAGGCGGGCCGCTCCGGCGCCACCCGGTCCAGCAGCCGCAGGTTGGTGAAGCGGACCGCGTACCGGCTGCGTCGCCGCTGCATCACCAGGTAGGCGACGACCAGGGCGAGCACGCCGAGCAGCAGCCAGAGTCGCAGCGGCGACTGCCAGATCACGCGGCACCTCCCCGCTGGCCGACCGGCGCGGCGGCCAACCGACGCTGGGCGTGGATGTGCCGGACGATGTCCGCGCTCCAATCCCCGTCGGTGCGCAGTGGCAGGTGGGTGGCCCCGCTGCGACGCAACGCCTGGTGGACCTGGTCGCGCTGGGCGGCGGCGGCCTCGGCGTACCGCTCGCGCAGCCGCCGGTCCGATGTGCACACCTCGCGGTGCCGACCGGTCTCCGGGTCGACGAACGTGATCAGGCCGACGTCCGGTAGCTCCAACTCACGCGGGTCGGTCACCTCGATCGCCAGCACCTGGTGCCGGACGGCCAGCCGGCGCAGGGTCCGCTCCCAGGGTGCCGGCTGGCCGGGGTCGTCGGGCAGGCCGTCGAGGAAATCGGAGACCACCACGACCAGTCCCCGCCGGTTGGCGATCCGGTGCAGCGCGTCGAGCCCGTCCGCGAGATCCGGTGGTGCGTCCGCCGGCCCGCGCCCCGGCCGCCCGGTGGGCGCGGTGGCACGCGGGGCGGCGAGCAGCGTGCGGAGCAGGGCAAGCAGATGGGTACGCCCGCTGCGGGCCGGGAAGCGGCGTACCCCGTCGGCGCGCAGCACCTGGGCGCCGAGACGGTTGCCGACACCCGCGGTCAGGAACCCGACCGCCGCGACGGCGGCCACCGCCAGTTCCCGTTTGTCCAGTTCGGCGGTGCCGAACTCCATGCTGGCGCTGCCGTCGACGAGCAGCCAGGTGGTCAGTTCCCGGTCGGCGTCGACCTGCCGGACGTGCGGCACGGCGGTCCGGGCCGTCACCGCCCAGTCCATCCGACGGACCTCGTCCTCGCCCGGCCGGTACTCGCGACTGCCGGACGGTTCACTGCCCGGACCGGGCAGCAGCCCGCGGTACTGGCCGTGGAGCAGGCCGTTCAGTCGACGCGTGACGGTCAGCTCCAACCGGCGCAGGCGCTGGTCCGGAGCCAGCTCGGCCAGGCCGGGGTCGGCTGACGTGCCGGCCGACGCGGTGGTCGCGCGTCTCATGCCGCCGCCAGATCCGGCGCCTGCTGCGGATGCCCGCTGGCCAGCCGGGGCGGCGGTACCGCCTCGACGAGCCGGCGCACCACGCTCTCGGCCGACACCCCGTCGGCCACGGCGTCGAAGGACAGCACCAGCCGGTGGGCGAGAACGTCGACGGCCAGCTCGCGGATGTCCTCGGGCAGCACGTACTCCCGCCCTCGCAGCAGGGCCTGCGCCCGGGCGGCCGCGACAAGGCCCAGGGTGGCCCGCGGGCTGGCTCCGTACGCCAGCAGCGGGGCGATCTCCGGCAGCCCGAACCGGCCCGGGTCGCGGGTGGCGAGGATCAGCCGCACCACGTACTCGGCCAACGCGTGGTGGACGAAGACCCGCTCGGCGTGGGTTTGCAGGTCCCGCAGCCGTTGCGCGTCGAGCACCTGGCGCGGGCTCGGCCGATCAGTGCTCATCCGGTAGAGGATGGCCAGTTCGTCGGCGTCGCTCGGATAGTCGACCACCACCTTCATCAGAAACCGGTCGCGCTGCGCCTCCGGGAGTTGGTAGACCCCCTCGGATTCGATCGGGTTCTGGGTGGCCAGCACCAGGAACGGCTCCGGTACCGGCCAGCTGCGCCCGCCGATGGAGACCTGCCGTTCGGCCATCGCCTCCAGCAGCGCCGACTGGACCTTGGCCGGGGCCCGGTTGATTTCGTCGGCCAGCACCAGGTTGGCCATGATCGGGCCCAGCTCGATGTCGAAGGTTTCCTTCGACGCCCGGTAGATCCGGGTGCCGACGATGTCGGAGGGCACCAGGTCCGGGGTGAACTGGATCCGGGAGAAGGTGCCGCCGACCACGGTCGCGAGGGTCTGCGCGGCCAGTGTCTTGGCCACGCCGGGCACCCCCTCCAGGAGGCAGTGTCCGTTGGCGACCAGGGCGGTGAGCAGGCGTTCGACGAGGCGATCCTGCCCGACGATCACGCGTTTGACCTCGAAGAGGGTCTGTTCCAGCTCGATGCCGGTCGGCTCCGGATCGACCGGGCTGGGCATGCTGGCCAGGGTGTCCGAGATGTCCGTCACGGTGCTTGCTTCCCGGGCACACGCCCGGCAAACGTCGGATTGTGCGGGCCGGACCGGCCCGGAGTGGCCGGAATGGGGATGAGCCGCGCGGAAGGGTGACGACCATCGCGAGCCCGTTGAGGAGCGCACAACCGTCAGGCGACCGGCCAGGACGCGCCCGACCGGCACGAACCGGTCGAGGACGGCCCTCATGAGCAGCCGGCCCGGCGGGGGTGCCCGTCGACGCTGATCATCTCGGGTTCACGGAAGTCGGGGTGTCCACACGCTCAGGACACCGCGACTTCCCGAAAGTCGAGTGGATCAACGCCCGGACGGGTTGGCCGAGGCGCGGCCGGAGGATCCGCGCGCCAAGCGGACCGGGTCCGGCCCCCGCGCCGTAGGCGACGGGGGCCGGGTGTCGGTTTGGTCAGGGTGTGTGGGTGAGCAGGGTGAAGCCCAGGTCGGACGGGGTCCCGGCCGAGTTGCGGGTCTGCACGAAGACCGCGTTGGGTGTCAGCAGCCGCGGGGCGACCGAGACCTCGCCGGCCGGCGGGATGCAGCAGGAGTCGGACCGGGAGATGGTGGCCAGGAAGGCGCCAGCCGACACGTTGTGACCGAAGATCACCTCGTACTGACCGGTGCCGTACTTGACCACGGTGCCGCCGCCACGCGCCTTGGTGCCGTTGGAGTTGACGACGGTGAAGACGTTGGTGGCCACCAGCGTGGTGGCCGCACCCGCCTTCAGCGCGGCCTTCGCCACGCGCGCCGACTCGGCGCTGACCGGAGGCTGGGAGTTCGTGGCGCGTGCCGCCGGCTGGGCGGCCTCCTGCGGCGCCTTCGCCGACGGCTGGGCGAGAGCGATGCCCCCGCCGGCCAGACTGAGCGCCAGGACGGCGAATGTGACCGCCGCCGCCTTACGTCGGAAGGATGTGCTCATGACAGGTCCCCCTTGTGTGACCGTGCGAATTCGGCCGACCCGCGGGGCGGGACGGATGACAGCCATAAATAGGCGTACGACGACAGTGGGGTGGGATAAAGCTGATTCACTTACCCCGAAGAGGTTGATTTCTCAGCGATCTGCATCCCATCTGAGCTGGGGTTACTACTCAGAGTTGCGTCGTTTAGGCCAGATGGAACGTAGCACCGGAAAAAGCCGCCAGTCAATAGTTGATCTCGCTTTTTCGGGGTGTCTACCACCCGTCAGATAATTGTGAAATGTGAGCGCATCACCATTCATGAAACGGCTTCGTCGGACCCGACTACGATCATCGTCGTGATCGTCGACGCTCCGCCCGCGTACCGAAACGCTCGACTCGGCACGGTGTTCTGTTGGCTGGCCGCCGCACCCACAGCCCTCTGGGCGGCGATCCGACTGCTCGGCCTGGACCGGGGGCCGATGGTGCAGGCACTCGCCTTCACGCCGTACGTCGCGGGGGTCAGCGTGCTGGTCCTGGCCCTCACCCTCGCCCTGCGGCGCTGGTGGCCGGCGGCGGTCGCGGCCCTGGCGGCGATCGCGCTGCTCGGCGCCGTCGCACCCCGGGCGCTGGCCAGCCCGCAGCCGGCGGCGGGCGGGCCGACCGTACGCCTGCTCACCGCCAACCTGCTCGCCGGCGCCGGCGACGCGCGGACGCTTGTCGAGCTGGTCCGGCGACACCAGGTGGACGTGCTCGCCGTGCAGGAGTTCACGCCGGATGCGCAGGCCGCCCTGGATCAGCTCGGCCTCGCCGAGCTGCTGCCCCACCGACAGCTCAACCCGGAAGTCGGCACGCCCGGCTCCGGGCTCTACTCACGGTGGCCGCTCACCGACGTCGGCCTCCGGCGCAACCTCAACGGCTGGGGCTTCACCCAGGCGTACGCGACGGTGACGGTTCCCGGCGGGCCCCCGGTCCGCGTCGAGTCGGCCCACCCCTCGGCGCCGTACGCGCTGGACCAGGTCGACGCCTGGCGTAGCGACCTGACCGCCCAACCACCAGCCACCCCGGACGGTGGACTGAGCATCCTCGCCGGGGACTTCAACGCGACCCTCGACCACAGCCCACTGCGGGCCCTGCTGCGCACCGGTTACGTCGACGCCGCCGACGCCACCGGAGAGGGCCTGACCGGCACCTGGGGTCCGTACGACGGTGACCTCATCCCACCGGTCACCATCGACCACGTACTGGTCGACCGGCGCATAGCGGTCCGTTCGACAAGGGTGCTGACCCTCCCCAACAGCGACCACCGCCCCGTCCTAGCCACCCTCCACCTCCCCACCCCCTAACATCCCGCCCCCCACCCCGCACCCCGCACCCCGCCCCGCCCCGCCCCGCCCCGCCCCGCCCCGGTCGATCATGGACTTCTGGTGGGCGTTTTGGGCACCGAAGCCCGTTACGCACACCACCACAACTCCATGATCGACCCCAGCGGGGCCGGAGGCGCGGGTGGGGTGGGGTGGGGGCGTTAGACGCGGGTGGGGGCTAGGCCGTAGGTGAGGGCGTCTACCAGGGCGTGCCAGCTGGCCTCAACCACGTTGGGGTGGACGCCGACCGTCGTCCAGTCGCGGCCGCCACTGTCGGAGGTCTCCAGCAGAACGCGGGTGACCGCGCCGGTGCCGTGGCTGCCCTCCAGGATGCGCACCTTGTAGTCGGCCAACTCGAAGTCGCGCAGCTGGGGATAGTGCTGCGCGAGCCCCACCCGCAGCGCCTCGTCGAGGGCGTTGACCGGGCCGTTGCCCTCGGCGGTGGCGATCACCCGCTCACCGCGTACCCGGATCTTCACGGTCGCCTCGGAGACCACCGCGCCGTCCTCCCGGTGCTCGACCAACACGCGGTACGACTCCAGGGTGAACGGTCGGGCCGGGCTACCTTCCGGCAGCTCGGAGCGGACCAGCAGCTCGAAGGAGGCATCGGCCGCCTCGAAGGACCAGCCACCCGCCTCCAACTCCTTGACCCGTTTGGTGACCCGGGTCAGCGCGTCCGGACTGCCGGCCAGGTCCAGGCCGAGCTCGCGACTCTTGAGCTCGACGCTGGCCCGACCGGCCATCTCGGTGACCAGGATCCGCATGTCGTTGCCCACCACCGACGGGTCCACGTGGTTGTAGAGCAACGGGTCGACCTTGATCGCGCTCGCGTGCAGCCCCGCCTTGTGGGCGAAGGCGGCGGCCCCGGCGTACGCCTGGTGGGTGTCGGGGGCGATGTTGGCGATCTCGGCGATGGCGTGCGAGACCCGCACCATCTGCGCCAGGCAGCCTTCCGGTAGGACGGGCATGCCCAGCTTGAGTTGGAGGTTGGCGACGACCGCGAAGATGTCGGCGTTGCCGGGGCGTTCGCCGTACCCGTTGGCGGTGCCCTGCACGTGGCGGACGCCGGCCTCGACGGCGGCGATGGTGTTGGCTACGGCGCAGGAGGTGTCGTTCTGCGCGTGCATACCGAGCAGGCCGGCGTCGATCCCCAGCTTGTCGGTCAGGCCGTGGATCACGGCGGTCACCTGGGACGGCAGCATGCCGCCGTTGGTGTCGCAGAGCACCATCCGCTCGGCGCCAGCGGCGAGCGCGGTCTGCACCACCGCCGCACCGTACGCGGGATCGTGCCGGTAGCCGTCGAAGAAGTGTTCGCCGTCGACGAAGACTCGTCGGCCTTCGCGGACGAGGTGGCTGACGGTGTCGTGGATCATCGCCAGGTTCTCCGCGCCGGTGGTGCGCAGCGCGCGCTCGACGTGTCGGGTGTCGGCCTTGGCGACCAGCGCCACCGCCGGGGTCTGCGCGTCCAGCAGGGCGCGCACCTGCGGGTCGTCGGCGACCGCGACGCCGGCCTTGCGGGTGGCGCCGAACGCGACGAGTACGGCGTGCCGCAGGTCCAGTTCGGTGCGGGCGCGGCGGAAGAACTCGGTGTCCTTGGGGACGGCGCCCGGCCACCCGCCCTCGATGAAGCCGACGCCGAACTCGTCGAGCAGCCGTGCCACGGCCAGCTTGTCGACCACCGAGTAGGTGAGCCCCTCGCGTTGGGCGCCGTCGCGCAACGTGGTGTCGTAGACCTGGAACGTCATCAGGATCCTTTCTCGGAGCAACAAAAAGACCTCCCGCGGATGCGGGAGGTCTGCGCGCTCGGCGGAGGGGAGAGCCGGCGCGCTAGGTCGCAATAATCAGGACGGTGCTGGTCACGATGGCCACTCTGCCACTCCGCCCGTGATTTTGGGAGGAACTATCCACATGGCGGGACGGTTACTGAGGGTTCGTTCAGTCGGAACCACCGCTCGTGATCGGCTTCACAAGCCACCGGGCCGCTCACCGGCGGGAACAGTCGTGCGGAAGCATCTGGAGCGGATCCAATGACGGCCACGTGCCGTCTGCAAGGAGGACCTGTGCTCACCGTCAGTGACCGCTTACCTGAGCACGGACTCACCGCCTGCGTATCGCTGGGCGCCAACAACGCGTCCAAGACGATCAACCACACGTCCCACGAGGGCAAGTGGCGTGTGGTCTTCGTCGGGCCGATGGACTTCACCTCCATCAGCCCGACGGAGATCGCCGAGTTCGGTCGACTCAACCGCGCATTCGCCGGCGGAGATGCACAGGTCCTCGGGGCCCATTGGAACAGCGGTGACGCGATCCTCGCCGCCGCCGGGTTCTGATCATGGGCCTGGACGCGATCACGGCAGCCCTCCCGGAGTACGCCAAGGACATCAAGCTCAACCTGGGCTCCACCATCGGCACCTCGACGTTGACCCCGGTGCAGACCTGGGGCACCGCGCTGGCCTGTGCGGTGGCCGCCCGCAACCCGGTGGTGCTGCGGGAGATCGCGGCCGAGGCGCTCGAGCACCTCGGGCCGGAGGGGGTCGAGGCCGCCAAGGGCGCTGCGGCGATCATGGCGATGACCAACATCTACTACCGGGCCACGCACCTGATCGGCGACGAGCAGTACGCCTCGATGCCGGCCCGGCTGCGGATGCAGATCGTCGCGAGGCCGGGGGTGGACAAGGGCGACTTCAAGCTCTGGTGCCTCGCCGTGTCGGCCATCTCCGGCTGCGGCGTGTGCCTGGAGTCGCACGAGAAGGCGCTGCGGGACAGGGGTTTCAGCCGGGAGCAGGTGCACGAGGCTCTGCGGATCTCCGCCGTGGTGCACGCCGCGGCGGTCACCCTGGACGCCGAGGCCGCACTGGCCTGAACACGTACGCCTCAACGGGCCGCCGCCGCACCGCGCGGCGTCGGCCCGTCGCCGTACGTGGCCTCGGCCTCTCGCCGTTTCCGGCCCCCGACGGCCGGGTAGCTCCTTGGGGGACGCACCCAGCTACGCCGAGACGATCGGTGACAGTCAGGAGTGAACGGCATGGACAGGATCGATCCGCACGCCACCCACGCCGGGCCGGACCCGCTGCGCGGCGGCGACCAGGGCGCGGTGCCCGGTGGCGCGCCGGCCGGCACGTTCGACCCCTGGCGCTACCGGGACCAGGCCGGGGTGGCCGACGCTGACCTGGTCGGCTACAAGGTCGAGGCCACCGACGGCGGCGTCGGCAAGATCGACAGCGCCAGCCACGAGGTGGGCGGCAGCTACCTGGTCGTGGACACCGGGCCGTGGATCTTCGGCAAGAAGGTGATGCTGCCGGCCGGCACCGTCAACCAGGTCGACCACGACCAGCGCACCGTCTCCGTCGACCGGACCCGGGACCAGATCAAGGCCGCCCCGGAGTACGACGAGACCAGCCACAGCGACCCGAGCTACCGGGATCAGCTGGGCGGCTACTACGACGAGACGTACGGCACGCTCCCGCCCGGCACCGCTCGGTGACTGTTCGACCCGACGGCCGGTGGGACGTGTTCCCACCGGCCGTTACCGTGTGAACGTGGACGCCACCGAGGACAACCGCCAGCTCTCGCTCCCCGCCACCTTCAACTTCCGCGACGTCGGGGGCTACCTCGGCCACGACGAGCGATCCGTACGCCGGGGCCGGCTCTACCGCTCCGACTCGCTGCACCGCCTCACCGAGCAGGACCGGGATGCGTTCGCCGCGATCGGCATCCGTACCGTCATCGACCTGCGCCGACCTACCGAGGTGGAGCGGGACGGCCGGGTGCCGGCGTACCAGGGGCTGACCTACCGGCACATCCACCCGGAGCACGACGACTGGGCGGGTACGCCGCACGAGGAGGGCGTCGACCTCGCCCGGTACCTCGCGGACCGGTACGCCGACCTGGCCCAGACCGGCACCGCCGGGCTGGCGGAGGCGGTCGGGCTGATCGCCGACTCCGCCAACGCCCCGGTGGTGGTGCACTGCGTCGCCGGCAAGGACCGCACCGGCATCGTCTGCGCGCTGACCCTCGCCGTGTTGGGCGTGGACGACGCGGACATCACCGCGGACTACGCGTTGAGCACCGAGGCGTCGGCCCGCTACAGCGCCTGGCTGGCCTCCATCAACCCGGGTGGTGTGGACGTGCCGGCGCCGTTCTTGAGTTCACCCGCCGAGGCGATGCAGATCTTCCTGAACGAGCTGCGCGAGGGGTACGGCTCGGTCGAGGGGTACCTGCGCCACGCCGGGGTGACCGACGAGCAGCTCGCCGCGCTCCGCGACCACCTGCTCGACGAGCCCACCACGGTGAAGCCCACCGACGCGTAAGGCCGACCGACGCGTAAGGCCGACCGACGCGTAAGGCCGACCGACGCGTAAGGCCGACCGCGCCGGCCCGCCCGAATGGACGGGCCGGCGCGGCGACGGAGGTCAGAAGACTCGCTGCACCCAGCCGTGCGGGTCGGCGGCCTTGCCACGCTGGATGTCGACCAACTGCTGGCGCAGGGCCATGGTGACCCGGCCGGGCTCGCCACCACCGATCAGGAACTCACCGTCCGGGAAGCGGACCCCACCGATCGGGGTGACCACCGCGGCGGTGCCGCAGGCGAACACCTCCCGGAGGCGACCGCTGGCGGCGTCGGCCTGCCAGTCGGCGAAGGTGACCGGCCGCTCCTCGACCTGGTGCCCGGCCGCACCGGCCAGTGCGAGGATGGCGTCGCGGGTGATGCCCGGCAGGATGGTGCCGGTCAGCGGTGGGGTGACCACGGTGTCGTCGTCGTAGACGAAGAAGACGTTCATGCCGCCCAACTCGTCGACGAACCGGCGCTCCACGGCGTCCAGGAAGACGACCTGGTCGCAACCGGCCTCGATGGCCTCGGCCTGGGCCGCCAGCGACGCGGCGTAGTTGCCGCCGCACTTGGCCGCGCCGGTGCCACCGGGCGCGGCCCGGGTGTAGTCCGGGGAGACCCAGACGGTGACCGGCTTGACACCACCGGTGAAGTACGCCCCGACCGGCGACGCGATCACCATGTAGAGGTATTCGTTGGCCGGGCGGACGCCGAGGAAGACCTCGCTGGCGAACATGAACGGCCGCAGGTAGAGGCTGCCGTCCTCACCGGTGGGGATCCACTCGCGGTCGATCTCGATGAGCTTGTGCAGCGAGTCGACGAAGACCTCCGGTGGCAGCATCGGCATCGCCATCCGCTGCGCGGACGTGACGAAACGGGCCGCGTTGGCGTCCGGCCGGAACATCGTCACGCCACCGTCGGCGGTGCGGTACGCCTTGAGCCCCTCGAAGATCTCCTGCGCGTAGTGCAGCACCGCGCTGGCCGGGTCCATCGGGATCGGGGCGCGCGCCTCTACCCGGGCGTCGTACCAGCCCTTGCCGTCGGCGTAGCGGATGGTGACCATGTGGTCGGTGAAGACGCGGCCGAACCCGGGGTTGGCCAGCAGGGCGGCCCGATCGGCGGCGGATACCGGCGCGGCATTCGGACGGATCTCGAAGTCGAGCTTGTCACCACCGCTCATCGCGCTGACCTCCCTGCGGGACAACGGCATGCGGGACCGCACACCGACATGGCTGTGCCAGAAACTTACCCCGAACGGTCGTTCAGCGGGTAGCGCCGGTCGGGCGGGACAGACTGCCCGGGCAGGCCGACGCTGGGCCGGTCGCCACTCGGGCGTCGACGGTCAGGCTACGGCGTGGGCGGCAAGCCGGTCGCCGACCTCTTCGGTACGCAGCGTCACGCCCGGAACCCGGCTGGCCAGCTCGGCGGCGACCGCCGCGTTGACCCGGGCGGCGGACTCGCTGTGCCCGAGCTGCTCCAGCAGCAGCGCGGCGGAGAGCACCGCGGCGACCGGGTCGGCGATGCCCTGGCCGGCGATGTCCGGCGCCGAGCCGTGCACCGGCTCGAACATCGAGGGGTACGCCCCCTCGGG
The DNA here is from genome assembly GCF_044459545.1 of Micromonospora sp. NPDC050276. Taxonomy (NCBI): domain Bacteria; kingdom Bacillati; phylum Actinomycetota; class Actinomycetes; order Micromonosporales; family Micromonosporaceae; genus Micromonospora; species Micromonospora sp. NPDC050276. The sequence goes on along the minus strand of NZ_JBITJA010000003.1, from coordinate 101,802 downwards.
GTTGATGCAGCCGCTGGCGGCCAACCCGATCCCACCGGTGACCGCGGCGGCGATGTCGGTGAGGATGTCGCCGAAGAGGTTGTCGGTGACCACCACGTCGTAGCGCTGCGGCTGGGTGACCAGGAACATGGCCGCCGCGTCGACGTGCTGGTACTCGGTGGCGACATCCGGGTGCTCGGCGGCGACCGCGTCGAACGTACGCGCCCAGAGCGAGCCGGCGTGGGTGAGCACGTTGGTCTTGTGCACGAGGGTGACCTTGCGCCGCTCCCGGCGGCCGGCACGGGCGAACGCGTCGCGGATCACCCGCTCCACGCCGTGCCGGGTGTTCAGGCTCTCCTCGGTGGCGACCTCGGCCGGGGTGTCCCGGTGCAGCGAGCCGCCGGCACCGGCGTAGAGCCCCTCGGTGCCCTCCCGCACCACCACGAGATCGACCTCGCCCGGCTTCACGGTGTTCAACGGACCGGCGACCCCGGGCCAGAGCCGGGACGGGCGCAGGTTGACGTACTGGTCGAAGGCGAACCGGAGCTTGAGCAGCAGCCCCCGCTCGAGCACACCCGGCGGAACGGTCGGGTCACCGACCGCGCCGAGCAGGATCGCGTCGTGCCCGGCCAGCTCGGTCAGCACCGAGTCGGGCAGCACCTCTCCGGTTCGGTGCCAGCGGGCGGCACCCAGGTCGTACTCGGTGGCCTGCACGTCGGGCAGCACCGCGTCGAGGACCTTGCGGGCCTGCGCGACCACCTCGGGCCCGATGCCGTCCCCGGCCACCACCGCGATCCGCGCCACGACCGCACTCCTCTGCTCAACGGTTCCGTCCCGGCAACGGTACGTCGCCGTCCCGCCTCCCGGTACACTGCGTCCACGATCTGGGACGGACGGATGCACAGCACCCTCTCAGCTGGGACTCATGGGGCGGTCATCTCCGCTGCCTACCGTAGTGGTCGGTGGGTCGCGGGGGCCCGCTGACCGATGGCGGTCGCGACGGCGCGACACCACGTGCGAGGGGGCGGATGCGATGCGCATCGACGAGCAACCACGGACCCGCTGGCCGGACCCGTCCGCGTTCCGCAACCGCCGGCCGGATCTCCGACTCGGCAGCCGCCGGCACCGGATCGACCCGGCCGCCGCCACCGAGGGCCGGATCGCGGTGCAGCACACCATCCGCACCGCGACCGCCGAGTACACCCTGCTGCTCAACGCCCCCGAGTGGCTCGGTCGCCGGGGCGTGGGCGAGGCACTGCGGGACAGCGTCGCGGAGCTGCGCGCCATCGACCTGGCCTACGGCCCCAACCGACCGGAGAGCCTGGTCTCCCGGCTGCGGCGGGGCGAGATCAGCCCGGAGTCGTACCCACCGCTCGCCGACCTGGTGGACCGCTGCGCGGCCATGCGAGCCGCCACCGATGGATGGTTCGACGCCTGGGCGGTTCCCGGTGGCTTCGACCCGGGCGGCCTGCTCGGCGGTTGGGCGGTGGAACGCGCCGCCGAGCGGCTGCGGGCCGCCGGCATCCACGACTACGCCGTACTCACCGGCGCTGACCTCGTCGTCCGGGGCCGGGCCCCGCACGGTGGGCCCTGGCGCGTCGCGGTGCATCACCCCACCGAGCCGGAGCGCGCGCCGCTGGTGTTGGAGATGACCGCCGGCGCGGTCGGCACTTCCGGGGTGACCGGGCGGCAGGGGCACGTGGTGGACCCGCACACCGGCGAGCCGGCCGACCACCTCGTCGCCGCCACCGTCGTGGGCCCCAACCTGGCGATCGCCGACGCCTACGCCACCGCGCTCTACGCCGCCGGCCCCACCGGCCTGGCGTGGTTCCGGGGCAACGCCGACTATCGCGCGCTCTTCGCACACCGCCGCTGAACGGAACGTCGTCGCACCGAGCCCGTCTCCCCACGGTGCTCCGGCCCGATTCGCACCTCGGCCGCGTGAGCCGGTGAACCCAGCCGCTCTCGGTGATTGTCGGCCGGTCGGGCCGCGATCGGCCCCCACGGTCTCGGCAACGACCGTGGGGGCCGGTCAGCGACGAGTGCGCGTGGCTCGCACAATCGAGGGGTGCGGACCGGTCGGGCCGGACGTCGACCGCGCCACCCGAAGACGGGCCGGCGCCTCGAACTCGGCCAGTGACCGCAGTGCGTACGCTAGCGAATCGACGCAACTCGACGCAAGAGTCTCCACACCGGACCGACGCGACCGCAGACTCTGGGAATCGATGGTTGACCGGCGGCGAGGCAGTTTCGACATGGTGAACGGCGGATGGCACGCTATCCGCCGTGAGTTTCGATCTGAGCGTGTGGGCCCTGGACGACGGGGCGACGCCCGAGGACGTGCGGACAGCGGTCGACGGTTGCCGGCAGGGGCGACACGTGGACCGTTACCCCGATCCGCGGGTGGTCAGCTTCTACCGGGCGATCACCGCGTCCTATCCGGACCGTCACCCCGGCCCGAACAGCCCGTGGGCGGTGGCGCCACTGCACGCGGCGCACGACCACGTCGAGCTGAACCTGCACCCGACCTGCGCGGACCAGGTGCTGCTGGACATCGAGCGGCTGGCCGGCGAGCACGGGCTGATGCTCTTCGACCCGCAGGACGGCTCGGTCTATCCGCCGCCGGCGCGACTGCCCGGCTGACCCGCCAGCGGCACGGACGGAAATGACGAGGGGCCCGGCGAATCGCCAGGCCCCCCATGGTGCTTGCCAATTACTACTCGTCGCGCAGGTCGGCGGCGCTGGCCGCCGTGGCACCGATCGACTCGGCGGCCGACGTGAGCAGGTCCGCGCCGAGCGCCTGGTCGACGGTGAGCGTCATCAGCGTCTCGCCGCCCGCCTCACGACGGGCCACCTGCATGGCGGCGATGTTGATGCCTGACTCGCCGAGCAGGGTGCCGACCGTGCCGACCACACCGGGTCGGTCGGCGTAGCGCAGGAAGAGCAGGATGCCCTCCGCGCCGATCTCCACATCGAAGCCATCCACCTCGGTCAGCTTCAGGACGTCCCGAGCGCCGGTGTGGGTGACGGTGCCCGAGACGCTGACCGTGCGGCCGTCGGGCAGCGCGCCGCGCACCGTGACCAGGGTCGGCTGTTCGGCCGTCTCGGTCAGGGTGGCCAGGGTGACCTCGACGCCACGCTCGGCGGCCAGGTGCGGGGCGTTGACGTAGGTGACCTGCTCCTCGACGACCGAGCTGAACAGGCCCTTGGTGGCGGCGAGCTTGAGCACCGACACGTCGTGGCCGACGATCTCGCCGCGAACCTCGACCGTGACGCTGGCGGCGACCCCGCCGGCGACCGCGGTGAACGCCCGGCCGAGCTTCTCCGCCAACGGCAGCAGCGGCCGGACGTCCTCGGCGACCACACCGCCAACCTGCACGTTGACCGCGTCCGGGACGAACTCGCCCTGCAACGCCAGCTTGACGCTCTTGGCCACGGCGAGGCCGGCCTTGTCCTGCGCCTCGTGGGTGGAGGCGCCCAGGTGCGGGGTGGCCACCACGTTGTCGAAGGCGAACAGCGGCGACGAGGTGCACGGCTCCTTGCTGTACACGTCGACGCCCGCGCCGGCGACCCGACCCTCGGCGATCGCGTCCGCGAGCGCCTGCTCGTCGACCAGCCCACCCCGGGCGGCGTTGACGATGCGCACGCCGGGCTTGACGATCGCCAGCTCCTTCTCGCCGATCAGGCCCACCGTCTCCGGCGTCTTGGGCAGGTGGATGGAGATGAAGTCGCTCTCCCGCAGCAGCTCCTCCAGCCCGACCAGGCGTACGCCCAGCTGCGCCGCACGGGCCGGCTGGATGTACGGGTCGTACGCGATCAGCCGGGTGCCGAACGCGGCGATGCGCTGCGCGAACAGCACCCCGATACGACCGAGCCCGACCACGCCGACGGTCTTGCCCTGCACCTCGACGCCGGTGTACTTCGACCGCTTCCACTCCCCCGCCTTGAGCGCGGAGCTGGCGCTCGCGGTGTTGCGAGCGACGGCGAGCAGCAGCGCAACGGCCTGCTCGGCGGCGGAGACGATGTTGGAGGTGGGTGCGTTGACGACCATGACGCCCCGCGCGGTGGCGGCCGGCACCTCGACGTTGTCCAGCCCGACGCCGGCCCGGGCGACCACCTTGAGTCGCGGCGCGGCGGCGACCGCCTCGGCGTCGATCTGGGTCGCGCTGCGCACGATGACGGCGTCGGCCTCGGAGAGCGCCGAGAGCAGGGCCGGACGGTCGGTGCCGTCGACGTGACGGACGTCGAAGTCGTGGGCGAGCACCTCGATGGCGGCGGGGGCGAGTTCTTCGGCGATCAGTACGACAGGATTCATCGGTCCTCGTAGAGGTCGTGTATGCGATCGGCCCGGGCGGCGGGGCGCCGCACTGCGCCCTGCGCTGATCCGTGCCGTGGCCGTCAGGTGCCGGCTGCTGCACCTACCCGCGATCGTAGGTGCCCCGCTGGGCGGCGTGTTCAGGTCTTCGGGGTGAGTGCCCTCACACGCCCGGCCGGGCGACGGACATCGACCGTTCATCTGACCGACATGGTTGCCTGACCACGCCGGACCCTGGTGGCGTCGGTCACCTGGCCCTTGCAGCGGATGTCCGGGCGCACGGAAATGCCGCCCGACGCATCGACGGGCGGCAGCATGCCCGGCAGCCCCGGGGCGGCGCTGGGGAGAGCGCCGGCCCCGGGGCTGTCGGTAGTTCGTCGTCCGGCCCAGCCGGACGGTCAGGCGGTCTCGGTGATCGGGCGGTCGACCCAGCTCATCATGCCGCGCAGCTTCTTGCCGGTCTCCTCGATCGGGTGCGCCGCACCCTCGGCCTGCCACTTGGTGAAGTTCGGCCGGCCGGCCTCGTCCTCGGCGACCCACTCGCGGGCGAATTCGCCGGACTGGATCTCGCCCAGGATCTTGCGCATCTCGTCCTTGACCCGGGAGTCGATGATGCGGTGGCCACGGGAGAGGTCGCCGTACTCGGCGGTGTCGGAGATGCTGTACCGCATCTTCGCGATGCCGCCCTCGTACATGAGGTCGACGATCAGCTTCAGCTCGTGCAGGCACTCGAAGTAGGCCACCTCCGGGGCGTAGCCCGCCTCGGTGAGCACCTCGAAACCGGTCTGCACCAGCGCCGAGGCACCGCCGCAGAGCACCGCCTGCTCGCCGAAGAGGTCGGTCTCGGTCTCCTCGGTGAAGGTGGTCTTGATCGCGCCGGCCCGGGTGCCGCCGATGCCCTTGGCGTACGCGAGGGCGAGCGCGAGCGCGTTGCCGCTGGCGTCCTGCTCGACGGCGACGAGACACGGCACACCCTTGCCGTCGCTGTACTGGCGGCGGACCAGGTGGCCGGGGCCCTTCGGCGCGACCATCGCCACGTCGACCTCGGCCGGCGGCTTGATCAGGCCGTACCGGATGTTGAAGCCGTGGCCGAAGAAGATCGCCTTGCCCGGGGTGAGGTGCGGCGCGATCGACTCCGTGTAAAGCCCGCGCTGGGCGGTGTCCGGCGCGAGCACCATGATCACGTCGGCCTCGGCGGCGGCCTGTGCCGGCGTGACCACCCGCAGGCCCTGCTCCTCGGCCTTGGGACGGCTCTTGGAGCCCTCCGGCAGCCCGATCACCACGTCGACGCCGGAGTCACGCAGCGACAGCGCGTGGGCGTGGCCCTGGCTGCCGTAGCCGATCACCGCGACCTTCTTGGCCTGGATCAGGCCGAGGTCGGCATCGTCGTCGTAGTACACCTCAACGCTCATGAGAACTTCCCTTTCGTACGACGGCCGGGGCGGCCCGTCGTGGTCTGTGCGGATGGATTCGCCGAGCGGCCCGCCGGGGCCGGCCGGCGGCGGGTCAGGCGGCCCGCAGCGCCGGACCGGCGGTGATCGACCGCGAGCCGCGCCCGATCGCCACCAGCCCGGACTGGACCATTTCCTTGATGCCGAAGGCCTCAAGGTCACGCAGGAGCGCGTCGAGTTTGTCCGGGGTGCCGGTGGCCTCGATGGTCAACGTGTCCGGTGCGACGTCGACCACCCGGGCGCGGAACAGGTTGACGGTCTCCAGCACCTGCGACCGCGCGGACCGGTCGGCGCGGACCTTCACCAGCAGCAACTCCCGGGCGACCGAGACCTGCGGATCCAGCTCAACGATCTTGAGCACGTTGACCAGCTTGTTCAGCTGCTTGGTGACCTGCTCCAGCGGGGACGACTCCGCGTTGACCACGATGGTGATCCGGGAGACGTCCGGGTTCTCGGTCTCGCCGACGGCGAGGCTGTCGATGTTGAACCCGCGCCGGGAGAACAGGCCGGAGACCCGGGCGAGCACGCCCGGCTTGTTCTCCACCAGCACGGAAAGCGTGTGCATTGTCACTGCGTCTCCTTCGTCATGCCCTCATGGCCCTCGCTGCGCTCGGTGCATTCGGTCATGACTAGATGTCATCCTCGTCGAAGACCGGGCGGACGCCACGGGCGAACATGATCTCGTCGTTACTGGTGCCGGCGGCGACCATCGGCCAGACCATCGCGTCCTTGCCGACCACGAAGTCGATCACCACGGGCGCGTCGTTGATCTCCATGGCGGCGGCGATGGTCTTGTCCACGTCAGCCGCGTTCTCGCACCGCAGCCCCACGCAGCCCAGCGCCTCGGCGAGCTTGACGAAATCGGGGATGCGGTGCTTGTGGGTGCCGAGTTCGGTGTTGGAGTAGCGCTCGTTGTAGAAGAGCGTCTGCCACTGCCGGACCATCCCGAGATTGCCGTTGTTGATGACAGCGATCTTGACCGGGATGCCCTCCAGCGCGCAGGTGGCCAACTCCTGGTTGGTCATCTGGAAGCAGCCGTCCCCGTCCACCGCCCAGACCACCGTGTCCGGCTTGCCGACCTTCGCGCCCATCGCCGCCGGCACCGCGTAACCCATGGTGCCGAGGCCGCCGGAGTTCAACCAGGTGTACGGCTTCTCGTAGGAGATGAACTGCGACGCCCACATCTGGTGCTGGCCCACCCCGGCCACGAAGATCGCGTCGGGGCCGACGATCTCGCCCAGCCGCTTGATCACGTACTGCGGGGACAGCGTCCCGTCGGCCGGCTCGTCGTAGCCCAGCGGGTAGCGGTTACGCAGGTCGTCCAGCTGCGTCCACCAGTCGCCGAGATCGGCGGTGCGGCCCGCTGAACGCTCGACGGTCACCGCGGCGATCAGCTCGTCGATGACGTGCTTGGCGTCGCCGACGATCGGCACGTCCACGTGCCGGTTCTTGCCGATCTCGGCGGGGTCGATGTCCGCGTGCACCACGGCCGCGTCCGGGGCGAACGAGTCCAGTTTGCCGGTGACCCGGTCATCGAAGCGGGCACCCAGCGCGACGATCAGATCCGCCTTCTGCAGGCCGTAGACCGCGGCGACCGTGCCGTGCATGCCGGGCATCCCCAGGTGCTGCTGGTGCGAGTCGGGGAACGCCCCGAGCGCCATCAACGTGGTGACGACCGGGATGCCGGTCAGCTCGGCCAGCCGGCGCAGCCCGTCGGTGGCGCCGGCCTTGAGCACTCCGCCGCCGACGTAGAGGACCGGCCGACGGGCGCCGGCCATCAGCCGCGCCGCCTCCCGGATCTGCTTGCCGTGCGGGTGCAGGGTCGGCCGGTAGCCGGGCAGGTCCAGGGTGGGCGGCCAGCTGAAGGTGGTCGGCGCCTGGAGCACGTCCTTGGGGATGTCGACCAGCACCGGGCCGGGACGCCCGCTGCTGGCCAGGTGGAACGCCTCGGCCAGCACCTGTGGGATCTCCTCGGCGTTCTGGACGAGGAAGTTGTGCTTGGTGATCGGCAGGGTGATGCCCTGGATGTCCGCCTCCTGGAAGGCGTCGGTGCCGATCGACGGGCGGGCCACCTGACCGGTGATCGCCACCATCGCCACCGAGTCCATGTACGCGTCGGCGATCGGGGTGACCAGGTTCGTGGCACCCGGGCCGGAGGTGGCGATACAGACGCCCACCTTGCCGGTGGCCTGCGCGTAGCCGGTCGCCGCGTGCCCCGCGCCCTGCTCGTGGCGGACCAGGATGTGCCGGACCGTCGAGTCGTAGAGCGGGTCGTACGCCGGCAGGATCGCGCCACCCGGAATGCCGAACACGACGTCGACACCGAGCGCCTCAAGGGACCGCACGAGGGAGCCGGCCCCGGAGACCTGGGCTGCGGCGGTGGGCCGTACCGCCGGGACGGCCGGGGTGGCCGTGCGTGTGCCGGCCTGGTCGACGTCGAGGCTCGGGTCGGCGGCCGCGCGGGCCCGGCGGGCGGTGTGGGCGAGGGTCTCGGGCGTGGGTCTCGTCATGGCGGTTCTGGCCTTCGGCTGGAGTGGCTGGTGGCTAGTCAAGCGATGCGATGCGGGCGGGGCCCGTCTCGCCAGGTTCCGATGGCAATAAAAACGGCCCTCGTGCAGATGCACGGGGCCAGCGCACTCTCGGTGAGGGAGAGTGCGCTCAGGTAAGTACTCGCAGCGACCGGTACGACGACATGCGGCTAAGCCTGACGCATCTCACGCGATGAGTCAACTGATCCCACATGTTGGTTAACGGAGTGCGGCGCGTCGGCCGGCGACGCGCCATCCGCAGCGGGGTTGAGCTGCTCGGACCGGCCGGGGACCCGACGTGGTGCGGGCACCGGAGCGGGACGCGCACCCGGCGAGGTGGCCGCCTCCAGCATCGCCTCCAGGTGCTCGGCCGGCACCCCCCAGCCGAAGAGCGCGCCCTGGCCGAACCGGCAACCGGCGGCCACCACCGCGGCCAGCTCGGTCGGGGTGGTCACCCCCTCGGCGATCACCTCCAGCCCCAACTGGTGGCCCAGTCGCATGACGATGTCGACCATCGGCGCGAACGCCGGACCGTCCTGGCCGACCGGGCGGACCGGCTCGTGCTCGGCGACCAGACTGTGGTCGATCTTGAGAATGTCGATCGGCAGCCGGCGCAACTGCCCCAGCGACGAGTAGCCGGCCCCGAAGTCGTCCAACGCGATCCGGACACCGGTCAACCGCAGCGCGGTCAGCCGCCGGATCAGCTCGTCCAGGTCCGTGGCGACCGCGTGCTCGGTGACCTCCAACACCAGCCGCTGCGGCGGCACGTGGTGGGCGCGCAGCGCCTCGGCGACCTGAACCACGTACTCCGGGGCGTGCAGCTCACGCGGGGACACGTTGACCGACACCCAGACGTCGTGCCCGTCCGCCAGCCACCGGGAAAGCTGGTAGCAGGCCTGATGCAGCACCCAGGCGCCGAGCGGGGCGATCATGCCGCACTCCTCGGCGAGCGGGATGAACTCGTCCGGACGGACGTTACCCAGCTCGGGGTGGTGCCAGCGGAGCAGAGCCTCGGCGCCCACCGGCCGCACCGACGGCAGCGACGCCACCGGCTGGAACGCCAACCGCAGCTCGTCGCGGTCGATGGCCCCACGCAGCTCGTGCTCCACCGTCGTGCGTCGGCGCAGCAGCTTGTCGTACGCGGCGTCGTACCGCTCGATCCGGTTCTTGCCACGCTGCTTGGCGTAGCGCAGTGCCAGGTCGGCGTGGCGCAGCAGCAGCTCCACGTCCGGCTCGTCGGCCCAGTCGGCCACGCCGATGCTCACCGACAGGAAGACCGGCCCCTCCGGCTGGTCGTACGGCCGGTTGAGCACCCCGAGGAGCCGTTCGGCGACCCGGTCCGCCTCGACCGGCCGGCCTCGCATGAGTACGGCGAACTCGTCGCCGCCCAGCCGGGCGGCCACGTCGCCGGGGCGCAGGTTGCCGCGCAGCCGCCGGCCCACCTCGGCCAGTACGGCGTCACCCACGTCGTGGCCACGCATGTCGTTGACGTTCTTGAAGCCGTCCAGGTCGAGACCGAGCAGCACGCACGGGTTGTGGTCCGCGGCGTTGCGGTGCAGCGCGCGGAGCAGCCCGCGCCGGTTGGCCAACGACGTCAGCGGATCGGTGTGCGCCAGCTCGCGGAAGTGCGCCTCCCGCTCGGCCAGGCGGCCCGCGTACCCCCGGACGTCGCGAAGGGTGAGGTATTGCCGTGCCACCAGGGCGAAGCCCTCCACGCTGCCGGCCACGATGCCCGCCGCGGTGAACCGGCCATCCTGGGCGAGGTGGTACATCGCCGAGGCGGCCATCGCCAGCATCGGGGCGATCGCGTACTCGCCGTCGCGACCGACCAGGTCCAGGTCGACGTGCCCGGGCCGGTCGGCCCGGTGCACCGCGAGCGCGACGGTCAGCAGGCCGGCGGCGAGCAACGTCACACCGGTCAGCGCCATGGTCGGCCCGGCCTGGCAGAGCCCGGCACTGAGACCCAGGCCGCCGCAGGTCACCGCGCTGATGCCGGCGCCCAGCGCGGCGAGCCGTCGACGTGGGGTGGCGGCCCGGAAGACGACGATCACGGCGACCCCCGCACTGAGCGCGGCGCTCACCGTGGCCACCAGGATCGCCGGACAGGCCATCGGGGTGGCGGAACCGAGCAACCGGGTCGGCTCGGAGAAGAGCACCCAGCCGACGAACCACAGCGCCGCCGCCATGACCAACCCATCCAGGGCGAGCCGGGTCGTTCCCGCCGCGGTGGCGGCCACCCCGGGCAGCCGGAGCAGACCAGCGGCGAAGGCCAGCCCGCTCACCGCCGTGCCGATCGCCACCACGGTCGCCCAACCGGTGCGCTGACCCTGCTCGTGGGCCCAGTGCTGGTTCGCGCTGATCGTGGCGGCCACCCCGACCAGGAGGCTGAGCAGGGCACCCCCGGCGGCCGCCGCGAGCAGCAGGTGCGCCGGCCGACGCGGCCCCGTGCGCCGCCGGGCGACAATGGTCAGCAGTACGGCCGCCACCGCGGCGACGAGCCCGCTGAGCGCCGCGACAGCGACCATGCCCGGTGGAAGATGCACCCTCCAAGAGTGCCGGATGCGCGCACGCCGTGGGGGTCGAGTGTGCATCTGTTGGGACACAGGCCCTACCCGGGTGGGCCGGCGCGGCAACGGTGTCATGCTGGTAGGTATGCCTGAGCTGCGGTCGAGGACCTCCACACACGGTCGGACGATGGCCGGCGCCCGGGCCCTCTGGCGGGCCACCGGGATGACCGACGACGATTTCGGCAAGCCGATCGTCGCCATCGCCAACAGTTTCACCCAGTTCGTGCCTGGTCACGTACACCTCAAGGACATGGGTGGCCTGGTCGCCGACGCGGTCGCCGAGGCCGGCGGGGTGGGCCGGGAGTTCAACACCATCGCGGTCGACGACGGCATCGCGATGGGCCACGGCGGCATGCTCTACTCGCTGCCCAGCCGTGAGCTGATCGCCGACGCGGTCGAATACATGGTCAACGCGCACTGTGCGGACGCCCTGGTCTGCATCTCCAACTGCGACAAGATCACGCCCGGGATGCTGCTGGCCGCGCTGCGACTCAACATCCCGACCGTCTTCGTCTCCGGCGGCCCGATGGAGGCCGGCAAGACGATGGCGATCGAGGGCGTCGTGCACAGCAAGATCGACCTGATCGACGCGATGATCGCCTCCTCGAACGAGGCGGTCACCGACGAGCAGCTCGGTGAGATCGAACGCTCCGCCTGCCCGACCTGCGGCTCCTGCTCCGGCATGTTCACCGCCAACTCGATGAACTGCCTCACCGAGGCGATCGGGCTCGCGCTGCCCGGCAACGGGTCGACGCTGGCCACCCACGCCGCGCGCCGGTCGCTCTTCGTCGAGGCCGGCCGGACCGTCGTGGAGATCGCCAAGCGGTGGTACGACGGCGACGACGACTCGGTGCTGCCGCGCACGGTCGCCTCCAAGGCCGCCTTCGAGAACGCGGTCGCCCTGGACGTGGCGATGGGCGGCTCCACCAACACGGTGCTGCACCTGCTCGCCGCCGCCCGCGAGGCGGAGATGGACTTCGGCGTCACCGACATCGACGCGATCTCCCGGCGGGTGCCGTGCCTGGCCAAGGTCGCGCCGAACTCGCCGAACTACCACATGGAAGACGTGCACCGGGCCGGCGGCATCCCCGCGATCCTCGGCGAACTGGACCGGGCCGGGCAGCTCAACCGGGACGTGCACGCGGTGCACTCCCCCTCGCTGGCGCAGTGGCTCACCGACTGGGACGTGCGCGGCGGCTCCCCGACCCCGAAGGCCGTTGAGCTGTTCCACGCGGCGCCCGGTGGGGTGCGTACCGTCGAGCCGTTCTCCACCACCAACCGGTGGTCGACGCTGGACACCGACGCGGCCGGCGGCTGCATCCGGGACCGCGAGCACGCGTACTCCGCCGACGGCGGGTTGGCCATCCTGCACGGCAACCTGGCGCCGGACGGCAGCGTGGTGAAGACCGCCGGCGTGCCGGACGACTGCCTGACCTTCCGCGGCCCGGCGAAGGTCTACGAGTCGCAGGACGACGCGGTGACCGCGATCCTCGCCAAGCAGGTGGTCGCCGGGGACGTGGTGGTGATCCGGTACGAGGGGCCCAAGGGCGGCCCCGGCATGCAGGAGATGCTCTACCCCACCTCGTTCCTGAAGGGACGGGGTCTGGGCCGCTCCTGCGCGCTGCTCACCGACGGCCGGTTCTCCGGCGGCACCTCCGGGCTCTCCATCGGGCACGTCTCCCCCGAGGCGGCCTCCGGTGGGCTGATCGCGCTGGTCCGCGACGGCGACGAGATCGTCATCGACATCCCGAGCCGGTCCATCGAGCTGAACGTGCCCGCCGAGGAGTTGGAAGCGCGACGGGTGGCCGAGGAGAAGCGCGACAAGCCGTACACCCCGACCGACCGGCAGCGCCCGGTGTCCGCGGCGCTGCGCGCGTACGCCTCGATGGCCACCTCCGCTAGCGACGGCGCCTACCGCCGCGTCCCGGAGTAGCCACCCGCTCTTCTGACCACACCGCCGGCCCGCGAACCTTCAGTCCATCGGGACGTCGCGCAGGTCGGGAACATCGGCGAGCAGGCGTACGCCGTCGTCGTCGTGTCGGTGCACCGTGCAGCCAGCGCGGGTGAAGCGAACGGTGACCACCTGCCCGGCGTGCCGGGCCGCCAGGCGCAACAGGTCCTGCTCGGGGTCGACGACCTCACGCGACCCCGAGCAGGGCACCGGTATCGGCGCTGTCGGATCGGTCGGGGCGGCCCCGGCGACGGCGTCGGTCAGGCGCTCGACGCACCAGGCGAGCGCGGCGGCCAGACTCGGCCGGTGGGGAAAGTCGTCGGGACCGACGGGCGCGTCGCGCGGCTTGACCTCGACCGACCAGCTCAGTCCGTCGGCGAGCAGCGGGTCGTCGGCGTTGTGCCGCCTGTCGCACACGCCCACCACGAGGGCCAGGTCGAGGCCGAGGGCGAGCCGCAGCAGTTCGGGCAGCGGCGGCGCGGCGGGTGGCGCCGCCACCACGATCAGCCGACCGGCGGCCGTGCCACGACTGGCGTCGCGTACGTACTCCCCAACCGGGTCCGCCCCGGCCCACGGCAGCGTGACGTACCCGTCGCGCAGGTCCTTGCTGATCGGGTGCCCGCCGTCGGCGTCGGCGAGGTCGTCCGGCCGTGCGCCGAGGACGGCCGCCCAGGAGCCGAGTCGGTAACGCTCTGGTAGCTGCACGACCGGCCGACCGTTGGGCTGGGTGGCGACCAGCGGGGGGACTTCCGGCGTACCGGCCTGCCACGCCAGATGCACCACCCGGTGGCGCAGGTCGGTGATGGTGACCGACACGGTCCGAAGCAGACGGTGGGTGTCCCCGCAGGTGAAGCAGTGCAGCGCGGACGGGCGCAGGCCAGCACCGGAGCAGTGCGGGCAGTCCAGGTCGGCAGCGCGACCGCCGAGCCGACAGTCGCAGACGCGCAGCCGGCTGCCGGGCCGGCAGTCCGGGCAGGACCGCCAGTCCACCGGTTCACCCAGCCAGGGCGGGTCGGACGGCTCGTAGCCGCGGGTCACCGGCACCTGCACCCGGCGGACCACTTGACCGGTGGGCTGCTCGGTGAGGATCTCCACCGGCTCACCCGCACGCAGCGTCGTGTGCCACCAGCGACCGTCGCGCCACAGGGCCTGCGCGCCGGGCAGTTCGTCGCCGTCGGCCGTATCGACGCAGTCGGCGAGGATACGCCGTTCGAGCTGGTCGACGTCCACGCTCGGCGTGACGGGTGAGCGCGGCGAGTCGGGGCGCATCAGCCGGGCGGGGACGTTCAGGCCCCGCTCGGCGAGACCGTTGAGTGCGGCGGTGGCGTCGGTGCGGATCACCGCCTCCGGCAGGTCCAGACACCAGCCGGACGCGCCGGACGGCACCGGGGAGCCAGGCACCTCGTATCGGATGGTCCAGCCGAACCCCGCGCCCTGCCTGCGGGCCTCGACGACCAGGTCGAGCAGCAACAGGTCGGCCACGGCGCAGAGCCTTGCCAGCCGGGCGGCCGAGTCGACCGAGGGCACGGCGGTGGACTGGCCCAGCACCAACCGCCACGGGGTGTGATCGGCCCGCACGATGGCCTGGGCCTCCAACTCGTGCCGCTGCGCGGCAGGCAGATCAGGCCGCCACTGCTTCGACAGCCACAGCGACGGCTCGTCGGTGTCAGCGACGACCGCGCCGACAGTGGCGGCGAGTTCGCGTACCCGAGAAGAAAGGTCGACCACCCAGTGGCCCGCCGGGTCGGGGTGGGGGTCGAGGCCGCCGGGCACGACCTGGTGGGACGCGACCGCGCCGGTGTCCAGGTTGGCGACGGTGACCACGAGTTGCGCCCGCCGCCGGCCGCGCCGGCCACAGCGATGACAGGGGTACGCGACGCGGCCCGTGCCGCGGCACTGCTCGCAGCTCCGGTACGCCTCCCGGCGCGGCCCGAGCACGTCGGCGTCGGCGAGGAACCGGTCGCCGTAGCTGGTGCACCGGCACGGCTCCAGCGTGAACGTCATCCCATCGCAGTCCGGGCAGACTACGACGGGCACGGCGGTCACCGACACCGCCGGGCCGCGCAGTCACCGTCGTGTTCCACCCGCCGCACGCACCGCCGACCGCCGTCGAGGGGCAGGTCGCAGAACACCCGATGGCGTACGTCCTGCGAGTCCTCTGCGGACACCGTGGTCTCGCCCGCGTCCACCTCGGACAGAAAGCTCAGCGAGCGGGCCAGGGTGCCGGCGAAGTTCTGGGCGGCCGGCAGGTCGGCGGCGGTGAACGGCAGGTGCGCCACCCAGCGGGCGCTCACCAGCGGGCCGCCAGATCCTCGCGGGTCCGCTCGGACTGCCAGCATCTCAGCGCATCCTTGATCCGCTCGGTCTCCCGCCGGCTGCTGCCCAACGCCGCGTACACCTCGGCCAGGTCGTCGGCGACCTGGCCAAGGAACTCGGCGACCTCTGCGGCGTCCACGCCACGCCGGCCGCGCCGGGTGAACCGACGCTCGCGGACCTGCCAGGGCTTCAGGGGGACGTAGTTGGCGGCTCGGTAGGACGCCGGCCGGGGTGGCTCGGCCCTGAGATGACGGAGAAACGCGCGCACGAAGCAGCACCATCCTTCCTCGAATTATTCGACCCTCGCCGACGCGGGAATTGCGCGCCCATAGGCGTTGTCGGACCAATCTTGTAAGGTCGGAAGCACCATCGCAATGAATGTCGACTCACACTGTTCCGCGATTTTTGGGCAACCTTCCCCTGTTGCAGAACGGCTGGCGGAATGTTGCAAAATCCAACAGGAAGGAGAGCCGGGTGGCCGATGACATGGGCTCGACGGTGCCCCGACGCCAGCTCGGTAGGGCGTTACGTGACCTGCGCACCGAGGCGGGCGCGACCCTCGACGCGGTCGCCGAAGCGCTGGAGTGCAGCCGCCAGAAGGTGTGGCGGATCGAGAGCGGGCTCGGCTCGGTGCGCGGCGTCGACGTCCGAGCGATGTGCGAGCTATATGGGGCGAAGGGCGAGCTGACCCGGGCGCTCATCTCCCTGGCTGGCGAGACGAAAGCGAAGGGCTGGTGGCACGCGTACGGCGACGCCGTCCCCGAATGGTTCGAGCTGTACGTGGGCCTGGAATCCGCCGCGTCGAAGCTCCGCTTCTACAAGAACAGCCTCGTGCCCGGCATCCTCCAGAGCAGCGACTACGCCCGGGGCATCTACCGCATCGACCAGCCCGACATGGGCGAGGACGACCGGGAACGAGCGGTCGAGCTTCGGCTACAACGCCAGTCCCTGCTGACCCGCCGCCTGCCGCGAGCACCGCAGGTGCAGGTGGTGCTCTGCGAGTCGGTGCTACTCCGACCGGTCGGCAGCCCCGAGATCATGGCGGATCAACTCCACAACCTGCTACGGCTGACTCGCCTGCCGAACATCTCGATTCGCGTGTTGCCCTTGGTCGCCGGACCGCATCACGGCACCGTTGCGGGCGAGTTCGTGCTTCTTGAATTTCCGCTCGGGAATCGAACCACCCCTGAGCCTCCGTTGGTTTACAGCGAGGCGATCACCGGTGCCCTCTACCTCGACCGTCCCCACGAGTTCGCGACCTACGAGAAGGTCTGGTTGAGCTTGCTGTCACTCGCCCTCGATGAGGGACAATCGTTCCAACTGATCAATAAGATCATCGGAGAGGTTCACAATGGTTGACCTGACCGCCGCCCAGTGGCGTAAGAGCACCCGCAGCGCGGGCAACGGCGGCGAGTGCGTCGAAGTCGCCGCCAACCTGCCTGGCGTCGTCGCCGTACGCGACAGCAAAGACCCGCACGGTCCGGCCCTCACCTTCGCTCCCGTCGCCTGGGCCACGTTCGTCCAAGCGACCGCCACCATCCGCTGAGCTTCGGTGGGTGTCTCGGGAGTCGCCCGGACACCCACCCACCCACCTTCGGGGCTGCGCTGTGTAGCAGGGTTCGCTAACGTGCGACAGTGACCATCGGCGATGTCAAGGTGACCATCCGGAAGGGTGATCAAGCGCTCGACAAGGCCCGGATGAGCATTGAGAAGGCCAGCGCCAAGCTCGCCGACGCGTCCGCACTGGCACTCGCCACCCTGCACGACAGCGACCGCGGCGAGGCGCAACGGTCCCGTGAAGCACTTCGTGAATCTACGGACGAGGTCGAGCTGGTGCTTCGCCGCATCACGGCCGCCAAGGAACATGCCGCCGCCTACCTCGCCGCCATCGGATGAGCGGAAGCCTCGGCGAGGTCGTCGCTCAACTGCGCAGTGCCATCGACACCCTCCGCAGCGCCGCAGTTATCGCGACGCGCGCACAGGCTGACGCGGAAGAAGCTCTGGCGTACTACAGCCAGGCGGCTCGGGGCAGCAACCATCCGCAGCTCATCGGCGCACTGACAGAGAGCAGAACTGCTGCCGAGAAGGCCGGCAAACTCGCCCGCCTGATCAGCGAGGCGGCCGACCAGGTCGGCGCCTACTCCAACGCGG
Source organism: Micromonospora sp. NPDC050276 (assembly GCF_044459545.1). NCBI lineage: Bacteria > Bacillati > Actinomycetota > Actinomycetes > Micromonosporales > Micromonosporaceae > Micromonospora > Micromonospora sp. NPDC050276. The sequence goes on along the minus strand of NZ_JBITJA010000003.1, from coordinate 84,544 downwards.
TCGCTCCCGGCTCCGCACCGACCCAGCGGCCGATCGATTCGGCCACGCCGTCCGGCGAGGATCTGCTCACCGAGGCCGTGGAACGCGAATCCGCACGGAGAAACGTCGCTTCCTTCCTGAGTACGATGACCAGGAAGGCCGAGGATCTCCAGGACAACACCCAGAAGTCCGTGGCGGCGGCCAGGGAAGCGTTCGAGATTGTTCGAGGTCCACAAGGTCCGGCAGGGGCTCAGCAAGCCGGCACCACAACGCCAGCGGTCGGCTCTACCGTGGGTCAGCGTCTACTGAACGAGGCACCGGACGCGGCGGGGCATCTCGTCGTCGTGGGGTTGGTGGCGAGCGTCGCCCTCCACCGCTCTGTCCAGACCATCCGCAAGGGGATAGCGAGGTTACGAGATCGTGAGCGTACGGACCGAGTTCAGCGACCTGATCCGGGCGATGGCACGGCGTGACTGGGGCACGGTGGACCAGATTCTGGATGGGTTGGAGAATTCCGGCTGGCAGGGCGGTAACCAGGTGATCGGCGCGGCGTTCGCCATCGCGGTCAACGACCGCTTCGCCGCCAGCCACTCCCCCACTGAGGTCGCCCGGTTCGTAGCCGAAACCCGCGACCAGTTCCGCGGCGCGGAGTCGCTGCCCACGCTGGAGATGGAAGGGCTCGTCCGCGCGGCCCTCGGTGAGGTCGGGCTCATCGACAATCTCAGCCCCGAAACGGCCCTCCAGATGCAGATCGTGATCCTCGGCAAGCTGCTTCAGGACCGCGATCCCAACGAGGCGCAGTTGGAGGAGTTCATCGCCGACGTGGAGCAGACGGCTGCCGAGTACATGTAATCAGCGGGGCTGCGTACCGCCTTCATCTCAGATAGTGTCCGTCCGACCACGCAAACGTGAACTCGTTGCGCGATCGTCAGACGGAGGCGGCATGGCCAGCATCGAGGAAGTCAAGGCGGCGCTGATGCAGGCGGCCGAGCAAGGCAACGCCACGATCAGCCAGATCCGGGCCGCGGCCGACAACACCGAACAGATGCTGACCCGGCTGCGCGCTATCGCCGCCGGCACCGGCCATCCGACGATCGCCGAAGCCATCGCCCGAGGCGAACAGAGCAAGCAGCGCCTGGCCGAAGCCATGGTCCTTGTGCAGGGCAGTGCGGAGGCAGCACGCCGCTACATCAGCATCCTCGGCTGAGCGCAATACCCTCGATGAGCGTCGGCGAAGCCAAGGCGACTCTCCGCACCACCATGGATGCAGTGGACGGTACGCCGGTTGACCGCCCCCAGGTGGAGCAGCCGGCCACATCGATCCTGGTGCGGTCCGGCTGGTCCTCGGTCCAGCGCGGCCGAATGCGGCCCCCGTCAACTATGTCGAAATCTTGGACAGTTTCCGTTACCTGATAACGGAAACTGTCCAAGATTTGGAGATTTGATGCCGGAAGGACCGGACAGCCGTCGTGGGACATCGAGGTGCCCGGAACGTGGGCACGGGCGCAGACGGCAGGTCTACAAAGACGGTGCCCCGGATCGACCGGGTGGGCTAGCGTGTCGTCGGTCTACTGGGGATAGCCCCAGATTCCTACGGGGGAAGGCGTGTACGTGTCACTTTGGAAGAAGCCCGCTGTGGTGGCGGTCTCGGCGTTCACCGCGTTCGTTGTCTCCGCGTGCGGCGTGACGTCCGGCTCCTCCGAGGCGCCGAAGCAGCCCAGCGTTCTGGAGTTGCTGGCCAGTGATCTCAAGGGGTCGCTGCAGAAGACGGTCGACACCACCGACAAGACCGACTCGGTGACCCTGACGATGACGGGCACCATGGGCGGCGAGAAGATCTCGATGCAGGGCGCCCTGACCCTGGGTGGTGACCCGCTCAAGGCCGAGATGACGATGACCAACGCGAAGGGCACGACCACCGTCCGGATGATCGGTGCCGTGATCTACGCCGAGATCCCAGCGGAGGGCCGCAAGGCTACGGGCGGGAAGCGCTGGATGAAGATGGACATGACCGGCCTGGGCGAGATGACGGGCACGAACTTCGCCAAGCAGTTCGAGGACATGGACCCGATCAAGCAGGTCAAGACGCTGCTCGCCATCGAGGGGACGACGGTAGTGGGGCAGGAGACGGTGAACGGGGTGCCAACCGTCCACTACACCGTCACCACCCCGGTGGCGACCTACCTCGCGCAGGTCGACGCCATGCACCGGAACGCCACCGAGCAGGCGCTGACCGCGCAGGGCGTCAAGGAGTTAAAGATCGACCTGTGGGTCGACGAGCAGTACCGGCCGCGTCGGGCGGGCATGGTCATGGGCAAGATGGGTGACATGGCGATCGACTACACCGACTACGGCAAGGCGGTGACCGTCGAGACGCCGCTGGCGGCGGAGACCACCGACCTCGCCGAGATGCTCGAGGGCCTGACCACCGCTAGCTGATCACTCCGTGCTCGGGCGGGCTCGGCATCGTGCCGGGCCCGCCCGTTCGTTTCCCGTGCCACCAGACCCCGTCCGGTCAGCAATGATCCCCACGAGGTCGCCGATGTCGGGTTGATCAACGCCCGTACGGGGCCAGGTCAGGACGGTGCCCACGGTCCACTGATGTTGATCCACACGTCGAAACCTCCAGGAACGATCACAGACCAGTGAAGGAACACCGGGAGGCTACGTGACTGTAGGCAAGGAATTCTCAAGACCATCTGCGGCAAGAAACGAGAAAGAGCGTGTTATTTCCGCCTTCGTACCTCAGACTGGGTCACCTTGCGTAACCATCACAGCCCGTTTCGGCGAGCTCAGCCGGCGGCTACGACGTGGTCGATCACCAGGTGGGCGGCGCCGGTGATGCCGACGTCCTGCCCGGCGGCGACCCGCTCGATGAGCAGGGTCTGGGTGGCCAGCGGCAGGCACCGCTCGTAGAGGGTGGCCCGCATGCTGGCCAGCAACGGCTCACAGTCGGCGAGCCGACCGCCGATGGCCACCACCTGCGGGTTGAAGAAGTTGACCACCACGGCCAGGATCTCGCCGACGGCACGGCCGGCCTGCCGGGCGAGGGCGGTGGCCTGCCGGTCCCCGTCGTCGATCAGGCGGATCACACCGGTCAGGTCGGAGACCGGTACGCCCTGGCCACGGAGCGCGGTGACCAGGGCGGCGCCGCTGGCCACGGCCTCCAGACAACCGGAGTTACCGCAGGTGCAGGGTGGAGCGGGATCGGCGACCACCCGGCAGTGGCTGATGTCCCCGGCCGATCCCTGGGCACCTCGGTGCAACCGTCCACTGGAGATCACACCGGAGCCGATCCCGGTGCCGGCCTTGATATAGACGGCGTGGTCGAGCTCGGGGTGCGCGGTGCGGTGCGCACCGAGCGCCATGAGGTTGGCGTCGTTGTCCACGATGACCGGCACGTCGACCCGACCGGCGCAGAACGCGGCGACGTCGAAGCCGTTCCAGCCAGGCATCCGTGAGGGGCTGACGACTCGTCCGGTGGCGTGCTGCACCGGGCCGGGGATGCCGATGCCGATGCCGCGAAGCGCACCCGCCGTCGAGCCGCCGGCCGACGCGGCCGGATCGTGGTGCACCAGCGCGGCGACCTCGGTCAGCAGCGCACCAAGCACCGCCTCCGGGCCGTCCTCGATGCGGACCGGCAGGGTGCGGGCCTGGACCACCCGCCCGGAGAGATCCAGGGTGCCGACGCGGGCGTGGTGGGCGCCGAGGTCGATGGCGCCGACCACGGCACCGCCGGTGGGCACGGCGAGTTGGCGGGGCCGTCGCCCACCTCGGGACCGCCCGGCGCCGGTCTCCTCCAGCAACCCCTGGCTGATCAACGCCTCGACCCGCTGGGAGACCGTCGACGGGGACAGCCCGGAGAGGCGGGACAGGTCGGCACGACTGACGGCCGCTCCGGTGGCCACCCAGCGCAACAGCTCCCGGGGGCCGCCCCGGAGGGCATCGCGTGGCGCGTCGTCAATCGTCACGTCAGCTTCTTAGCACCCGCAGTTTGTTCAAGCAACCGGTTGACTTCGTTTCCTGTCTACCTTTAGATGGCGCTGTTGGTTCGATATGAAGCTGACTTAGTTTTGTACTCGAAGAAAGTGGGGCGCCTGGTGGCACCGGAGACGACGGGTCCGGACCGACCGATGGTGTCGGTACGCGGCCTGCACAAGTGGTTCGGTCCGCTGCACGTCCTCAAGGACATCGACCTCACCGTGGCCGCTGGCGAGGTGGTCGTCGTGGTGGGGCCCTCCGGCTCCGGCAAGTCGACCCTGTGCCGCTGCCTCAACCGGCTGGAGACCGCGGGGCAGGGCAGCATCGAGATCGACGGTGAGCCGCTGCCCGCCGAGGGCCGCGCACTGGCCCGCCTGCGCGCCGACGTCGGCATGGTCTTCCAGTCCTTCAACCTCTTCGGGCACAAGACGGTGCTGGACAACGTCACCCTCGGCCCCACCCGGGTCCGCCGGATCCCCCGACCAGAGGCGCGGCAGCAGGCGTTGGCCCTGCTGGAGCGGGTCGGCATCGCCGACAAGGCGGACCACCACCCGGCCCAGCTCTCCGGCGGGCAACAGCAGCGGGCCGCGATCGCCCGAGCCCTGGCGATGCAGCCGAAGGTGCTGCTCTTCGACGAGCCGACCTCGGCCCTCGACCCGGAAATGGTCAACGAGGTGCTCGACGTGATGGTCTCCCTCGCCGCCGAGGGGATGACCATGATCGTGGTGACCCACGAGATGGGCTTCGCCCGTCGCGCCGCCGACCGGGTGGTCTTCATGGACGACGGCCGGATCGTCGAATCCGGCGCCCCCGACGACTTCTTCGCAGCTCCGCGCACCGAGCGGGCCCGCGATTTCCTATCCAAGATCCTCCAGCACTAGCCCCCAACGGGAGGGTGTCATGTCAATTTTCTCGATGAGCTTCACCAGGCGGCGGTCGCTCGCCCTCACCGCCACCGCGATCGCGGTGACCCTCTCCGCAGCCGGCTGCGGCGGTGACAGCGGCGGCGGCGCTCCGACCCTGCCCGGCAACCCCGGCCTGGGCGGCGACGGCGTGGTCGCCCAGTCGGTGTACGACGCCGCCCCGGTCGCGACCGACGCGGACATCCCGGCGGGTTCCACCATGGAGGCGATCCGCAAGCGCGGTTACCTGAGCGTCGGCGGTTCCCTGGACGCGCCGCTGCTCTCCCAGCAGAACCCGGTCAGCGGCACCATCGAGGGCTTCGACGCCGACATGGCGAAGCTGCTGGCGAAGTACATCATCGGCAAGCCCGAGGTGAAGACGACGACCATCGGCACCCAGACCCGGGAGGCCATGCTCCAGGCCAAGTCGGTCGACGCGGTCTTCCAGACGTACACGATCACCCCGCAGCGGGCCACCCAGGTCGCCTTCGCCGGGCCGTACCTCACCTCCGGTCTGGCGGTCGGTGTCCGCAAGGACGACACCTCGATCAAGAGCGTGAAGGACCTCGCCGGTAAGACCGTGATCGTCGGGGCGAACACTCCCGCCGTCACGGCGCTGCCCTCCGCCGCGCCCGGCTCGAAGCAGATCGCCTTCGGCACCGACCCGCAGGCGTTGCAGGCGCTGCTGCAGAAGCGCGGCGACGCGTACGTGCAGGACTTCACGCTGCTCGCCTCGGGCGCCAAGGCGAACCCGGGGATGAAGGTGGTCGGCGAGCCGTTCACCACGGAGGCGTACGGCATCGGCCTCAACCGGGAGGACACGCAGTTCAAGGAGTTCGTCAACAACTGGCTGAAGAAGATCCAGGCCGACGGCACCTGGGCGAAGGTCTGGGAGGGCACCCTCGGCTCGGTGGTCGAGGGTGGGGCGCCCACCCCGCCCGCCCTCGGTTCCGCCGACGGCTCCTGAGCAGCCGCTCGTACCGATGGACGCCCTCACCGGCCACCTGAGCGAGTTTGGCCACGGCCTGGTCACGACGGTCGAACTGACCGTCGTGACCACTATCGGCGCGATGCTGCTCGGCATCGTCGTGGCCACCCTGCGGATCGCCCCCGTCCCGCTGCTGCGGGCCATCGGCACCACGTACGTCGAGGTGTTCCAGAACCTGCCGCTGCTGGCCCTCCTGGTGCTCTTCGTGTTCGCGCTGCCCACCATCGGCATCACGTTCCCGCTGTTCACCTCCGCCGCGATCGTCATCGCCGTGTACGAGGGCGCGTACCTGGCCGAGGCGATCCGGGCCGGCATCAACACGGTCGGCGTGGGCCAGGCCGAGGCGGCCCGTGCCATCGGGCTCACCTTCGGCCAGTCCCTGCGGCACGTGATCCTGCCGCAGGGACTGCGGGCGGTGATCCAGCCGATCGGCAACATCTGCATCGCGCTGCTGATGAACACCTCGCTGGCCGCCGCCGTCGGCGTGGTCGAGCTGACCCAGGCGGCCAACAACGTGAACCTCGTCGAGGCTCAGCCGATCGCTGTCTTCACCGGCGCGGGCCTCGCCTACATGCTGCTCGCGTTGATCATCGGTCAGGTCACCGGCCTGCTCGAACGAAGGTTGGCGATCGTCCGATGAACAAGGCCCAACAGATCCTCTTCGACGAGCCCGGCCCTCGCGCCCGACGGCGGATCCGGATCGCCACCGTGGTCGGCGCCGTCCTCGTCGCCGGTGCCCTGGTCGTGGCGGTGCGCCAGTTCGCCAGCCACGGCGAGCTGGCCGCCGCCCGGTGGGAACCGTTCACCACCTGGCCGATCTGGCGGTACCTGCTCACCGGCCTGTGGGCCACCGTGCGCGCCGCCGCCGCGACCGCCGTGCTCAGCGCCGCGCTCGGACTTCTCCTGGCGCTCGGTCGGCTGTCGACGCACCGACCGCTGCGGTGGCTGGCCGGCGCGTACGTGGAGGTTTTCCGGACCGTACCCACCCTGCTGCTGATCTACGTGACGCTGTTCGCCCTGCCGCAGTACGGGCTGAACTTCCCGCTGTTCTGGAAGCTCGTGGTGCCGCTGGTGGTCTCCAACTCGGCGGCGTTCGCGGAGATCTTCCGATCCGGCATCCTGGCGCTGGACCGTGGACAGACCGAGGCCGGCCTCGCGGTCGGGCTGCGCCGTGGCCAGGTGATGGCGCTGGTGGTGCTGCCGCAGGCGCTGCTGCAACTCGCCCCGTCCCTGGTCAGCCAGCTGGTCGGGCTGCTCAAGGACACCTCGCTCGGCTTCGTGGTCAGCTACACCGAACTGCTCTACAGCGGGCAGGTGCTGTCGTCGTACACCCACCTGCTGATCCAGACGTTCCTGGTGGTGGCGCTGATCTACCTGGTGGTCAACGCCTCGCTGTCGAAGGTCGCCCGCGTGCTCCAGGCCCGCAACGGCCGCTTTGGCGGCCGGCGCGGACGGCGGACCGCCGACCTGCCCCCGCCGCTCCTCGAAGGGAACACCCCGCGGTGACCAACCTCCGCTACGCCGAGCTGGCCCGGGTCGTGCGCAACGGCTTCGTCGAGAGCCGCCACTACGGCAGCGTCGTGGTGCTCGCCCCGGACGGGAAGGTCGCCCTGGCCGCGGGCGTACCCGACGAGCCGGTGCTCCCCCGCTCCACCCTCAAGCCGGTGCAGGCACTGGCCTGCCGGGTCGCGGCGGGTGACGCGCTGACCGGCCCGGCGCTGGCCCTCGCCGCCGGCAGCCACACCGGCGACGACCGGCACGTCGAGGTGGTCCGGGCGATGCTGGCCGGGGCCGGCCTGGCCGAGGACGCGCTCGGCTGTCCGGTGGACTGGCCGGAGGACGAGCCGACCCGGGACCGGCTGATCCGTGCCGGCGGGCACCGCGACCGGATCCGGATGAACTGCTCCGGCAAGCACGCCGCGATGCTGGTCGCCTGCGTGGCCCGGTCCTGGAGCACACCCGACTACCTCGACCCGGAGCACCCGCTCCAGCGGGAAACCGCCGCCACCGTCGCTCGGTTGGCCGGCACGCCGGTGGCGCACCACGCGGTCGACGGCTGCGGTGCGCCACTGTTCGGCCTGCCACTGACCGGCCTGGCCCGCACGTTCCAGGCGCTGGTCACCGCGCCCGCCGGGAGCGACGAGGCGCTGGTCGCGCAGGCCATGCGCCAGCACCCGGAGTACGTCGGCGGTTGGCACGGGCACCCGAACACCGACCTGATGCGGGCGCTGCCGGGCGTCCTCGCCAAGGGCGGGGCCGAGGGCGTGCTCGCGGTGGCCGCACCGGACGGTCACGCCGTGGCGGTGAAGGCGATCGACGGTTCGCCCCGGGCCACCACCGCCATCGCCCTCGCCGCCTTCGACGCCGTGGGCGTACCGGTGGGTGGGGCCGACGCGCTGCGCCAGGTGCCGGTGCTCGGCGGCGGCGTACCGGTCGGCGCCGTCACGGCCGTCATCGACTAAACCACGGCATCGCCTCGATCGAAGCGGCATCGTCTCGCACGGAAAAGGAAGAGTCATGAACACATTCGAGATCTGCATCGACAGCGTCGAGGGGGCGGTCGCCGCCGAGGAGGCCGGCGCCGACCGGGTGGAGTTGTGCTCGGCGCTCTTCGACGGCGGGTTGACGCCCAGCCTGGGCACCATCGAGACGACCCTGCGCGCCGTCAACGGGATCCGGGTACACGTCATCGTCCGGCCCCGGGCCGGTGACTTCATCTACTCGCCGTACGAGATCGAGGCGATGGAGCGGGACATCCGGGCCGCGGTGGCGGCCGGCGCGCACGGCATCGTGATCGGCGCGTTGACCGCCGAGGGCGACGTCGACGTGCCGACCACCCGCCGGCTGATCGCCGCCGCTGGCGACGCCAGCATCACCTTCCACCGGGCGTTCGACATGACCCGTGACCCGTACGCGGCGTTGGAGCAGCTGATCGAGCTGGGCGTACACCGGGTGCTCACCTCCGGTCAGGAGGTCAGCGTGCTGGAGGGCGCTCCGCTCATCGCCGACCTGGTACGCCGGGCCGCCGGGCGGATCGTCATCATGCCGGGCGGCGGCATCACCCCGCGCAACATCACCCGGATCGTCGAGGCGACCGGCGCCGACGAGTACCACTTCGCGGCCCTGGTCAGCTCGGACAGCCCGGCCGTGCACCGCAACCCGGCACCGCTGATGGGTGGCAGCCTGAGCCGGCCCGAGTACGAGCGGTCGGGCACCTCCGGCGCCCTGGTCGGTCAGGTGCTCGCCGCCGCCCGCGCCTGACCTTTCGCGCTCCGGGCGCGATGATCGTGCTCGCAGGGCGTTGATCGTGCTTGAACATGGACGTAGTGGCCTCCCGCGACAAGGAGGCCACTACGTCCTGGGTCGAGCGCGATCACGGGACGTCAGGCGATGTCGTTGACGCAGCGCAGCACCGGGCGAGCGGTGAGGGCCGCCGGCTCCAGCAACCCGTCGGCCTGCACGGTGAAGGTCGTCGACTCACCGGGCAGCAGGGTGACCAGGGCCGTGTCCACAGTGGCAGAGGCGTCCAGCCGGTCCGGGAAGAGCGTCAGGTCGCGCAACACCGTGCGGGCCGTGACCCGGACCCGCCGCCCGCCGTCGACCGGTTCGACCGTCGCGTCCCAGGCCGCCGCCGGCCAGTCCATCTCCCGGTCCTCGGCGAAGAACCACAGCGCACGCTCCGCGGTGCCGCCGGCCTCCGCGACCAGCAACTCCCGGCAGCCCTCGTCCGGGCGCGCCAGGTCCGCCGGCAGCGCCAGCGTCACCGAGGAGTACGCGGGGACGTCGAGGTGCACCGTCGTCTTCGCCCGAGGCTCGCCGGTGACGGTCACCCGGGTCACCGAGGCCGACGCCCGCCAGGGCGTGCCACCGTCGTTGACCGCCACCAGGGCCAAGCCGCCGTCGCGGGGTTGCACGGTGAGGAGACGGTCGGCGTACGCGTGGCGCAGCGCGTACCACAGGGGTTTGCGGCGGCCGTCGCCGTCGACGGCCGACCAGGAGGTGACCGGCCAGCAGTCGTTGAGCTGCCAGACGATGGTGCCGGCGCAGACGTCCCGGTGGGAGCGGAAGTGCTCCACGCCGAGTTGGATCGCGCGGGCCTGGTTGAGCTGCGTCAGGTAGTGCCAGTCGTCGAAGTCCGCCGGGGCGGGCAGGTGCGCGTCGAGGCCCCGCTGGAGCTTGGCGTCACCGCCGGCCGCCTTCTGGTGGTGTGCCATGCCCGGTGAGTCGGGCGCCAGGGGTTCGTCGCTCAACGCCCGGCGCAGCGTGGCGTACGCCGGTGGGGCCTGATAGCCGAACTCGGCGACGAAGCGCGGCACGTACTCCCGGTACTTGGTGTAGTCGTCGGTGTTCCACACGTCCCAGATGTGGGTGGTGCCGTGCGCCGGGTCGTTGGGGTGGATCGCCTCGCTGCCCGACCAGGGGCTGCCCGGCCAGTACGGGCGGGTCGGGTCCAGCTCGCCGACGATCCGGGGCAGCAGGTCGAGGTAGTAGCCGCGTCCCCAGGTGCGCCCGGCGAGGGCCTGCTGCCAGTCCCAGTCGTGCCAGCCCCAGATGTTCTCGTTGTTGCCGGTCCACAGCACCAGCGACGGGTACGGCGCGAGTCGGGTCACCTGCTCGGCGGCCTCGGCGGCCACCTCGCTGGCGAACGGTTCCTCCTCCGGGTAGGCGGCGCAGGCGAAGAGGAAGTCCTGCTGGACGAGGAGCCCGCGCTCGTCGGCGAGGTCGTAGAAGTCGACCGACTCGTACCGGCCACCGCCCCAGACCCGGAGCAGGTTGACGTTCGCCGCGATGGCCTGGTCGAACCGCTCGGCCAGCCGGTCCCGGGTGATCCGCGTCGGGAACGCGTCGTCCGGGATCCAGTTGACCCCGCGGACGAAGACGGGGACGTCGTTGACCGACAGCGAGAACGGGGTGCCGTGCTCGTCGGGCGTGGTGTCCAGTCGCAGCGAGCGGAAGCCGATCCGATGCGACCAGCTGTCCAGGGTGACGCCGTCGGGGGCGTGCAGGGTCACCTCGATCGGGTGGCGCACCTGGTCGCCGTACCCCCGGGGCCACCACAGCTCGGGGTCGCGGACGGTGAGGGTGAGCACGGCCGTGCGCTGCCCGGCCGGGACGACCACGTCGGCGCGGGCACCGGCGACGATGGCGCGGACGGTCAGCGGGACGTCCGCGACCCGCTCGACCTCGACGTGCAGCTCGACCCGACCGTCGCGGCCGTTCATGGTGACAAGTGGACGGACGGTGGCCAGCCGGGCGGTCGACCAGGCGTGCAGGCCGATCTCCTGCCAGATACCGGCGGTGACCAGGGTCGGCCCCCAGTCCCAGCCGAAGTTGCAGGCCATCTTGCGGATGAAGTGGAACGGCTCCGGATAGGCGTTGGGCCGGTCGCCGAGTCGCTCCTGCTGCGCCTCGGCGTAGCGGTACGCGGACTCGAACGTGACGACCAGGTCGTTGTTCCCGTCGCGCAGCAGCGGTCGGACGTCGAACCGGTAGCCGCGGTGCATGTTCGCCGTGCGGCCGACCTCGACGCCGTTGAGGGTGAGCGTGGCGACGGTGTCCAGGCCGGCGCAGACCAGGTCGACGCGCTCGTCGTCGCCGGCCCGGTGGTCGAAGGTCGTCTGGTAGACCCAGTCGGTGCGCCCGATCCAGGCCAGGGCCCGCTCGTTGTCGTCGAGGTAGGGATCTTCGATCAGCCCGGCGTCGAGCAGGTCGGTGTGCACGCAGCCGGGCACGGTCGCCGGCACGGACCGGCCGGCGATCTCCTCGGGCACCTGCGCTCCGGGGGCGGCTCGCAGGGTCCAACCGTCGTAGAGTGCCTGTCGGCTCACGATGTCACCGCACCTCTGCATCGAAAGACGTGAACTGAACCGGATAAGCTGAGCCACCGTACGGTTCCGAATTCCAGACTGTCAACGGCCAGCGAGCGAAGGAGCACGCCGGTGAAGCGGCCGACCATCGCCGACGTGGCCCGACGCGCCGGGGTGTCCAAGGGCGCCGTGTCGTACGCGCTGAACGGGCAGCCCGGCGTCTCCGAAGCCACCCGGCAGCGCATCCTGGCCATCGCCACCGAGATCGGGTTCAGCCCGAGCAGCGCCGCCCGCGCCCTCTCCGCCGCCACCGCCGGGGCGATCGGCCTGGCCCTGTGCCGACCGGCCCGGACACTCGGCGTCGAGCCGTTCTTCATGGCGCTGATCAGCGGCGTCGAGGCCGAACTCTCCGCCCGCTCGTACGCGCTGACCCTGCAGGTGGTGGCCGACCATGACGCCGAGATCGCGGTCTACCGGCGCTGGTGGGGCGAGCGGCGGGTGGACGGGGTGCTCGTCTGCGACCTGCACACCGACGATCGGCGCATCCCCGCCCTCGAACAGCTGCAACTGCCGGCGGTGGTGATCGGCGGCCCCGGCGGCACCGGCGACCTGGCGAGTCTCTGGGCCGACGACGCCGCAGCGTTGACCGAGACGGTGGAATACCTGGTCGCGCTCGGGCACCGACGGATCGCCCGGGTCGGTGGCCTGCCCGACCTGCGGCACACCGAGATCCGCACCGACGCCTTCGCGGCGGTCTGCCAACGGCTCGGCCTGGTCGACGCGGTCACCGTCTGGTCGGACTACACCGGCGAGGAGGGCGGTCGGGCCACCCGACGTTTGCTCAGTTCCGCCCACCGGCCCACCGCGGTCATCTACGACAACGACGTGATGGCCGTCGCCGGGCTCTCCGTCGCCCAGGAGATGGGGCTGACCGTGCCCGGCGATCTGTCCATCGTGGCCTGGGACGACTCACCACTGTGCCGCCTGGTGCACCCGCCGCTGACCGCGCTGGGCCGGGACATCCCGGCGTACGGCGCGCAGGCGGCCCGGCAACTGCTCGCCGTCGTCGCCGGGCAGCCCGCCGGCCGGGTGCAGGACGAGACGCCCCGGCTCACGCCGCGCGGTAGCACCGCACCACCCCGGGCGAGGTGAACCGGTTCAGCGGGACGCTGAAGGGAACTCCTCGAAGTACGCCTCGACCCGTTCGGCCGTCGCCGGGCGGGCCAGCGCGAACCCCTGCCCGTACCGGCAACCGCCCCGGCGTGCCCCCTCGACCTGGGTCGACGACTCCAACTCCTCGGCGACGATCTCGACGCCCAGCCGCTCGCCGACGTTGACCACCACGTCGATCAGTGACGGTTGCCCGTCCGGCCGTGCGCCCACCAACTCCGGACCCACCTTGAGCAGGTCGATCGGCAGCCGGCGAAGCTGGGCCAGCGAGGCGTGCTCGGCCCGGAAGTCGTCCAGCGCGGTGCGTACGCCCAGCGACCGGAGCCCGGCCAGCCGAGCCACCACGGTCGGCAGGTCACCGGCGACCCTCGGCTCGCTCACCTCCACCACCAGCCGCTCCGGCGGCACCCCGTACGCCGCCAGCACGGCGGCGGCCCGCTGGACGAAGTCGGGGGTGGTCAGCTCCCGGGTCGTGACGTTGACCGCCATCCACAGCTCCCGGACGCCGACCGACCAGTCGGACAACTGCCGGCAGGCCCGGTCCAGCACCCACCACTCCAACTCGCCGACCAGGTCCAGGTCCTCGGCGACCGGCAGCAGCTCGGCCGGAAGCACGGTGCCGAGCACTGGGCTGCGCCAGCGCAGCAGCGCCTCCGCGCCCACCGGCTGCCCGTCGGCCAGGTCGACCACCGGCTGGTAGACGAGATCCAGCTCGCCGCGCGCCACCGCGCCGGGCAGCTCGCGTTCCAGGTCGAGCCGGCGCACCAGCTGTTCCTCCAGGAACGCGTCGTACCACTCCACCCGGTCCCGGCCCAGCTGCACGGCCCGCCGTCGGGCCAACTCGGCCTGCCGGAGCACGTCCGCCGGCCCGGCGCCGCTCACCTCGGCCAACCCGATGCTGGTCTGCACCCGCAGCAACGCGCCGGCCAGCCGGTAGGGCGGACCGAGCGCGTTCAACAGCCGGGTGCCCAGCGCGTACGCCAGCACGGGGCCGGCGGCGGTGACCACCGCGAAGCCGGTGCCCGTGCAGCCGGTGACCAGATCGTCGGGGGCGATGACCGCGCGCGCCCGGTGCACCGCCTCGGCCAGCACGTCCTCCCGGGCCGTCGGGCCGAGCCCGTCGGTGCCGTGCAGGTCCACCAGCAGCAGCGCGCCGGCCGGCGCCGGAACGTCGCCGATCGCGGCGAGGGCGTCCAGCAGCGCGGCCCGGTCGCCGGGGGTGCCGCTTCCCGCACCCGGCCGCCGACCGAGCGCCGACCACGCGGGATTGTCATCGGGCGACCAGGGCGAGTCGACCCCGATCGCGGTGGGCGCGCCCTCCCCGTCGCCGGGGGAGGCCCGCTCGGTCGGTGCCGGTTGCGGCGTGCCCAGCCAGCGTGCCGGCGCCGCCCGGCGGTGCCGGACCGCGCTGCCGGTCGGCCGGCGATGAGCGGCCCGCCGAACGGACGTGGACGTGTCACCGCCGCGTAGCAGCTCGCGCAGCACCAGGGGCGGCACCGCCGCCAGGGCCAGCAGCACGCTCGTCCGGTCGGGTGCGCGGCCGGCCCCCAGGTGCAGACCGGACGCCAGCAGCAGCACCGCCGCGGGAAGCACCGACCGGGGCCAGGCCGGAGCGACCGGCTCCGCTGGCTCCGGGTCGGCCGCGGCATCCGCCGCACCGACCGCGACGAGCAGCATTCCGAACACCAGCGGGGGGACGGCCAGCAGGGCCACCCGCCCGCCCGGTGCGGACGGCAGGGTGGCCAGCAGCACCAGCCCACCCAGGGTGAGCAGGACGCCGCCCCGGCAGACCGCCGCACCCGAGCGCCGCCGTGGCCCCGCGAACGCGTCCAGCGCGGCCATGCCCAGCCCGCCGAGCATCAACGCGGCGACCAGCCGTCCCGGGGCCGGCAGGCCGTCCCGGGGCAGCAGCAGCCAACCGGCGAGGGCCAGCCCGACGGCCGGACCGGTCGACTCGACCAGCCAGCGCAGTCGCAGCCCGGCTGCCGGCCGGGCGCGACCGGGGAGCCGGTACAGACCGGCCACCGCGAGGGCCGCCACGACCAACGACCCGACCAGTACGGCGAGGGTGTGCCCGAGGTCGGCCAGCGGCAGCACGACGGCGGTGAGACCGGCCAGCACCACCGCCGCGTCGAGCAGCACGCCCGCCGCGCGCGGGGTCGGATCGGTGCGGTGCCGGGTGGCCAGTCGGGAGAGTCGCAGCCCGGCGAGCGTGGCACCGGCGCCGGCAGACAGCGCGATCACCACCGGGGTCGGGGCCAGATCGGCGGTGGCGGCGAGGAGGAGCAGCGCCACCGCCAGGGACGTGGCGGCCTCCGGTGCCGCACGGCGGGGGACGAGGACGCGGAACGGGTACGCGAGGAGCACGGCGGTCGCCTTCGTGAGGGGGCACGGGGGCGGTGCGGCGGTGCGGGACAACGGACGTTGCGGGTCCGCTACCCACGATTGGCAACGATGGACAGCCAGATTGGTTACTTGCCGGTCACTCAGAGAAGACAACGACCCGTGTCACTGTACGGCCCACCAGGGACTTCTGGCACCGCCCGCCGCGAACCGGACCGGGCGGCAGTGGGATCATCGGGGGGTGAGTAAGCCCGACACGGTCCGCTTCCGGTACAACCAAGCCATCCTGGTGGCCGCGACCATCGCCTTCGTCGGCGCTCTGCCGCTGGCCAGCGCCCGGGCCTACCTCCTCCCGGTGCTGATCGTCCCGCTCGCCGTCGCGGTCTGGGCCTGGCGGGCCGGCACCGAAGCCGACGCGCGGGAGCTGCGCCTTCGGGCGCTGGCCGGGCAGCGCCGGATCGGCTGGGACCAGATCCTGGAGCTGACCACCGACCAGCGCGGACGGGCGATCGCCCGGCTCGACGACGGCCAGCAGGTCGCCCTGCCGGCCGTCCGGGGAACAGACCTGCCCCGGCTGGTCGCGGCCACCGGCCAGACGTTGCCCCAGGGCGCGGCGGACGCACCCGGTCAGTAGCCGTCGACCACCGTGTTGATCAGCGGCTGCCCGGCGGCGAACCGGCGTACCTGATCGCCGACCAGTCGGTAGGCCCGCGGCAGCAGGCCGCGCACCGACCCGCCCACATGCGGGGTGAGCAGCACGTTCGGCATCGCCCAGAGTGGGGAGTCGGCGGGCAGCGGCTCCGGGTCGGTGACGTCCAACGCCGCCGAGATCCGACCGGTGCCCAGCTCGGCCACCAGCGCGTCGGTGTGCGCCACCGGCCCTCGGGCGGCGTTGACCAGCAGCGCCCCGTCCGGCATCGCGGCCAGGAACGCCTTGTCGATCAGGCCACGGGTCTGGTCGGTGAGCGGCACCAGCACCACCACCACGTCCGCGTGGGGCAGCAGCCGGGGCAGCTCCTCGACGGCGTGCACCCCCTGCTCGGGGCGGGCCGTCCTGGCGACCAGGGTGAAGCTCACGTCGAAGGGGGCGAGCCGGTCGCGGACCGCGGAACCGATCGAACCGGCGCCGACGATGAGCACCCGCTTGCCGGTCAGCTCGTCGGTCGGGGTGTGGTCCGCGTACGCCCAGCGCCGCTCGGCCTGCGCGCGGACGAACGCCGGGAACGCCCGCAGCTGGGTGAGGATCGCGGTGACGACCCACTCGGCGGTGGCGGGATCGTGTACGCCCCGGGCATCGCAGAGCGTGACGGTCGGCGGTGTCCGGCCGGCCCAGGCGTCCGCCCCGGCGGAGAGCAACTGCACCACCGCGAGGTCGGGCAGCTCACCCAGCACCGCCGTCGCGTCCGAGCCACCCAGGAACGGCGGCACCCAGACGCGGACGTCGGCCGGTTCGGACGGCATCCGGTCGGTGTGCTCGAAGACCTCCACGGTCACGTCCGGGGGCAGCTCGCCCAGGAGGTTCAGGCCGGCCTGGTGCGGAATCCATACCTTCACGTCCGCCGACGATAGTCCCCGCCACCGGGATCGGTGCGGGCACGGCGGCGAACCGGCGTCCCGGGGGATGGTGCGCGGGACCGGGGCGGGCGAGACTCAGCACGCGAATGTTCGACCCCGGCCTGGACGAGGTATAACGAAAGGTCGGAGGGCCGGTCCGCCTCCACCCCGGCAGACAGGTGCTCGATGACCAACGGCTCCCCCGCCTCCGCCCGGCGTTCGATCGCGCCACCTTCGGTGCTCGGCGACCCGGCGCGGTTGGGCGCGCTCGCCGACACCGGGCTCGACGCCGCCCCGGACGAGGCGTTCGACCGGTTCGCCCGGCTGGTCAGCGACCTGTTGGACGTGCCGGTCGCACTGGTCTCGCTGGTCTCCGCCGACCGGCAGTTCTTTCCGGGCGCGGTCGGATTGCCGGCACCCTGGTCGGAGCGCCGGCAGACCCCGCTGAGCCACTCGTTCTGTCAGCACGTCGTGGACATCGAGGTCCCGATGGTGCTGCCGGACGCCCGGCTCTACCCCCGCGTGCGCGACAACCTGGCCATCGACGACCTGGGTGTGGTCGCGTACGCCGGGATGCCGCTGACCGACCTCTCCGGCCGGGTGCTCGGCTCGCTCTGCGCCATCGACAACAAGCCCCGCGCCTGGACGGCCGCGCAGCTGCGAACCCTGGCCGACCTGGCCGCCGCCTGCTCGTCAGAGCTGCGGCTGCGGATCGCGCTGGACGGCGCGCAGGAGGCACGGCGGCGGGTCGTGCAGGCGCACGAGCGGCTGGAGTTGCTGGCCGGGGTGAGCGAGACGCTGGCCGGCACGCTGGACGTGGGCACCGCGCTGCGCCGGCTCGCCGCCACCATGGTGCCGCTGCTCGCCGACTGGTGCCTGCTCACCCTGATCGGGCCGACCGGGCTGCCCCGCGAGGTGGTCTCGGTGCACCGGGATCCGGCCCGCGCGGCGGACGTCGACCGCTTCGGTGAGCTGCTGCGCACCGGGCTGAGCCCCGAGTCGATCATCCGGGCGGTGCTCCGGACCGGCCAGCCCCGGCTCGGCAGCGTGGCCTCCCTGGCCGACGTGACGCGAGGCACCACCCTCCCCGAGATGGCCTCCATCGCCAGTCGGCTGGGCATCGCCTCCTACCTGAGCGTGCCGGTACGGGGTGTCGGCGGCACGGTGCTGGGGGCGATCACGCTGGTCAACGGCGGCCAACGTCAGCAGTTCGACGACCGGGACCTGCTCACCGCGGTCGACATCGGCCGCCGGGCCGGCCAGGCCGTCGGCAACAGCTCGATGTACGGCGAGCAGCGGCACGTCGCCGAGGTGCTGCAACACAGCATGCTGCCCCGACTGCCGGTGGTGGCGGAGCTGGAGCTGGCCGCCCGTTACCAGCCGGCGGCCGACCGGGTGGAGGTGGGCGGTGACTGGTACGACGCCTTCGTGCAGCCCGACGGCGACGTGATCGCGGCGATCGGGGACGTGGCCGGGCACGACATCGAGGCCGCGGCGACCATGGGTCAGCTGCGCAACCTGGTGCGGGGCAACGCCTTCGGCCGGCCGGACGCGGTCGGGTCACTGCTGAGCGACCTGGATGGCGCCATTCGTGGCCTGCGGCTGCCGATCGCCGCCACCGCGACGCTGGTCCGGATCTGTCCGCAGCACGCCGGTGTGCACGAGGTGACCTGGTCCAACGCCGGGCACCCGCCGGCCCTGGTGGTCCGGGTGGGCGGGGCGGTCGAGGCCCTCGCGGCGACGCCGGAGCCGCTGCTCGGCCTGGCCCGTCCGTCGCCGCGGAGCAGCCAGTCGACCCGCCTGGCCACCGGCGACACCCTGTTGCTCTACACCGACGGGCTCATCGAACGGCGGGACCGCTCCATCGACGAAGGGTTGGCCGAGCTGATGGGTCGGTTGGCCGGCACCGACACGCTGCCCCTCGACGAGCTGTGCGACCTGCTGCTCGCCTCGATCCGGCACCGCGAGGACGACACCGCACTGCTGGCCGTACGGGCCCGGTGAGCGGCCTTGCGGGGACCGGCGAGCGGGGTCACCGGTACCCGTTGGATGTCGACGTGCCCGGTCGGGCCGCGCGGCGGGCTACCCTGGGCCGGGTGAGCGCCCGTCCCCCGTACCCTCGCATCCGCCGCCTCCGGGTGGCCCTCGCGGCGTCCTGCGCGGCGCTGCTGTTCACCGCCGGTTGCAGCTTCGGCGAGCCGGAGCCCGACCCGGCCGGCGAGCCACCCAACCTGCCCACCCCGTCCGCGTCGGCGGGCCCCGGCGGCGCCGGCCAGCAGGCGGTGGCGACCGTGCTCGCCAAGGGTTTGCGGGTGCCCTGGGCCATCGCCTTCCTGCCGGACGGCGGGGCGCTGGTCACCGAACGGGACAACGGCCGGATCCTGCAGGTCGGGCCCGAGTCCGGGCCGGACGGGCTGCGGGTCCGCCCGGTGCAGACCATCCCCGACGTGGCCGCGGCCGGCGAGGGCGGGCTGCTCGGCATCGCTGTCTCCCCCGCCTACGCCCGCGACCGGACGGTGTTCGTCTACTACACCACCGAGCAGGACAACCGGGTCGCCCGGCTGCAACTCGGCGGGCAGCCCACCCCGATCCTCACCGGCATCCCCAAGGCCAATGTGCACAACGGCGGTGGGCTGGGCTTCGGCCCGGACGGGCAGCTCTACGTCAGCACGGGCGACGCCGGCGAGCGTCCCAACTCGCAGGACGTGAAGAGCCTCGGCGGCAAGATCCTCCGGATCACCCCGGACGGCAAGCCCGCGGCCGGCAACCCGTACCCCAACTCCCCGGTCTGGTCGGTGGGGCACCGCAACGTGCAGGGTTTCGCCTGGGACGCCGCGAAGCGGATGTACGCCGTCGAGTTCGGCCAGAACACCTGGGACGAGATCAACCAGATCACCAAGGGCGGCAACTACGGCTGGCCGGAGGTCGAGGGGAAGGCCGACGACAAGCGGTTCACCGACCCGATCACGCAGTGGGGGACGTCGGACGCGTCCTGCTCCGGTCTGGCCGCCGTGGACCGGCTGCTGGCCACCGGCTGCCTGCGCGGCAAGCGCCTCTGGGTGATGGAGCTGACCGACACCGGTACGCTGCTCGGTCAGCCCAGTGAGCTGCTCACCAACCGGTACGGCCGGCTGCGCGCGGTGGCCGCCGCACCGGACGGGTCACTCTGGGTGAGCACCTCCAACCACGACGGGCGGGGCAACCCGGCCGGCGACGACGACCGGCTGCTGCGGGTGGTCTTCGCGGGCGGTGACGGCGGGCGCAGCTGACTTCGTCACCATCAGTTCAGGTTTGCCAAGATCTTCCGATGGGCAGGTCAGACTTTCAGCATGGACGGGCAACACGACGAGCGGCCGGACGACGCCGATGACCGGGACGACCCGGTGACCGGCGACGACCGGCCGCGCCCATCGCCTTGGCGGGGCGCTGCCGCCGGTCCGCTGCGCCGCCTCGGGCTGATCATCGCCGTCCTCGCCGTGGCCCTGGCCGGGGCGGTGCTCGGGGTGCTGGCCGGTGGCCAGGTGAGCACCGACATCGGCCCGTTCCGGGCCAACCTCAGCATCTCCCCCGCCCGGGACGGCGGCACCACCGTCGACATCCCGCCGCTCGGCGCGCTGCTGCTCGACAGCCACGACGGGCCGACCCACCTCACCGTCCGGCTGGGCGCGCTCGACCAGGGGCGCACCGAAGCGCTGATCGACGACCCGGCCAGCATCAGCCGGGCCAGCCAGAGCGCCGTGGAGGACGTCCGCTCCGGGGTGATGCGCCTCGGCCTGCGTACCCTCGGCGCGTCGGTGCTGGTCACCCTGGTCCTGGCCGGGCTGATCTTCCGCAACGTCCGGCGTACCGCCTGGGCGGGTGGGCTGGCGCTGCTGGTCACCGCCGGCAGCCTCGGCACGGCGGCGGCGACCCTCCGGCCGCAGGCCATCGAGGAGCCACGCTACGAGGGGCTGCTGGTCAACGCGCCGGCCATCGTCGGTGACGCCCGCCGGATCGCCAACGACTACACCAAGTACGCGGAACAGTTGCAGCGCCTGGTCGGCAACGTCAGCCAGCTCTACACCACCGTCTCGGCGCTTCCGCTGTTGGAGCCGACCCCGGGCACCACCCGGGTGCTGCACGTCTCCGACATGCACCTCAACCCGACCGGCTGGCAGTTGATCCGGACGGTCGTGGAGCAGTTCGGCATCGACGTGGTGATCGACACCGGGGACATCACCGACTGGGGCAGCGAGCCGGAGGCGTCCTTCGTCGCCTCGATCGGCCTGCTGAAGAAGCCGTACGTCTTCATCCGGGGCAACCACGACTCCGGCAAGACCGCCGCCGCGGTGGCCCGCCAGCCGAACGCGATCGTGTTGAACAACACGACCACGACGGTCGCCGGGCTGACCATCGCCGGCATCGGCGACCCGCGTTTCACCCCGGACAAGAACACCTCCCCCGCCGGCAGCGGGTTGACCCAGCAGGTGGCCGACCAGGTGATCGGGGCCGGCAACCAGCTCGCCGCGACGGTCCGCAGCTCACCGCGACCGGTCAACATCGCTCTCGTGCACGACCCGGCGTCGGCCGGGCCGCTCGCCGGCACCTGCCCGCTGGTGCTGGCCGGGCACACCCACGACCGGCAGGTCTCCAAGCTGCCGCAGGCAGCCGGGCAGCAGCCCACCACGCTGATGGTGGAGGGCTCCACCGGGGGCGCCGGGCTGCGCGGCCTGGAGGGCGAGAAGCCGACCCCGCTGTCGATGAGCGTGCTCTACTTCGACCAGCAGAAGATGCTCCAGGCGTACGACACCATCACCGTCGGTGGGACCGGGCAGGCCCAGGTCAACCTGGAACGACGCCTGGTGGAGAACCCGACCGCCGGCGTCCCCGCCACACCCACACCCACGCCGACCGACGGTGTCCCCGCCACGCCCACGCCCACGCCGACCGGTTGAGCCCAGGCCGACGCCCGGCGGCGACCGGTGGGCGTCGACGGGTCAGCGCAGGGCGATGGCGGCCAGGGCGGCGTTGACGATGCTGCCGGGCAGCAGGTCGTGCAGTTCGTACAGCTCGGAGACGCTGCCGGACTGGCCGAACTCGTCCACCCCGAGCGGCACCGCCGGCGCGCCGACCGCCGAACCGAGCCAGGCCATCGCGTGTGACGCGGCGTCGTGCACGGTCACCACCGGCACCCGGTCGGCGAACGCGGACCGCAGCGCGCCCGGCACACTCGGCACCGTGGCCGTGCGTACGCCCTGGCGCAGGGTGCGCTGCCAGGCCCGGTAGAGCCGGTCCAGCGAGGTCACGTCCACCACGTGCGCGGCGATGCCCTCGTCGGCCAGCTCCGCCGCGGCGGTCAGCACCTCGGGCAGCACCGCGCCGGAGGCGGCCAGCTGCACCACCGGGGCGTCGACCAGGTGCGGGTACGCCTGGTGCGCGTCGATCAGCCGGTACGCCCCGGCGACCACCTGTCGACGCAGCACCGCGTCGCCGAGCCGCGCCCGGGCCGCCTCGAACGGCGCCTGGTCCAGCGGGCGGGTGCTCAACCGGAAGTAGTACGCGCCGTCCTCGGCGGGTGCGGCGGTCGCGGCCGGGGCCGACCCACCGGCGATCTGTCCGAGCGCGTCGCAGAGCAGCCAGTCGAGGGTGGCCGCGTACGCCGGCTCGATGAAGGTCACCCCGGGCAGTTCCAGGCCGACCGACGCGGTGATGGTGGACTGGTGGGCGCCGCCCTCCGGGGCGAGGGTGATGCCGGACGGGGTGCCGGCCACCACGAACCGGGAGCCGGAGTACGTGCCGTACAGGAACGCGTCGAGGCCCCGCAGCACGAACGGGTCGTAGACCGTGCCCACCGGCAGCAGCGGCTGCCCGGACAGGTCCCAGGAGAGCCCGAGCTGGCCGAGCAGCAGGAACAGGTTCATCTCCGAGATGCCCAGCTCGATGTGCTGCCCAGCGGGGCTCTCGGTCCAGCGCAGCATCCGGTCCTCGGTCCAGGATCGCTGCTCGGTGGGGGCGAACACGCCGGTCTTGTTGATGAACCCGGCGAGGTTGGTGGAGGTGGCCACGTCCGGGGCGGTGGTGACCAGGTAGCGGCCCACCTCCCGGTCCCGCGCCAGGTCCACCAGCACCCGACCGAAGACCTCCTGGGTGGAGATCGGCTTGTTGGCGCGTACTCCCGTGCTCTCCGGAACGGTGACCCCGAGCGCACGCTCGCGCGGCGCGCGGGACAGCGCCTCCCGGCGGGCGCCGGCCTGGATCCCGGCGGGTGACGCCGGGTCGAGGCGGTCCCACTCGGTCTCGGTGGTCAACCCCTGCGCGGCCCGCAGCGCGTCGACCTGCTCCGAGCTGAGCAGCGCGGAATGGTTGCGCGGATTGCCGGCGATGGGCAACCCCCAACCCTTCACGGTGTACGCGAAGACGACGCTGGGCCGGTCGGTGACCGCGTCGCACTGGGCGTAGGCGTCCAGCATCGCCTGAAGGTCGTGCCCACCCAGGTCGGTCACGAGCGGGCCCAGGTCCTCGTCGTCGATGCCGTCCACGAAGGCACCCACCGCAGCCGGCGCGCCGTCCAGGAACTGCTTGCGCAGCGCCGGCCCGGCCAGCCCGAACAGCGACTGGTACTGCTCGTTGGGCATCGCGTCGATCCAGTCGCGCAACGCCTCGCCGCCCGGCCGGGCGTACGCCTCGGCGAGCCGCCGACCGTACTTGACCTCCACGACGTGCCAGCCGGCCGCCTCGAACTGACCGCGCCACTGGTTGATCCGGATGCCGGGGACCACCCGGTCGAGCGACTGGCGGTTGAAGTCGACCAGCCACATGACGTTGCCCAGCCCGGTGGTCGCCGGGTCGGCCACCGCCTCCCAGATGTTGCCCTCGTCCAGCTCGGCGTCGCCGATCAGCGCCACGAACCGGGAGTGCGGTCGGGCCCCGAAGTGCGCGTCGACGTACCGCCGGGTGGCGGCGGCGAACAGCGGCGCCGCCGCGCCCAGGCCGACCGAACCGGTGGAGAAGTCCACCTCGTCCGGGTCCTTGGTGCGCGACGGGTACGACTGGAGACCGCCCCGGGCCCGCAGCCGGGGCAGGTAGGAGCGGTCCAGGTTGCCGAGCAGGTACTGGATGGCGTGGAAGACCGGGGACGCGTGCGGCTTCACGGCGACCCGGTCCTCGGCATCGAGGTGCGCGAACCAGAGCGCGGTCATCGCCGTGACCAGGGACGCGCTGGACGCCTGGTGGCCGCCGACCTTCACACCGTCGCCGGTGGCCCGGTCGTGGTTGGCGGCGTCCACGATCCGGGTGGCGAGCCAGAGCACCCGCCGCTGGATCTCGTCGAGGACATCGAGGTCGTGCTGGGTCACGGTGGCTCCATCCAGGCGTCGCCGTTGACGCCCTCGCAAGGGGTGTGCGGTCTACACGGCGAACGGGCCGGAGCAGAGTGCGCCGGCCCGTCCGTTGCCGTTCGGGGTCAGCCCTGGACGCCGAGGCGCTCCAGGATCAGCTCCCGCAGGGTCTTCGCGTCGGCCTGGCCCCGGGTGGACTTCATGACCGCGCCGACCAGCGCACCGACCGCCGCGACCTTGCCACTGCGGATCTTGTCGGCGATGCCGGGGTTCGCGGCGATCGCCTCGTCCACGGCCGCGGTGAGCGCACCGGTGTCCGACACGACCTCCAGGCCCCGATTGGTCATGATCTCGGTGGGCGAACCCTGGCCGTCGACCACGCCCTCCAACACCGTGCGGGCCATCTTGTCGTTGAGCTTGCCGGCATCGACCAGCCCCTGCAGCTCGGCGACCTGGGCGGGGGTGGCGCCGATCTCGGCCAGCTCCACGCCGCTCTCGTTGGCCCGGCGGGACAGCTCACCCAGCCACCACTTACGGGCTGCGGCCGGGGTGGTCCCGGCGGCCACGGTGGCCTCGATCAGCTCGACCGCACCGGCGTTCAGCACCGACTGCATGTCCAGGTCGGACAGGCCCCACTGCTGCTGCAGCCGACGCCGGTGCACCCGGGGCAGCTCCGGCAGGGCGGCCTTCAGCTCGGCGACCCAGGCCGGGTCCGGGGCGATCGGCACCAGATCCGGCTCCGGGAAGTACCGGTAGTCGGTCGCCGTCTCCTTCGAGCGCCCCGGGGTGGTGTCGCCGGTGTCCTCGTGGAAGTGCCGGGTCTCCTGGGTGATCCGGCCCCCCGCGTCCAACACCGACGCCTGCCGCAGCATCTCCGAGCGGACCGCCCGCTCCACCGACCGCAGCGAGTTGACGTTCTTGGTCTCGGTGCGGGTGCCCCACTCCTGACCGGGCAGGTTGAGCGAGGTGTTCACGTCGCAGCGCAGCGAACCCTCCTCCATCCGCACGTCGGAGACGCCGAGGGTGCGGATCACGTCCCGCAGCTCGGCGACGTACGCCCGGGCCACGTCGGGGGCGAGCGCGCCGGTGCCCGTGATCGGCTTCGTCACGATCTCGACCAGCGGGATGCCGGCCCGGTTGTAGTCGACCAGCGACTCCGTCGCACCGTGGATGCGGCCGGTGGCACCGCCGACGTGCAGCGTCTTGCCGGTGTCCTCCTCGAGGTGCACCCGCTCGATCTCGATCCGTACCGTCTCGCCGCCCACCTCGACGTCCAGGTACCCGTCGACGCAGATCGGCTCGTCGTACTGGCTGATCTGGAAGTTCTTCGGCATGTCCGGGTAGAAGTAGTTCTTCCGGGCGAACCGGCACCACTCGGCGATCGAGCAGTTCAACGCCAGGCCGATCCGGATGATCGCCTCGATGGCCGCCTTGTTGGCCACCGGCAGCGAACCGGGCAGACCCAGGCACACCGGGCACACCCGGGTGTTCGGCTCGCCGCCGAAGTCGGTCGGGCAACCACAGAACATCTTGGTGTTCGTGCCCAGCTCGACGTGGGTCTCCAGGCCGATCACCGGTTCGAAGCGCGCAACGACCTCGTCGTACGCGGGCAGTGTCGTGGTCATCGGGGCTCCTGCCTCACAGTGCCGGTGGAGTGAACGTGCCGACGGCGGACTCCAACGCGGCGGCGACCCGGTACATCCGGTCGTCGGCCATCGTCGGGGCCATCACCTGCAGACCGACCGGCAGCCCCTCGGAGAGCCCGCAGGGCACCGAGATGCCCGGCCCGCCGTACAGGTTGGTCGGGATCGTGTACAGGTCGGCCAGGTACATCTGGTACGGGTCGGCGGTCCGCGCGCCCATCGGGAACGCCACCGACGGAGTGGTCGGCGAGATCAGCGCGTCGACCCGCTCGAACGCGGCGGTGAAGTCCCGGGTGATCAGCGTCCGGACCTTCTGCGCCTGCCCGTAGTACGCGTCGTAGTAACCCGACGACAGCGCGTACGTGCCGATCATGATGCGGCGCTTGACCTCCGGACCGAAGCCGGCCTCCCGGGTCAGCGACATGACCTCCTCCAGCGACCGGTTGCCGTCGTCGCCGACCCGCAGGCCGAACCGGACGCCGTCGAACCGGGCCAGGTTGGAGGAGCACTCGCTCGGGGCGATCAGGTAGTACGCCGGCAGCGCGTACGCGAACGTCGGGCAGGACACCTCGACGATCTCCGCACCCAGCTTCGCGAGGGCGTCCACCGACTCGCGGAACGCGGCCATCACGCCCGGCTCGGCGCCCTCGCCGACGAACTCGCTCACGATGCCGAGCCGCACACCGGTCAGGTCACCGGTCGCACCGAGCTTCGCCGCCGCCACCACGTCCGGCACCGGCTGCGGGATCGAGGTGGAGTCACGCGGGTCGTGCCCACCGATCACCTGGTGCAGCAGGGCCGCGTCGAGCACCGTACGGGCACACGGGCCGGGGGTGTCGAGCGACGAGGAGAAGGCCACCAGCCCGTACCGGGAGGTGCCGCCGTAGGTGGGCTTGGCACCCACCGTGCCGGTGACCGCGCCGGGCTGGCGGATCGAGCCGCCGGTGTCCGAGCCGATCGCCAGCGGCGCCTCGTACGCGGCCAGCGCGGCGGCGCTGCCACCACCCGAGCCACCGGGGATCCGGCTGAGGTCCCACGGGTTGTGCGTCGGGCCGTACGCCGAGTATTCGGTGGAGGAGCCCATCGCGAACTCGTCCATGTTGGTCTTGCCGAGCATCACCGTGCCGGCGTCCCGCAGGCGCTGCACGATCGTCGCGTCGTACGGCGGGCGCCAGCCCTCCAGGATCTTCGACCCCACGGTGGTCGGCACGCCCCGGGTGGCGAGCACGTCCTTGACCGCGACCGGCACACCCGCGAGCGGGCCGAGCTCCTCGCCGGCGGCCCGGCGCTCGTCCACCGCGCGGGCCGCGGCGAGCGCGCCCTCGGTGTCGACGTGCAGGAACGCGTGCACCCGGTCGTCGACCGCGGCGATCCGGTCCAGGTGCGCCTGGGTCACCTCGACGGCCGAGGTTTCACCCCCGGCGACCAGGGACGCGATCTCCGTCGCGGTCATTCTGATGAGATCGCTGCTCATGCCGTCACTCCGCTTCGCTTCGCGACGCCATGAGGCACCACGGCGCTGCACTGCTGATTCGCTCGCTGCCGCTCGCTCATGAGGCCACATCCTCGCTCAGGATCCGCGGTACGCGGAACCGCTGGTCCTCGGCGTCGGGCGCGCCCGACAGCGCTTCCTCCGGGGTGAGGCACGGCGTGACGACGTCCTCGCGGAAGATGTTGGTCAGCGGCACCGAGTGCGAGGTCGGCGGGATGTCCGCGGCGGCGACCTCGCCGACCTGGGCGACCGCCTGGAGGATCACGTCGAGCTGGCCGGCGAACATGTCCAGCTCCTCCTCGGTGACGGCGAGCCGCGACAGGCGCGCCAGGTGCGCGACCTCCTCGCGGGAGATGGCGGCCATCCGTGCCCCCTTCTGAATTCCTGCTGGTCGGGCGATGTGCCGGCCGCGCGGCGGGTGGAGCGTGACGCGCGGTGACCGGAGCGAGTCTATTGTTCCGCTTCGGTGCCGCGTCCCCGACTCCCCCTCCGCCGGCCCTCGTGCGGGGTCAGCGGGTGGGCCGGCGGGCGACGTCAGGCTGCGGGTGCCCGCCGGTCGGACGGACCGGGCGGTACCGGGCCAGCCAGGTGACCAACTCCTCGGCCGGCATCGGCCGGGCGTAGAACCAGCCCTGAGCGGCATCGCAGCCGGCCGCGTGCAGCATCCGCCAGGTGCGTTCGTCCTCGACCCCCTCGGCGACCACCCGCAACCCCAGAGCGCCGGCCAGCTCGATCATCGACCGGACGATCGCCGCGTCGTCGGCGTCGTCGGCCATCCCGAGGACGAACGACCGGTCCACCTTCACCTCGGACAGCGGCAACCGGCGCAGGTGCTGGAGAGATGAGTAGCCGGTGCCGAAGTCGTCCAGCGCGATGGCCACCCCGATCCGGTGCAGCCGGGAGATGGTGGCCAGCACCCGACGCGGGTCGGCCATCAACGCGCCTTCGGTGATCTCCACCTGTAGCCGCTCGGCCGGCACCCCGGAACGGGCCAGCCGGTCGGCGATCTGGTCGGCGATCTCGCCGGTGTGCAGGTCGCGCACGCTCACGTTGAGTGCCGCGCGCAGGACGATGCCGGCCGCCGACCACTTGGCGAGCTGCTCCACCACGTCGTCGACGACCCGGCGGGTGAGCAGTCGCATCACCGCGCTCTGCTCGGCGACCCGGATGAGTTCCTCCGGGTCGACCATGCCCCGCCGGGGATGCCGCCATCGCAGCAGGGCCTCGACACCGACCACCTCGCCGGTCGCGATGGCGATCTGCGGCTGGTAGTACATGGTGATCTCGCCAGCGTCGTCGACCTGCTCACCGTCCGGGTGCGCCCATCCGGACGGTTCGATGGGGTGGGCAGGCGTACCGGACCCGACGTCCCGCCGCGCCCCCGGGCCGTTGTTGCCCACCGCGCTCCCGTTCGGGGACCGCCGGCCGTTCCCGCCCCCGGCGCGCCGCTCCCGGGCCGGGACGGGGCGGGTCCCGGTCACCGTGGCGCGAGTGTTGCGGCCCCGGATCGGGTCGGCCCCGGTGGCGATCCGGTTGATCAACTCGTCGGCGTGCATCAGCTCGACATCGGTGCGCCGACGGCGTGCCCACCACCGGCCGGCACCGGACCGCGCCGTGGCAACCACCGGCGCCGGGTCCGCGTGTGGCGCGGCCTCGGGCGGGGTCCGGTGTGACGCGGCCTCGGCCGGGGGCCGGTGTGACGCGGCCTCGGCCGGGGTCCGGTGTGACGCGGCCTCGGCCGGGGGCGCGCTGGGCAGCGCCGCCCCGTCGCCACCGCGCACCTCCGCCGTCGCGACAAGGGGTACGTCGGCCAGCTCGGCGCCGTTCGGCATGCTGTGCCGGCCGTCCCCGGCGTCGCCGGTGGTCGTCCCCTCGCCCGAACCCTGACCCGTCGACTCACTGTCGAACGGCGGCTCGGCCCGGCCGCGCTCGCTGTCGAACGGCCCGTCGGCCCGGCCGCGCTCACTGTCGAACGGCCCGTCGGACGATGGGCTGGCCTCCAGTACGCGGCGCAGGTCGGCGAGGAGGCCGAGTCGCTCGGCCGAGTTGTGGTCGGACTCCGGGGCGTAGACCGCCACCGTGTCGTTGCGGTGCTTGGCGTCGTACATCGCCACGTCGGCGTGGCGCATCAGGGTGGCGAAGTCCTCGCCGTGCTCGGGGAAGAGGGCGATCCCGATCGACCCGCCCACATCCAGCGGCAGCCCGTCCAACGGCACCGGCTCGGCCAACGCCTCAACCACCCGGTCGGCCAACTCCCGCGCCTGACCGACGTCGGTCAGCCCGGTCATCACGATGGCGAACTCGTCGCCGCCGAGCCGAGCGATCATCTGCGGTCGAGGCTGCACGTCGGTGAGCCGGGCGCTGACCTCGACCAGCAGCCGGTCACCCACGGCGTGCCCGAGGGCGTCGTTGACGTTCTTGAACCGGTCCAGGTCGATCAGCAGCAATGCCAACTGCCCATTCGGTTCGCCCCGAGCGGTCCGCTCGGCATGCACGTGCACCTGCTCCGCCACCTCGGCCAGGAGGGCCTTGCGGTTGGGCAGCCCGGTCAGCGGGTCGGCGGCGGCCAGGTGCTCCTGTTCGTTGGTCAACCGCGCCATCCGGTAGACGGCGAAGAGCGGCACCAGCACCAGCGGGATCAGCGCGGCGCTGACCCGCGCGGCGGCGACCAGCACCGGTGCGAGCAGCAGCAGTGAACCGGTGGAGAGCAACTCGAAGCCGAGCCCCTGGCGGAGGGTGGGCCACCAGCGGCCTCCGAAACGCAGTCGCACCGCCCAGCTGACCAGCCCGTAGTTGACGACGAACCAGGCCAGCGTGGCACCGCCGACGGCAGCCACGTCGGTCCAGTGCAACCGCCCGCCGGAGAAGATGGTGCCCGACCCGAGCTGGATCACCCCGTACGCGGCAGCGAGGGCGCACGCGTACTGGCCGACGTTGAACGCCGTGCGCCAGGCGGCGTGCCGCATCCGCCAGCCCGAGACGACCACCCCCACCGCCTGCACCACGACCGCCGGGCCGAGGCCCCAGCCGAGCAGGATCGCGAACGTGAAGCAGGTGGACGGGAACACCGCGGAGGTCTGCCGACGCCCCGGCGGAACGAACGGGCGGGCGTCGCAGACCACGGCGAGCGCGGCCATCGTCCAGAACGCCACCGGCAGCTCGGACAGCTCGCCGGGGAGCGTCGCGAGTGGAACCGCAGCGGTCAGCGCGGCGACCAGCAGGATGCCGACGACGAAGGCGGCGAACGGTGCGACCCGTCCCGCCGGAAGCGAGTTGCGTGGGTCGGCGACCTCCACCACACCTCCCGACCGACCATTGGCGTGCCGGTGCGCACGCCGTGACCCAATGAAACGCCCTCGGCACCCAGTTTCCCGGTATGACAGTCACGAATCGGTCGTAGTCGTAATTAAGTTGGTATACGCGGCCAGTCGCCGCGACCAGCCGCTGGCCGGGTCAGCCGCCCAGCTGAGCGACGCCCCGCGCGGCGTCCGGACCCGCGTCCAGCAGGAGCCGGAACCCGTCCTCGTCGAGCACCGGCACCTTGAGACTGGCGGCCTTGTCAGCCTTGGAGCCGGGGTTGTCCCCCACCACCACGAAGCTCGTCTTCTTGGAAACCGACCCGCTGACCTTGCCGCCTCGGCTCTGCACGGCCTCGGCGGCCTGGTCGCGGGAGAAACCGGCGAGCGTGCCGGTCACCACCACGGTCAACCCCTCCAACGGGCGCGGCCCCTCGTCGACCGCCTCCTCGGCCATCCGTACGCCGGCCTCGGCCCACTTGCGGACGACCTCGCGGTGCCAGTCCACCGCGAACCACTCCCGGATGCTGGCCGCGATGGTCGGGCCGACCCCGTCGACCGAGGACAGCTCCTCCTCCGTGGCCGCGTCGATGGCGTCCATCGAACGGAAGTGCCGGGCCAGCGCCTGGGCCGCGGTCGGGCCGACGTGCCGGATGGAGAGCGCCACCAGCACCCGCCACAGGTCCCGCTCCCGGGCGACCGCGAGATTGTCCAGCAGCTTGCTGGCGTTGCTGCCCAGGCTGCCGTCCTTGTTGACGAAGAACGGTGAGCGGGACAACTGCTCGGCGTCGAGCTGGAAGAGGTCCCCCTCGTCGCTGATGATCTCCGCGTCGAGCAGGGCTGCGGCGCCCTTGTAGCCGAGCACCTCGATGTCGAACGCGCCGCGGCCGGCGAGATGGAACACCCGCTCCCGCAACTGGGCCGGGCAGCTGCGGGTGTTGGGACAACGGATGTCGACGTCGCCCTCCTTCGAGGGCGCGAGCGGGGTGCCGCAGGCGGGGCAACTGGTCGGCATCACGAACGGCCGGGCATCGGCGGGGCGCAGATCGACCACCGGGCCAAGCACCTCGGGAATGACGTCGCCGGCCTTGCGCAGCACCACCGTGTCGCCGATCAGCACGCCCTTGCGCTCCACCTCGCGGGCGTTGTGCAAGGTGGCGAGCGCAACCGTGGAGCCCGCCACCCGCACCGGCTCGAGCACCGCGAACGGCGTGACCCGGCCGGTACGACCCACGTTGACGTCGATGTCGAGCAGCTTGGTGGTGACCTCCTCCGGCGGGTACTTGAAGGCGATCGCCCAGCGGGGGGCGCGGCTGGTCGACCCGAGCCGGCCCTGGATGGAGACCGGGTCGACCTTGACCACCACACCGTCGATCTCGTGCTCGACGTCGTGCCGGTGCTCGGCGTAGTAGGCGATGAACTCCGCGACCCCGGCCAGGTCCGGAACGACCCGCCACCGGTCGCTGGTCGGCAGCCCCCACGACTTCAGTGCCGCGTACGACTCGGACTGCGCCGTGGGCTGGAACCCACGGCGAGCGCCGATGCCGTGCACCACCAGGCGCAGCGGCCGGGAGGCGGTGACCCGCGGATCCTTCTGCCGAAGGCTGCCCGCGGCGGCGTTGCGGGGGTTGGCGAAGGGTGCCTTGCCCTGCTCCACCAGACCCGCGTTGAGATCGGCGAACGCGGCGACCGGGAAGTAGATCTCGCCCCGCACCTCCACCAACTCGGGGATGTCCGGGAATTCGGCGGACGGGGCGAGCTGGCTGGGCACATCCCGGATGCTGCGAACGTTGGCGGTGACGTCCTCACCGGTGCGGCCGTCACCCCGGGTCGCGGCCCGGACCAGCCGGCCGTTCTCGTAGGTCAGGTTGATCGCCAGCCCGTCGACCTTCAGCTCGCACAGGTAGGGCACCGGGCCGCCCGCGTCCCGTTCGACGCGCTCGGCCCAGGCCGCCAACTCCTCGTCGGCGAAGGCGTTGTCGAGCGACAGCATCCGTTCGGCATGGGTGACCGGGGTGAAGTCGGTCGAGAAGGTGCCGCCCACCCGTTGGGTCGGCGAATCGGGCGTCCGCAGCGCCGGGAACTCCGCCTCCAACGCCTCCAACTCGCGCAACAGCCGGTCGAAGTCGGCGTCGGGGATGGTCGGCGCGTCCAACACGTAGTAGCGGTACTGGTGCTCGGTCAGCTCCTGGCTGAGCGTGGCATGCCGCTCCCTGATCTGCGGCGTCGGCTCAGCCCCGGCCGCCGCCTCCTGCGCCGGGCTGACCTGCTGACCGATCTGCTCCTCGGACACACCGCCACCTTCGGACACGCCTGCGACCTCCCTGATCACGCTACTCCGGCACGGTATCGGGCCGGTGGGACAATCCGTCGCCCGCCCGCGCCGGGAGCGACCTCGCCCTCAGCCACGACTGGTGACCATTCGATGCGCAGAAGTCGTCGCCCGACCGATCCGGCTACCCAGCGTCAAGTGATCGAGGGCGGCGGAGGAGAGCGAAGCGGGACGGTGGGCAGCGGCGGCGCGGCTGGCCCGGCGACGGCGCGGCTGGCGCGGCTGGCCCACGGCGGCGCGGCTGGCCCACGGCGGCGCGGCTGGCCCGCGGCGGCGCGGCTGGCCCGCGGCGGCGTGGCTGGCCCGCGGCGGCGTGGCTGGCCCGCGGCGGCGTGGCTGGTCCGCGGCGGCGTGGCTGGTCCGCGGCGGCGTGGCTGGTCCGCGGCGGTGTGGTTGGCGGGCGGCACGGACCGGGGCGTGCGAGGATCGCCGGACGATGGCGGTCCGTGGGCCGCCGGGACGTGGAGGTACGGATGCCCGACGCACTGCTCTGGGCGGTCGCGATCCTGCTGGCGGTGGCCGCCGGCTGGGCGTGGAACAGTTGGCGGCACCGGGCGGCCAACCCACGTCCAGGCAGCCGGCCGGGTAGGGGCAGCACCGGCGGCCGCCGTCCCACCGCGCCACGGCCCCGTGGCACCGAACGGCCACCCAGCAAACCCCGCTCGCGCGACAGCGACCGGCACGACGCCCCGACGCCCGGCGAGATCTGGTGGGCCGACGTGCCGTACGCCGACGGCAGCGGATCGAAGGTACGCCCGTGTCTGGTGCTGCGTGCCGACTCCCGGGGCGCCGACGTCCTAAAGATCACCAGCCAAGACAAGAGCGACCGAGACGACCACGTCCGAATCCCCACCCGGGACTGGGACCCCGGTGCGGAGCACGACAGCTACCTCAGCCTCACCGAGCCGATCCGACTCGACTCGGCCGCCTTCGCCGACCACGCCGGCCGCTGCGACGCCGACCTGTGGCGGAAGATCCGCAGCTTGCGCCACCTGCCCACCCCCTGACTCTCACGGCCGGCCGCCGCCCGCCGCCCACCCTCGCCCTCGCTGCCGCCCGCCGGCCGCCGTCCCCGCCGCCGCCGGCCGGCCGGCCGAGGTCACCGCAGCCCGCCGGCCGACGTCACCGCCGCCCGCCGGCTGGCGGCCGCCGGCCGAGATCGACTCGTGCTCCTGAAAGTCGCGGTGTCCTGAGGTTCCGGATGCCCCGGTTTTCAGAACCCCGAGTCGATCATGACCGAAGGGCCAGGCTCAAGGCCAGGCCAGGCCAAGCCAAGCCAGGCGGCCAGCACGCCCGGCCGCCGCAACCCCACGGCGGGTTCAGTCCCAGCAGAGGCAGAACGGGTGGCCGGCGGGATCGGCGTAGACCCGGAAGCCCTCGCCCTCACCTGGCAGCCGCCGGGCCCCGAGCGCGAGCGCCGCCTTCTCGGCGGCCTCGATGTCATCCACCGTCACGTCGAGGTGGAACTGCTGTGGGCGCTCGGGATCCGGCCAGGCGGGCGGGCGCAGGTTGAGCGCCTGCTGGAAGGCGAGGCGCGGCTGGTGACCGGGCGGGCCGCCCAGCACCACCCAGTCGTCATCGGAGTCGCCCTCGGCGAGCGGCACGCCGAGCAGCTCGGCGTAGAACGCCGCCAACGCCCGCGGATCCGGGCAGTCGATCACCACTGAACGCAGCTGTCCAATCATGACCGTCATCCTGCCCACCGGATACGACAGGAAACCTCACACCTCGGCGAGCCGCCGGCCGGCGTCCCGGCACGCGGCGAGCACCGCCCGGGCGTACTCCGGGGTGGCGCCGGCGAGGCCGCAGGCTGGGGTGATCACCACCTGCTCGGCGAGCTGCCGGCGGGGAAAGCCGAGGCGGTCCCAGACCTGGCGTACCCGGTCGGCGATCTGCGCGGAGGTCGGCGCGCCACCGGCCGACGGCGGCCGGGTCGGCGCGGCCCCGGCCAACAACCCGAGGCCGGCGTCGAGCGCCTCGCCCAGCGGATCCAGCTTGGTGACCAGGTCCAGGTCGAGGGCGACCGCGACAGCGCCGGCGGAGCGGATCAGCTCCAGCGGCACGTCCGGGGCGCAGCAGTGCACCAGGGTCGGCACACCGACCGCCTCGACGACCGTGCGCAGCAGGGCGGCGGCGTCCACCGACTCGACCGCCCGGTACGCGCCCAACCCGCTCTCGGTCGGCACCCGCCCGGCCAGCACGGTCGGCAGTGACGGTTCGTCCAGTTGGAGCAGCACCGACGCCCGGGGCAGCCGGCGGGTCACCGCCGCGACGTGCGCGCGCAGCCCCTCGGCGAGGGAGCCGGTCAGGTCGCGGACCGCGCCGGGGTCACGCAACAGTCGGCCACCGATCGGCAACTCCAGGGAGGCGGCCAGGGTGAGCGGCCCGGCGGCCTGCACCTTGATCGGCCCGGCGTACTCCTCGGCCTGCTCGGCGAGCTGGTCCAGGTCGCGTTCCATCAGGTCAGCGGCCCGGCGCAGGTCGCGGCCCGGGCGCGGGGCGACCCGCCACCGGCCGGCATAGACCTCGACGGGCAGGTCGACCAGCAGCCCGGCGGACCGGCCGATCATGTCCGCTCCGGGGCCACGGGCCGGCAACTCGGGCAGGTGGGGCAGCTCGGGAAGCTCACCGAGGACCACCCGCTGAGCCTCGCCGATGTCGGTGCCGGGCAGCGAACCAATTCCGGTCGCCGCGCCGGCCGGCCAGGGCCACGCCTGATCTGTCACGGCCGAAGGCTATCCCGCGAACAGCCGGGCCGTGCGGTCAGCCGGTGATGGTCGCGGAACCGAGAACCACGTCGCCGGCCGGGTCCGGCCGGTACGCCACCACGGCCTGGCCGGCGGCGACGCCACGTACCGGTCGGCGCAGCTCGGCGTGCAGCCGGTCCCCGTCGAGCGCGACGGTCGCCGGCACCACGTCACCGTGCGCGCGCAACTGCACCTCGCACTCGACCGGTACGTCCGGGCGTGCGCCACCGGTCCAGACCGGACGGACGGCGTGCACGTCGGACACCTCCAGCGCCTCGGCCGGGCCGACGGTCACCGTGTTGGTCTTGGGCGTGATGGAGAGCACGTAGCGCGGCCGGCCGTCCGGGGCGGGCCGGTCCAGGTGCAGCCCGCGACGCTGTCCCACCGTGTACGCGTACGCGCCGCTGTGGCTGCCGACGACCGCGCCGGTGCTCGCGTCCACCACGTCGCCGGGTGCCTCACCGAGCCGGCCGGCGAGAAAACCGCGGGTGTCACCGTCGGCGATGAAGCAGATGTCGTGCGAGTCCGGCTTGTCGGCAACCGCCAGGCCACGCTCGGCGGCCTCCGCGCGGACCTGCGCCTTGGTGGAGTCGCCGAGCGGGAAGATCGACCGGTCGAGCTGCTCGCGGGTGAGCACGGCCAGGACGTACGACTGGTCCTTGGCCAGGTCGACACTGCGCCGCAGCAGCCCGTCCGCGCCGAGCCGGGCGTGGTGCCCGGTGACCACCGCGTCGAAGCCGAGGGCCACCGCCCGATCCAGCACCGCCGCGAACTTGATCTTCTCGTTGCAGCGCAGGCAGGGGTTCGGGGTACGGCCGGCGGCGTACTCGGCGACGAAGTCGTCGACCACGTCCTCGTGGAAGCGGTCGGCCATGTCCCACACGTAGAACGGGATGCCGATGACGTCGGCCGCCCGCCGGGCGTCCCGGGAATCCTCCAGGGTGCAGCAGCCGCGCGCCCCGGTCCGGTAGGTCTGTGGGTTGCGGGCCAGCGCCAGGTGCACCCCGGTCACGTCGTGCCCGGCCGCCACCGCCCGCGCCGCCGCCACAGCCGAGTCAACCCCGCCCGACATCGCCGCCAGAACCCTCACGACCCACTCCCTTCCCCGTCCCCACGACAACCCTATCCACCAGCCCCGCAAACCCCCCGAACCCCCGGTCAGCGCCCGACACACCCGACCTCCGCGATCTTGCACTTTCTGCGGCGACATATGCCGCGCAAGGCCCGAACCGCCAACAGAAAGTGCAAGATCGCCGGGGGCGGGGGCGGGGGCGGGGGCGGGGGCGGGGAAAGGCTGTTAGCGGGGGGTGCGGAGGGCGGCGGCTCGGCGGGCTCGGTCTACCGCTGCGGGGAGGGCTGCGATCAGGGCGTCGATGTCGGCCTGGGTGCTGGTGTGGCCCAGAGTGAAGCGCAGCGAGGAGCGGGCGCGGTCGTCGTCGGCGCCCATGGCGAGCAGGACGTGCGAGGGCTGGGCCACGCCGGCGGAGCAGGCCGAGCCCGTCGAGCAGGCGATCCCCTGTGCGTCGAGCAGGAGCAACAGCGCGTCGCCCTCACAGCCGGGGAAGGAGAAGTGCGCGTTGCCGGGCAGCCGGCCGATCGGGTCCCCGTTGTAGATCACGTCGGGCACCGCGTGACGGACCCGCTCGATCAGGTCGTCGCGGAGCGCGGCCACCCGGGCCGCGTACTCCTGCTGGCCCTTCACGGCCGTCTCCACCGCGACCGCGAAGGCGACGATGCCGGCGGTGTCCAGCGTGCCGGAGCGGATGTCGCGTTCCTGGCCGCCGCCGTGCAGCAGCGGTGTGGCCGGCACGTCCCGGGCGAGCAGCAGCGCGCCCACCCCGGTCGGGCCGCCCAACTTGTGCCCGGTGACGGTCAGCGCGGCGACCCCGCTGGCGCCGAAGTCGACGGGCACCTGACCGACCGCCTGGATGGCGTCGGTGTGGAACGGCACACCGTGTTCGGCGGCGACAGCGGCCAGCTCGGCCACCGGCTGGACGGTGCCCACCTCGTTGTTCGCCCACATCGCCGTGACCACGGCCACCTGGTCGGCGTGCGCGGCCAGCTCGGCGCGCAGGGCCCGCGGGTCGAGTCGACCAGCGGCGTCCACCGGTAGCCAGCCGACCTCCGCGCTCTCGTGCTGGGCCAGCCAGTCGACCGCGTCCAGCACCGCGTGGTGCTCGACGGCGCTGGAGACCACCCGGCGGCGGTCCG
Source organism: Micromonospora sp. NPDC050276 (assembly GCF_044459545.1). Classification (NCBI taxonomy): domain Bacteria; kingdom Bacillati; phylum Actinomycetota; class Actinomycetes; order Micromonosporales; family Micromonosporaceae; genus Micromonospora; species Micromonospora sp. NPDC050276. Next base: position 46,783 of record NZ_JBITJA010000003.1, on the reverse strand, counting down.
GGCCGGCTCCCCGGCGGGCCCAGAAGATGCCCTTGACCGCGAGGTTGTCGCTTTCCGTGCCACCACCGGTGAAGATCACCTCGGAGGGCCGGGCGCCCAGCACGGCGGCCACCCGCTCGCGGGACTCTTCGACCCGGCGACGGGCACGGCGGCCCGCCGCGTGCAGGGAGGACGCGTTGCCGACCTCGCGGGCGGTAGCGACGTACGCCTCCAGAGCCTCGTCGAGCATCGGAGTCGTCGCCGCGTGATCCAGGTAAGCCATCGTCGTTCAGCGTACGGCCGACACCTTGGGGGCCGAATGGCGGAGGGGACTGCCCGCGACGGCCGGGGCGGAACTCCCACCCCGGCCGACGCGGACGGGCCCGGTCAGGCGGGCACCGCGCGGCGGTCGGCGTGGTCGGCACCGTCTGCGTACTCCGACCGGACGACCCGACGCCTGCCCCGACGCCGGTGGTGGTGGCGAGCGCACCGCTGGCGGCGTACGGGTCGACGCCGCCGGCGGCCACGGGTGACGCCCGGGTTCTTTAGGGCGGCCAACTACATCTGCATGTGGCGAATCTCCCGCGCGTCCCGGGGTACTACGAGGTCTGGCTCATCGACAACAACACCCGCCACTCCGGCGACAGCCTGTTGAGGGGCACCCTGACGGGCTGATCGGCGGGCCGGCTCAGCTCCCCGGCCCGCCGATCAGCTCCCCACGACAGCAGTGGCCGCCCGTTTCCACGGGCGGCCACTGTCATGTCTCAGGGCTTACTTGCGCTTGCGGATCTCCTCGGCGGCCTGCGGGACGATCTTGAACAGGTCCCCCACCACGCCGAAGTCGGCCAGCTCGAAGATCGGCGCCTCGCCGTCCTTGTTGACCGCGACGATGGTCTTCGAGGTCTGCATGCCGGCCCGGTGCTGGATCGCACCGGAGATGCCGAGGGCGACGTAGAGCTGCGGGGAGACCGTCTTGCCGGTCTGACCCACCTGGAACTGGTGCGGGTAGAAGCCGGAGTCGACGGCCGCCCGGGACGCGCCGACGGCGCCGCCGAGCAGGTCGGCCAGCTCCTCGACCAGCTTGAAGTTGTCGGCGTTGCCGACGCCACGGCCACCGGAGACGACCACGCCGGCCTCGGTCAGCTCGGGGCGCGAGCCCTTCTGCTCGGCGACCCGCTCCACCACCTTGGCCAGCTTGTCGGTGTCGGTGACCGACACGGTGAGCTGCTCGATCGCCGGGGTGGCCGCCGCCGGGGCGGGGGTGACCGAGTTGGGCCGGACGGTGACCAGCGGCAGGCCCTTGGTGACCTTGGACTTGACGATGGTGGAGCCGGCGAAGGCGATCTGCGTCGCGGTGCCGTCGGCGTCGAGGCCGACCACGTCGGTCAGGATGCCGTTGTCGAGCTTGACGGCGAGCCGGGCGGCGATCTCCTTGCCTTCCTGGGCCGACGCCAGCAACACGGCGGCCGGCTGCACCCGCTGGACCAACTCGGCCAGCACGGTTGCCTTGGGGGCCACCAGGTAGCCGTCGATCTCGTCACCCTCGGCGGCGTAGATCTTCTCCGCGCCGTACTCGCCCAGCTTGCCGCTCAGCGCCTCGGCGGCGCCAGCGCCGCCGAGCACGACCGCGCTCGGGGTGCCCAGCTCACGCGCGAGGGTGAGCATCTCCAGGGTGACCTTCTTGACGCCGAATTCCTTGGTGGCTTCGACGACGACGAGAACCTCAGACACGTCAGATCCCCCTCTCACACGAACTTCTCGGTGGCGAGGAACTCGACCAGCTTCACGCCGCCCTCGCCCTCGTCAGTGATCTTGGCGCCGCCGGAGCGCGGCGGGCGCTTGGTGTGCTCGACGACGGCGCTGGTGGCGCCGTCGAAGCCCACCTCGTCGGGCGCGACGCCGAGGTCGGCCAGCGAGAGCGTCTGCACCGGCTTCTTCTTGGCGGCCATGATGCCCTTGAAGGAGGGGTAGCGCGGCTCGTTGATGGTGTCCCAGACGGAGACCACGGCCGGGGTGGAGGCGGTGATGACCTCGTAGCCCTCCTCGGTCTGCCGCTCGACGGTCAACGTGGCGCCGTCGACGGTGAGCTTGCGGGCACCGGTGAGCGCCGCGACGCCCAGCCGCTCGGCGATCATGTGCGGCATGACCTGGACCCGACCGTCGGTGGACTCGGCGCCGCAGATCACCAGGTCAGCGTTGAGCTGACCGAGCGCGGCGGCGAGCACCTTAGAGGTGGCGACGGCGCAGGAGCCGTGCAGGGCGTCGTCCAGCACGTGCACGGCCTTGTCCGGGCCCATGGAGAGCGCCTTGCGGATCGACTCGGTCGCCCGGTCCGGACCCATGGTCAGGATGGTGACCTCGCCGCCGTGCGCCTCCTTGATCTTCAGGGCCTCCTCGATGGCGTACTCGTCCATCTCGTTGATCACGTTGTTCGCGGAACCGCGGTCGACGGTGTTGTCGTCATTGCGCAGGTTGCGGTCCGCGCCCGAATCGGGCACCTGCTTGACGAGTACGACGATGTTCATCGCGCTTCGACGACCCTCCTGTGTGGTGTTGCGATTCGCTCGCCCGGTCTGGGGCGCAGCGTCGCGCGTCGGTCGACACCAGGTCAACCGAGGGCGGTTGTGCAGTTGCCCACGGCGCAATGTTACCTGCCAGTAGGTTGCGCTCCTGCGGCACTCAGGGTGACACAGCTCACCGGCGGGTCGCCGATCAGGCTGGCTCGGCCAGCGCGACCCGGATCTGGTCGATGGCCGCCGCCTCGGCGGGCGCCACCCCGTCGTGCGCCCGGGCCACCCGGTCCGCCGCCGCCAACACCAGTGCGCGGTACGCGTCCACGTCCTGCGGGGACTTCTCGCGCAGAATCCGCACCGCCCGCCCCAACGCCGGCAGCACCACCGACTCGATCTCCAGCTGCGAGTCCCGGGGAAGTCGCGGCAACGGGCCGGTGGTCAGCGCCTCCTTGACCGTGCCGCTGGCGTCGGCCAGCACGCCGGACGCGGCGATGCTCTCCCGGATCACTCCCAGCACTCCCGGGTCGGCGTTGGAGACCAGGAAAACAGCGCCGAAGGCACCCGTCTTGAGGGTCAGCCGCTCCTCGTCCGTCAACCGCTGCTCCATGATCACGGAGTGTAGACGTACGGGGTGGTGGTAGTGATCGGGACGAGGCCGAGCCGCTGGAGGATGGGCCGGCTGTCCTCGGAACAGTCGACTTGCATGAGCGTCCGACCCCGCTGTTCGGCCAGCCGCGCCCGGTGGTTGACAAGCGCCCGGTAGATGCCCTTACGCCGCCACTGAGGCAGGGTCGAGCCACCCCACAGCGTGGCGAAGCCGGTGTTCGCCGGGAACCGCACCCAGCCGGCGCTCACCACCGTTTTGTCCGCCTCGGCCATCACCACGGTGATCGAGTTCGGGTCGGCGTCGATCTCCTTGGCCAGCCCCCACACCAGGTGCGAGCGGTCCGCCTGCCAGACCTCCTCCTCCATGGCGGCGATCCGCTCCAGGTCCTCCCGGGAGGTCACCTCACGCAGGCGTACCCCCTCGGGGGCGACCGGCAGCGCGGCGGCCAGCGGGGCGACCGGCCCGACCACGACGGTCTCCCGGTCCTCCGGCACGAAGCCGGCGGCGCGCAGGCGGTCCGCCAGGTCCGCCGGTTCGTCGTGTTCGTTGAGCTTCCACTCCGCCGACTCGCCCCGCTCACGGCACAACCGCACCTGCCGGGCGATCAACTCGTCCAGCGCGTCGCCGGTCAACCCGCCCAGGTTTCGGTAGGTGATGAAGCCACCGGCGTCGAGCCCGGAGATCCGGACCAGCGGCCCGTCCCGCTCCACGGTCACCCCGGCCGGCACCGGGTCGGGGATCTCCGGACGGAGTTGATTGTCGTAGGCGGTCCGCAGGGTCTGTACGTCGAGATCAGTCACCGGCCCAGGCTAAGTCGGAGGCGAAGCGAATAATCGGCAGCGTGTGGAAGACGATCAGTCGGTGGTTCGACCCGGCGGAGCTGGGCTCGGTCGGTGAAACGCCGGACTACCGGTTCTCACTGGCCAACGAACGGACCTTCCTCGCCTGGTTGCGCACCGGGTTGGCGCTGGTCGGCGGCGGGTTGGCCGCCGCGCAGTTCCTGCCACCCCTGCCGATGAGCCATCTGCGCGAGGTGATCGCCGTGGCGTTGCTGCTGCTCGGCGCGGCGGTCGCGATCCGCGCGGTGGACCACTGGGCGCGTACCGAGCGGGCCATCCGACTCGGTCAGGAACTGCCCGCGTCCCGGTTTCCCGCCATCCTCGCCCTCGCCGTCGGCGTCGGGGCGCTGCTGCTGGTGGTCGCCGTCCTGATGCGGGCGGTCGGCGGTCGGTGAGCACCGGACGCGACCCCGGGTTGCAACCGGAGCGGACCCGGCTGGCCTGGCGGCGCACCCTGCTCACGGTGACCGTGGTGACCGCACTCGCGGTCCGGCTGGCGGCGACCGGCGACCCGACCGGGGCGCTGATCGCCGGCGCCACCGTGCTGGTGTGGGGCGCCCTGCTGGTGCTCTGCTGGCCCCGCGGCACCGGCACCGGTCCGGCCCGTAGCGGCGGCCGCACACTTCCCCTGGTCGCGGTGGGCACGGTGGTGCTCGCGTTACTGGGAGTGCTGCTGGTGCTGCGCGGACTGTGGTGACGGGATCCGGTGAGCCATGATGGGTGCATGGCCCGGCTTGGCGTACTTCTCTTCCTGGTGCAGATCGTCCTCGCGGTCTGCGCGCTGATCAGCTGTCTCTCCGCCGAGGAGGGCCAGATCCGCGCCCTGCCCCGGATCGCGTGGGTGCTGATCATCTTGTTCTTCCCGCTGGTCGGGTCGATCGCCTGGTTCATCGCCGGCCGCGCGCCCAGCACCGGTGCCCGCAAGGGCTGGCCGGGCGGCACCGGCGGTGCCGAGCGGCAGCGCCCCCGGCCGGTGGCCCCCGACGACGACCCGGAGTTCCTGCGCTCCGTCGAGGAACGCGCCCAGCAGCAGGACCAGGAGCTCTTCCGCCGCTGGGAGGAAGACCTGCGTCGGCGCGAGGACGACCTCCGCCGCCGCGACGGCGAACCGCCGCGTGAGGGTGACCGGCCAGAGGTGTGAACACGCCGCCGCCGCCCGACCGGGGCGACGGCGGCGGCGGGTGCGACTCAGGCCAGGTTCGACGACCGGGGGTACGCGTCGGTCGGGTCGGTGAGCACGTTCACCAGGTACGGCACTCCCGAGTCGAACGCACGCTGGAGCGCCGGGCCCAGATCGGCCGCCTTGGCGACCGTCTCCCCCGCTCCGCCGAGCGCGCTGACCACCGTGTCGTACCGCAGCTCCGGTTGCAGGTCGGCGGCCACGTCGTAGCCGTACATCGCCCGCATCGGGTGCTTCTCCAGCCCCCAGATGCCGTTGTTGCCGACGACGATCACCACTGGCAGCTTCTGGCGGACCAGCGACTCGACATCCATCAGCGAGAAGCCGGCCGCGCCGTCGCCCATCAGCACGCAGATCTGCCGGTCCGGGTGACTGACCCTGGCCCCCATGGCGTAACCCATGCCGGTGCCGAGGCAGCCGTACGGGCCCGGGTCCAGCCAGGTGCCGGGCTGGGCCGGCTCCAGGTAGCGCCCCGCGTACGACACGAAGTCGCCGCCGTCGCCGATGGTGATCGCGTCCGGGGCGAGCACCCGGCGCAGCTCGCCGTAGATCCGGGCCGGGCGGATCGGGTCGGTCTCGGCGGCCATCTCCGCAGCGTCCCGAGCCTTCGCCGCGTCCTCGGCGACGCGCAGGTCGGCGATCCAGTCGGCGTGGTCGGCCCGGTCGCCGGAGTGGTCGGCCAGCGCGGAGAGGATCAGACGCAGATCGCCGGCGGGGGCGGCGGCCGGCTGCACGTGCGTCGCCCGCTGGCTGGGCGCGTCGACGATGTGCACCACCTTGGCGTCACCGAAGTCGCCGAAGCTGAGCCGGAAGTCCAGCGGGGTGCCCACCACCACGACCACGTCGGCGCCCGAGAGCGCGGCCCGCCGGGCCTTCGCGAACGCGAGCGGGTGCTCCGGCGGGAGCGAGCCGCGCCCCATGCCGTTGGTGAAGACCGGCACCTGCAACGCCTCGGCGGCCTCGCGCAGGGCGGCGACCGCGTCGCCCGCGTACACGTCGGAGCCGGCGATGATGACCGGGCGCTGTGCCCCGGCGATGAGCAGCGCGGCACGGCCGACCTCCTCCGGGTCCGGCGCGACCGGGTCGAGGCCGGTCACGGCGGGCAGCTCGGCCTCGGCGACGGAGAAGACCGTCTCCAACGGGAAGTCGAGGAAGGCCGGGCCGCGATGCGGGGTGAGCGCGGCGGTGAGCGCCGCACCCACCGCACGTGGAATGTCGTCGGTGCTGAACACCGTCTCGGCGTGCTTGGTGACCGGGGCGACCAGCGGCAGGTGATCCATCTCCTGCAGGCTGCCGGAGCCCCAGCGGAAGGCGGGTGCCCGGCCGCCGAGCACCAGCACGGGGGAGGCGTTGAAGAACGCGCTGGTCATGCCGGAGATACCGTTGGTGACGCCGGGCCCGGCGGTGAGCACGGCGAGGCCGGGACGGCGCTGGAGCTTTGCCACCGCCTCGGCGGCGAAGACCGCGGACTGCTCGTGCCGGACGTCGTAGATCGGGAAGTCGGTCTTGTACGCGGCGTCGTAGAGCGGGAAGACGTGCCCGCCGGAGAGCGTGAACATCTCCCGTACACCGTGCGCGCGTAGTGCCGCCAGCGCCAACTCGCCGCCGTGACCCTCGATCCGCTCCGTCATTCGCCGCTCCCCTTCGTCCCTCGTGACCGAGGCCCCACGCTACTGGCCGGTAGGAACAATGTGAACCGTTCTCGGCTAATCGTCAGCGGCCGGTGAAGCCCGGCTTGCGCTTCTCCACGAAGGCCGCCATGCCCTCCCGCCGGTCGTCGGTGGCGAACAGCGCGGCGAAGAGCTGACTCTCCCAGGCCAGGCCCGAGTTCAGATCCATGTCCAGCCCACCGTCGACCGCCAGCTTCGCCGCGCGCAGCGCCTGCACCGGCCCGGTGAGGTACGGAGTGATCAGCGCGACGGCCGTGTCGTACACCTCGGCGGCCGGGGCGACCCGATCGGCCAGGCCGATCCGCAGCGCCTCCTGCGCGTCCACCATCCGCCCCGACATGATCAGGTCCTTGGCGCGGGCCGGGCCGACCAGACGGGCCAGCCGCTGAGTGCCGCCCGCCCCCGGGATGATGCCCAGCTTGATCTCCGGCTGGCCGAGCTTCGCGTCCTCGGCGACCACCCGCCAGTCACAGGCCAACGCCAACTCGCAGCCACCGCCGAGGGCGTACCCGGTGATCGCGGCGACCACCGGCTTGGGGATCCGGGCGATCGCGCCGAGCGCGCTGGACAGGTTCGCGGCCCGGTCGGCCATGTCCACGTAGGACATCTCGGCCATCTGCTTGATGTCCGCGCCGGCGGCGAAGACCTTCTCCCCGCCGTACACGATGACGGCGCGGACCTCGGGATCATCGGTGGCCGCCGTGGCGGCGGCCCGCAACTCCTCCTGCACCTGGGTGTTGAGCGCGTTCATCGGCGGCCGCTCCAGCCGGATCGTGCCGATGCCGTCCTTGGTCTCCAGCCGAACGAACTCGCCCACGCTGCCCTCACTTCCTCGTCGAAGTCGCGTGCCAACCTTACGACCCGGCTCGTTTGGGTAAGTAGTGTGGTATCAGCCCCGTGGGCGGGAGTCCAGCCATGATCACGTATTACGACGACAGATCGGTGCAGGTCACCTCCACCACCGTCCGCGTCGACGGTCGCAGCTACGCGCTGGCCGACATCACCATGATCTGGCACCGCCGTGGCACCCGTTCCTGGCGCGTGCTGGTGGGGCGGGGTGCGATCGGCGCCGCGCTCGCCGGCCCCTTGGTCGCGGCGGTGCTCGGCATCGGCCTGGCCGTCTGGCTGCACCGCTCACCCACCGTGACGATCGCGATCGTCGGCGCATCGGTGCTGGTCGGGTTGGCCGTCGGGCCGGTCGCCGACTTCCTCTTCGAACACCTGGACCGCTCGTACGCCCGGGGCAGCCGGCAACTGGAGATCTGGACCCGTTGGCGCGGCCAGCCGGTGCGTCTGCTGCGCACCGGTGACGCGCTGCGTTTCGGGCAGATCTACCGGGCGGTGCAGCGCGCGGTCGAGCACAGCCAGCCGGCCCACCCCGTCACGCGCCGCTAGCCCGTTCGCAAATATTGGACAGTTTCCGTTAGCGGTTAACGGAAACTGTCCAAGATTGCCGAGGCGAGGGTTGCCTGCCGGTGGTTAGGCTTAGTGATGACCCTCTATTACCGGGACGACGCGGTGCAGGTGACCTCCGAGTCGATCCGGGCGGGCGGTCACGTGATCGCCCTGTCCGACGTGACGTTCGTCTGGCACGCGCGGGGTCAGAAAACCCTGGCCGTACGCGGCCGTGTGCTGGGTCGCGGCGTCCTGGTCCTGCTGCTCTCGCTGCCGCCGCTGGTCGCCGTGGTCTGCGTGCTGTCGCTGGCCTGGTCGGCACAGGATCGGGGCAACTGGCAGTTGGCGCTGATCATCCTCGCCGCCTGCGCGGTGGGGGCGTTGGCGCTGACACCGTTCCTGGAGATCCCGCTCGGTTGGCTGGACCGCTCCTACGAGCGCGGCAGCCACGTGCACGAGCTGTGGGTGCAGCACCACGGCCGGGAGGACCTGCTGGTGCGCACCCCGGACGCGCTACGGTTCGGGCAGATCTACCGGGCCGTGCAGCGCGCCGTCGAACAGCAGGGAGACCACCGGTGACCACCCGCCGCGGCGAGGCCGACTGCGGCGGACGGGCGGTTGTGGCAGGGCCGACGCACACTTGACCCCATGGCGATCCCCCTCCCCACCCCGGCCGCCGTGGTCGGCCTGACCCGCTCCGCTCTCGACCAGGCGCTCGGCTCGGCCGCCTCGATGGCCGCCCTGCCCGCCCGCGCGTTCGCGGTGCTGGACGGGGTGGAGGCGTTGCTGGCCCGGATCAACGACGTGGTCGACCGGATCGAGACGACCCTGGACCGGACCGACCAGGTGGTCGCCAAGGCCGACGCGGTGGCCGACCGGGCCGCCGTCACCGTGCAGACCGCTGCGCAGGCGGCCGCGACGGCGGCCGAGCTGATGACGGCGTACGAGCCGGCGTTGCGGCGGGCCGCGCCGATGACCGAGCGGTTCGTCGAGCAGCTCAGCCACGAGGAGATCACCGCCGCGATCCACCTGATCGACGAGTTGCCCAAGCTCAAGGAGCACCTGACGGCGGACATCCTGCCGATCCTGGCCACCCTCGACCGGGTCGGGCCCGACCTGCACGACCTGCTCGACGTCACCCGGGACCTCAAGCTGGCCGTGGCCGGCATCCCCGGGCTGGGCATGCTGCGCCGACGCGGCGAGAAACTCGACCCGGCCCTCTGAGCCCTCGCCGCCGACGCGACGGATCAGCAGTCGCAGGTGATCCGCGCCGGCCGACCGGCGTGAGACGGGTGCGGTCAGGCCGGCACGTACAGCCGGTCGATCTCGGCGCGTTGCGGTAGCGCCACCGACGCGCCGAGCTTGCGGACGCAGGCAGCGCCGGCCGCCGACGCCCAGCGCACGGCGTCGACCAGGTCACGCCCCTCGCCCCAGCCGACGGCCAGCGCGGCGGTGAAGGCGTCACCGGCGGCGGTGGAGTCGACCACGTCGACAGGTACCGCCGGCACGTGCACCTCGGCGCCGTCCCGGTCGACGTACCAGGCGCCCTCGCCGCCGAGAGTGAGCACGGCCCGGGGCGTCAGGTCGAGCAGCGCGCGGGGTTCCTCCCGGCCTCGACCGGCGAGCGCCTGTGCCTCGCCCTCGTTGACGACCAGCAGGTCCACGGCGGCGAGCAGCTCGGGCGGAAGGTCCCGCGCCGGGGCGGCGTTCAGGATGACCCGGGTGCCGGCGTCGCGGGCGGCCACCGCGGCGGCGGTCACGGTCGGCACAGGGATCTCCAGTTGGGCGACCAGCACGTCCGCCGCGCGCACCGTGGCCACCTCGTCCTCGGTGAGGCCGACGAACGAATCGTTCGCGCCGGGGGTGACCACGATGGCGTTCTCCCCCTGGGCGTTGACCATCACCAGCGCCACCCCGGAGGTGCCGTAGACCACGCGCAGCTGGCTGGTGTCCACCCCGGCCGCGGTGATGCGGGCCTTGAGGGTGACGCCGAAGGCATCCGAGCCGATCGCGCCGAGGAACGTGCAGGATGCGCCGGCCCGTACGGCGGCCACGGCCTGGTTGGCGCCCTTACCGCCGGGCACCATCACGAAGTCGGTGCCGAGCATGGTCTCGCCCAGTCGCGGCAGCGCGGGAGCCATCGCGACCAGGTCCATGTTGGCGCTGCCCACCACGGCCACCCGGGTCTGCGGCACGGTCGTCTCCTGCCCGGTCCGACGCTCAGGCGGCGCGGGCCGTGAAGCGGTCGCCCGACCGCTCGACGACCAGCGGCAGACCGAAGGTCTTGGAGAGGTTGTCACCGGTCAGCGTCTCGGCGAGCAGGCCCTGGGCGACCACCCCGCCCTCACGCAGCAGCAGCGCGTGGGTGAACCCCGGCGGGATCTCCTCCACGTGGTGGGTCACCAGCACCATCGCCGGGGCGTCCGGGTCGTACGCCAGCTCGGCCAGTCGGGCGACCAGGTCTTCCCGACCACCCAGATCGAGCCCGGCGGCGGGCTCGTCGAGCAGCAGCAACTCCGGGTCGGTCATCAGGGCACGGGCGATCTGCACCCGCTTGCGCTCACCCTCGGAGAGGGTGCCGTAGCGGCGTTCGGCGAGGCCACCGACGCCGAGTTGACCCAACAGCGCCCGCGCCCGCGCCTCGTCGCCACGGTCGTAGTTCTCCCGCCAGCGGCCGACCACCGACCAGGCGGCGGTCACCACCACATCGCTGACCCGCTCGTCGGCGGGCAGTCGCTCGGCGATCGCGGCGGTGGTGAGCCCGATCCGGGTACGCAGCTCGTTGACGTCGGTGCGGCCGATCCGCTCGCCGAGCACGTGCGCGACGCCCGTGGTGGGGTGCAGCCGGCCGGCGGCGAGGTTGAGCAGTGTGGTCTTGCCGGCGCCGTTCGAGCCGAGCACGACCCACCGCTCGTCGAGTTCGACGCGCCAGGTCAGGTCCTGCAGGAGGGCGGTGCCAGAGCGGCGTACGCCGACGCCGTCGAGGCTGACCACCAGATCCGGGTCCACGAAAGCGGCGGCAGGCGCGGCACCGGCAGCGCCGGGGATCAGGTCACCAGTCACCGCCCCATCCAACCACGCAGCGACGAGGTGCCCCCCATGGGCGGCACCTCGGCCATAGGGTGAAGCGCCGTGTCGTTGATCACCAAGCCCGAAGGACGGCCCATGCCCCGTCGACGTACGGAGCCGCGCGGATGAGCGCGGTCATCGAGATCGAGGGTCTGCGCAAGACCTTCCACAGCCTGCGTAACGGCCGGCGGGTGGCGGTGGACGGGTTCGACCTGCTGGTCGAGGCGGGTCAGGTCCACGGCTTCCTGGGCCCCAACGGATCCGGCAAGACCACCACCCTGCGGGCCCTGCTCGGGCTGGTACGCGCCGACGGCGGGCGGATGAGGGTGTTGGGTGAACCGTCGCCGGAGTTGCTGCCCCGGGTGGCGGGCCAGGTCGGCGCGATCGTGGAGAGCCCGCAGTTCTTCGGCAACTTCACCGGTCACCGCACGCTGCGGCTGTTGGCCCGCGCCGGTGGGGTGCCGGTCTCGCGGGTGGACGAGGCACTGGATCTGGTGGGCCTGCGCGACCGGGGCGACGAGCGGGTGAAGGGCTATTCGCTGGGCATGAAGCAGCGCCTCGCGGTGGCGTCCGCGCTGCTGAAGGACCCGCGCCTGCTCATCCTGGACGAGCCGGCGAACGGGCTGGACCCGGCGGGCATCCGGGAGATGCGGGACCTGATGCGATCGCTGGCGGCCAACGGGGTGACCGTGCTGGTGTCCAGTCACATCCTGGCCGAGATCCAGCTGATCTGCGACCACGTCACGATCATCTCCCAGGGCCGGCGGGTCGCGGCCGGTCGGGTGGACGAGGTGCTGGCGGGCCACGACCGGCATGAGTTCCTGGTCCGGGTGGCCGAGCCGGAGCGCGCCGTCGAGCTGTTGCACGCGGCCGAGCTGACGGCGGTCGTGGACGGCGAGGCGTTGGTGGTGAGCGGGGTGAGCGACCCGACGGTGGTCAGCCGGGTGCTCGGCGAGCAGGGGTTGTGGGTGGGCGAGCTGACACCGCTCCGCCCTGATCTGGAGAGCGTCTTCCTGGAGTTGACCGGCGGGTACGGGCATCCGTCGGTGCCCCGGCAGGTCGACGACTCGTCGCTGCCGCAGGGCGAAGCTGTGATCGATCTCGACCGGGGAGTGGACGCGTGAACCTGGTGCGTGCTGAGTTGGAGCGGCTGTCCGCGCGTCGCTTCGTGCAGCTCATGGTCGTCCTGTTGGTGTTGGCGTTCGCCGTGACGGCGGCGACCACGCTGGCCGGCTCACACAAGCCGACCTTCAGTGAGTTGAATTCGGCGCGGGCGCAGGCCGCCGAGGCGCGGCGCGACCTGGAGGCCACCCACCAGGAGTGCCTGGCCCGCCAGAACGGCAGCTTGCCGGCCGACACGGACAAGTACTTCCCCAGCGACTGCTCCGCGATCGACCCGATCCGGCAGGACCGGTTGCCGATCGCCGCCGACTATCTGCCGGGTGTGTTCACCTTCGCCGACCAGGCGAAGCCACTGCTGTACTTCCTCATCGCGTTCCTGGTGCTCTTCGGGTTCCTGGTCGGTGCGTCCTACATCGGCGCGGACCTGAACTCGGGTGGCGTGGTGAATCTGTTGCTCTGGCGTCCGCGCCGGTTGACGGTGCTCGCGACCAAGTTGGGCACCCTGCTCGGCGCGGTGCTGATCCTGGCCCTGCTGGCGTCGGCGTTCTACCTCGCCACGTTCTGGATGATCGGGCAGACCGCCGGGTTGCCGGGCCAGCTGGATGGCGACTTCTGGCAGTCACTCGGCGCGGTGCACGGCCGTGGCCTGGTGCTGGTGCTGCTGGCCTCCGCGCTGGGCTTCGCGATCGCCACGCTGGGTCGGCACACGTCGGCGGCGCTGGGAGCGGTGGCGGCGTACGGGGTGGTCTGGGAGTTGGGTGGTCGGCTGGTGTTGGAGATCATCGACGCCCGGCGGCCGGATCGGCTGATGCTCTCCAGCCACATCGGGGCGTGGCTCGGCGGTGGGGCGCGGTTCTTCGACCCCCGGCTCTGTGTCGGTAGCGCGGGGACCGGCTACTGCGAGGGCTTCTACGACCTGACCTGGCCAACGGCACTGGCGGTGCTGGTCCTGCTCACCGGCGGGCTGACCGCCGCGGCGTTCGCCGTGTTCCGCCGCCGCGACCTGATCTGAGGCACGGTCCGTCGGGTCGCCCTACTCGGGGCGGCCCGACGGACGGGGCGGACCGATGCGCGGCAAGAGCTTGCAACCTGCGGACACGCGGTGAAATATTCCTTCACATGACCGCCGCAGCGGGCTCAGCCGACGGTGGAGCCGAACACCTCGTCGCGTACGGCGTCCAGGGCGGTGCGCAGCGCGCCGTGCAGGATCGGCTCCTCGGTCAGCCCGGTCGGCACCACCCGAGGCCGGACCAGCGTGATCGCCGCGACCTCCTGCTGCACCCGGTCGGCGAGCGCGACGCCACCGGCCTGGCCCACCTCACCGGCGAGCACGACCAGCGGTGGGTCCAGCACCACGCAGGTGCTGGCCACCCCGAGCGCGAGCCGACGGGCCAACTCGTCGAGCATCGGGCCGCCGTCGGCGCCGGCCGCGACGGCCGCGCGGACCGCCTCGGCGGCGTCGGCGTCCGGGTAGCCGTGCTCGCGGGCCACCGCGCGCACCGAGTCCGCACCGACCAACTGCTGGAACGCCGGCTTGGCGCGCCGGGAGACGTCGCGCGGGATGGGCGCGCCGGGCACCGGCAGGTAGCCGATCTCGCCGGCCGCGCCACTGCTGCCATGATGCAACCGCCCACCCAGCATGATCGCCAGGCCGACGCCGGCGCCCACCCAGACCAGCACGAAGTCCGACAGCCCCTGGGCGGCGCCGGACTGCGCCTCCGCCACTGCGGCCAGGTTGACGTCGTTCTCGAAGACCACCGGCGTGTGCAGGTCCTCCCGCAGCGCGGCGAGCAGGCCACTGTGCCAGCGCGGCAGGTTGAAGGCGAACGTGATGTCGCCGGTGCCGGGGTCGACCAGACCCGGCGTGCCGAGCACGACCCGTCGTACGCTGCTCAGCTGCGCCTGGGCGCTGCTCGCCGCCTGCACGACGGCGTTGTGCACCACGCCCACCGGGTCGTCGGTGTCCCGGGTCGACTGCTCCACCCGGCCGATGACCGCACCGGTGATGTCGGCGCACGCGGCCACCACCCGGTCCGGCCCGACATCCACGCCGACCACGTGCGCGCTTCCTGGGCGGACGGCGTAGAGCTGGGCGTTCGGTCCCCGCCCGCCGGCCTGCTCGCCGACCCGCGCGACGAGGCCGCGCTCCTCCAACCGCTCGACCAGCTGCGAGGCGGTGACCTTCGACAGCCCGGTCAGCTCACCGAGTCGAGCCCGGGTCAGCGGGCCGCGTTCGAGGAGCAGCTCCAGCGCGGCACGGTCGTTGAGCGCCCGCAACAGGCGGGGGGTGCCGGGCAGCCGGGTCGCACTCATGACACGTCCTCTAGTTTTAGTAAACTTTGCTAACTGTAAACCGACCTGCGAACGGGTAGCCGTAGCGTAACGGCCACCCGACGGTGGGAAGCTCCGCCGACTCGGCAGGGCCAAGACCACCACCGGTACGACGTTTCGTACCCGCGGGGCACCGAAGGGGGAAGATCACGTGGGGTTGGATCCAGGACTGCGCCGGCTCGCGCTGGGCACGCTGCTCGCCGCGTACCCCGGACCGGTCCCGCCGGACTGGGCGGTCGACCTGCTGGCCGACGGGCTGGCCGGGCACACCCTGTTCGGCACCAACGTGCACAACCCCGCCCAGGTGGCGGCGAGCACCGCCGCGCTGCGCGCCGGCCGACCAGACGCGCTGATCGCCATCGACGAGGAGGGTGGCGACGTGACCCGACTGGCGCACGCCACCGGCAGCCCGTACCCCGGAAACGCCGCCCTCGGGGCGATCGGCGACGTGGCCCTGACCCGCCGGGTCTACCAGTCGATCGGCGTCGAACTGGCCGCGCTCGGCATCACCGTCAACCTCGCCCCCACCGTGGACGTCAACACCGCCGACGACAACCCGGTGATCGGCACCCGGTCGTTCGGCGCCGATCCGGTCCGGGTGGCCGCCCACTCGGCCGCCGCCGTAACCGGGTTGCAGGCCGCCGGCGTGGCCGCCTGCGCCAAGCACTTCCCCGGGCACGGCGCCACCGTTACCGACTCCCATCACGAACTGCCCACGGTGGACGCTCCGCTGAGCCTGCTCCGCCAGCGGGACCTGCCGCCGTTCGCGGCGGTCGTCGCCGCCGGCGCACGCGCCGTGATGACCGCCCACATTCGGGTGCCGACGCTCACCGGCGCCGACCCGGCCACCTTCAGCCGAGCCGTCCTGGTCGACCTGCTGCGTGCCGAATACGGCTTCACCGGGACGATCGTCACCGACGCGCTGGAGATGAAGGGTGCCGCGGTGGCCGCCGGCGGCGTCGGCCCGGCCGCGGTCCGGGCCCTGAGCGCCGGCGCCGACCTGCTCTGCATCGGCGCGAAGGTCGACGCCGAGCTGGTCGAGCGGGTGGCCGCCGAGATCGTCGACGCGCTCGCCGACGGCCGGCTCGCGACCGCTCGGGTCGAGGAGGCCGCCGGCCGCGCCGCCGACCTCGCCGCCTGGACCCGGGCCGCCGGCAGGCCGCCGGCCACCGACGACACCGAGCTGGGGTACGCGGCCGCGCGCCGGGCGATCCGGGTGGACGGCCTGCTCACCGGCCTGGATCAGCCACTGGTGGTGCAACTGCACACCGAGTCGACGATCGCCGAGGGGCGGGTGCCGTGGGGCCTCGGTCCACACCTGGACGGGGTGTCCGAGATCCGGGTGATCGCCACCGAGACCGACCCGGCCACCCTGCGCGGGTTGGCCGGCGACCGCCCCATCGTGCTGGTCGGGCGACACCTGCACCGGCTGCCCGGCGGTCCGGAACTGA
Organism: Micromonospora sp. NPDC050276; assembly: GCF_044459545.1. Lineage (NCBI taxonomy): Bacteria > Bacillati > Actinomycetota > Actinomycetes > Micromonosporales > Micromonosporaceae > Micromonospora > Micromonospora sp. NPDC050276. Next base: position 30,627 of record NZ_JBITJA010000003.1, on the reverse strand, counting down.
TCGCCGACCTGGCCGCCCAGCATCCGGTGACCGTGGTCGAGATGGGCTGGCCGGCACAGTGGCGTCCGGCGGGCGTCCGGGCGTTCGTCACCACGTACGGCGCGAGCCACGCCAACGGCCGCGCGGCGGCCGAGGCACTCGGCCTGACCCGCTGACCGCACGCTACGTCACTGGACAGGCCGGCTCGCTGACAGGACCAGCCGCAGGTCAAGTCCACTTTTCGACACTCCGAACCGACAGCTCCAACCTTGCCCCGCGCCTGTTCGATACGTAGCGTGATCGACACGTAGCGGCTCGCCCCCCGGCGAGGCCGTTACCTCGGAACCGGGGCCTGGGGGGAGGTTGCGGACCGTGGATCCGGCCCGGGATCCACGGTCCGCGCCCATTGCCCGCTCAGCGCGGATAGACCCCGTACGAGCGCCAGCCCCGGTCCGGGAAACCGGCCGCCTCGGCCACCCGGGCCGAGGCGTGATTGTCCCGCTCGTGCAGGTAGGTGGGGACCGCTCCCTCGTCGAGGACCCGCCGCGCCGCCTGGGCCACCAGTCGACGCGCGAGGCCCCGCCCCTGGGCCGCCGGCACGGTGCCGACGGCCAACTCATGCCCGTACGCGTCGTGCCGTTTGATGCCGGCGCCGGCCAGGTAGGCACCGTCCGGGTCGCGGACCACCAACACCGGCCGGTCGAAGAGTCGCAGCCAGGGCGGCAGCCCGGGAGCCGTCGGCTCGGCCCACTCCCCCACGTCGGGCAGCGGCGCGGGTGCCAGGCTCCACCGGAAGGGGCCGTCGTGCACGCAGAAGTCGGGCCGCCCGACGGCGTCCGGCAGCGCGGCGAGCAGCCGAGCCGGCGTACGTCGAACCAACGCGCGGATCGCCTCCACCCGGTCCGGCACCACGGAGAGCACGGCGCTCTGGCCGGTGTCCACGGCGAGCGCGGGACGCAGCCGGCCGTCCCAGGCCGGTTCGGCCCGCCGCCGCGAGGCGACCACGTGCAACCCCGGCCCGGCCGGCCACTGACCGAGCCAGCTGGCCAGATGCAGGTGCAGGCGCCGGTTGAGCATGCGCACCTCCCCGTCACCCGACAAGTCGTAGATCACCGTACGCCGGACGGCAGGGCCGGGCGCGGGATACGTCAGTGCCAGGGGTGCGGAAACGCGTCGCACAAATCGACCGTCATAGGTATTTCCATATCTGGACACCTTTGTTTGGGACGGTAGGCGCATGCCGATTCAGCCGAACGACCACTACCAGCAGGACCCTGAGCGACTCTGGCGGGCGGCCGAGGCCGTCGGAGGCAATCCGCCGCAGCCGCGCTACCGAAACCCCCGGACGGCCGGCGGCGGAGCCCTGTCCTGGGCCGGGCTGAACAAACTGTCCGCCGGCAACTCCAGTCGGCACCGCCTGAACACCCACTGACGCAGCGCCGGCCAGTCACCGACTGGGTGGCAGCAAAGGCAGCCTCCGACGTTCGCCGCTGGGCGACACACCGGAGGAGGTCCAGCGGCGGCTTTCGCACACCTGTCGGGTAATTTCTTGTGGTCCGTCATCCCGGCCTACGACAGGAGAAGCTCCGCGCATGGGCAAGAAGACGATCCACGTCTCCGACTTCACCGGCACGGTTCTGCAGCAGGACGACGAGGTGGTCCGCGTCGTCGTGCTGGAGCACCCGGACCTGGTCGCCGGGCCCGTGCAGTTGGACGCCACCCCCGGCGAGGTGGAGAACATCGACGATGCCGCGCTGGACGTGGCGGTGGTGGAGATCCACGACCGGCACGGTGGTGGCGAGCCCCGCCGGGTGGTGTTGACCGCCAGCGAGTTCGACGCGATGGCCACCGACGTGCCGATGGCGCAGTTGTTGAAGACGGCCGAGCGGGTCCGCCCGCCCAAGGCCCGCAAGAGCGCCGAGAAGATCGACTACGGCACGCTGGAGCACGCCGGAAAGCCACACCGGGGCCGGGTCACCGAGGAGGAGGCCCGACTGGTGCGCGAGCAGCTCGACGAGGTCAACAAGCGCCTCGCCGACGCGGGCGTACGCCAGATCGACCCGGCCGATCCGGAGCACGCCCTGCGTTACGGCTTCCCTGAGGCGTCCTGACCCCGGGTTTTTACTCCTTACCGACGACGGCGGCGAGAGCGGCGGACAGGTCGGCCTCGACCGCCGCCTTGTCCAGGCCGAGGGTGGTGAGCACGCCGGCGCCGTCCTCCTGCTCCAGCAGGGCGAGCAGGAGGTGCTCGGTGCCGATGTAGTTGTGCCCGAGGCGCAGCGCCTCCCGGAAGGTCAGCTCCAACGCCTTCTTGCCCCGCGCGTCGTACGGGATGAGGTCCGGAACCTGCTCGGCCCGGGGCGGAAGGACGGCACCGACCGCCTCCCGTACCGCCTCGGGGGTGGCGCCCCGGCCAGCCATCACCTTGGCAGCCAGCCCGTCCGGCTCGGCCAGCAGGCCCAGCACCAGGTGCTCGGGGCCGATCTCGGCGTTGCCGCTGGCCCGGGCCTCCTCCTGGGAGGCCATCACCACGTTGCGGGCGCGGGGAGTGAACCGGCCGAAGCCGGCGTTCGGATCGAGCGCCGCGGCGTCGGTCGCCTTCGGCACGAAGCGCTTCTGGGCGGCCTGCTTGGTGACCCCCATGCTGCGGCCGATGTCGGTCCAGGAGGCGCCCGAGCGCCGGGCCTGGTCGACGAAGTGCCCGATCAGGTGATCGGCGACCTCACCAAGGTGGTCGGCGGCGATGACCGCGTCGGTGAGCTGGTCGAGCGCGTCGGTGTGCACCTTCTTGATCGCCTGGATCAGGTCGTCAAGCTTGACGTTGTTGCTCATCTGGAGAGGATCCGTCATGCGTCAACCATAAGTTGACGCATGTGTCCCGTCAACCTTTAGTTGACGACTTCGGTCAGGCGGCGTATCAGCGGGTAGGTGTGACCGACGGACGCGAGACTGGCGAACAACACGCGCATGGCGTCGGACCCTACCTGCCGCACCGTCGGCTCCGGTCCGGTCCGACGGTCTGGATACGGTGGGCTCCGGTCGAGGGCGGTTCACCGGCGGAAAGGGCGGTCATGCGTCTGCACGTGGGGTGCGCGATGTGGAGCCACCGGTCGTGGCCGGGCCACCGGCTGCCGCCCACGGAGCGCCTGCGGCACTACGCCAGTTGGTGCGACGCCGTGGAGGGCAACACGACGTTCTACGCGACCCCGGCACGGGAGACCGTGGCCTCGTGGGCCGCGCAGACCGACCCCGACTTCCGGTTCGTCCTCAAGCTGCCCAAGGTCATCACGCACGAACGTCGACTCAACGACATCGGCGAACCGCTGCGTGCCTTCCTGGACGCCATCGAGCCGCTCGGCCCGCGCGCCCACGCACTCTGGATCCAGCTGCCCGGCTCGTTCGCACCCGCCGACGTCCCGGCCCTGAGCCGTTTCCTGGCGCAACTTCCCCAGTCGCGCCGGTACGCGGTGGAGGTCCGCCATCCCGCCTTCTTCACCGACGCCCGCGCGGCCCACCTGCTCGGTGCGACCCTCGCCGCGGTCTCCGCCGAGTGGATTCCCTTCGACACGACCGCCTTCTTCGCGAGCCCACCGACCAGCGACGCGGAGCGGGACGCCTGGACCAAGAAGCCACGCGTGCCGCTGCGGTCGCTCGCCCTGACCGACCGGCCGATCGTCCGCTACCTCGGTCGCGACGACTCGACGCGCACGGTCGAGGGGTGGCAGCGTTGGATCGACGTGACCGTCACCTGGCTACGCGAGGGGCGCTCGCCCACGATGTTCATCCACACCCCCGACAACGCCGACGCGCCGGCGCTCGCCCGCCGGTTCCACGACGAGGTACGGACCCGCCTACCCGGGCTCGACGCGTTGCCCGAGCCGATCCCGGTCGAGCCGCTGACGCTGTTCTGAGGTGGACGGTCAGCCCTGCTGGTCGAGCAGGTCGTCGAGGTGGGCCGCCGTGCTGATCAGCGAGAGGTGGCTGAACGCCTGCGGGAAGTTGCCGATCTGCTCTCCGGTCGGCGCGATCTCCTCGGAATAGAGGCCGAGCGCTCCGGAACACGTCGCCCTCAGGGTGCACCTCCAGCTCGAACGGATCGCGCCCGTAGTTGAACCGTGGGTTGCAGTGGAACCGGAACCGCATGGTTCCCCGGACCATCCGGACCAGGCGGATCAGCCGGTGCTGGTCGGTGGCGCGCTCACCGGTGACGGGCATGAAGTCCAGCAGCTCCCCCACGCCGTCGGCGCTGTGGAACCGGGTGATCAGGATTGGCGTGCCGGGCAGGTAGAGCTGCTTGCTCGGGTAGTCGACACCGTCGGGCGAGAGCTGGAAGTGGCCGCCGTGGCGGCGGTCCAGCAGCGCGCCGAAGAGGCTCGGCGAGTCGAAGCGCGGCGCGCAGAACCAGTCGACCGTGCCGTCCGTGCTGATCAGCGCCGCGGTCTGCAGTTCACCGACCAGACCGTGGTTCTCGACTGCCGGGTAGCTCTCCACGCTGTCTCCCGCCATTCGTGCTGGCAATGGCGGCGACTACCCGGCAACCGACGAAAGATGCGGCCCGCCGGGTGCCGGCTCCCGGCCCGGGACAGGGCGTACCGTCACCGTCGGCCCCGTCCCGGAGTACGGTCAGGCGCTCAAATCGCGCGGAAACTCAGGTACTGCCCGGCCGGATAGGTCAGGAGCGTGCCCGCACCCGTCGCCTGCCCGGAACAGTCCGCAGTCCGGTAGAAGGTGACGTCCCGGAAGCCGCTCCAGCCGACGTGACTGTCGGCGGTAGCGGGCAGCGGCGTGCAGGCACCGGTCGGTGCTGGGAAGTGCGCGACGACCGTGGTGAAGGTCCCGCTGTAGAAGGTCAGGCCGGATTCCTGAGCCGAGGCGGGCGAGGCCAGGACACCGAGCCCGGCGCTCATGATCGCGGACATGGTCAACACTGCGCCGGCCCGTGCTGCTCTTGCTCGCATGCACATACTCCAATGCGTCGACGGATCTTCCGACCATCGTCGCCGCACTTTATTGACATCGCAAGCATCTAGTTGAGGTTTCACTTGGTTCGCCGCTCCAGTTCGACACGAGCGAATCGACCGATCATTGCGGAAGCAAACCTTCCGCAATCGTCGATAGCGTCAGCACCGACGACATCGACGAGAGGACACCTGATGAGCCTGCGAGGATTTGCCACCCTCAACATCTGGGCGGACGACGTGGCGGCGGCCACGGCGTGGTACGCGGACTTTCTCGGCGTCGAGGCGTACTTTATGCGCCCCGGCCCCGACGGACGCCCGGCCTACACCGAGTTCCGCATCGGGGACTACCAGGCCGAGATGGGCATCATCGACCGCCGGTGGGCTCCGGCCGGCGCGACGACCGGGCCAGGCGGGGTGGTCATGCACTGGTGCGTCGACGACCTCGACGCGACCGTCGAGCGGCTGTTGGCGATGGGCGCCACGGAGTACCAACCAATCACCGCGCACGGGGACGAGGGCTTCATCACCGCGTCGGTGGTCGACCCGTTCGGCAACGTGCTGGGCGTCATGAAGAACCCGCACTACCTCGACGTCCTCGCATCGATGAAGGCGACCTGACCGGGCCGGAGTGGCCCAACCGGCGGGTGGGCGGACGGCTGGGGTCCGGCGCGCGCCTACGCCCGTCTCGTCAGTGGGCGGGATTCGGAGTGTGCGGGAGTTTGCCGAGTTGCCGCCAGTTCGTCTCGGCGACGTCGACGCCGTAGTGCGCGGCGGCGGCGAGGATGTTCTGAAAGGCAAGGTCGCGGTCCTCGTCGGTGACGCCCTGCACCTGATCGAACCGGGCGACGGCGTTGCGGACGTGACTGGCGTCGGTCATCGGTTCCTTGCGTTTGCGGGGGAACGCGAACACGGTCTCGGGCAGCTCGCGCTTGTCCTTCTCCGACAGGCCACCGTGCTTCTCGTGCGGCTTCCAGGTTGATTTCATCCTCCCGCATTACCCGCACGCTGCCCGGCGGCACCTCTCCAGCCAACATTTACTCCGACGACCGCATCGCACGATCCAGAACAGGCGCGGGGGCACCCGCCGTCGACCTCGACGGCGAGTGCCCCCGCAACGGGGTTGGAGATCAGCTCAGCGAACCGCTGCCCCCGGGCTGCACCACACCGTTCACGGTGAGCTGGTACGGCGCGTACTGCCGCACCTGCTCGGTCGGCTCGTCGTACGCCACGATGGCGACGACCTTCGGGAACGCGTCCAGCACGGCCAGCTCAAGCTTGCCGATCGTGACATCGGAGCGACCGTTGGACTCGAACTGCCAGGCGATCGAGTGCTTCTCGTCGATGCCGACGAGCCGCAGGTTCCAGTTGCTGATCTGGGTCGGCCGGATCTCCGTGGGCGAGTCGAACGGTGCCAGGCTGGCGCCGTCGCTGATCAGCTTCCCGCCGACGGTGATGTCGTCGAGCAGCAGGCCGCCCTCGTTGGTGCCACCATCACTGACGTACTCGAAGCCGAGCAGCACGGTCTTGCCGGCGTACGCCGACAGGTCGTAGGAACGCGCCTCGAAGCCGCTCGTCGTGCCGTTGAGCGCCGGACCGCGCGGCCCGTCGACGGTCTTGTCACCGGGGATCGCGGTGTACGTGGCGCCGCCGTCGGTCGACACGGTGACGTAGCCGTAGTCGTAACCCAGCTCCGCGCCGTACTTGGCGAGGAACCGCAGCGTCGGGTCAGCGGTCGGCACGGTGACGGAGGTGACCGCCGCCGAGTCCAGGCTGTTGGCGTTGCCGGAGAAGAGCACCGCGTTGCCCGGCCGGTCCGGGTCCTGGGTGGTGCTCGTCCACGACAGCGGGAGCGCGGGCAGCGTCTTCGCGCCCTGGAACTTCACCGACCGCAGGTCGCGACCGCTGAGCACCTTGCCCTTCGCCGCGCCCAACTGCACGTAGTCGGCGCCGTTCGGCGCGACGCCCGGCGTGCCGTTGGCCGCCGTGCTGGCCAGGTTGACGGTGGAGCGCAGGCTCGGCGTGGTGACCCGGCTCTTGGCGACGCCGAGGGTGATGCCGAGCTTCGACTCGCCGACGAGCTTGTCCAGCAGCGTCATCGACTGGAAGTCGTGGATGACCTGGTAGACGTCGTGGACCCCGACCGTCTCCAGCTCGGCGTCCAGGCTGGCGAGGCCCTGCCGGGCACCGTCACGGTGCAGCCGGGACATGAAGTCGGCACCGTAGCGGTCGTACAGGAACAGCATGAACGAGTACGCGTTGCCGTAGTCGGCCAGGACCGCGTTCGGGTTCGGGCTCTCGTCCCACAGGGTGAGGGAGTTCTCCGGCCCACCGCAGTCGCGCGGGTTGGTATTGTACGGCGTCTGGACCGTGCCGAACCCCTGGTAGCAGAAGAGGTGACCATCGGCGCCGCGGTCGAAGACGGTGGCCTTCGAGTCGCTGTACCCGGTCAACGACATGGCGAAGTCGGAGAGGCCCTCGTTGATCCAGTTCTCCTCGAACGGGTCCGTGTAGTAGTGCGCGAGGTGCTGCCACTCGTGCGCGAACGTGCCCTCGTAGCTGTTCGGCCGTGCGCCACGGCTGGTGCACAGGTCGCTGGTCGGCTCATCCGGCGGGTTCGCCGTCATCCGGTGCAGCCAGTCGAACGCGTCGACCGTCATCACGTTCCGGTCGAACAGCTCGTTGAACTGGGCGGAGAAGAACCCGGCGATGTACGTCGGGGCCGCCGGGAACGTGTAGTAGTTGTCGTCGCGCACGTTGTCGACGAGCGTGACGGTCTTGTCACCGGCGCCGGTGTAGACCCCACCGTTGCCGTTTTCGTCCGCCGGGACCTGGGCGTTGGTGCCGTCCCGGTTCGGCGGGGTGCTGAAGGCGTTGGTCTCCTTCGGGTACATGTTGTTGTCGAACTCGTCGACGAGGTGCTGCACCTGCGCGTCGGTGACCTGCGTCGAGGACGGCACCTGGGCGCGGCAGTCACCGGCCGGGAACGACAGGTCGTTGGCGACCCAGACCTCGATGTGCTCACCGACGGCCCGCAACGTGTAGTCCTTGCGGTAGACCGTCCCCTGGACGTCGTCGAGGCCGAGCCACTGGCGGACCGTGCCGACCGCCGGCGTCTCGGCTGCCGCCTGCTTCCGCGCGCTCGTACGCGGCTGATACCGCGAGGACGTCTCGATCGGCCGACCGTCCAGCGTGAAGTCCTTGCGGGTGAGCTCACGCATGTCACTCGGCAGGGCGGCCTTCGGTGCGGCGGCTTCCGCCGCCGCCGGCGACGCCGCGACCACGACGGTGAGAGCCGGTACGACGAGGACAGCGGCGAGCGCCCCAGCCATGCGGGTGCGTGCCATGGAACCTCCTTCGGGTGATTACCCGGTTCTCGCGGGTTCGGCCGGGATGCCGGCCGCCCACGATGATCATTGATCCGGGGTCAAGGTAGCCCGAGGCAACCTTCGTCCTCGACGCAATGGGGAAGCGATACATGTCACTCAGCCTGAGCATTCCCTTCGTAACATCCAGGTGCTCTACATCTGTGACGAGGAGCGTTGCACCGACCTATGTGGACACCGGGGTCGTACTTTAAGGAAGACGGCCTGGAAGGCAGTTCACGGCCACCTCCTGCACGCCGGTCCAGGACCACTCCGCGTACTGGGTGCCCACCGGCCCGCGGATGATCTCCGGCGATGCCAAGAAGAAGAAGCCGGGGCCAGGCCCGTGTCGGCCTGACCCCGGAGTCTGGTCGGTCAGCTACGCAGCGTCCACTGCTGGTTCGTGCCGCCATTGCAGGACCAGAGGATGACCTTGGTGCCGTTGGCGGTGGCGGCGCCGTTGGCGTCGAGGCAGAGCCCGGACTGGGCGTTGGTGATGGTGCCGTTGGTGTTGACGTTCCACTGCTGGTTGAGCCCGCCGTGGCAGTCCCAGATGATGACCGCGGTGCCGTTGGCCGTGCCGGCCCCGGAGGCGTCCAGGCACTTGTTGCCGTACACGGTCAACTGCTTGCTGGCGGTCTGGGTCCACCGCTGGTTGGTGCCGCTGGAGCAGTCCCAGAGTTGCGTCTGAGTGCCGTTGGTGGTCGAGGAGTTGGGCACCTCGACGCAGCGGCCGGACTGGCCACCCACGAGTTGTCCGGTCCCCGTACCGCTGCCGCCGCCCTGCTGCTGCCGGACGATCGAGGTGGACTCGGCCGACCGGTTACCCTGCGCGTCGACGACGTAGAGCCGGTACTCCCCCTGGGTGCTCGGCACGGCGATGGACGTGGCGGTGCCGGCCGCCCTGGTCATGGTCGCCCCGGTGGTGAAGGTCGTGGTGCCGTACGGGGCCAGCCAGACCGACTTGGTGGCGTCGCCCGTGCTCCGGATCGGGATAGACGCCGTGGCGCTGGTGACGAACGTGCTGGCCGACAGCACATAGTTCGGCGCGGAGAAATTGCTCGCCGGAATGATGTCCCGGTACGCGTCCTCCAGGCCGGAGTTCGCCGCGATGGCATAGGCCGCCGCCGGCCAGACATAGTCGGAGGAGACGAGAATGTCGGCGACCGTGCTGTTCGGCAGGTTCTTGTTCGAGACCTTGTTGATCGGGCCGTAGATCTGCGTGATGCTCAGATCGTGCTTCCGGCCGAAGTCGTCGGAATTGATCATCCAGGTGACGTTCTTGTCGATGCTCAGAACGTTGTCCCGGAACGTGATGTACGCCGATCCCTCGTCCGGGTGCAGTCCGTACTTGTGGCCCGACGGCACGCCTTGGAGGTAATTGTTGGTGATGGTGGTCCCGGGCTGGCTGCCCAATGTGTAGATCGGGGCCGTGTCGCTGAGCCGCTGCACGGTGTCGATGATGTGGTTGTAGCTGATGGTGTTGTTCCGCGCCGTCGTGGTGGGCCGGTTGGGCACGATCGAGCCCGATGAGCCGTCGAAGTTCCACCAGCCCCAGCCGAGGGTGATGCCGGACCAGGGGGCCTTCTCGATCCGGTTGCGCTGGATCGTGAGGGTGTCCGCGAAATACGCCGAGATGGGGCTGTGCCCGTTGAACAGGACGGCGCTGTCGTAGAGATAGTTGTTCTTGATGTCGATGTTCTTCGGCAGTCCCTCGACCTGCGCGGAGTACTTCTCCCGGTTGGTCGACGTGCCGTCCCCGATGTAGACGTGCTGGGGATGGCCGACGGTGATGGCCGACCCGGCGATGTCGTTGGTGGCGTTCCCGATCAACTGGGTGCCCTGCACGTCGTTGACCATGTTGATTCCGTCAGCGCCGGTGTGCTCGATCCGGTTGCGTTGCAGCAGGAGGCCGTCGGCGTTCTGGATCTGGATGATGCCCGGGGTGACGTCCACGTTGCGGTAGTAGTAGACGTGGAAGTTGCCCTTCGCGTACACCTGCGCTCCGAGATTGCCCTGCTGCGCCTGCTTGAAGGACGAACCGGCGACGTTGAACAGGTTCCAGTCCGAGTGCCGCACCGTCAGACCGGAGAACGTGATGTTGCGGGCGTGGCTGGTCGTCGAGGTGCCGGCCACCCGCAGCACCGTGGTGACGTTGTTCGGCGCGTAGACCGTCGCGGTCGACATGTTCTCGGCGCTGGCCTTGTAGTAGTAGACCGTCTTGGTGCCCTTGTCGAAATAGAACTCACCGGGCGCGTCCAGGAACTCGTACGCGTTCATGAGTTTGTGGGTGCCGCCGACCTGGGCATTGCCGTTGAACGCGCCCTGCGCGATGGCCGCGCCCGGCTGCTGGAAGAGGGCGACCCGGTTCGCGCCGTCGGAACTCGTGGTCACCTGGCGGACGCCCACGATGGCAGTGGTCCAGGTCGTACCCGTCTCGATCTCGATGTCGTCCTGGTTACGCGGGACGGCGGGGAAGTCGTTCAGGCTGTACTTGGCGCCGTCGCACTGCGACCCCGACTCCCAGGCCCACGCGGCCTGGTTGGCCGTGATGTTGTACGTCCCGTAGCAGCCCGCCGAGCTGATCGTCTTCGACGCCATGTACGCGCGCTTGTCGTTGACGTAGAGCGCCCGCAGCTTGTTGGCCCGGTCGAGCGGAGCCTTCCAGATGTTGCCGCTGTGCTGGGTCCACCCGGTCACCTGGACGCCACCGTCGAGGACGGGCTTCTCGTTGGAGTAGGCGGCATAGGAGACGCGGAATCCGTTGGTGCCGGAGTCGCCCGCCCCGAATTCGACGGTGCTGGTCACCGGATAGGTGCCACCACGGAGATATACGTTGATGTCACCGGTCATGCTCGCGTTTATCGTGCGAACGACGTCCCGTGCGCGCTGCAGAGTCCGGAACGGCGATTGCAGCGTTCCCGGATTGGCGTCGTTTCCGTCGGGGGCGACGTAGTAGCTCGCCTGGACCGCTGCCGACGCCGGCAACTGATGTGTCAGCACTGCCGGCAACATGGCGGCGACAAGCGCCGCCACCGCCAACAGTGACATTCGAGCGGTGGATACGGCTGACTTCACTTCTGTTCCTCTCACTGGTCGTCGACGTGGTGCCCAACGTGCGTATCGAGCGACGAGTACGGAACAGCGACGCCACTAAGGGCCGGCGGGACTTCCGTCGCCCCGACCGCACTCTTTGTTAACCGCCCCGAAATTCTTACTGGGAGCGTAGGTCACACGTCTGACCAATGCAACCGTCAATTGGAGGGCGTCTATACAGAAATGGTCCCGGATCGGGCAGATCGCCCACACTGGCCGCGCGCCCCAGCTCGCGTCGTCCGACGAATCCGCAGCGACGACGCAGCGACCGCCCCGGGGCCGGGTCGACGATCGACCCGGCCCCGGGCTCCGGTCAACCGATGGAGAATTCCGCCAGCCGCAGCGGGGAGTCGAACACCAGGTACACGTCCTGGGTGCCGACGGCCCGGGCCAACTCGGTGCTGGTGCTGACGTATCGGTAGTCGTCGCCGGTGCTGGGCACGGTGGCCGTGCCGAGCAGCCGGCCGGTGGGCGACCCCAACCGGATCTGGATGCTGCCGGCTTCCGCGCCGGCCTTGGCGACCTTCGCGCTGAAGGTGTGCGCGCCGGCACGCAGCGCGGATCCGTCGAAGGAGATCCACTGACCGGCCGCGGTGGCACCGACCGCCGTACCGCTGGGCTTCGTCTCGTCGACGAGCCGGACGCCCGCGTACCGGTCGAAGTTCTCCGCCCTGGTGGGCCGGGACAGGTCGCGGGCCGGGATCGTCTCACCGCGGACCCGGACCGCGCCGCGGGCCCGGATGTCCTCGGCGGACGCCCCGACCATCAGGTCGTAGACGGACGACTCGACGACCCACCGGCTGCGGGTGACGTCCCAGTGCGCCAGGTCGGCGGCGGGCAGGCGCAGGGTCACCATCCGGGTCTGCCCGGGTGCGAGCTTCACCTGCTGGAACGCCTTGAGCTGGCGGATCGGGGTGGTGTCGCGCGAGGTGCGCTGGTGGGTGTAGAGCTGCACCACCTCGGTCCCGGCCCGGCTGCCGACGTTGGTCACCTCGACGCTGGCCGCGATCGTGCCGTCGGCCGCGACCGACTGGGCACCGGCACGTAGCTGGCCGTACCGGAAACGGGTGTACGACAGACCGTGGCCGAACGGGTAGAGCGGCTTCGCGGCGCTGTACAGGTACGTCTGCTTGGACGAGATGATGTCGTACTCCAGCAGGTCCGGCGGCAGTTGCGAGTCCGAGCGGTACCAGGTCTGGGTGAGCCGACCGGACGGGTTGCGGTCACCGAACAGCACGTCCGCGACGGCGTGGCCGGTCTCGGCGCCCGCGTGGGTGGTCCAGACGATCGCCGGCACGTGCTCCTGCTCCCATCTCATGGTGACCGGGTAGCTGGTCTGGAGCACGAGCACGGTGCGCGGGTTGGCCCTGGTCACGGCCTTGACCAGGGCCTGCTGGCCGACGCTCAACGCGGTGGAGCTGCGGTCGTGCGCCTCCCGGCCGTTGATGAACGGGTTGCTGCCGACCACCAGCACGGCGGTGTCGGCCGCCCTGGCCGCCGCCACGGCCCGGTCGATTCCGCTGCTGAGCACCTCGCGACTGAAGTGGGTCGCGTCAGCCGCCGTGGCGGCGCCGAGCTTGAGGGCGCCGTCGTCGCCGACCGTCACGTACCTGTCCGGGCCGAACCAGCTCTCCTTGGTCTCGTAGCCGACGTAGCGCAGCGCCACCGTGCCGTCGGCCTGTGGCTCCAGCTTGAACTGCTGCTGGACGTACCAGCCGTTCGGCTGCTCGTCCCGGGTGAGGAACGGCCCCCAGTTGTAGCCGAGGTAGCGACCGTTGGCGGCATTGCGCAGCGTCACCACATCCTGCCCCCAGTCGACCACGTCGAACTGGGCGGCGAGCGAGGCGGTGGCACCGGTCGCGGTGACCGGGTTGGCATCGGTGGTGCCGGTGGCCGTGACGTATCGGCCGGTCGCGGCGTCCTTCAGGGCGATCCGGTCCGCCCCGTCGAGCCCGCTCACAGTGGCCGAGTTGCCCAGCCGTTCACGGATGCCGTCCAGCGCCGTCACCTGGTACGGCAGGTCGCCGCCGTACCAGTCGGAGTAGAGCGTGTCGGCCAGCGGGCCGAGCACGGCCACCTTGCGGGTCCGGGACGGGTCCAGTGGCAGGGCCTGCCGCTCGTTCTTCAGCAGCACCATCGCCTCGCCGGCGGCCTGCCGGGCGAGTCGCTGGTGTTCCAGGCTGTTGATGACGTCCGGGGTGATGCCGCCGTACCGGCCGCCGCCCGGGTCGAACTCACCCAGCCGGAACCGCACGTTCAGGATCTCCCGGATCCGGGCGTCGATGTCCGCCTCGGTGAGCAGGCCGGCGGCCAGCGCCTGCTTGATGGCGGTGACGGTCGGCTGGGCGTTGGTGTCGTCGGTGATGAAGCTGTTGAGACCGGCCTTGATGATCGCGGCGTTCGCCTCCGGCTGGGTGGCGTAGTACCCCTGGGAGGCGACGAGGTTGTTCGGCGCCCACGCGTCGGTGACGTTCATCAGCGGCTGGTCGGTCCAGCCGCGGACCACCGTGGCCAGGTCCGGGTCCACCGTGGCCGGACGGCCGTTGACCAGGTTGTACGCGGCCATCACTCCGGTCGCCGCGTCGGCGGTGATGGCCGGCTTGAACGCGGCGCGGTCGTACTCGTTGAGCACCCGAGGCGGCACGTTCGAGGAGGTCACGTCGCGCCGGACCTCGTTGTTGTAGGCCAGGTAGTGCTTCAGGGTCGGCGCGCTCTTCAGGTGGTCCGGGTCACCGCCGGTCATCCCCGAGCCGTACGCGGTGGAGATGGCGGCGGTGAGCAGTGGGTCCTCCGAGTAGCCCTCCTCGTTGCGGCCCCAGCGGGGGTCGCGCAGCAGGTTGACCACCGGTGCCCAGAGGTTGAGCCCCCAGACCCGGGGGTCCTGCGCGTGGTAGCCGCGTGCCTCGTCGCCGACGGCGGACCCCACCTGCCGGATCAGGTCGGGGTTCCAGGTGCTCGCCATGCCCACCGGTTGCGGGAAGACGGTGCCGCGAGCCTTGACCACCGCGCCGTTGTTGTCGATGTCGGTGGACCAGGCCACCCCGTGCAGCGCCTCGGTGCCGGTCTTGAACAGGCCGATGCCCAGCCGGGGAACGGCCGGCTGGTACTGGTGCAACCAGGAGACCTTCTCGTCCAGGGTGAGCCGCCCGAGCAGGTCGTCGACCCGGGCGTCCACGGGCAGGTGTGGATCTCGGAACGGGTAGCTGGGTTCGGCGAGCGCGGTGCCGGGAACGGCCGGTAGGGCCAGCAGGGCGAGCGCGAGCGCGGTGATTCCGCGCCGAAGGCGCCAGTTCCGCATGCGGTTCTCCTCATGTCGTACGACAGCCGCCCAGCGGGCGCCGAGACCGGCGTGACCAGGCTCGACACCCGGCTGACGGGCCTGAACGACGGATCGTCGAAGCGCTTCGACGACCCGGCCGCATCACCACGGCCATGATTGTTGTGATCCGCGCAACTATAGATCCATGCCAATGGGTCGGCAATACCCGCTGGCCCTACCCGCCGCTGGACCTCAGCCGCCCGACCATGACGCCCTCGACGTCCTCCAGCGGAACGAATCCCCACCGGCGCGAGTCAACGCTGCCTGGATGCTCGCCGAGCAACACGGCCATGCCAGCCGGCACGCGTCGCACCCCGTCGCCCACGGCCGGGGCGACCGCTGCCGGGACGGCGTCGCCCGGTAGCGCCACGAGGCGTTTGACGAGCCAGGCGGACGCCGCAGAGCCAGTGACGACATCCCGGGGTCCGCCCTCCTGATGGCGCGCGACGACGATGCCACCGGCCCGAAGCCGGCGCGTTCGGCGGACCAGGAGGCGGTCGCCATGAGCCAGAGTGGGGGCCATGCTGTCCCCCATCACATCGACTATCATCAGTCGCTGACGCGCCACGACAACGCCGACGACGGGTGCCACAAGCGCGGCAGACCCGCCCAGCACAGCTAGCAGGAATTGCGACTCGTCGGTCATAAAACCCCCTTGAGGGGTATTACTCTCATCTTTGCGCCGTCAAATCAACCCATTGACAACATCAATGTACGCCGATAGCCTCGAGATTCCCAGCCGGGGTTCTTGAGTCCTGCTTGACTCACGCCCCGCGGCACGTGGGCACCACGGGGAACGGGGGACGATGTGGGCGTCGTTGTTGTCGCGTCAATGTTGACGCTGGCCGGCGTTCTTGCGGTATCCGCTATCGCAAAAGTGCGCAGCCGAATGAGTTTTCGTGCGTTCGCCGAGGCCATTGCGGAACTGCGGGTCGCCCCCATGCGTTGGTCCCGCCCGGTGGCGATGGCATCGATCGCAGCCGAAATTTCCGTACTGGCGCTTCTTCTCTGGCCTGGCAGCACGATCGTCGGCCTGGCCGCAGCCGTACTGCTCTTCGGCGCGTTCACCGTCGTGCTGGCGCGGGCCGTCCGACGAGGGTCCACGGCGGGGTGTCACTGTTTCGGCCCGACGAACACGCCTGTCGCGTGGCGGCATGTCGTTCGCAGCGCTTTCCTCGCCAGCGCGGCCGCCGGGGCCCTCATTGGCACCATTACGCTGCCCGCAATATCGCCCAGAAGCCTCGAGCCGCCGCATCTCATATTGGCCCTTTCTCTAGCCGGATTCATCGTCGCGACGCTGGTCAGGCTTGACGACCTCACCTGGCTCCTCCGCGGAGCGTCACCCGCACGCTGAATCTCTCCCAATCGAATGCGCGCATCTCGTGCGCTGCGTTTTGTCGCACCGATCCAAGGAGCCCACGTGCTATTTCTGTCCACTGCTGTCGCCATACTCGCGGCGCTCGTCCTTGTCGATCTCGCGCTGAGCGCCGCAGTCATCAGGCGGCTACGTGAGACCGAGGCGAAGATCGTCGAGATGACCTCCCCGCCCGCCTCTGGGCTGTCCGTTGGCGCCCCCCTGCCAGAGTTCGTCTCGCCCGACGGCCAGGTCTCCAGCGCCGACCTCACCGGCAGCCCGGCCCTCATCGGGTTCTTCTCGGCCGGGTGCCGGCACTGTCCCGCCCAGGCGGAGAAGTTGGCCGACCGCGCCGAGGAGTTCGGAGGCGCCGGTGTACGCGTGATCAGCTTCCTCACGGTGGGTGAGGGCATGACCGACGAACTCGGCCCGACGCTGCGAAAGGCCGGCCTCCTCGTCATGGACGACAGCCCGAGCGCGGTGATGGCCGCGTTCCAGGTGCAGGGCACTCCCTCATTCGTGCTGTTCGGCGCGGACGGACGATTGGCGGCACGCGGGCATGACCTGAGCGAGGTTTTGGGCAGCCGATGAGGCGGTCGGCAGCGTTGATGCGTCGCGCCTTCGGGATCTACTTCGGCGCCGCGCCCTGGGCGGCGGCGGTGAGCATCGTGATCATGGTGGTGGGTGGCCTGACCGCGGTGGCCACCGCCTGGTTCACCCGAGCGCTCATCGATGGCCTCTCCGCCGGGGCCACGTCGACGATCTGGCTGGGTGTCGCCGGGTTCGGCGCCCTGGCCATCGTGTCGCCCCTCATCCTGCACGTCTCCCAGTACGTACAGCGGGACGCCGAACGGCGGGTGACGATACGCACGCAGCAGGAACTGTTCACCGCGGTGTCGGCGCACCCCCGGCTGACAGAGCTGGAGGACAGCAAGTTTCATGATCGGCTCCGGCTCGCCCATGAGGCGAGCCGCTTCGCGCCGACCCAGCTGAACAGCATGGTCCTGGGCATCGGGCAGGAGATGATCACCATTGTGGCCTTCGGCGTGACGCTGGTGCGCTGGTCGCCACTGGTGAGCGCGCTGGTCATGCTGGCGGTGCTGCCCACGCTCGTGGCCCAGATCCGCTTGGCACGGATGCGCGGGGCGATGCTGGAGCGCACCGTGCCGATGTTTCGCAGGCAGACGTTCTACGCCGCACTCCTGCTGGACATGCGCGCCGCGAAGGAGATCCGACTGTTCGGGCTCGGCCCGTTCTTCCAGGGACGTCTGCTGCGCGAGTTGCGAGCAGCCCAGGCACAGGAGCGACACCAGGACCGCCTGGCCCTGTGGGTCGACAGTGCTCTCGCGACACTGACCGGTGTCGTGTCACTGGTCGCGCTGGCCGTCTTCGTCGCACGGGTGGCCGACGGACACGGCACCGTCGGCGACCTCGTGGTCGTGATCGCGGCACTGACCGCGTTGCAGATGTCCGCGTCAAGCCTGGTCCGGCAGATCGCGATGCTCGGCGAGACGTTGATCGTATTCGGCCACTACGTCGACATCACCGCGGTGATCCGCGAGGCCCGGCGTGCCGCTCCGCTGCCCTCCTTGCCTGCGCTGAAGCGAGGCTTGGAGTTCGACGACGTCTGGTTCCGGTACGCCCCCGAGCACGACTGGGTCCTGCGCGGCCTCACGTTGCGGATCCCCTACGGCTCGTCCCTCGCGCTGGTCGGCGACAACGGCGCCGGCAAGTCGACGGTGGTCAAACTCCTCTGCGGCTTCCACGTCCCGGACAGGGGCGTCATTAGATGGGATGGCGTCGACATCACCACCATCGACCCGGCTTCGCTCCGCGCCCGCCTCGGGGCGACATTCCAGGACTTCATGACCTACGAGTTCTCCGCCCACGACAACATCGCGGTAGGAGACGTCAGCGCGTTGGACGACCGCGCCCGAGTGCGGGCGGCAGCCGCCACGGCCGACATGGACGCCACCCTGGGCGCACTGCCGAACGGCTACGACACCATGCTGACGCGCGCCTTCAGCGACGGTGATCTGCCCGGAGTGGGGGTGGTGCTGTCCGGGGGGCAGTGGCAGCGGCTGGCGCTGGCCAGAGCCGTGCTCAGGGAGGGCGCTGACATGTTGATCCTCGACGAGCCGTCGTCAGGTCTCGACGTAGCGACCGAGCACGAGATCAACCAGCGGCTGATGTCGCTGCGCCGCACACACACCAGCCTGCTCATCTCGCACCGGCTCAACACCGTCCGGGAGGCGGACAGCATCGCTGTGCTGTCCGACGGCCGCATTCTCGAACAGGGCAGCCACGATGAGCTGATGGCATCGGGAGGGCGCTATGCCGAGCTGTTCCATCTCCAGGCATCGGGTTACGACGACGCGATCACCACTCGGACATTGATGTGAACGCTAACACGCTGCTCAGAGTGTCACTGTTGGGCCCGATCGAGGCAAGTGTCGGCGGACAGCCGATGGCCGTTGGCGGCCTGGGAAGACGAGCACTGCTGGCGGCGCTCGCCTTCAATCTGGGCACAGTGGTCGCTGTCAACCGCCTCATCGAGGTCATCTGGGACGATCACCCGCCGGCGACGGCGACGACGAAGCTACAGGGCCACGTCTACGCCCTGCGGCGAAGCCTCGTCCGGCTCGGCGGCCCGGATGCCGTGAACATCCTGCAGACCCGACCACCTGGTTACGTGTTGTGCGCCCGTCTCGCGTCGACCGACCTGGCCCGCTTCGACGATCTGACGCAACGTGGTGCCGGCGCACGACTCCCCGAAGGCGCTGAACGCCGGGTTGCCGCCCTCTCCGCGGCACTGCGGCTGTGGCGGGGGGACGCCTGCGTCGATGCCAGATCAGCCGGGGTGGCGGTCATGGCGGCGTCACTGGACGAGCGACGGTGGCGGGCGATGGAGGATCTCGCCGAGGCGCAACTCGTCCTCGGTGACCACAACTCCGTCATCGACGCGATGGAACCTCTCGTCCGCCAGTGGCCGTATCGGGAACGGGCCTGGGAACATCTCATCGAGGCACACATGAGGCGCGGTGACATCGCGTCCGCCCTGGCCGCCCACGATCAGTTGTGCGAGATCCTGGCCCGGGACCTCGGCGTCGCACCCGGTCAACGAATCGGCCGGCTGGTCGGCCTCATTCGCGAGAGCAGCCAGCGGTAGCACATTCGCCCGCCCGCCGTCGCAGCCGAACTCCCAGGGAGGCGGCGTCGCCGTCACCGCCGCCCATAACCAGCGAGAATGCCGCCGCACCGCCGGCTGCGATGGCATTAGCGCACCGTTAGCGGATCGTAAGCCGTCGATGACATCGTGACCCTGTCGACGAACCGCCGTACCGGCGGAGAAGGAGAGAGGTCATATGATTATCAACAGGCTGGCCGACAAACTACTGGCCACGCTGCTGCCGAAGGCCACGGCATCCGCGTGCAACGTCTGCTCTCTCGCCTATGTCGGGTGTGGAGGCCCGTACTGCTACTACTACTACAACAAGGTGGTCGCGGGACAGGTCCGCTGTTACGCCAACACGGCGAGGGACTGTAACGCGTCCTCGGTGAGCTACACCACGGGCTGCTGCTGATCGGCGATCCACGGCCGTCGGCCGGATGTCACCATCCGGCCGACGGCCTCCTGCCGGAGGATGCGGGGCATCGGCATCGACGGGTGACCGGCAGGCCGCAGCGAGCCGAACCGTACGCCGGTGGCCTGTTCGGACAGCTCCCACAGCCGGCGGCCGTGCTCCGGGTCGGTCGCCGCCGCGGACAGCTTCCCCGGCGCGCGGTGGCCGCGCAGCTCGGCCGGCCCGCCTGGGGCGACGAGCTGGCCCGGTCGCGCGGCGGGGTCGGTGGCGGCGAACAGCTGCGGCCAGACGCCGCGCTCGACCGGCTGGGCCAGCCGGAGCTCCAACAGAAGCCCGGTGAGGGCGAAGTGCCCGAGGTGGTTCGTGGCGAACTGCACCTCGTGCCCCTGCGGGCTGAGGGTGCGCGGCACGGCCATCACCCCAGCGTTGTTGATCAGCACGTCCACCCGGCGGTCGTCGGCGTGCATCCGGTCGGCGAACCTCCGCACCGAGTCGAGATCGGCTAGGTCGATGGGGCGTACCTCCAGGTCGGCGCCGGGCCGGGACACGATGATGTCGGCGGCCACCCGGCGGTCTCTCTCGTCGTCACGGACGGCCATGACGACGCGCGCGCCGTGGCCGGCGAGCGCCCGGGTGGTGACCAGGCCGAGGCACGACGCCGCCCTGATGTTGCTCGCCACCAAGGGCTTCGACGTGGTGACCGTCGACGACATCATGGCGGCTGACGCTGGTCCGCGGTCAGGTCGCGTCTCTGGCCCGGGTCATCGGAAAGGAGGGCTTGGGTAGGTCCGCGACGGCAAGCCGGTCGGCCCGCTCGCGCAGGTGCCGGGCGATCTGGTCGCTGGCCAAGGTGAAGCCGGCGGTGAAATCGACGTCCAGGGAGATACCGGTCGCGGCGACGTGATGGTCGGCCTGCTGGCGCAGCTCGCGGGCGAGCGCGTTGCGCCAGCGGATCACCTCCTCGGTCAGGTGCGCCCGCTGAGCCGTCACCCGACGCTGCATCGCGGCCAGTTGCTCCTCGATCCGTTCGAGACGATCCAGCGTCTCATCGAGTCGGTCGAGCTCCGGCAGGTCGGCCACGATCGCCCGCCCGAGGGCGGTCGGATCCACGCTCGGGCCGCCGAAGTGCAACGGCTCGATGGCGCTGGTCACCCGCGCCGCCCACTGCTCGTGCCGAGCGTCCCGCTGGTGCGGGAGTGCCGCCACGGCCTCGCGTAGGGCCACCAGCACCGGGGTGGGCGAATCGACCGTGTCTGCGGACGGAGCAGTCGTGGCCAGGACGCCGCGGCGGGGGTTGCGCTCCGGCATCCCCTCGAGTTCCCTCGCCCGATGCGCCATCTGCTTGACGAACCCGGCGTACGCGGCCCGGTAGCCGGCCTGGTGTTCGCCCTCGCCGGCCACCGGTGCGTGACCGATCCGCTCCGCCTCAAGCCGGAGGGCATCGGCGATGGTGGTGTCCGGATCGCCGATCTCGAAAGCCGGGTCCGGGCCGTGCAGCACCAGTTCGCGCAGCGTGCCGAGCAGGCTCTTGGCGTGCTGGCAGCGATCCCGGGCGCTCGCCATCAGGTCCAGCTCCGGCACGGCGTGCCAGACCGCCCAGGCCGCCGCGGTCGCGTCGTCGTCCGGCACTGACGTGTGCCGGCGGATCATCTCGCCGATCTCGTACACCGGCTCGGGTGTGTGCGGGTGCCTCGCCGACGCCAACCGCCGCAGCAGAGCCATCAGCTCGGCCCGATTCTCCGGCTGGGCCGACGAGAGGTCCTCGATCAGCTCCCACAGGTCGGACGACCCGGAGGCCGGTTGTACACCCAGGCCTGGCCGTCGTAGCGGGTGACGCGATCCGCGTCGAAATCGATTCCACCAACCCATCGATCCAGCCTTGCACCCGGCGTGGATCACACGCAATGTGTCCGGTGCGGCCTGGAACACGAATTCCATCCGACGGCGTGACGCAGCTGGCCAGCGGCGCCTTCGTCCAACCTGCCCGGTGACCCCCTCGGCGACTGCCTGATCACCAGCGCACGGTCCCGCCAAACTGCTGAGGCAGCCGTACGGGGTCTGGTTCGTGGATGTCCAGCAGTGCGGTCAGGGCTTCTGCGGCCTCGGCTGCCACCCCGGCTTCCTGCGCAGGCGGCGCGGCGGCCGACAGCTTCACCTGCCAGTCCGGATCAGCCAGGTCCACCGGACGGTCAGCGATGTCCCGGAGAAGGGCGTCGATGACCGCCACATCTTCTCGAGTCGCGGCGAGGGTCGTACCCAGGGAATGTATTCGCCCCCTCTCGTGGGATGGCTGCGCCCGCCGCTCGGTCCACGGCATGCCGCTGATCTTCACCGCGAGCATCGGTGCGATAGCGTGTCGCGCCATGGGCTCCGTGGACCTGGTCCTGGCCGTCATCGCCGCAGCAGCCAACCTGGCTTTCGCCGCTGTCCTGATCGGCCGGAGCCGTGGCGGCAAGACGGTGCCCCGGATCTTCGGCCGTCGTCAGCCCCTCCCGCGCCTGCGGGCCACGATGCACGCCTGCATTGGGTTGGGGATGGGCGTCGGCTGGCTCGCCAAGGACGTCTTCCCGCCCCACTCCACCGGCGACACTCTGCTGTTGAACGTGGTGCGGGTCCTACTGGCGGCTGCTCTCGTCACCGCCGTGCTGAGCGCGTTCCGGCACCCGCGACCGGTCCGCGACAAGACCGCCCGATAGTGCGGGTGGTGGCGTCAGCGGCTCTGGTCGTGCGCCGTGTCGCTGCGGTCCGACGGGTGGCCCCTCGACGGGCTGGGCTGCTCTACGGAGGCGGAACGCTCGGAAGCAGATCGTCCAGGGTCTCGGCCAGGGACACATCGAGGTAGCAGAACAGGGACCGCCCTCGGTGACCGTCCCGCAGGGAGGTCAGCATGCTGCGGTAGCGGCTGCTGTGCATGATGCCTTCGAGCACCACGTGGTAGCCATGGTCGAGGGCGAACCGAACGGTCTGCCCGATCAACGCCGGTGCCGCACCGCCGGGCTTGTCGCGTTCGCGTAGCAGGATGCGGCGCAGGTAGTCCTGCTCCAGCTTACCGACCGCGGGTGGGTGTTGAACCGTTGCTGAGCTGGGCGTACACGTCCCGAACATGCGCGCAACGTTCGCCGTTTCCTGTGAGGCCACACCCCACCCGGTACCCGGATCTGCTTGGTTGAGTGGATTCGATCCTGGACGGTTACGGGCGTACGGTTGCTCACCGGTCGAAATTACCGAACTGGTGAGCAACCGTAGGGCCTTTCTGGTGCCCCCCTGCGGCGCTCGTAGGGCGATCGGTACTGCGTTACCCAGCGATCCCCGTCGCCGCTCGGGGCGGTTCTTCTCGGCAGCCCACGTCCGGTAGCGCGAGGTCCTGCCTCGGGTGCTTATCGGGCGTGCCGCAGTGCCCAGTCGAGGGCGTGGTCGGCGACCTGTTCCCAGCCGGGTTCGCCGCAGGTCCAGTGGGAACGGCCGGGGAACTCGTGGTAGTCGGTGATGGTGCCGGGGGCCTTGTAATGGTGGGCGTTGGACTTGTTCACCGACGGGGGCATGATGTGGTCGGCGCCGCCGGCGATGAACAGCAGCGGGGCGCGCTGCTCGTTGTGGAAGTTCACCCAGGTTTCCTGCCTGCCGGGCTTGAAGTTCGCGATCAGGCCGTAGGCCCAGACCCAGCTGCCGGGGGCGGGGATGGCCGTACGGGGCCGGCGGCAACACCGCCCCCGGGGCGTGGTTCGGCGCCCCGGACGAGGCGGGCTCCAGGTCGCGCAGCTCGGCGCGGGCCTTGGAGAACGCGGCGGACAGCAGGTTCCCGACCACGCCCGGCTTGGCCACATCGACCGTGCCGAGAGCCCGAAGGAAGTGCTCGACGATGGCGGCCTGCACGTCCCCGGTGAACAGCTTGGCCAGCAGGTACGCCTTGAACCGCAAGCCCGGCAGCGCAACGCCGACCGCACCGGCACGCCACGCCGGGTCACCAGGACGGGCACGCTGCACCAGCAGCCGCCACGCCGCGTCCCGGGCGGCATAGCCGCAGGACGGATGCATGAGGATCGCCGACAGCTCCGGCAGGGCGATGCGACGGCGGGGCAGGCCGTGGCCGAGGCTGCGGCCGTCCACCGACAGCGGGCTCGGCCCCTGCCCCATCAGCCGGAATCGGTACTCGATGTCGTTGAGCAGCGTCTCGCCGCGCCGGGAGACGGCTGGCTCGGTAGCGGGGGTACGACGGTCCATGGTGGTGCTCCCTCGTGATGACCGTGTGCCGTCCGGCGGGAATGCCGATCGGCGCTGTGCCACCACGCCACCAGGGCCTTTGAACAGATCATGAACACTCTTGATCTTGTTCAAGGTGTCTCGACCCGTGTTCAACCCAGCCGTTGCCAATCCCCGTCAATGCGCCTCGACGTCAGCCGGCGGACACCCCGAGTCGGGGTGTGCAACCCGTGGCCAGGCTGTTCAAGGCCCTTCACGCCGGACGCAGCCACGTCGAGACGGCACCCTTGAACATGCGCCGCCCGCGAGGCAGCCACGGGGTGAAGCGGGACGGCCACGAGCGGCGCTCGCCGGGCGCACTCACGCCCCATCGCGATCTTGTTCAAGGTCCCGAGGCGGTCGGCCGCCTCGTGTTCAAGCAGATGTCGATCTTTTCAAGCCAGCGAGGATCCTGTTCAACCGATCACCGATCGTGTCGGCAATCCGCGCGGCTCGGATGTTGTCGGCGCACGGGTCAAGGTGCACAGCCAGGTACAGCTGAACGTGCACAGCGTCCTGCAGACGGCGGAGGCACGTCCGAGCCTTCAACCGCCCGCGAGCCGGTCAGCGGATTCAGCGAGCCCCCACAGGAACAGGCGTCCGACCATCGTGACGTTCCGTTACCAGCAAGCCGGCACCGGCGGTATGGCGTATCCGCTTCTGCCGATGAGCGGACGTTGGGACGTCGGTGGTGCGGGTGTCGTTGGATGACTATGTGGTCGGGTGTCGCAGTGTCCCCGCGGATATCGCGTCGCTGCGGGCGGCTTGTCGACCGGGTGCTGAGATACGGGGTCGAGTACCTATACGGTGACGACGGTCTTTCCGGCGGCGTGGCCTTGAGCGAGGTGGCGAATCGCGTCGGCGGCGTCGGCGAGGGGGTAGGCGCGGTCGATGACGGGGGTGACGGCGCCGGAGTCGATGAGCCGTCGTAGTTCCTCGAGGTCGGCGGCGTGTTCCTTGGCCATCAGGCTGCGCAGGCGCTGACTGACGAAGATGGACATGAGCGGTGCGCGCAGCATCTGTCGGTCGAAGCCGCCGAGTAGCCGGCCGCCACCATGCTCGCCGCCGACCAAGACCAGGGTTCCGTGTGGCGTCAGGGCGCGCCGCAGCAGGGATACCGGACGGTTGCCCGCCGTGTCGATGATGACGTCGTACCGTGCCCCGTTGCCGTCGATCTGGCTGTGGGTGTAGTCGATGACGTCGGCGGCGCCGAGGGAACCGACGAGGTCGACCTTTGCGGTGCTGCACACGCCGGTGACCGTAGCGCCGAATGCCTTGGCGATCTGCACGGCAAAGCTGCCCACGCCGCCCGCCGCGCCGATGACCATGACTCGTTGCCCTGGCCGCATGCCCGCGCAGTCGCGCAGGCCCTGCAGCGCGGTCATCCCGGAGATGGGCGTGACCGCGGCCTGCTCGAAGGAGAGGTTCGCCGGCTTGATCGCCAGCCGATCCTGCCGGGCGGTCGCGTACTCGGCGAAGGAGCCGCTCTCGCAGGTCCCGTACACCTCATCCCCCGGTCGCAGCCGGGTAACCCGCGCACCGACGGCCTCCACAACCCCGGCCAGGTCCCGGCCGCGTACCGGCACCTTGGGCCTGCGCAGTCCGAACCCGAAGGCTCGCACCAGGTACGGCCGGCCGGTCATGAGGTGCCAGACGCCCGGGTCCACGCCTGCGGCACGCACCCGTACGAGCACCTCGTCGTCACCGACCGAGGGCCGGTCGATGTCACGCAGTGCCAGCACGTCCGCCGGGCCGTACACGTCCTGAACGATCGCCTTCATGATGTCTCCTCGCCAGAGTTGGGGTACTGGAATACCTCGTCGAGCCGTACGCCGAAGACGTTGGCGATGAGGAAGGCCACTTCGAGGGAGGGCGAGTACCGGCCCTGCTCGATGGCGATGACGGTCTGCCGGGTCACGCCGACGCGTTCGGCCAGTTCGGCCTGGGTCATCTCGCCGTGCGCGAAGCGCAGTGCGCGGATGCAGTTCGTCACGCGGGTCGGCTTCACCATTGCGGGAGCCTCCCGCGGTACATGGCAATCTTCGCGACCGAGCCCAGGACCGCCGACAGCGTGAAGCCCAGGTAGATCACGTTGGCGATCCAGAACCGGTCCCACCCAGCAATCGCCATGAGCATCGCCGTGACCGCCCCGATGACCAGGAACGACTGACCGACGTAGTCGCCGAGTTGGCCAATCTGTCGGTCACGCACGTCCGCGGCGCGCGACGCTTTGGGGCTCACGACACTGATCGCGGTCTCGGCCACGATGTTCGCAACGATCGACGCACCGACGGTCCACAGCAACGCCGCCGCGTAAGGAACCTCCGTCAACGGCCGCCCACCCGCGCGGCCCACCACAGTGACCACGTAGACGGCGTACGCCACCACGGCGACGACCAACATGATCCACGCGCGCTTCTCTCTGTGCGCCATGCCTGCTCCTCGGTGTACAACATTTTCGACACCATGAACGTAACGGATGTTTGACGTGGTGTCCAGAATTCTTTACATCGAGTTTGGGAGTGACCGTCCTGGCCGCCCGCAACGCACGGCAGTCGACCCGCTGCACCGCCCGCCACTGCTTGCGACCTCCGCACCGCAGAGCGGTGCTCCGGCGGCCCCAGCGAATGCGCCTGAAGACGCCCTCATCTAGCCGCGATCCGCGCGACTGCAGCTGAACTGTTGGGCCCCGGCTGAGCCGTTTCTGGAGCCCGCTCACGATGAGCGGGCTCCCCGGAGCCTGGCCCGGCTCGAACGGTGCTGCCATCCCTGGGTCAGTGACGTGCGGTACCGGCGCCGCACGTTGGGCAGGCCGGCCTCCGAGGTTAGTGCGTCCAAGCCCTGGTAGGGGGTTCGTATACGTCGCCGGTTGTTCCTGCTCCCCATTCCGGTGGGCCCCACAGTCAGCCATGGCCGTAGCTGCGGGAGGTGGCTGCTCCGATGGCCATACCTCAGGCCAGCGTCCGCGATCTGGCGAGAACGACCTGTGGGACTATCCACCGCCGGTCGCCCGGCTCGAAGAAGCGGCACGTCGACAAGGGAGGCGAGTACAAGACGTGTGACTACGCCTTGTACAACTGGAAGAAGTAGCGGATGCGAGCGGTAAGGGCAGATCGTGGCAGGTGAGCAGGGCAACCGGTTGATCGTCGAGCACGAGGAATTTGTTGGGGTCGACTTTTCCAGGCAGGGGTTGACCGGGCTCGTCGGCGTCGGTGCCCGTTTTGAGCGGTGCCGCTTTGACGGATTGCGGTTCCAAGACGTGGCGCTCGGCTCGGGCATGGAGTTGTCGCAGTTCGTCGAGTGCTCCTTCGACGGCGCGCTGCTGACCGGAGGGGCTGGCTACTCCCGGTTTGTTGGTTGCACCTTCCGCGACGCGGAGATCCGTGATCTGACGGCGAGCTATTTGGAGCTCATCGACTGCGTGTTCACCGGGCGGATCAGGTCAACGACGTTCTGGGGCGCTCCGCCGCCCGGCTCCGCGGAGCGGTTCGCCAGCAATTTGGCGTTTTTGGCGAGGCAGGGGCGGGCGGAACCGCCGGGGTATCGGGCGCTTGCGCTGCGGGAGTCCAATGAGTTTCACGGCAATGATTTTTCCGCTGCCGACCTGGTCGATACGGCGTTCCGCTATGGCGTGGACCTGACTCGGCAGCGCCTGCCGAGCGGCCCGGACTACCTGTACGTGCCGAACGCTGAGGCCGCCCTGCACCGTGCCCTGTCACTGTTGGCCGACCGGCCAGCGGATGACGTTAACGCCCGGGTTGAGCGGTCATTGCGGCGGATGCTCGACCGGGAGGTCGGCAACGGTCAGCGGCAACTGCTGTTCCGCGAGGCGAACTACAAGAGCCGGGGCGCGCTGAAGCCGCAGGACCGGCTCATGTTCGAACTCATGCGGCAGGCCGCCGGCACGTAGTCCCAATCGGGGTCAAGTGAGGACATGACGTCGGCCGAGGTCCGTACGGTGGCTGGGTAGCGGAGCAGGGGAGCAACGTAACGTAGTGCGCGCCCCTTCGACCCGATGCCGCTGGGGGGCGGGCCCGTAGCGCGGGACCAGTGGAGCCTCGGCTAGTCACTGCTCCCCGGCGACACTTCGTCCGGTGGGTACAGCTCGAACCGGAACCTGATCATTGAGGCAGTATCCGTGACGTCCGGCGGTCGATCGAGAGTCCGGATCTGCCGTTGAGCCCGCGGTCGGCCAACTAGCGGGCATCTTGCCAAGGAGGTGCAATCCACGGGTTGTCGTCCAGGTAGGCCGTCAGCCGGGGCCACCGGCGCCTTGTGCCAATCTCGTCGGTTAGGTCGGACGGCGTTCCGTGTGGCGTGTCCGGCACGAATGGGCCATCGACAGCAAAAGGAGCCCCAGTCGCGCCTATATGTGCGTCCATTGGGAGGCCGCAGAACCAGTCAATCCGAGCGTTGTGCCGATCGGACACCAACTCGACAAGACTGTCAGGGTCGTCCCGGACACGGTGCATGGCTTGCCGTCCGTGGGACACGATCCAGTCCTGCACCGCCAGGAAGTCTTCATCGTCGAGCGGTCCGAGCAGCAGGGTCGCGGCGTCTCTGATCGGCCACCGGTAGACCTCGCCCTGCGCTTGCTCCCAGCGTTCTTGAAACTGTTCGATCTCGTTCGGATCCAGCGTTCGGAGGCGGCGGAACAAACGCCTGGGCGACCTGCTCGCTGTCGCTGCCCATCTCGGAGCGGGCGTCTTCGACGATGCGCCAGAAGAATGGCGACTCCATGGTCTGATCTTACAAGCGCCTGTAAGGACCTCTTCAGCGGATCCGAAGTCGTCAGCGTTGGCGCTCCCGCGGAGGCGGTAGAGCGGCGTCCGCACATGCCGATGTCAGTGCACGCCGGCATCCCGTTTGCAGCCTGATACCTCCTGGCCTGACTTTAGCGACGCTCTTATTCGCCCCAGTCGAGTTGATGGCCGGGTACGCCGACGGTCCGGCCGTACTCCACGGCGGCGTCTCTTCCCGCGCGATCACCTTTGGTGTATCGGAACACCCGACCGGGAAAGACGACGACGTGATCATCGCCCACCTCGAAGTCCGCGTACCAGCCTTGGTCGCTAACCAAGGATCCCGCCAGCGCCGCTGCCACTTCGTCGGCTACATCGTCGGGTGCCTCGAAGTCCAGAAAAGTCCAGACACTCGGCTGGTCAGCCGACGTTGAACTTGATACATCGTGTCGGCCCACTCGGACGACGCGTAGCGAAGGTACGCGCACGTCGACGCCAACGCGCAGGCTCTCGGTTAGTAGTCGTCCACGTAACATCAACCGACCTTCTCATGGGGACGGCTTCACGAGAACACTCTCATGCCGCCATCAGCGACGCTGCCGAGGCGATGTGGTGGGTGGCTATCGATCCGCTGCACTGTCGAGCACGAGCTCAACCGGACGACTTGACCGAGGACCACACGCCGAACCACTGCTCGGCGCCGTACTCCTCGAACCGGTCGGCCTCGGTGAACCCCAGCTTCGCCGCGAGGCGCATCGAGCGGTCGTTGGCGGTCTGGGTGCAGAGCACTACCGGCTCGCTGGGAAGCGCGCCGGCGAACCAGTCGAGTGCCGCTGCGCACGCCTCGCCGGCGTACCCGCATCCCCATGCCTCTGGCAGGAACATGTAGCCCAGCTCAGCCTCCCCGGCATCCGGACGGAGGTGACCCGGACGCTCTGCGTCGCGCCGATCGAACGTGATCATGCCGATCAACGCTCCGTCAAGATCGACCACGAACAGGCCAGGGCGCCGCCGGGGTACCTCAGGCACCGTATGCTCGAGCTCATCACGGCGGCGAGGGCCACCGATGTAGGTGCCAACCTCTGGCGAGGCGAACAGCTCGATGACCGCCACGCGGTCCCGGGCCTCGGGCTCACGGAGCACGAGCCGCTCGGTCCTGATCGGGGCAGGTGGCCAGGCGACGGGTCCGAGCTCAGTCATGGCGGGCAACCTACCAATGGATCTGGCTCTCGCCCTACGGTGTACCGCACCACGACGACTTCGGCTAAACCAGATGTCCGCTCATGCCGCAGTTCGCGCCTTGTCCGGCTACCCGGCCATCACCGCATGTAGCCGAGTCGCGGACGTCCCGTTTCTGCCGTGCCGATGAGCAGATGACCAGCAACCTCGATCGGGGCTAGCCTGCCGATGTGCCGGTGCTGATCGAGATCGTGTCCCTGATCCATGCCGCCCCGAGCGTAGTGTTCGACTTGGAACTCGATGTCGACGTTCACGCCGCATCCCTGCCCGGCAGCCAGGAGACGGCCAACACCAGCAGCGGCCGACGCCAACTCACGCTCGGAGACGAGGTCACCTTCCGGGCCCGCCACCTGGGTGTGCGCTGGCGTATGACCAGCCGAATCACCGCCTACGAACGTCCGCACCGCTTCGTCGACGAACAGTCACGTGGGCCCTTCCGCGTCCTACGCCACGAGCACCACCTCGAGGACCTCGATGGCTTCGGAACGCAGATGACCGACCGCATGACCATCAGCGCCCCCTTGGGACCGTTGGGCGCGGTGGTAAGCCGGGCCCTGATCGCGCCGTACCTACGGCGCCTGTTGACGCGCCGGGCAGCCCACATCAAGTACCTGGCGGAAGCCCGCAGCGGGGCGTGACGATCGCGCGGGGCATCCGCATCTGGCTCCCCTCTGTGTCAAGACACCGCTGGGAGGAGAGTTCTATCCTGGGTCTCGGCGGGTCCGGGAAGTGACTTCTCCGAAGAGCCGGCT